>CAVOSE010000027.1:0-79786 GCA_963698775.1 uncultured Gammaproteobacteria bacterium
TGGCCAGCGGCCTGGATCTCCTGATAGGACATGCTGGTCCACTCGTAGCCGAATCCGGCCGGCAGCGTCTCCTCGGCCGTCTGCTCCATCGCGGCGATGGCCTGGCCGGAGCTGAAACCGGGCGCCGGCCCGCCGGAGATGTCAGCGGAGCGGAACAGGTTGTAGCGCGACACCACCTGCGGACCGGTCTTGGACTCGACCTCGGCCAGGGTGGCTACCGGCACCATGTCGCCGTCCTTGTTGCGCACGAACAGGCGCAGGATATCGCTCGGGGTGTTGCGGAAGTCGCCCTCGGCCTGGGCCATGACGCGCCAGGTGCGACCGAACTTGTTGAAGTCGTTGATATAGGTCGAGCCGAGCTGGGCCTGTAGCGTCGCGAACAGCTCGCTCATCGGCACCTGCAGGGTCTGCACCTTGTCGCGGTTCACGTCCAGGAACAGCATCGGCACGTCGGCGCGGAAGGTGCTAAAGGCGGAGCCGACCGCGGGCTGCTCATTGGCGGCGACGATCAGGCCGCGCATCACCGACGCAAACTCCTGGATGTCGCCGCCGCTGTAGTCCTGCAGCACGAACGAGAAGCCGCCGGAGCTGCCGAGGCCGGGGATGGCCGGCGGCACGAACGGGATCACGTTGGCATCGGCGGTGTCGGCCGCGATCTGCTGCGCCTGAGCGACGATGGCCGGCAGGCGCAGGCTCGGCTCTGAGCGCTCGGCCCAGGGCGCCAGGATCGGGATCACCAGCGCGCTGTTGGAGCCGAAGGCGCTGTTCAGCATCGAGTAACCGGCCACCGAGATGACATTGGTCACGCCCGGGATCTCACGCAACTGCTCCTCGACCCGGTCGAGCGCGGTCTCGGTGCGGGTCAGCGACGCCGCGTCCGGCAACTGCACCTCGATGAAGAAATAGCCCTGATCCTCTTCCGGCAGGAAGCCGGACGGCAGGTTGGCGAACATCCAGACCGTCGCGGCGATCAGCCCCGCGTACATCAGCACGATCAGCGTGGCCCGGCGCACCGTCGTGCGCACCGCGGCGGTATAGCCGTTGGTGAGCTTGCCGAACAGCACATTGAACCAGTTGAGCCATTTGACCGGCTCCTGGCCGGGCTTGAGCAGCACCGAGCATAAGGCCGGGCTCAGCGTCAGCGCATTGACGGAGCTGATCGCCACCGCCACCGAAATGGTGACGGCGAACTGTTGGTAGAGCTGGCCGGTGATGCCGGGCATAAAGCCGACCGGAACGAACACCGCGAGCAACACCAGCGTGGTGGCAATGACCGCGCCGCCGACCTGGTCCATGGCCTTGGCCGTCGCTGCCTTGGGATCGAGCCCCTCCTCGTCCATCAGCCGCTGCACGTTCTCGACCACGATGATGGCGTCGTCGACGACGATGCCGATGGCCAGGATCAGCGCGAACAGCACGATGGTGTTGAGCGTAAAACCGGCGACCGCCAGAAAGGCGAAGGTACCGATCAGCGACACCGGGATGGCGATGCCGGGGATCAGCGTCGAGCGCCAGTCGCCGAGGAAGACGAACACCACCAGCACCACCAGCGCGATGGCGATGAACAGCGTCTCTTTGACCTCGGCAATCGACGCCTCGATGAAATTGGTCGTGTCGTAGAGGATCGCGTAGTCCATGTCGTCCGGGAAGCGCCCGGACAGGTCCTCGAGCGCGGCCTTGACCTGATCCGCCACCGACAAGGCGTTCGCATCCGGCGTCTGGTAGACCGCCAGCACCACCGACGGCTGACCGTCGAGCCGGCCCGCCGCCGAGTAGGCCTGAGCGCCGAGTTCGACGCGGGCGACGTCCTTGACGCGGATCGCCGAGCCGTCCGGCTCGATGCGGATGATGATGTTGGCAAACTCGTCCACCTCGGACAGCCGGCCCTTGGTGGTGACGGTGTACTGGAATTGCTGATCGGTGGGCGCCGGCGGCGCGCCGATCTGTCCCGCCGGCACCTGCACGTTCTGCTCGGCCACGGCGTTTTGCAGGTCGGCGACGCTGACACCGAGCGCGGTCATGCGGTCCGGCTTGAGCCAGAAGCGCATGCCGTAGTCCATCACGCCCAGGATCTCAGCCTTGCCGACGCCCTTCACCCGTCCCAGCGTGTCCTTGACGTTGATGGTGGCGTAGTTGTTCAGGTACAGCGAGTCGAAGGTCTGTTCCGGCGAGAAGATGTTGACGATCAGCAGCATGTTGGTGGACTGCTTCTCGGTCTTCACGCCCTGGCGCTGGACCTCTTGGGGCAGCGACGGCATGGCGGTGGAGACGCGGTTTTGCACCTTCACCTGCGCCATGTCGGCATCGGTGCCGATGTCGAAGGTCACCGTGAGGCTGTAGCGGCCGTCGTTGTCGGACTTGCTGGACATGTAGATCATGCCCTCGACGCCGTTGATCTCCTGTTCGATGGGCGCGGCGACGGTCTGCTCGACCACGTCGGCGCTGGCTCCGGCATACTGGGTGCTGACGCTGACGGTGGGCGGCGTGATCTCCGGGAACTGCGCCACCGGCAGCCCCATCAGCGCCAGCGCGCCGGCCAGCGAGATGACGATGGAGATGACGAAGGCGAACTTGGGCCGGGTGATGAAGAATTTGGACAGCGGCATCGGGCGGCTCCTTGTGGTGGGCCTGGCGGGGCGCGGGCGGTTTCTGTGAGTGCCGGCTATTGAGTCTCGTCCGGGGTCTTCTGCTCGCCGCCCGATTCATCTCCCGCGGACGTTTCGATTGCTGACGTTTCGATTGTTTCTGGGGATTGCTGTTCCGCGGGGTCTTCCTCACCCTCTGGGGCGTCTCCTTCGGCCGCTTCGGTATCGGTATCGGTATCGGTATCGGTCTCGGTATCGGTCTCGGTACCGTCAGCGTCCCCGTCCTCCGGCCCACTGGTCTCCTCGGCCATGACGGACGCATCGGTCGCGCTGACCATCGGATCGCTCGGCGGCTCCGATAGCTCGGGCTTCACCGTGAGCCCTGGGCGCACCTTCTGCACGCCGTAGAGGATGACACGCTCGCCGGCCTTCAGGCCCTCGCTGACCACCAAATTCGGGCCGAAACGCTGACCGGTGGTGATCCGCCGCGCCTCGACCTTGTCCTCATCGTTCACCAGCAAGACGTAGGCGCCGCCCTGGTCGGTCAGCACCGCCGCTTGGGGAATCATCACCGCATCGATGGCCTCCTTGCGCTCGATGACTACGTTCACGAACTGCCCCGGCAATAGCAGGCGGTCCGGATTCTCGAACTCGGCACGGATCAGCACCGTGCCGGTCTTCTCGTCCACCTTGTTGTCGATGAAGTCGAAGCGCCCGGCGTACTCGTAGAGGCTGCCATCCGGCAGCCGGACCAGCGGCACGTGGGTCCATTCGTCGACATCTTTGCCTTGGCGCGTGGCCTCGATGTCCTCCTGCACCAGCTCCAGGTACCAGGTCTCGGCGATGGAGAAGGCGACCTTGATCGGGTCCATCCGATTGATGGTGGCGAGCACACCGGACTCGGGGCCGATCAGATTGCCGACATCGAAGGCGGCGAGGTCGATGCGGCCTCCGATGGGGGCAACGACCTGGGTGTAATCGACATTGAGCTGGGCCTTTTCGATATTGGCCTGCGCGGTCTGCACCGTGGCCTCCTGCACCAGCACCTCGGCCTCGGCCTCGTCGACCTTTTGCTGGCTGACGTTCTTGGCCTTGACCAGTTCCTTGTAGCGGGCCAGGTCGACCTGGGCGCGGTTCAGCGAGGCATTGGCCGCGGCCAGTTCCGCCTCGGCCTGGGCCAGGGTCGCTTGATACTGTTGGGGCTCGATCTTGAACAAGACCTGGCCCTGCTCGACGACGCCGCCCTCCTGGAAGCTGCGCTCTTCCAGAAAACCTGTCACCCGCGCCCGCAGCGCCACGGTCTCGGCGGCGCGAATCTTGCCGACGAACTCGAAGAATGGATTGACCTTCTGTTCGCCGACCTCGATGACCCCGACCGCTGGCGGTTCGGTCGGCGCTTGTTCTGGATCGCCGGGTAAGCAACCCGACAGCAAGACGGCAACGCCGACCAGACCTGAACAGAAAGCGAAAGCTTTCGGGCGGCGGGGGTAAGCGCCGACCGGCGGAATACCGGCCTGGCTTGTGTCAGCGGTCTGCATAACGCGGGAACTCCTTGCAGCACATGGGGAGAGCGGACCAAAAGCCCGCGGAGCGATCGATAGCAGACCGCCAAGGCAAGGCTCCGATCATAGCATCCGAGCCCACGGACAGGCGCCCACCCGCTTGCACGTCATCCTAGCCGATGCGTACATCGCGGCTGCAAGCCGCTCCCACAAAGAAATCGGCACCTGTGGGAGCGATTTGCAATCGCGAACGCTGCGGCAACGGCTCGCGGCGCGGCCCGGATCGCGGCTGCAAGCCGCTCCCACAGGCGTGGAAGTGCTTACCAGGGGCGGTAGGTGAGGCCGGGGATGGTCTTTTCGTCGAAGGTGCTCGGTAGCGAACGTACCAGGTCTTCGAGTTCGGTGCGGTCGACATAGCAACCATAGGAGGCCTTGGCGGCCTCGATGGGTACTTCGACGTAATAGCGGTTGTTGTCGGGCTCCGGCAACACCTGCAAGGTGTTGTCGCCGGTGTCGAGGATGCCAAGATAGTCGTCCTCGGACTGTAGCCGGTCGAGCATCTGCTCGCAGATCGCTTTGGCACTCATTTCGACGGCGCTGGTGGATGACACGCACTCGCCGGAGCGGTTAATCAGGTAGAAGACACGAAAATGCATAGCTGTGCGTACTCGAAATCGATCGTATCGAAACCCTTTGCCCAACGAGCCTTAGGCCAGTCCATAACCGCCCTATGTTACCATCCTCGGCGCTGCTGAGGATAACCCCAACCAACGAAATCGGCGTCACCGATCATCGAGCTTCGCGGCGCTATGGCTTGGCGCAAGGGCACAGGTCTTTCCGCACGCCATCGCTCGAAGCCGTTCACACCGGGGTCAAACCCGGAATCGAACCCAACTCACAGACCTTGATCCATTCTTGATCCGATAAGGAGCCTCAGATGGGACTGCTCAAACTCAAGCTGCATTGGCAGATTCTGATCGCACTCGGCCTCGCCATCGTCGTTGGCCTGTTGGTGGGCGAGACCGCCGGCCTGTTCGGCGTGCCGTTCATCGCGGTGTTCGACTTCATTGGTCAGATGTTTCTGAACGCACTGAAGATGCTGATCGTGCCCTTGATTGTGTCTTCGATCATCATCGGCATCGCCGGCATCGGCTCCTCCGACAGTGTCGGGCGCCTCGGCGGCAAGACCATCGGCTACTACGCCCTGACCAGCTTCTTCGCCATCGTCATCGGCCTGTTGGTGGTCAACGTGATCCAACCCGGCGTGGTCGACGGCAGCCCCGAGGACGTGTTTGGACTCAGCGCGGACCCGGCCGAGCTGCAGGCGAAGTTCGCCGACAAGGGTGGCGACGACATCATCGCGGTGTTCCTGCGCATGATCCCCACCAACATCGTCGCCGCGGCCAGCGCCGGCCAGATGCTGGGGCTGATCTTTTTCAGCCTGCTGTACGGCTACTTCATGACGCGCATCGCCAACCAGTATGCCGAGGTCCAGTACAACTTCTGGGACGGCATGTTCAACATCATGATGAAGATCACCGATCTGATCATGAAATTCGCGCCGCTGGGCGTCTTCGCGCTGGTGGCTGAGACTGTCGCCAGCACCGGCCTGGAGGCCTTCGTGCCGCTGGCCAAGTTCTTCTTTACCGTGGTCGCCGCGCTGTCGATCCATTTCTTCATCACGCTGCCGTTGCTGCTGCGCTTCCTCGGCCACGTCAGCCCGCTGCGCCACTATCGTGCCGTGAGCCCGGCGCTGCTGACCGCGTTCTCCACCGCGTCGTCATCGGCCACGCTGCCGGTGACGATGGAATGCGTGGAGAAGAACGCCGGCGTCTCCAACCAGACCACTAGCTTCGTGCTGCCGCTGGGCGCCACCGTGAACATGGACGGCACCGCGCTGTATGAGTGCGTCGCGGTCATGTTCATCGCCCAGGCCTACGGCGTCGAGATGTCCATCGCGACCCAGTTCACGGTGGTGCTGCTGGCCCTGCTGACCTCGATCGGCGTCGCCGGCATTCCGGCCGCGAGCCTGGTGGCGATTGCCATCATCCTGTCCGCGGTCGGCCTGCCGCTGGAGGGCATCGGCCTGATCCTGGCCGTGGATCGCATCCTCGACATGATGCGCACCGCAGTGAACGTGACCAGCGACTCCTGCGGCGCCGTGATCATCGCCAAGTCGGAGGGAGAGGAAGGGATCTTGGAGGAGGCTTCACCGCGGCTGGCGGAGGCGTGATCGAACAGATAGCGCGTAAGAGGTTTGCGCGCCGATCAAACCCAGATGGCGTCCCATAACGGGTAATCACCAACGCGCGGGACCAGACCCGCGCGCAGGGGGTTGGCGACGATGTAGCGAGACACCGCGCGCAAATCTTCCTCCGCGCGAATGCCGTGGTCGTGGAAACCGCGCTGCCATAGGGCGCCCCTGCGACCAAGCAAAGCATTGATTTGCAATGCCGAGCGCCCCTTGAGCTGCTTCATCACCTGCGCCAGCGACAAGCTGTCGCCGAGCTGGAACAGCCAGTGCAAGTGATCCGGCATGATGACCCAAGCGAGCGAGGTCACCGCGTTGCTCTCGTGCAATGCGCGCATCTCAAAAACCAGTAAGCGCCCACAACGTAGGTCACGAAACACCTCTCGGCGCGCATCGGTGCACGCCGTCACGTGGTAGGCGTGTCCCGGGATGGAAGCGCGGCCGATCAGCAGGTCGTCGCGAGGCATGAATTTACGTCGCTCCGTACTCGGGCAGATCAGATCATGCAACGAAACGGGGCGAATGAATTCGCCCCTACGGATTCGCTAGGCAAATCCGTAGGGGCGAATTCATTCGCCCCGTGTCAACCCCGCCAACAACTTCTCCGCAGTACCGGGCTGCAACCCAAACTCCTCCTCCACCATCGCGTTCCAGGCCTCGCGCTTGAACGTCTGCTGGTCCGGCACCTTGCGGTGCACCAGGTTGTAGTGACAGTCGACGCAGGTCTTGCCCGCGGTCTCCTCTTGATGAATGGCGGCGGTATTGGCGCGCGTGCCCTGAATGGCATCTAGCGTATGACAGCGCTTGCAGGTGGCGGAATCGCGGTCACGGAACCAGTCGCGGGCGGCAAAGGCGGCCTCGGGCAGGTGCAGCATATTCACCACCGGATCATCGTAGTTCGGCCCGAACAACTGCTTGAGCAGGTCTTTGGTGCCGACGGCATGATCGTAGGTGGCCATGATTACACCCTCCGACACGTGGCAGTCGCCGCAGCTCGCGCGCACACCTGACGGTGAATTGTAGTGCGCCGAGGCCTTGTAGACGTCGTCGGCGTAGGTCATCGAGTGGCAGCTGGTGCAGAACTCGTTAGAGCTCGTGAAGTGATCAAACTCCAGCAGGAAGAACATGAACACGATGCCGCCAAGGCCACCCGCCACCAAGGCGAACAGCACATGACGCGTGATAAACAGCGGCGCCTGGAGCTTGATCATTCGCCTGCCGCCCCCTGCGCAGTCACAGCAACCGGTGCTGTTACCGCAACCGGCTGCGGGATCGCCTGATCGGCTCGCCCGGATTGGACATCGGCCGAGCCCCCTGGAGCGTCCGGATCGACAGCAGCCTCCGGCACGACCGCCGGTTCAGAATCCAGTTCTGGTGCCGGCTCCGATGCGGGCTCCAGTTCGGGCTCCAGTTCGGGCTCTGGGGGCGGCACATAGCCGAGAATGGGGTTGGTGGCCTGCGGCTGTGACAGCCACGCATGCCGCCCACCATCCGCCAATTGCGCATCAACCAGCTCAGGCGCCCGCTCACCGGCGACCGCCCGCGCCTCAGGCAAGAACCGGCTGTAAAAGTTGCGTCCAACCAGGTACATCCCCTCCCACCAGGCGTGATTCGGACTCGCCATGGAGGCACCGTGGCGGGCACGGGCGCCCTCGTCGTGCCAGAGCTCCCAATAGGTGAACTCCAACGGCTCGTCGAAAGGCAGCGGCGTCAGCAGGCCCTGCTCATAGAGCCCCGCCATGATCGCCTCCGCGGGCACGCCGAACTTGGCGTTGTAGAGTTCGACCACGTTGTCGAACTGGGTCATAAAGCCCTCGGTAAAGCTCTTGGAATGACACTCCAGACAGACTAGGTTCATGATCTTGCGGCGACGGTCGGGCGTCGCCACCACCTTGACCGTGCCGGTGCTGCCGTCGGCCTTGGTGATCTCGCTGCCGCGCTTGGGCGGCTTGCCGCCGGCGGGGAGTTCCAGCTTGGAGCCGTCTTCGAGCACGACCAGATACTGACGCTGAGAGACCGGCGTATTCAGACTCCAGGCGTTGCGCATTCCGACGTCGTGCGTGGTCGGCACCTTACCGGCGGCGCCCATGTGGCAGGTGACGCAGGTGGGTGCCGCGGTGTAGTCCTGCCCGGCGATCCAGGTGTCCGCGTTCAGGTTCATCGCCTCGCGCTGCGCCGCGTACAGCATGCCATGCTTGGACGCCTCGAAAATCGCCTTGTCCGGCGAGTCCGGACCCGAGTGACAGCGCACGCAGGCGTCGGGCTCGCGGGCCTGTGCCTTCGAGAACAGATGCCGGCCGTGGCATGACGAGCAAGAGCCCTTGGAGCCGTCCGGGTTGATGCGGCCGATGCCGGAGTTTGGCCAGGTGGCCGGATCGAGCGTGCCATCGCCGCGGACCTTGACCTCCGAGCCGTGGCACTGATCGCACCCGGCCACCTGCATCTCCGGGCCGGTCAGGTTGTGCGCCAGCGCCGGCACGCGGTCGGCGATGATGGCATAGGCCTCGGCATGGACTGAACCCGCCTGCTCCTGGTACTCGGTTTCGTGGCAGCGACCGCAGTCCTTGGGCGACACGATGGTGGCCATGATCTGCCCCTCGTGCTCGATGGCGTCTGGCTCCGCGGCGTCCGCCTGGTGGCAGTCCATGCAGTTCACGCCGGCCGTTTTGTGGGCGCTCTGATGCCACTGCTGGGCCAGGCCCGGTGACGCCTTGTCGTGACAGCTGACGCAGCCCTCGCCTTCCGGATGCCCCCAATTGCTGGCATCGAGCTTGACCTTGGCCGCAAGCGCGGGCGCACTGACGCCCAAGACGAGCAATAAGACGACTAGCTGCGAAATCGACGGCCAACAGCCGCCGGGAACGGTGAACTTCATGGCTAAGACCTTTTCCTCACTGATGGTGACTACACGCCGATCAGCACCGAGCATCGTGGTAATCATTCAGCTCCCCCGTCCACATCACCTGAGCGTGATGGGTTTCGCTCCTCTACCCATCCTACAAGACGTTGATTATTCGTAGGATGGGTAGAGCGCAGCGAAACCCATCGACCGTCGGAGCGGGAGGACCTGAACGATTGCGCGGTGAGCAACCAAACGGCGACAGCGCCAAGGCGCCGCTTGCAAGCCGACCGCGCCGAAAGATTGATCGACAAAGAGACTCGATGCCATGGAAAATAAGACGAGCAAATAAGCAATTTCTTATTTTTTTATTTATTAATTTTCTTGCCGCACAAGCTGCAAACAATCCGGTAGGGATTACAGCAACATCTCTCCTTCACGGCAATGAGGATTATTGACTCGGCGCATGTTCCTGCACTGCCAGACCAGAAACAATAGACGGGCTGCTCGCAAGAAGTATCGATTACACAGGAGGAGAACATGCCTATCCACCGCCGGCTAACGCAGGCCGCCGTCTCTATTGCATCCGGTCTGCTGGCCCTCGCCGCGCTACCCGCAACAGCACTGGCCGCGACCGAGTCCGGAGACTCCATACATCACGTATCATCCGAGGTCTGTGCCAACTGCCACCAGGATGTCTACAAGCAATGGAAGCAGTCCATGCACTCCCAGAGCACGGCGCTCGAAGACCCCATCCACGCCACCTTCTACAAGAAGGTCGTCGGCGACCCGACCCAGGAGGGCGTGCTGCACAAGGCGTCCGGCAAGTACCCCGTGTGCCTACAATGCCATGCTCCAAACGCGGCCAAGGACAAGAGCACCAAGCTCGACGCCATGGCCGCCTACAGCGAAGGCGTCAACTGCGTCGCCTGCCACACTCTGGAGAAGTACAACGGCATTCGCACCGACGATGGCAAGCTGCGGCTGGGCCTCAAGGCCTACGATGTCAGCGACGAGCTGCAAGCCCCCGCGGGCATCAACAACGGTTTGGCGAAATTGGCGGCGGCCGGGGATGACCTGTTCGGCGGCGCCGGTGTGGGCGATGAGTCGCAAAAGCCGAACCCGCACCTGGGCGAGGCGGTGGAGTTCGAGGGTGAGCAGATTCCCGCGCTGCCCATGCAGAGCAACCCGCGCCTGATGAAGACCTCCGACGCTTGCATGGGCTGCCACGACCAGCGCAACAACCCGCACGGCGTGCCGCTCTGCCAGACCGGCAACGAGTACATCGACAGCAAGAGCAACGTGAATTGCCTGTCCTGCCACATGCCCGTCAGCGGCGGCATCGCCGACCACACCATGGGCGGCGGCCACAACCACGACATCCTGAAGCGCTCGGTGGTGTTCGATGTCGATACCGAGTCTGCCGGCGACGTGCTCAAGACCACGGTCTACATGAAGAACCAGCAGCCCCACGCCATGCCCACCGGCGCCCCGTTCCGCAACATCTACGTCAAACTCACCGCCTACGACGAGTCCGGCAACCCGGTCTGGCAAAACGCCGAGGGCCACCCCGCCAAGGGCGACCCACAGGCGTACCTGGCCTACTCCCTGCAAGACGACGAGGGCATGCCGGCACCGCCGCCCACGGCCACCAAACCCGGTGACGACACGCGCCTGAAGCCCCACGAGGAACGCACGTTAGCGTACGACATCCCAGCCGACGGTGTCGTCTTGGTCCGCGGTGAGCTCTACTACAACCTGCTTTGGCCGGGACTGGTGAAGAAATTCAGCCACCTGCCAACGGAAGTCACCGATCCGGTGCTGATCGCCGCATCCGAAGAGGTCGTCACCACGGAATAAGCCGACTCCGGCTCAACCCAATCCACCTTCCTCACGCCGCGTTTTCACGCGGCGTTTTCTTTTCAGCCACAGAAGCTTGCCCCAGTTACAGGCGGCCGGTTTCGGCTCAGCGGACAACAGGCACGTCCGGCAACACGCCAGGATTCGAAGTTAGAGCGCTCGCTATTGCGCGCCGCACAGATGCGGGACGCACGGCAGATCTCTGATTGAGCGAGGATCTTCTGCTGACGAGGCGTTTTTTTGACGCCCGGTTCGTCGCTCCTCGACCGCTTGATTATCGACGCCTTCCGCTCAAGAATAATGCCCCTGGGTTAACGCCAGCGAGCGCCTCATCATGCACTACCGAAACATCATCACCATGGAACCAGGCAAGCGGCGTGGGCAGCCCTGTATCCGCGGCCTGCGCATCACCGTCTACGACGTGCTGGACTACCTCGCGTCCGGCATGACCCACCATGAAATCCTAGAGGACTTTCCATACCTCACTGAAGATGACATCCGCGCCTGCCTTGCCTTCGCCGCTGATCGGGAGCGTCGGACAGCTTATCCCGTCGAAGACAGCCGAGTCCGTTGAAACTGCTGCTAGACGAAAACCTGTCGCCACGTCTCGTCAGGCGGATTGCTGACATATTCCCCGACTCGGCCCATGTTCATAGAGTGCGGTCTCGGCTCGACGGACGACGAGCAGGTTTGGCACTACGCTGCATCAAATGCTGATTCTGCGTTGAGCACCGCCGGTCGAAGTGCTGCTCACCGCAATCATCGTGCGGCGGGCCATCCTTGCTCCGACCAAACCCGGCTATCACTGTGAGGGTATACCGCCGCCGTCAGCCGGCGCGCCCTCACCACAGCAGCGAGACGAGCCATGCCCACCCGACCCCAGACCCCAGACCCCAGACCCGCGACCGCGGTCCGTTTCGGGCCGACCAGCTCAGGGACGGCGATCGCTACGAACTGAGCAACGGCCATCCGATCTACTGCCACCCGTCCGAACGCAGGCATGCCGGTCCAAATCTCACCGGCGGCGCCGCGCTAGAGACCGACCCCGATGTACAGTGGGCCGGCGTCGATGCCGGCTTCACGCCGGAACTGTGCTCGCTGCGCGCCCCAGATGTGGCCGTTGGGCCGGCCGGCGACGAGCCGGGCTGGATCAGCGGTGTCCCGCCGTTGGCGCTGGAGTACGCCGGCCCCGGTCAGGACGAGGCGGACCTGGAAGATCAAGATCGCCGAGCTGCTGGCCAACGGCACCCAGCAGGTGTGGGTCGTCCGGTTGATCGGCCCTCGGCGCGTGGAGGTGCACCGCCCGGAGACGCCAATGCGCACCGTCGGCCCCGGCGAGGCGCTCACCGCCCCTGGCATCCTGCGCAACCCGGTGTCGGTAGAGGCCCTCTGCGACCGCTCGGCGAGCCATCGGCGCCAGAGATACGAACGGGGCCTACAACCGCTTCTACTACGCAATGTTCGATGCCGCGCGTACATCAAACCCGCGCTCCTTGCGATGCCGAACAATCGTGCGTGGCAAGGCTTCGTCCAGCAGCAGCCGGTTCATGCTGCGCCCAGAATGATGATCTGATCGTCTAGGCCCTGGGCGACATATTCATACGCTTGGCCGATTTCGGCCGAAGCGACGATCCCAGCCAAGCCAGCGGTCCGCGAAGCCCGATCGTCTCGGCATCACGATGCGCTCAGACAATCCCCTTGCTGAGACTCGTCAATATCAAATCCCGCCAAGAGTGACCCGCGAGCCCACCCGGCCTGCAGCCTCAAGGACGACCAACGCCTGCCGGCACCCACCGCCACGCGCCCACCGCCACGCCCCCCAGTCACGACGCCCGGACCGCGGCGGCCAAACGGATCGTTTTTGATCCTAGGGTGCTGATCTCTTCCCCGGGGTGCGATCACCATCACAGCCGCGAGGCGTCCCATCTCGTAAGCTTTGATCAAGCGACCAAAGTCGAGCCGCAGTGCCGCGTGATAACAGCGCAGTCTGCCCGGCATCCGACGAATTCTCGGTGTCGACTTGGCCAAGCAACGCGGACCTTTGCAATGAGCAGTCTCAGAAGACACCAACACGGCATCAACCTGATCGAACTCATTGTCACGATGAGCATTGCTGCGATCACCTTGACCATGGGCGTGCCGAGCTTCCAAGGGCTCCGCGTCAGCTCAGATCGGTCGTCAGCCATCATCGAACTGGTCGCCGCCGCGCGCTTGGCCCGCAGCGAAGCCGCGTTGCGCGGCACCCCAGCCAGCGTCTGCGCCAGCGACGACGGCAGCAGTTGCAGCGCATCGACGGACTGGAGCAACGGCTGGCTGGTGTTCCGGGATCAGGACGGCGACGCCGCCTTGGATGAGGCCGACATCGTGGTCAAGACCGTTCAATTCAGCAACCCACGATTCACGATCACGGCGGACAACGCGATCGGCAGCGGCATCACATTCGAACAATTCGGCTATCCCCGCCCAAGCCAGGCTGGCGGGGACTTCGACTACGAAGACCCACGAGCATCACGTTGCATCAATCTGACGTACGTCGGTCGGCTCAACGTCGTCGAGGCGGGATGCGCGGAATGACCCAGACAATCGCTCCAAGACCGGTTAGCGTGCCCACAGCCAATCGCGGCAGAGGGAGCTTAGTCACGGCGACAAAGCGGCGATGTCGCGGCTTTACGTTGATCGAGGTCCTGATCACCGCCGGCATCGTATTGTTGGCCATGACCGGAATTCTGACCATGCAAATGGTCGGCATCAAAATCACGCAAAACGCCTATCACCGCACGCAGGCCACCACCCTCGCCTATCAAATGACCGACTATCTGCGCGCCAATTGCCCAGGCGAGGATGAAGATTCTCCTTACCCGAATAGCACTTATTGCCACGATGGTTATCGCGCGGAGAGCGATGATCGCACCTGCGATGTAGACGAGCGGTCCGACATCGATCCTGATGAGTCGATTGCAAATCGGGATCGACTAGAGTGGTGGCTAGCGCTTGACACTTCAGACTTACCGCATTGGTTCGCACGGATCCACCACCCAAGCGGCAGCGACCTGTTCCACATCGTCGTGCAATGGGATGACGCCAGGGTCCGCGAAGACAGTAATGACGAGGGTGAGGCGGCGACCTCCTGCCTCGGCGACACGCTGCCCGCGGGCATGGCGGAGGTCTGTCTGTCGACCATACCTTGTGCGTTGTAATCAGAGCGAGCGTCATCATGCATCAATCGCCTAAAGCGTTCCGTGCAGCCATCGCATCCGGCCCATGCAGGATCGGCGGATTCTCTTTAATTGAGCTGATGATCGCGATGACCCTAGGACTACTGGTGATTGCCGGTCTCGGCCAACTCTACGTCGGCGGACGCGACGCCAACCGCATCATCGACAACACGGCACGGCTAAATGACAACGGCCGATTCGCCGCCGAATTTCTGGCTCGGGACCTGCGCCTCGCGGGCTATTTCAGCTGCGGCGGGGCCAAGGCCAACGTCGCCAACGCCGTCGACGAGCAATCGTTCTGGTTCAAGCTGCAGGGCATCGAGGGCTATGAAGGCGGAGCAGACACTCTGCCGTCCGCCTTCACGTCATTTCCGGCGGTTCTCAGCGGCACGGACGTCTTCATGATCCGCTATGCCGATGTCCGTGGCCTAGTGCAGGTACCTAGCGGGGGATTCGATGACAACAATCATCGCTTTACCTTCGACGGTCCACATCCGTTTCAGGTCTCCAACATTGCCGTACTCAATGACGCCAACTGCAGCCAAACCTCGATCTTCCAGGTCACCGACGCGGAAAACAGCGATGCCGACTACAGCATCAGCTTCGCGGCCGATGCGGGCATAACACCGGGCAACTGCACCACCCGATTGGCGGGCAGCTACGACTGCTCTAGGGATAGTGCATCGGGCGGCGACGAGTTCGCGACCAACCCGACCGATGAATTCGAGGGGGCATCGATCGGCAGGTTCGTCGCGCGTGCCTTCTTCGTCGCCAACGATGACGTGGACAACTGCCCGCCAGCAGGAGTATGTGGAGTTCTCGCAGCGTGCCCGACGCTGTTTGTGGCCGGAACCGACCAAGCGGAAGCGGTCGCAGTCTTACACGACGTGACCGACATGCAGGTTAAATACGGAGTCGATGACCAGATTGGCGTGGAGAACGGACGCGTCATCACCCCCGGTGACAAGATGGTCGACCGATACCTCGATGCCGATGAGATTGGCGGCGATCTCTGGTTAAAAGTCGCCAGCATGCGCATCAACCTTGAACTGGTGACCCGAGACTGCCGCAACAAAGCGTTTTCAACAACGGTGGCCCTGCGGAACGCGGGCATTGTCATGGGCGACTGGTGAGGAGGACTCAGCATGCAAATGGCGAACAGATCTGATCTGCTGTCACGCTCGAGCTTCCGGCAGCGCGGTTCGGTACTCATCATCGGTATGCTGTTGCTACTGATGATGACCCTACTCGGCCTGATCACTACCACGGAGACCCGCACCGACGCCCGCATTACCAGCAACAATCTCGACCGGGCCATCGCGTTCCAATCGGCGGAGGCGGCGTTGCGCGAGGCGGAGGCACGCATCGCTGAATCCTCACCTACCGACACGACGCCCGTCACGGGAACCTATACCTCCCAAATAGACATACCCGGTGTTGCGGAGGACGCGCAGTATGTCATCGAGGCATTGGCCCCATCGGACCTCATGGGTGGCTATGTCGTCATCGGCGAGGTCTATTACACACGGGGACAGGACATCTATCGGGTAATGGTCACGGCAACGGGGCGGTCAAGTAGCACGGAGGTCGTCCTGCAAACGATCTTTATCGGCAACGAGTCCTAGCCTGGGCCTGGGAATCATCAGAAGCCGCGTGCAGGGTAATCGTGCAGTCCCCAGTCAAGCAATGCCATTAAGTTAGCGAGCGATGGGCACGCTTTGTGGGAGTGGCTTCCAGCCGCGACTCGGCTCGTGCGACGACAGTCCCGGCTGGAAGCCGCTCCCACGGCTTAACTTAACGGCATTGGGGCGATAGTGGCCCATGCCGAACAGGAGCCAAGAGCCAAGATGCTGGTCAGCAAGGCGCTGGCGATGACGGCTATCTTGGGTGGAGACTGATGCGTCGTTCTATGCTGTTTGCTGATCATCGTCAGGTACTCCTGGTCGCCGACACCTCGGTTGGGCATTCCGGCGGAACGCGCCACGCGCACACGGCACGCGCGGCAGCACTTAGGCCTAGCCCCTGCGTTACCTTGAGCTTAGTCCCAGGCGTTGTTCACATTTGCGATGTTCGTCGCGGAAATCATAATCGTCCTTCGGAACTCTCCTGCTTTCACCGAGGCTAAACCGGTAAACCCAATCGAGGGGCCGACCAGTGGCGGCAACGCAATTCCGGGACCTCGACGCGTTCGTCACATGCCTTCAGATTCCTCTACGAGCTGCACACTACCCAGGTGCGCGCAGCGACCTGCCTGCTGCACACCGCTCTGCGTTTGCGCCCAAGCGTCGAAACCCCTTTGGTTACCACTCGGTTGAAGGACCGACCACGTACCCCGACCTCCCAAAAACCAACAACGGGCGGCCCGCAGCCGACCCACCGAGGCCGCCGCGGTGTACAACTACGGCGGCACCACAACAAGTACCCACGCAACGAGCAGTACACCTATGAACGAGATCCAACGCACGATGCGCTCCATCATCCAGCGCATCGCCACCGGCCCCGAGCTGTCAAAGGACATTTCGGTGGAAGAGGCGCGACTTGGCATGCAGGCCATACTCGACGGCGAAGTCGACCCGGTACAGGCCGGCATCTTCATGATCGCGTTGCGTATGAAACGGGAGACCGACGACGAGCAACGCGGGGTGCTGGACGCGGTGCGTGATGCGACGGGGCATATGGTGGCGGATGTGGACGAGGTGGTGGACATCGCCGACCCCTATGATGGTTACAACCGCTGCCTACCGTCGTCGCCCTTCCTGCCCGTGGTGCTGGCCGAGTGCGGCGTTCCGGCGGTGAGCCATGGCCTGGATGCCGTGGGACCGAAGTTCGGTGTCACGCATCGCCATGTAATGAAAGCGGCCGGCATCGCGGTCGACCTGTCGCCAGCGGAGGCCGCGGCGCGGTTGTCTGACCCGGACATCGGCTGGACCTATATCGATCAGCGCGCCTTCGTGCCCAAACTGCACAACCTGGTGCCGCTGCGCAGTACAGTTGTCAAGCGCCAGGTCCTGACGACGGTGGAGGTGCTGGCGCGGCCCATCCATGGTCGCCATAAGACGCATCTGGTCACGGGCTATGTGCACAAGCCCTACCCGCGCATTTATGCGCTGCTGGCGCGGCATGCGGGCTTCGATTCGGCGCTGCTGGTGCGCGGTGTGGAGGGTGGCGTCGTGCCGTCCCTGCGTCAGGCTGGCGTCTGCTTCAACTATCATCAGATGGGCGAGGAACAGTCCTTCGATATCGAGCCCACCTCGATCGGCATCGAGCAAAACGTACGAGCGGTGCCGCTGCCGGAAAACCTGCCAACCATCAGCCGCCCCGGCGACGATATCGCGGTGGCCGTGGACGTGGAGGCCACTGCCAAGGCCGCTGCCCAGGCTGGCATGGAGGCGCTGGAGGGTGCGCGCGGACCCACCTACGATAGCCTGGTGTTCTCGGGCGCGCTGGTGCTCTGGCACCTGGGCCGCGAGGATACGCTGCAGGCTGGGGCCGACCGCATCCGCGCGGTACTGGACTCCGCCGCGGCCGTTCAACGGCTGCGCTGAGGGGAGCCGGCAATGAGCAACGGCATGGCCAAACCCTTCGTCGCGGTTGCGGCGGTGGATGACATCAACCCCGGTAAGTTCGTCAAGGTCGAAATAGAGCAGCGTGGGTTCATCGTCGCGCGGGTCGGCGACGACTATTACGCGGTGGAGGACAACTGCAGCCACGAGGACTATCCGCTGTCGTATGGCTGCCTAGACGGCAAGCGCATCAAGTGCTCGCTACACGGCAGCCGGTTCAGTCTGGAGACGGGCGCGCCAGAGGACGAACCCGCGGACACTCCCATCAAGGTCTACCGGGTAGAGGTAGCTAATGGTCAGGTTTGGCTCGACCCGAGCCGACCATCGAACGCGGGCTGAGCGCCGACTGGAAAGTCGGCGTTCCCAGTCAACGCTGAGCGCGAATACCTCGGCCGCCGGTGCCGCCGGGCTCTTGCATGGACGCGGCAAGTTCCGCAAGCAATGCCTCTTCGTCCGCCGCCGGCGGTTCCGGGGTGTGGGAGATACGCACTTCGGCCGTCTCGACGGCATCGAGCACGCGGCGACGGATGTCCGTGATTTCGTAGCTGTCTTGCAGCGCCAAGGCCAGAAACGGTAGCCCAGCGGCCTGGCACATGCCTGAGATCTCGGCCAGCTCGCGTTTGATAGCACGCGATTGGGGTTCCGCCCGCACCAACAGGGCACAGAGGGGATAGCCGTCGGCCGCCGAGCAGACGAGGAAGTCGATCGAACGACCCCGCGTCTTGTTCCCGGCCTTTACGCGCCGGCGCCGGCCAAGGGTCGCATCGGGCTGCAACACCCGGTCCAGAGACACCTTCACCATGACACGGAAGTCGCTGCCTACGGCTTCTTCGACAGTTCCAAGGCAAAGACGCTCTTCGGCTGTCAAGAACTCGGGCCGGCGCTCGAACGGGTATCCGCCCGCCCCACCACCGAGGGCCCGCAACAGCGTTAACAACAGATTGGCGATCAGCAATCCGGCGATGAAGACAAGCAGGTAGAAGGGCTGCAACAGTTGGCTCCGGACGAAAGGGCACCTCTGGGGAGACTACCCCGATGGGTGGATTTTAACGGTAAACGCGCTGATCCTGCATCGCCCGTGCGAACGATATGCATCGGCGGGCCGGGTTTAGCAACGAAATGTCGGTCCATCTCGTCGGAACCGAGGGCACGGGCGCGACGCCGGTGCGCCCTTGGCTTTACCGAAGCGGCGTCTAGGTCGCAAGCAGGTTCAAGCGTTTCCGTTAGGGCTTGCGACATCCGCGACCCGTGCGGTGAGTTGTCGAACGCGGGGCGACAGGGTATCGTGCCCCTCCCGGCGGCCCAGCCGAAGGCCGCGGTACAGCACGCCCAACGGCCCGACCTAGGATTCGTCTTTTTCATGCTCGAAGTTGCAGCATTGGCCTGCCGACGCGGCGACCGCCGTCTGTTCGCGGACCTCAGTTTCAGAGTTGCCGAGCAGACCCTGCTGCACGTGCGCGGGCGCAACGGCAGTGGCAAGACCACGCTGCTGCGGGCGCTGTGCGGTCTGCTGCGCCAAGACGAAGGCAAGATCCTCTGGCGCGGTGAAGACATCCATGAGCTGGCCGAAGAGTTCAATCGGGAGTTGCTCTATTTCGGACATCTCAATGGCATCAAGGCGGACCTGACCGGCCTGGAGAACCTGCGCATCGCGGCAACGCTGGATCAGGACCCTGTCACCGACGCGGCGATTGTTGACGCGCTCGAGCGCATTGGTCTCGGCGGCTTCGAGGATCTGCCGACGCGCATGCTGTCGCAGGGCCAAAAGAAGCGTGTCGCGCTGGCGCGCCTGATCCTGAGCAAGGCACCGTTGTGGATTTTGGACGAGCCATTTACCGCGCTGGATACCGATGCGGTGGAACTGTTGCAGGATCTGATTGCCGGACAGGTGGCCGCCGGCGGCACCGTGGTGTTGACCACGCATCAGGAGGTAGCCTTGACCCAGGGCGAGATTCAGCGCCTGACGCTGGGAACCGATGGACCGCGACAGGATGACTAGCCGAGCTGCCCAGAAGGGGCCGAGGATCTGACACATGCTCAAGGTATTCGCATGCGTCCTCGGGCGGGACATTACGCTGGCCATGCGCCGGCGCACCGATGTGCTGACGACGCTGTTCTTCTTCATCATCGTCGTCAGCCTGTTCCCGCTCGGCGTGGGCAGTGAACGCGAGATGCTGCGTGAACTCGGCCCAGGCGTAGTCTGGGTGGCGGCACTGCTGGCGTCGATGTTGGCGCTGGAGCGGCTGTTCGCCGCCGACTTCGACGACGGTACGCTGGAACAGATGCTGCTGACCGGTCAGCCCTTGTCGCTTTTGGTGTTGGCGAAGGTGGTGGCGCACTGGCTGCTGACCGGGCTGCCGTTGGTCATCATCGCGCCGCTGGTGGCGATGCAATACCACCTGACCGAGACCGCCATCTGGGTGATGATGGCGTCATTGGCGGTAGGCACGCCGATCCTGAGCCTACTTGGGGCCATCGGCGCGGCACTGACGCTGGGGCTGCGTGGCGGCGGTATCCTGCTGTCGCTGCTGATCCTGCCGCTGTACATACCCGTATTGGTCTATGGCTCCGGGGCGGTCAGTGTCAGCATGATCGACGTCGCCGATACGCAACCCTATTTCTACCTGCTTGGCGCATTCCTTTTGGTCGCGCTGATCTTCGCACCGCTGGGCTCCGCGGCGGCGCTGCGGATCTCGACGGAATGAGTAAAACGCAACCGATGCTGCCGTCTGTCACGCATAATCCGGCTCGACCTAACGAGCATTGGACCGCCCTCAACGGTAAAGACCAACCGTTGCGGAGTGGTAATATAGCCCGTTGCACAAAGATATGAAGATGAACTGGTTCAAATTTGCATCCCCCACCGCGTTTTACCCGATCGCCGGCCGGCTCGTGCCTTGGCTCGCCGGCGCAGCGCTGATCCTTATCCTGTTCTCGCTGTACTGGGGCTTTTTCGAGACCCCGGAGCGCCTCGGTGGCAGCAATCCACAAAAAGAGTACTACCGCATCATCTTTATCCACGTGCCCTCGGCCTGGATGTCGATGTGGTTGTATCTGGTATTGGCGGGCTGGGCGGCGGTCGGTCTGGTGTTCAACACCCGACTGAGTTTCATGATGGCCAACGCGGTGGCGCCAACCGGCGCAATTTTCACCTTCATCGCGCTGTGGACTGGCGCCTTCTGGGGTCGGCCAAGCTGGGGGACCTACTGGGATTGGGATCCGCGCCTGACCTCGGAACTGATCCTGTTCTTTCTGTATATCGGCTACATCGCGCTGCACTCCGCCATCGACGACACGCGCCGCGCCGATCGTGCCTCGGCGCTGCTGGCCATCGTCGGACTCGTAATGCTGCCGATCATCTTCTGGTCCATCAACTGTCCGGACCCAAACCAGTGCGCGGCGCTGCATCAGCGTTCGTCGATGTCGAAGGTGGAGAGCAATATATTGCTTGCCATGCTGACCATGACGCTGGGCTTCTGGCTGTATTCCTTCGCGGCCGCTTTCTCGCGCCTGCGCGGCATCATTCTGACCCGCGAGGCGGACAGCACCTGGGTGCGCGATGTCATCGCACGGGAGGCGGCGGCATGATGGAGTCGACCCTGGAATTTCTGCGACAGGGCGGTTACGCCTTCTTTGTTTGGGGCGCCTTCGGCGTCACCTTCGTACTGTTGATCGCCGAAACGGTGCAACTGCGCCGGAACCGTCGAACCATTTTGGCGCGCGTTGGTCGATTGGTGAGATTGAGCGGCGCGCGGGACACCACACCCAGCCATTCCACGTCTTCGCCTAAGGCGCCAGCCGAGCCCCGAGGAGAGTAAAGATGAAAGCAAGACAAAAACGCCTGGTCTTTGTCGGCCTCGCCATCGCTGGCGTCGGCATCGCCGCATCGCTCGCGCTGAGCGCGTTGCAGAGCAACATCGCCTATTTCTTCAGCCCAACCCAGGTCATGGCTAGCGAACACCCGACGGACGCGGTGTTCCGGGTCGGCGGCCTGGTGGTCAAGGACACGTTGGCACGTCAGCCGGACGGTCTCACGGTGCGCTTCGATGTCACCGACAACGCCGCAACGGTGCCCGTTAGCTACACCGGCATCCTGCCGGACCTGTTCGGGGAGGGTCAGGGGGTCGTCGCGAAAGGCCGCATCGGTGACGACGGGATGTTTTACGCCGAGGAAGTCCTGGCCAAACACGATGAGTCATACATGCCGCCGGAGGTAGCCGACACCTTACAGACCGCGCACGTCGACGGCGTGGTCGAGGCAACGGCCCAAAGCCTGAAGGCCGGGGGCAGCGCGCAATGATCCCCGAGATCGGACACGTCGCGCTCGTCATTGCGCTGGTCATCGCCGTCGTGCAGGCGTTCTTCCCATTGGCTGGTTCGCTGACCGGTCATCGGCCCTGGATGAACATGGCTCGACCCCTAGCCTATGGTCAGTTCACCTTTCTAGCCCTGTCTTTCGCCTGCCTGGTGCAGGCGTTTCTGACCAGTGACTTCTCGGTCTTGTACGTGGCCCAGAATTCCAACACGCTGCTGCCGGACCTCTACAAGGTTTCCGCGGTGTGGGGCGGTCACGAGGGCTCGCTGCTGCTATGGGTGCTGTTCATGGCCGCGTGGGGTGCCGCGGTGGCGTCCTTCAGTAAGAACCTGCCGATGACCGTGATCGCCCGCGTCATCTCGGTGCAGGGAATGATCGCGGTTGGTTTCCTGCTATTCACGCTGTTCACATCCAGCCCATTCGAGCGCCTGTTCCCGGTGCCGCCCGAGGGTCGCGATCTGAACCCGCTGCTGCAGGACTTTGGCCTCGCCATCCATCCACCGATGCTGTACATGGGCTATGTTGGCTTCTCCGTGGCCTTCGCCTTCGCCATCGCCGCGCTGATCGGCGGCCGCCTCGATGCCGCTTGGGCACGTTGGTCGCGCCCCTGGACCACCGTTGCCTGGGTATTCCTGACCATCGGCATCGCATTGGGCTCCTGGTGGGCCTACTACGAGCTCGGCTGGGGCGGCTGGTGGTTCTGGGACCCGGTGGAGAATGCGTCCTTGATGCCCTGGCTCATGGGAACCGCGCTGATCCACTCGCTGGCGGTGACCGAGAAGCGCGGCGCTTTCAAGAGCTGGACCGTGCTGCTGGCCATTTTCGCGTTCTCGCTGAGCCTCCTCGGCACCTTCCTGGTGCGTTCCGGCGTGCTGACCTCGGTGCACGCCTTCGCTACCGATCCGGAACGCGGCCTGTTCATCCTGATCTTCCTCTGCATCGTCATCGGCGGCTCCCTGTCGTTGTACGCCTGGCGCGCGCCGGAGGTATCCGAGGGCGGTCGCTTCGATCTGGTCTCTCGCGAAAGCGCGCTGCTCGGCAACAATCTGCTGTTCGTCGCCTTCACGGTGCTGGTGTTGTTCGGCACCCTGGCGCCACTGATCTACGAGGCCTTCGACTGGGGCAAGATCTCGGTCGGCTTCCCCTGGTTCAACAAGATGTTTTTGGCCTTGGCACCCTTCTTAGCAATCCTGTTGGGCATTGGTCCGGCCGCCCGCTGGAAGCACGACGAACCCGGCCGTCTTGCGAGAACCCTATGGATCGCGCTCGCGCTCAGCATCTTGGTGTTGGCGATCATGTCGCTGCCAACGTTCAGCGGCGGTCACCTGTGGGTACCGATCGGCATCGCGCTCGCCGCCTGGCTCTTGTTTTCACACATCACCATCGTTCGTGACCGACTGCGCAACAAGCGCGGCTTCGATGGCTGGTTGGCGGACCTGCGCGGCAATGGCCGCAGCTTCTACGGCATGGTGACCGCGCACATGGGCGTCGCCGTGTTCATCGTCGGCGTCACCATGGTGTCCAACTTCCAGGGCGAAGAGGACGTGCGGATGTCCCCCGGCGATAGCCATGAGCTAGCCGGCTATCGGTTCGAGTTCTTGGGCGCGGAAAAGGCCCCTGGACCAAATTATCGGGCCGACCGAGGCCATTTCCTGGTGTTCGACGGCGACAAGCAGATCGCCGAGCTATTCCCAGAAAAGCGCGCCTATCTCGGCGGCGGCATGCCCATGACCGAGGCGGCCATCGACGCCGGTCTGTTCCGGGACATCTACGTCTCCCTTGGCGAGCACGTCGGCGACGGCGACTGGGCGCTGCGCGTCTATTACAAGCCTTATGTACGTTGGATCTGGCTGGGAGCCATCCTGATGGCGCTTGGCGGCATCCTTGCCGTCAGCGATCCCCGTTATCGCACCGCCCGTGTCCGTTCCACCGCGCGCGTCGGCGCCGCCGCGGCGAGGGCCTAGCGCAATGGAGTCACCATCGATGCCTTCGTCCCCATCGTCGTCCCGGCGCGTCCTGGTCGCGCTGGTTCCGCTCGCGCTGTTCGTCGCGCTGGTCGCCCTGCTGGTGTTCGGGTTGGGCAATGATCCGCGCAAGGTCCCCTCGCCCCTGATTGGAAAGCCCGTGCCGGTATTTGAGCTGCCGGAGCTGACCGATCCGGGCCGCACGGTCAGCGACGCGGACCTCAAGGGCAAGATCTCGCTGGTCAACGTCTGGGCCTCGTGGTGTAGTTCCTGCCGTGCCGAACATCAGGCGCTAATGGCGCTATCGGAGATCCCAGACTTCCAGATCGTCGGCCTGAACTGGAAGGATGAGGCGGCCAACGCGACGCAGGTGTTGAGCCTAACCGGCAACCCCTACGACATGAACGGCTATGACCCCGACAACACCGTCGGCATTGACTGGGGCGTCTATGGTGCGCCGGAGACCTTCGTAGTCGACAAACAGGGCATCATCCGCTACAAACACATCGGGCCGATCGACCGCACCGTGTGGGAAGAGACCCTACAGCCGCTGGTGGCCCAGCTGCGGGCCGAGGGCTAAGGCAATTTCTGTCAAATCCGCCAATCGCCCCAGGGTGCGACGGCGGCCCACGATGGTTACCTAAGTCTCCCGCCCGGGTCGTCTGAGCATGATGGGTTTCGTTCCTCTACCCATCCTACGAAATGTCGATCACTCGTAGGATGGGTAGAGCGCAGCGAAACCCATCAAGCTTCGCAACCTAGCGGGGCAAAACGATGACTGTTTACGTTTTTTTTAATCGATGCCTAAGGCACCCTTCCCCGGTTAATGCGCAGCGAAATCCAGGTTCGCGCCCGAAGAAGAGCCCACTGACCTAGCCCACCGACGACAGCAGCATGCCTCCACCGATCAAAGCCTTCTTGTTTTCCATCCTCCTGCTGACCGGCCCCGCCGCCGGGGCCTTCACGCTTGAAGAATTCACCTTCGATAGCCCCCAACAGCAGGCGGAGTTCCGTGAGCTGATCAGCAAATTGCGCTGTCTGGTTTGCCAGAACGAATCCCTTGCCGGGTCTCAGGCCGAGCTGGCGCAGGATCTGCGTAACGAGGTCTACAAGATGACGCGCGCCGGCCAATCTCAGGAGGAGATTCTGGATTTCCTGGTGTCGCGCTATGGGGACTTCGTGCTCTACGACCCGCCACTGAAACCGTCCACCTACGTCCTTTGGTTCGGACCCTTCGTGCTCATCGGCATCGGCGCGGTGTTCATGGTGCGCGCGCTGCTGCGCAAGAAGGCCACGCGGGATACCGACGTCAGTGACGATGATCGCCAACGCCTGCAGGACCTGCTCGCCGAGCGCGGCGAAAACACGGATCAACCCTCATGACCATCTTCTGGATTCTCGTGGCCGGGCTTGCGGGCTTGGCGCTGTTGTTCGTGCTTACCCCGCTGCTGAGCAGCAGCGCCAATAGCGCCGAACAGACCGATGACGTCGATCTCGATCAGGTCAACCTCGACCTGTTCAAGCAACAGCTTGCCGAGCTCGACGCCGACCTCGCCGCCGGCAAACTGGACCAGGCGCAGTACGAGTCCGCTCGACAGGACTTAGAGCGTGAGGCCATCAGTAACGTAGACGGCGCCAAGGTTGGAAGCGCGCGGGTGAAGCAGCCCAATGCCGCGCTACCCAGCGCACGCCTGACGGCCCTGGCGCTGCTGGTGGCCGTACCGGCCGCGACGCTGGCGCTGTATCAACTGGTCGGCAATCAGGCGCTGATTCCGCAACTCAACGCGGGCGCAGCCGGGCAGTTCGCCAGCAGCACGGGCCACAGCGGTGCCCCAGACGGCATGCCGCCGCTGGACGAGTTGGTGGCACAGCTTGAGCAACGCATGCAGCAGACCCCAGAGGACGTCGAGGGCTGGATCATGCTCGGACGCACCTACTTCGCCCTAGGCGATCCGGCCAAGGCCGAGGGCGCACTAGCCGAGGCCTATGCAAAGTCCCCAGACGACGCCGAAGTCCTGCTGGCCTATGCCGAGGCGCTCGCTGCGAACAACGGCAATAGCCTGGAGGGTCGCCCATCGGAGCTGGTCAGCCAAGCGCTCGCGTTAGACCCCGAAGACGTCACCGCACGCTGGCTGTCCGGCATGGTCGCATTTCAGCGGGGTCAGTTCACCTCCGCCGCCGTGGCCTGGAAGACAGTCCTGAGTAAGATCGACCCGAGCAGCGAAGACGCCGACGAACTGCGCAAGCTCATCGACAACGCTGAGCAACGTGCCGGCGTGCCGGCAGCGGCGCGCCTCGTCGCGCAGGCCGCTGCGCCAGGGCCAGAGCCTGACGCTGCCGGAGCGACTGCTCCCAACGAACCCGCTGCGGCCGCGGCAAGCGACGCGGTCCAACCCGAACCCGCGACCATGGACCAGCCGCCGGCCGACACCGCAGCCGTTGATGTAGCCGTCTCACTAGCACCGGCACTCGCCGCTCGCGCCACTCCCGAAACCACCGTATTCGTCTACGCAAAGGCTGCCGCGGGCCCGCCGATGCCGCTGGCGGTGCAACGGGTTACCGTTGCTGATCTGCCTGCCACGCTGCGCCTGGACGACAGCATGGCCATGATGCCCGCCATGAAGCTTTCCAGCTTTCCACAGATCATCGTCGGTGCGCGCGTTTCCCCCAGCGGCCAGGCCATGCCCCAACCCGGCGACCTGGAGGGCGAGACCGGTCCCATCCCAAGTATCGGTTCGCCCCAGGTCGCGATCACTATCGACCGGGTGCGGCCGTAGCGCCGCCGGACCGCGCCAGCAGCCAGGCAACGAGGACGCCGCGCCGAAGTTCTGGGCATAGGAAAATCCGATGATCCGATCCCTGATGCCCTTGCTGACGGTCTTGCTGCTGACGCTGCTGCTGCCGCTGATCAGCGGCCTGCTCGGCGGTGCGGCATTGACTGAGCTGCTGCAACTGCCCCTGACGCAGCGTGCCTGGGATCCGCTGCCCCCGAACCCGACTGTGACGCTCGCCGCCTGGATACTGATGGCGGCGATGCTGGGGACGGGGCTCTGGTGGGCACGCCCACGTAAGTCCGGCCGCCGCGGCATCGAGACTCGAACCCCGGGGCCGATGCCCCGCTACGGCTGGTTCGGCGTGTTTGCGCTGATCGTCGCGATCGCAGCCGTCGACGGCGGTGCGGTCAATCTGGCCACGGCCCTGATTACGCTCGCCATCACGCTGTTCGCCAACGCCGATACCCAGCGGCGCATCGGAAACAGCCTGATCCAGCAGCGTCCCGGCTATTTCTACAGCCTGTTTCCGGCTAGCCTGGCCGTCGGGTGGGTCTTCTACTGGCTCAACCTCTGGCTGCAACTCTGGACCTATCCGGACGCTAACGAGACGGTCCCATTCGTGCTCGGCAAGTCCGCGGACTATGCCGTCTTACTGCCGGCGTTATTGAGCCTGCGCCAATGGCTGGCCTCGTTTCCCGCGTTGCTCAACCTGACCACCCGGGCGCGGGCGCTGAACGGCCAGGCCACGCCGCAAGAGGGCTCGATCCTGCTCGGTCTCGCGGCCATCGCGCTGCTCGGGGCCGCGCTTTGGCCCGAGTGGATCTACCCGCTCACAGTGCTCGCACCGCTGCTGCTCGCCGTGGGGCTGCAACAGTTGCGAGGCCAGCCGACGCTGTTCAGCGGGCTGGCCAACGGCGACTGGAGCCGGGTGCTACTGACCGCCGTCGCCGCCTTGCTCGTGGGCCTGCTCGCGCAGACCTGCAATCAGTTGCTCGGCCCCGGCTGGACCTTCCAACTCCCCCTGATCGGCGGCCCCGAGCTGCTTGGCCTACCCCTGCCAGCCTGGCTCTGGCTACCCGCCCTCGGCCTGCTCGGACTCTGGGTCGGCGATCAGCTGACCACACCCTGGAAGCAGCGCCCCCAGCAACCAGCGTCGCGACCCAGGTTTCCGGTGCAGGTCGTCGTCGAGGATCTGCTCAGCAAGTCCAAACGCTAGTTTGCTTGCGCTTTGCGCTTTCTGGACTTTGCTTGAGTAATACCCAGGCAGACATCTTGGGTATTGCACCCATAACTGGCGCGTGACTCACCGACCACCCGCTGATCAGCTCGGGTCGGCGGTGGGGGGAACATGCATCTGGTGATGCCCTACACGCTCTATTCGAGCCATCGAATCAGGCTGAATTGGCACCAGCTCGTAGGGAATCAGCGACCTGACTTCATGGCTTCGATGGTGGCAGAGATCACATAGTCCTCGACGCCGCGCTCGGGCGCCCAGTCGCGAATGAACTCCCGCGATGCGTCCTTCGGCTCGATACGAATCGCCTCGAAACCTGCCGCCAAGAGCATCCCTCGCAGGTCGTCGATCAATGACGCACCGGCAACGCAGGCTGAGTGGAGCACCGGGTCCGCCCTCATTTCCGCTGGCAATTCGGCGCTGGCCACCACATCGGAAATCGCCAGCCGACCGCCAGGTTTCAGCACGCGGTAGGCCTCACGAAAAACGCGCGGCTTGTCCGGCGACAGGTTAACCACGCAGTTGGAGATGATAACGTCCGCAACCGCGTCCGCGACCGGCAGATGTTCGATCTCGCCAAGCCGAAACTCGACGTTGTCGTAGCCACCCGTGTTGGCGTTGCGCCGGGCCTTGCTGAGCATATCCGGCGTCATGTCGATGCCGATGACGTGACCGCCCGTCCCGACCTCAGCCGCGGCCAGAAAGCAGTCGAAGCCGCCGCCCGAGCCAAGGTCGATCACGATCTCGCCGGGCCGCAACGAGGCGATGGCGCGGGGGTTGCCGCAGCCGAGTCCCATGTCTGCACCAGCTGGCGCCGCATCCAGATCGGCCTGGGTGTAACCGAGCCGCTGCGACAACAGCGCGTTGATCTGGACCTCAT
Organism: uncultured Gammaproteobacteria bacterium; assembly: GCA_963698775.1. Lineage (GTDB taxonomy): Bacteria > Pseudomonadota > Gammaproteobacteria > Chromatiales > Chromatiaceae > Thiohalocapsa. The sequence continues at coordinate 28,983 of CAVOSE010000027.1, forward strand.
CGGACACTCCGCAACAACTGCTTTCGACGCCACAACAATCGCCCGCGTCACTGGCACGGGCGACCTGGGCGTAATCGGCACGGACCCGTTGACGCAGGCCGTCGGCGCCGGACTGCAACGACGACAGCGGCACCTCGGCGATGGATGCGGGTTTGGCTTCTTGACTCATGTTGGTACCTGCGTGGTGTGATTGTTGCTGAAGCCGCATTGATCGCGGGACAACAGGCTTGACCATCGAATCTTGCACCGGACTGCGCCCCAATGCACGGATGAGCGGAGCAGGACCAGGCGTGACCGAACAGCTGCACTGGCTCCTTCCGACGAGGGGCGCGGGCGAGCGAACGACATCGCGCACATTTTCGGTGCAGCAACGATGTTCCGTGACGCATTCCGGCACATCGCGGGACCCCTGACCTGCCTTCGGGCTTGTGGTTTAGCACCGGGCCGGCCCCCAAACAAGCAAGAAACCAAGCATTGAACTCAGACTTGAGGTCATCACAGGGTGGTCAGCGCGCCGCCAGCCCGATGCCCTAGGTTCGAAAATGCGACCTGGCACGCGTTTCGCTTTGCACCAGTGTGCGAGACTTTAGATGCACCCGAGTAGAGGAATTCACGATGAAAGACCATTACGAATCGGCCGGCTACGAAAACTGCGTGCTGAACTCCAACGACGACTACGAGCCCTACGGGTACGTGCCCACGGAAACTCAAGATCGGGTCTGGCAACAGCCGCGACTCCAATTACGGGAGACGCCCCTGCAACAACGCAACCCCGCTTTCGATCGGGTCATCGAAGCGCAGTTGCTGGCCAGCAGCAGCATGGTAGGGTGCTAAACATGGGCGCAAATATCCACTATCGCCGACTGCCCATCCAGGCTAGCCGCCCGCTTCGGGCCGTTGTCAGCGATCCGACGGCAGCCGAAACAGGCCGTCAGATCAGATTGACTTTCGCTGTGACCTTCGTGCTGCTGATCGCGACAGCGTATCAGCTGGTCCAAACTGGCACCGCCTAACCTGTCCCCACAGGCAATCACGCTGCCGGATCGCCCGAAGCGCAAACAGGTTTTGGGGCGATTCGGTTTGGGCGACCAGGCACGGGCGGCAAGCCCTTTTTCATCGATACCGCTTCGGCGTTCACCGCAAAGGCGAATGGCCAGCGTTATCTTGCACGGAACGATCTCTGCTCTGCGCTAAGGTACAACGCGGGGGGCAATGAAGGCAGACATCCAGGTCCGCTATCCCAAGCCCCGGCCGCCGCGCCCGCTATCCCTGCCAACTGAGCGAGCGGGACCGATCAGCGTCTACCATGCTGCACCGCCGCAGATCCCCCTGGGTTTACAATGCGCGAAGAAACCCACCGGTCGTGAGCACAAGATGAAGATTCCAAGGACTCTCCAACCATTGGTCGATGATGGCCTCATCGATGAGGTGGTCCATGCACTGAAAAGTGGCAAGGAGGCCGCCGTGTATGTGGTGCTGTCCGACGGCGAGACCCGCTGCGCCAAGGTCTACAAGGAAGCCAACAAGCGCGGGTTCCACAAGCAGGCCCTCTACCGGGAGGGGCGACGGGGGCGCAACAGCCGCCAGAACCGCGCCATGAAGAAGGGCAGCAGGTACGGGCGCGTCGAGCAGGAAGATAGCTGGCAGAACACGGAGGTCGACGCCTTGTTTCGGCTCGCCGCCGCTGGCGTGCGTGTTCCCAAGCCTTTCAACTTCATCGATGGCGTCTTGCTGATGGAACTGGTCACGGATGAAGACGGCGCCGCGGCGCCACGCCTCAACGATCTCCAATTGACCAGCGAGCAGGCGCTGGAATACCACGACCTGCTGATCAAAGACGTTGTGCGCATGCTCTGCGCCGGGCTGGTTCACGGCGACCTGTCTGAGTTCAACATCCTGGTCGACGCCGACGGGCCGATCATCATCGATCTTCCTCAGGCCGTCGATGCGGCGGCCAACAACAATGCCGACTGGATGTTCGAACGCGATGTCAACAACCTAGCGATCTACTTCGGCCAGTTCGCGCCCGAACTGCTGACGACCAGCTATGCGCAAGAGATCTGGTATCTCTACAAGAGCGGCAACCTGACCCCCGACATCAAGCTCACCGGCCATTTCAAGGGCAGTCACAAAGAGGCGGACCTCGAGGGCATCATGAGAGAGATAGACGACGCGCGGGATGAGGCGCTGCGGCGCAAGGAAGCGCGAGAGAACACCTGACCTGATCGTACGCGATTTTCCAGCAGTCGCCCTACGGCTCCACAAGCCGGCCTGAAGTGCAACCTACCCGTGCAGCCTTGCAGCCTCGCCTGTCGGGCTCAGATCTGAGCTCCACGCACAGCTGCGTCAATAGTCGGTTCGCACCCGTCATGTCTGCGACAAGCCTTCGGCGAGCGCCCTGTCGCAAACCCCTCAAATCGTCGCGATGAAATTATAACAAGCTGACTATAATCAGATTTTTTTCTGGCCCGAGGATTGCTTCAAACCGCGTTAAACGGTTCAGGAGCACATGATGCAAATTCCCGCGTCTCTCGCCGGCCCCAAGGTCTCTATCAACGACACGACGCTGCGCGACGGTGAGCAGTCCGCCGGCGTCGCCTTCTCGGTGGACGAAAAGCTGGCCATCGCGCGCGGGCTCGACGGTCTGGGCGTGCCGGAACTAGAGGTCGGCATCCCCGCCATGGGCGAGGAAGAGCGCGCCTCCATCCGCGCCGTCGCCGGGCTGGGTCTGAACGCACGACTGATGGTCTGGACCCGCATGCTCACGGCGGATATCGATGCCTGTCGCGGCCTGGGCGTCGACCTGGTGGATCTGTCCATGCCGATGTCGGATCAGCAGATCGCCCGCAAGCTCGGGCGCGATCGCGACTGGGTGCTGGCACAGATCCGCCGCCAGGTGGCGGCCGCGCTGGATCTCGGGCTCGAAGTCTGCGTCGGCGCCGAGGACGCGTCCCGCGCCGACCCCGAGTTTCTGTGGCGCGCTGCCGAGGCCGCACAGCAGGCCGGCGCACGGCGCTTCCGTTTTGCCGATACCGTCGGCCTGCTGGACCCCTTCGGGACCTTCGAGCGCATCCGCGACCTTGCCGCGGTCTGCGATTGCGAACTCGAGATGCACGCACACGACGACCTGGGCCTGGCCACCGCCAACACCCTCGCGGCGGTGCGTGCCGGTGCGACCCACGTCAACACCACGGTGCACGGACTCGGCGAACGCGCCGGTAACGCCGCGCTCGAAGAGGTCGTCATGGGCCTCAAGCACGTGCACGGTGTTGCGACCGGGATCGACTTGGCTCAGTTCGACACGCTGTCCAAGCTAGTAGCACGCGCCTCCGGGCGTCCGGTGGGCTGGCACAAAAGCCTGGTGGGCGATGGCGCCTTCACCCACGAGGCCGGCATCCATGTCGACGGCCTGCTGAAGGACCCGCTCAACTACCAAGGCATCGACCCGGCCGAGGTAGGCCGTCAACATCGCCTGGTGCTCGGCAAACACTCCGGCCGGCATGCCGTGCAACTCGCCTACGCACAACTGCTGCAAACGGTCGTCGACGACCAACAGGCCGAGCGTGTGCTGCCGCTGGTGCGCCGTTTCGTCACCGAGACCAAACATGCACCAACCACGCGCGACCTCCGCCGCTTTCTGGCTGAGATCGCAACCCAAGGCGCGGACCGGTCAGCGTCGGCCCTGGTCTCCGGGGCAAGTGTCGCCGCGAGTCTGGCCGCACCTCCGCCTGCGCTGCAATAGCCGCGGCGCGACGATCAATCAGTAGCGGACGATCATCATGGACCTGCTCGACTTCGACGGCGAGGACATGTACTTCGACCAAGCGCTGCCGGCGGAGGTCGACGGCCTGATTGCCGACGCCGCCGAGCGATACGGCACAGAAGCGGCTGAGCACAGCCTGATGCGCGCCTATTTTCTTGCCCCCGAACATCTGACGGTGCTGGTGGCGCTGTACCGGTTCTTCTATTACCGCCAGCGCTACGCGGATGCGCTAACGGTGGCGGACCGCGCCATCGGGTTGGCCGCCCGCGAACTCGGCCTGGACCCGGACTGGCGCAGCATTAGCCCCGACGCGCTCAACCAGGCCGCGATGGATTCGATGGTACTGACCCGATTCCTATTGCTGGCGCTGAAGGGCGCCGGCTTTCTGCTCATGCGCATGGAACGCCCGGCGGAGGCGCTGGCGCGACTGGAGCAGGCCGCAGCCATCGACGACAGCGATCGGCTCGGCCTCGGCGACATGCTCGACTGGGCAAGACGTGCCGCCACCAAGGACGAGGTCACCGCCCAAGGCGACAACATCCACTACATCGGCCGCTAAGCCAACGCCAACCCTATCGATACCCAACCGGAGGCGATCATGAGCGAGACCCAAGTGCCAGTGCAGTCGTTGGAAGACTACGAGTGCGACCTCGACGAGCTCGAGAGCGCCGAAGACTTTCTCACCTACTTTAAGGTCGACTTCGACCCCGCGGTGGTACACGTGAACCGTCTGCACATCCTGCAGCGGTTCCACGATTACTTGGCCGGGATCGTAGAAGAACCGGACAGCGTGGGCGCCCGCTTCGCGCTACACGCGGACCTGTTGCGCGGCGCTTATCAGGACTTCGTCACCTCCGACGCCCGCACCGAGAAGGTATTTCGCGTCTTCCACATGAACGAACCACCCCATGCGGAGGTCAGCCTGAACGAACTGATGCAGCAGTTGCCGCCAAAAGCGCTAGCGCCCGAGCCCCATGCGTCCTAGGTTCGAGTACGGCGACGAGGTGCGCGTCATCCGCAACGTGCGCAACGACGGCACCTATCCGGGCAAGGACACCGGCAACCTCTTGGTGCGCCGGGGCAGCACCGGCTACGTGCGTGACGTCGGCACCTTTTTGCAGGACCAGATCATCTACTCGGTACATTTTCTACACGATGACCGCGTGGTGGGCTGCCGCGAAGAAGAACTGCAGGCGGCCGACGAGCCCTGGACACCGAGCCGGTTCGAGTTTCGCGACAAGGTCGCCGCGCGACTCACGCTGACCGCCGGCGGTCGCGTGCTGGTGGAACAGGGCGAGGTCGGCGAGATCGTCAAGGTGCTGCGTGGAGCGGCGACGCGACAGGGCGTCGGCGATGTCGCCTATCACGTCCATTTTTCGGGTCGCAATACGCTACAGGTGCCCGAGTCGGCACTCGAGCCGGTGCTCGATCAGACACCGGCGGGCGCCGAAGGATCGGCACAGGCATCGCCACCGGCCGACTCCGCGAACACCTCGCTTGCCGGGCAAACAGCAGCGCCCGACAGGGACGTCGCTCCCGCCAACAGCCAGCCAGGTAGACACACCATGACCGAGCACCATTCCGACACCCTCGCGACGGACCCGGAACGGCTCACGAACAGCATCGCCGGAGTATCGCTACCACTTGCTGCGTGCCGCGACCGAGCGCTTCCAGCGCAATATCGCTGCATTGGACGACGCGCAGCGTACCGAGGCCGAGGGACAGGCGCGGCAGACCTTCGAACTGGAAGAGCTGGTGCTGGCCTGCGACGAGGCACGGCGATGTGCTGATCCCCGAGGAGCAGGTGCAACAGGCGTTGCAGGAGGTCGCGGGACGCTATCAAGACAGCGACGAATTCGACGCCGATCTCGCCCGCAACGGCCTCGATCCCGCGGGGCTGCGCCGCGCCCTGCGTCGCGAACTGATCTTCGACGCCGTCATGCAGCGCGTCGCCGCCGACCATGTCCCCATCGCCGAAACCGACGAACGGCTGTTCTACGAGCTGCACCGAGAGCGCTTCGAGGCACCGGAGCAACGCACGGCGCGCCACATCCTGATTACCGTCAACGACGACTACAACGAAAACACCCGTGACGCCGCGCGCGCGCGACTCGAAGCCATCGCCGACAAACTCCGCACCGGTAACGACGGCAGCGGCGATGCCGTGCAACGCTTTGCCCGTCAGGCCCGGCGTCATTCGGAATGTCCCAGCGCGTTGGAAGACGGCAAGCTCGGCACCCTCATCCGCGGTCGCCTCTACCCCGCCGTCGACGCGGCGCTTTTCGATCTCGAAGAAGGCGCCGTCAGCGCCATCGTCGAGTCGCCAGTCGGCTTCCATCTGGTGCTCTGCGAACGCATCCAACCCGGCCACGCCCTCGCCTTCAACCAAGTCCGCGAGCGCATCCACTCCGCGCTGGAGCAACGCCGCCGGCGCGACGCGCAGCGGACATGGCTCGCCCAACTGCGCGAACGGCGCTCCGCCGCGGCCTGAGATTTGACGGCAAAGCAAGATGGTGACGGGCGCCAATCCCAAAGCTGGTCTCGGATAGCATCACCGTGGTTGCGGATTGGGTGTGCAACATTCTTCCCCCGCAACCGAGAACAAAGAGCGAAAGGCCAAATAATAGCTAAGTTTTCGACAGGATCAGCGCCGGCAGCGCTCCCACGCAAGAGCAGGAGGAAATCACGAACCTTGACAGCCGGCCCCTAGATAACGCAACTTCCATAGCCACGTCGCCGCCGTTAAACAATTGGATCTCGGGCCCTAGGATTCCACGCCACAGACTCCGGACATGAAACGACTTGACCTAGAAACGATCCTTCGCGAGCTGTCCGACGCGCTGCGGAACCGCTACCGGGAGCGTTTCGTCGGACTCTGGCTCTATGGCTCCCAAGCGCGTGGAGATTCAGGACCGGAATCCGACATCGACCTGCTCGTGATCCTCACCCGGTCGGAGCGCCCAGCGCTGGAAGTTGATCGCTACGCCGACATCCTGGCAGACTTCAACCTGCGCTACGGTGTACTACTATCGGTCCTCCCAGTGGAACAGTCCGAGTTGCATGCGGCCAGCGGTCCGTTTTGGCGAAATGTGCGAGCAGAGGGAATGGCGGCGTGAATGACCGGTCGAAACTGCTCCAGAAGGCCGATCGCTACCCCGATTCCGCCGAGATGCTAGCCACGGCCGGAGACTACGACTCCGCGGTGTCGCGGGCCTACTATGCGGCGTTCTTTCTGGCCGAGCTTCTCCTGGATTCCCTCGGCCAGTCCTATTCCAGCCACCGGGCACTAATCTCAGCCTACGGTCAGCAATTCGCCAAGACAGGCCGCCTGGACCCACGCTTCCACCGCATGCTGATCGCCGCCTTCGCGAAGCGCCAGGAGGTTGACTACTTGCCCGAATCGGGCCTGATTGCCGCTGACGTTTCGGCCCTTGTAATCGAGGTCAAACAATTCCGCGCGGTTGCTGTGGATTGGCTCCGGGAGCAGGCGCCGGGAATCGATCCGCCTGCCAACGTTCCATCGATCTGAACCCAATCCGGGCGCGCAGGGTGGAAGCCCTGGGCGATTATCCCTGGTCGAGCTATCGCTGCAACGCGTTGGGCTCCGCCGACTCGGTCATCGCCCCGCACTGCCTCTATTTCGCCCTCGCCGAGGGCGCGGAAGCGCGCCGTGATCGCTACCGGAGTCTGTTCGCCGACGAGATCTCGGAGGCCGACCTGACAACCATCCGAGATTCGGGCAGGGCTTTGAAAAAGAAGTCTGCGGCTTGGCCAATGCCCAAATGCCCTACTACTTCGCGATGCTCACGGCGACATTGGGGCTACCAGGATTCACATCCACGGTCCGAGTGCTCGGAATGACGATCAGATCCATGTCTTCCATCGGGATCGCACCGAGCAGAATTTGGTCTCCGAGAACAAGCGCCCCGACAAAGCCGACACGGTTTTTGAATCTCACTTCAATAGGGCCGACGTAGGGTGCGAGGCGGCGACTGCCGTCCGCTATCGTCACTTCTTTTTTATCGATCTCTTCCAACTCAAGCTGGATCTTGATGTGCTCTGGTATGCAAAGATGCAGTGCGCCGGTATCGGCAAGCGCTTCCGCCTCTAACTGCTGCAGATCCGGCTTGCGTGGATTTCGCAGGATCAATTTTGCTGTAACAAGACCCATCGACACGGCACCTTTTGGTCGAGAATTTTTGCGAGTTCCAGAAGACATGATGATCAAGGCCGGCGCTCACAACCGCGCCTTGTTCTTATCCCGCACCCGCACATGCAGCTCTTCCATCAGCGCGATAAACGAGGCGTCTTTGTCCCGGAACCGCGGATAGTCGCCGCCCTTGCGGATCAGGATCGCGGGAACCTCTGCCGGACGCAAGGTTGGGATGTCGCGCGGCAGGCGCTTGGCACCGTGCCAGAAGGTCTGGTAGTCCGGCGCTGCCGGCGCTGGCTCGGGACGGGTGAAGAATGCGTCCGCGACGGCCAGCTCCGGGGCGCCGGTGTCGGTGAGGCCGTGCAGGGCATGACCGAGCGGGGTCTTGGCCAGGGCGGTGCGCAGTTGCTCGTGGCTCAGGCCGCGTAGCTCGATCAGATCGCGGAAGCGGTCGTTGTCGAGCCGCGTCAGCCAGGACTCGTCGCTGCCGACGATCGTGCTGGCCAGGGCCTTCTTGTCTTGGATCATGGCGTCGATGCGCTCCTCCAGGGTGCCGATGGTGACAAACTTGTGCACGAACACGGTCTTCTGCTGGCCGATGCGATAGGCGCGGTCGCTGGCCTGGTCCTCGACGGCGGGGTTCCACCAGCGGTCGAAGTGGAATACGTGGTTGGCCTTGGTCAGGGTGATACCGACGCCGCCGGCCTTCAACGACAGCACGAACACCGACGGCTCGCCGTCCGGGTCCTGGAAGGCGTCGATCATCTGCTCGCGCCGGCTACGGGAGGTACCGCCGTGCAGATAAAAGGTGCGGTAACCGCTGTCGCGGCGCAGCGATTGTTCGAGCTGCTGCTCGACGTCGCGCACCACCGATTCGTACAGCGCCGCCTGTGCGCGAAACGCCTTTGCGTCCTGCTCACGTCCGGCCCCATGATGAATCCAGGTGCTTAAACCCGGGGCGAAGCGGGCGACCTCCTTTTGCCAGTTGCCGATGACCGAGGTGGGCGCGACCAACAGCGTCGGAGCGACAGGCTGTGGCTCGCTGGTGCTCGGTTCGCCAGTGTCCGGTTCGCTGTTCGCCGATTCGACTGGTTTCGGTCCCACCGGCTTCGGTCCCACCGGCTTCGGTCCCCCTGGCTTCGGTCCCCCTGGCTTCGGTCCAGAGCGCTCCTGCACCAACCGCGCGATGACCTGCATGGTCTCGCCCAGCCCCATGTCGTCGGCCAGACACCCGTTCAGGCCCAGACCTTCCAGGAAGCCGAGCCAGGCCAGGCCGCGCTTTTGATAATCGCGCAGCTCGGCACGCAGCGCCGCCCCACAGGCGGCGGGCATGCGCTCTGCGGCAGCCGCGATCAGTGCGTCACCCTCCGTCGCCCACTGCCAGACGCCATACAAAACTCACCGCGGACGGCTCTTTGGAATAAGCACGCCTTGCGAATTACCCATCTTGCGAATCGCGACTTCCATCTTGGTCTCCTCGACAGCGATGAATCGAACGCAAAAGGTTAGCACGGCGTGCAGGCATTCAAATCTGCCCCACTGGCGGCGCATCGGGCGACCGCTTGGAGCCACGATCCACCAACGCCGAGACCACCAGGTCGCCCCAGACGTTGAGCGCGGTAATCGGATAGTCGAAGAATCGATCCACCACCAGATACAGCGCTAGATAGGTCTGCGGCAGGCCGAGCAGATCGAGCATGAAGGCCATCATCGCGATGCCGCCGCCGGGGATGCCGGCGGTGCCGGCGCTCGACGCCATGGTCAGCAGCACGATCATCAGCGCCTGCGCCAACGACACCTCGGCGCCGGCCAGCTGCGCCATGAAGATCAGCAGGATCGATTGGTACAGCGCCGAGCCGTCCATGTTAAGCGTCGCGCCCAACGGCAGCGTGAAGCTGGTAGTGCGGGGACTAAGACCGGCGTTTTGCTCCAACACCTGCTTGGAGATCGGATAGGTGGCGGAGCTGGACGCGGTGGCCAGCGCCGTAGCGAGCGCGGCACGCACCTGAACAAAGAAACGCAATGGTGCACGCCGGCCGACCACGGACAGCAGCAAGGGCAGAAACACCGCCGCATGCAGCACCGCCGCCGCCAGCACCGCCCAGACGAAAGGCCGCAGCGCGAACACCCCGTCCCAGTCCATGCCCGCGAGGCTGGCATAGACCAACGCGGCGATGCCGACCGGCGCCAGCTGCAACAGCGCCGAGAGCATGCGCATCAGCAACGCATTGGCCGCGTCGGCGCCATCCGCGAGCCACTGCCGGCGCGGGGACTCTAGCCCGCGGGCGGCCAGCGCCGCGAAGATGGCGATGACGACGATGTGCAGGATGTTGCCGTCCGCCAGCGATGCGAACAGGTTGGACGGCACAAGGTTGGCGATCAGCCGATCGACGCTGAAACCGGTGCCGAAGGCGTTGCCGTCGGCGGCCATCGGTGCCAGATCCAGCAGCCCCGGCGCAATGCCCCGCGACAGCGCATACCCCAGCAACGTGCCGACCGTCGCGGCAAAGGCCGAGGTCAGCAGATAAAACCCCAGCGTGCGCCCCCCAAGCCGGCGCAGATCGACGCCGGTGGCCAGCGCCGCATAGATCGAGACCAGGATCAGCGGCAGGATCAACACCTTCAACAGCGACAGGAAGATGTCGCCGAGCCAGCCCACCCAGACCGCTCCGGACGGAAACAGCAGCGCCAGCAATACCCCGAGGAACAGGCCGGCGGGGGTCGAGTACAGCGTTCTCAGCGCCATCGCCAATCGCTCCAAATCAAGGTTCAGCAATCACTCGAACAAGTCGACCGATTCGCTGGCAGGCCGCGCAACGACGAAACACAGCGAAGGCGCGAAGCGAGGCTTCGCCTCAGACCGACTAATCGTGATCATCGGTATCGGCATCGCCATCGCTATCGGTATCGAAATCGTGGCGAGTGACCCGATTCCGACCGCGATCCCGACCCCGATTTCGATTTCGATCTAATTTCGATTTCGAGGAGCCGCACCAGTCCGATGCCGCATCGAAACCTGACTCATCTGAGGACATTCGGCGCCCCCAAGCAATCTCGTCCTCCGCCCCCAATGCCGTTAAGTTAAGCCGTGGGAGCGGCTTCCAGCCGCGACTGTCGTCGCACGAGCCGAGTCGCGGCTGGAAGCCGCTCCCACAAAGCGTGCCCATCGCTCGCTACCTTAATGGCATTGCCTTCGCCCCCCACCATTAATCATCAACCGCCAAGGAAAGGCGAAGCCGCGGCCCGCCGCAGCGGCTTGATCCCCAGGCTGCCCATCAGCCGATCAAGCATGGCCTGCTGCGCCTGCCGACGACCATATTCCGCCTCGATGTTGTAGTAGTCGCCAAGCCGATGGCGGACGATGTAGTCCGACAGCGAGCAGTCGAAGTTGCGATCGTCCACCTGTTTGTAAACCACATTGAGCCCGGCCGCGTTCAGGTCCGAGATGCGCTCCCTTGCGGGCGGGTCCGCGGACAGCGGTCGCGAGCCGGCCAGGAAGACGAGATTGTCCTCGTCGCGCAACTCGCCCTCGGCGCGCGCGCTCGGGAAGCCGCGCAATGCGGCGGTCTGTCGATACAGCGAGATGGTGCCGCTGCCACCGTTGCCCTGCCAACCGTTGTGATTGTTGTGCAGGGCCAGGTAGGGACCGCGGCGGCCCTGATAATGATCCAACACCGCCGCCGTATAGCCGGGCGATGGAAGGCGCTGATCGCGGCACAGCCGCGACTCCGACGGGCTGCTGCTGAAGTTGCGGTTCGGATCCTGACCCTGAAAGTAGCGCTGGCCGCCGCTGTCCACCGCCAACAGCCCGCCGCCATAGGTGATGACCCCGTGCACCGCGACATCGAAGGCGGTGTCCTCATTGTCGTGGGGCAGCACCCAAAAGGGTCCGTCCGGCGCCTTGCGGTGTTCCAGGATGTGAAAGACCCAGCGATACGGCCCCTCGCGGACCTCTTGGCGTCGGTAGCACAACGGGGCGCCGCGGATCATCGCCAAGTTACGCCGAATGTCACGCGAGTCGGCGCTGGCGGGGTCCATGCAATCGCTGATGGTCATGCTTGAGCCGGAGGGCCCGTCGCTGCCGGCACAACCCCCGAGCGCCGCCGCAATGAGCAACGAGAAGGCCGCGGCGACGAAAACCTTGGGCCCCGCCGCGCCTCTCTGGCGGGACAGGGCGAATGAATTCGCCCCTACCTTTGCGCTGGGCAGGGCCTTCATCGGGTCCAACCCAAGCGTTGTAGGTTGCGCTCGACCTCGTCCTGATCGCTGTAATCGATCTTGCGGCCGTTACGATCGATGTAGCGCTCGTGGCCCTTGCCGGCGACGAGCGCGACCCAGGGTTCATCCGCGGGGCGTTCGGCAAGCCGATCGAACAGGGTGCGAATGGCCTCGGCGCGATCGACGACCACCTCCGGCGGCGCGGGGCAAGCACCCATGCCGGGCAGCACGTCGTCGATAATCGCCCGCGGGTCCTCGAAGCGCGGGTTGTCGGACGTGACGATGGCCCGGTCCGAGCCGCGGCAGACCGCCTCCCCCATCAGCGGACGCTTGCCGCGGTCGCGGTCGCCGCCGCAGCCGAACAGGGTGATCACGCCGGCGTTGGGGAATGCCTCGCGGATCGCGGCGAGCACATTGTCCAGGGCATCGGGGGTATGGGCGAAGTCGACGACGATGGTGCGATGGCCATGCACGCGGCACTCGAAGCGTCCGTCCACCGGCGTCAGCGCACGCCAAGGCGCCGCCGGCGGCGCATCGAGCAGGCGCGTGGCCATGTCGCGGGCCAGCGCATAGTTGGCGCGGTTGTAGGCCAGGGCCAAGAACGGGCGCTCAGTCAGGATGGTCGCGTCCAGCGCGGGCGTCGCCAATAGCTCCAGCGGCACGTCAGGATCGGCCGCCCGCAGTCGCCGCGCAACGTCCGGGCTCGTGGTCGCCAACGGCACGCCGTCCCCAAGCTGTGACAGCAACAACGCCTTGGCCGCGAAGTAGCTGGCCTCGTCGCCGTGATAATCCAGATGGTCCTGGCTGAAATTGGTCCAGGCGGCGGCGGCGAAGCGCAGCCCGTACACCCGCTGCTGATGCAAGGCATGGCTGGAGACCTCCATCACCAGGGTATCGGCACGGTCTCGGTAGTCGTTGAGGATGCGCCGCAGCTCGATATAGGGCGGCGACGTGAAGCCGGTGGCCGCCAACGCCTCGCCGTTCAGGCTCAGACCCAGGGTACCGATGCTGAGCACGCGCCGGCCCTCGGCGAGCAGCATCGACTCCAGGTACTTGACGGTGGTTGTCTTGCCGTTGGTGCCGGTGACGCCGGCAATCAGCCAATCGTCGGGGCTGACCGCGAAAAAGTGATCGCACAGCCGCTGCAACGTCGCCCCCCAGGCACCGGGGGCGACGACATAGACGGCACGCTCCCGGAGCCGGTCCATGCAGTCGAGTTCGCGGTTGATCACCAGCGCACCGAAGCGGCTGTCGGCCAGATAGCGATCGACGATCTCGGCATCGCTGCGACCATCGTCGAAACGCTGAAAACACAGTACGGAGCCCGGCGTGCAGGCATCCGCGCGCCACTGGATATCGGATAGCGCGGCAGGATCGAGGTCCGGCGGTTCATTGCGCCAAACGAGCGAGCAGCCATCAATGGTTGCACGCAGTGACGATGCCACGCCTGGGTCTGCTACCGTTTGCTTACGAGTCAGCGACAAGATTCACCCCGACTGCCACAAAGCTTCCACCGTCGACTCCATCCTGGCGCTGTAGGGTTCGAACGTGACCTACGGGGCTGCCAGCCTCGCCCCGCCGAGCACGCCTTGAAAACGCCGCTCGACGCCTGTTTCGAGATTGCGGATGGTCACATCCCCACGATCCATGCCCTGGGTGCAGAGTTCGGTGGAGGTCTCGCCATTTCGCACAAGCCGCTTCTCGAGCAGCATAACGCCACAGACGTTGTCGTAGACCGAAATCCGCAGCTCGACGCCGGTGTTGTTGACGACGCCGACGGTAATGTAGTCCGACAACTGCTGAGCCATACCAGTCGACGACGCACAGGCGGACATCACGAGGACGCTGACCATCAGCCGCATGTTGTTCATAAGAAGGATCACCATGACGACGAGGCAAGTAACCATGCGTAGGAGGCAAGACTGGGCATCGGCGCCCGACCGCGCACAGCGAACTTAGGCAAAATCATAGTTGCAGATATCCACCACGCGCCGGCAGATCTCCCGGCCGTAGTCCGTCCACAGGCCCTGACCCCAGTAGCGGTAGCAGCTGGTCTGCGACGCCATCAGGTGATAGAGCGCGTTGCGGTAGCGCGGGTCGTCGGTCGGCGTGCCGGGCTTGAGTACCTTTTCGTTGAACAGCGAACTGGCCTCTTCCATCGGGCCGAGCACGTTCTCGTAGCCCTTGACCCAGGACAGATCGTTGGTCCAGCTGCCGCCGTCCATGTGGAACTGATGGTCCTCTTTCTTCAGGGCCTCGATCGTTTGTTCCAGCTTTTCGGGACCGTCGCCGGGCTGCATGCGCGCCCAGAGCTTACCCTGTTGCACAGGGCGAATCTCGGTGAAATCACTCTCCTTGATGCCCAGCGAGAACAGATGCTCCAGGTACTCGCTACCGTTCATCAGCGGCACGTCGCCGCCCGAGGCGTTGCGCACCACCTCGAAAAACTTGTCCGGGAACTCGTTCATCATGACGCCGCCGTTCTCGCCATCGGCGATCTGGGTCACCAGCGGCGGCACCTGCTTACCGGCCAGTTCCCAGCGCTGCAGGCTCTGTGCCTCGTACCAGGGCTGCATCTGCGCCACCAGTTTGGTATCGGAGCCCTGGGTCTTGATCAGCGCGATGATGCTCGCGGTCTCGCCCTTGGAGTTGGTGCAGACCAGACGATGCGGCAGGTGCGGACGCTGCGGATGCCAGCCGTCGGCGACCTGCTCCACCGAGTGCTCCTGAATCAGCACCCATTGATAGCCGCAGTCGTTCAGCGTCTTGACGAACTCGTAGGCGACGTCGGGATGGTTGGGCAGCGCCATCTCCGACGGCGAGAAGCCGCGCAGACGCTCCAGCGCCTCGAACCCGAACATCGCCGCGAAGTGGTGCTGAAACGCCTGCACGTGCAGCCGGTAGTCCTGCATCGGTGTCGACGGCGCCACCGCGTGCCCCCAGGGCATGCCGAGCCATTCCACCGCCGAGCTGTACTCCGGGTTCGTCGTCATGCCCTTCAGGGCGTCGATGACGTGGTCCTCACCCATGGCACGCAGGCCGTGCAACAGCGTGCCGGAATACTCCAGCATCACGCGCGGCGACTTGCCCTCGTGGATCAGCTGCGGGATGAACTCGCCCATGCGCTTGTAGCACCAGACGAAGGCCGGCGCGTTGTAGTTATCGCCGATGTCCTGGTGGTCCATCATGTACTTGAGGTTGCTGATGATGGCCGCGGTGCGCAGGTCGTCGCCACCGGCCGGGATCAGTGGCTGATGTTGGTGCAAGGCGATGGCCGCCGCGGCGCGAATGCCGCCGAAGTCAATGCCGCCGGGGGAATCGGACAGGGACTTGCCCTTGCCGGCGGCCATGGCCGCGGCGACCGCGGTCTCAGAGCCGCAAATGTTGGGTAAGCCGTCGACGTATTCTGGGAGTGTGGTCATGCGTGGTCTCCGCGAGGGTTTGATTTGGAATGGACCGAGATTCTAATTCCTAACCGGGCGATTGCACGGCATCCGGGTTCAACACCTGCATCGCCTCATCGCCCATGCCCATCACCAGCACGCCCTTGCCGGTGGCGCGATTGACGATGCCGACGTCGGGATACAGGCTGGCGAGCACACCGACGATGCGTCGTTCTCGGTACTCGGGATAGAACCGCGGGAGGTCGGCCAGTTTGTCCAGCAGCTCGTCGATATGGGAAGCCTGCAGGCGGGACTTGGTCTCGTTGATCAGGACCAAGTCGGCGCAGACGACGATGGCGTCGTACTCGCGCGTCTCGCCATCGAGACGACGCACCACACGCACGGCGAACAGATCCGGGGCATCGCAGCCGAACAGCTCGGCAGCGACCCGCGGCAGGCTGGGCGCGACGATGTCCTCCACCAGCGTACCAAGCCGGTTGGCCAGCTCACCCCACTGCTTGTTCATGCGCTGGCGGTCGCGCTGGGTCTCATCCTTGAACTCACGCATTTCGTCCTTGAACTCGCGCATCTCCTCGGACAGTCGGTTCACCGACATGTCCGTGCGCATAGCTTGGTAGCTCAACTCCTTCATGTATTCCCGAAGCTCGTCGACCTCCTGTCGCAGGGCATAACTTGCCATTTTGTGGCACCTCCAGTTCGGTCGCCGTCACTATCCACTGAGCATATCACCCCGTTCCGCCGCTGGAGCATGCACAGCGGCAGGGATCAGCAATAGCGGCCCGCACAGCGTACGGAATTTCTCACTTCAAACTTCTCACTTCAAACTTTTCCCCGCTCGCCGGCAAATGATGCTCGGCATCCTCCAAAGCCAGCAGCGCGCCTTCCAGATCGGCGTCGGCCCGGTCCACCCAGGCCTCCCCCCAGTAGATGTTGCAGCTGGTCTCGGCCCTCAGCAGGCGCCAGCGGGCCTCTTCCAGCGCACGACCAAGACCAGCATCGTCTGGAGACTCCGCGGCGGCGCGTTCACCGAGCCGATGCAGCCTGGCACTGATCTCCGCATAGCGTTCTAGCGTGTCGCGCTGGGCCTCGGAGCCGGTCCATTGGGTGAAGCCCTTGCCGTGATGCCAGCCGGTGTTCCAGGCACCCGTGTCGACATGCACCTCGCCATGGGCACCGTGGTCGCGCAGGTAGTCGCTAATGAAGGTCGGCCGCAGGTTGGCCTGGCCGGCGCGGATGCGGGCCAGCATCGGCAGATAAAAGGCGCTCCAATAGTTGGCGCCTTCGGTCACGTTGCGAAACCAGCCGCCGTTTTCGCCGTCGGTCGCGGTGGTCACCAAGGGCGCGAAGTCGCACCAGCGCGTGCGCTCCTCGACCTCGTGCAGGAACCAATCCAGTTCCATGCCGGACTCCTGCGCGTCGGACAACTCCCGATCGCGAACCACGACGATGATCTCGGCATCGCCGTAGCGGGCCAGGTGAGGGCGATAACGCAGCTCCGGCCAGCCCATTTTCTCGACCGGTTCGACGTGTTCGCTGTCGACCAAGACATAGCGGTAGCCGAAGGCGCGCAACAGCGGGATCAGCTCCATCGAGAAACCCATCTCCGGCGGCCACAAGCCATCGAACCGCGACCGCCAAAACAGATGATGGGCGATCCCCTGCCAACGACGCAGATGCTCGCCGCGGTCGTCCTCTGGGATCAGCGGCAGCACGGGGTGGTAGTAGCCGGTGCCGAGGATCTCGATCAGGTCCTGGTTCTGCAGATGCCAAAGCAGCGCACCGCAGTCCACGGTGCCGTAGACACGCTGCTGGAAGCGCGGATCGGACAGCGTCTCCAGCAGGGTGCCGGACAGCGACAGATGCACGCGGGCTAGGTCTTCGTGGCCCCAAAGACTGCGCGGGATGCGGTCCATCGCGAACAGGATCTCCTTCGCCTCCCATGGCGCATGCTCGAGCAGATGGTCGAGATTGCCGGCGGGCTGGTGCAGATTCAGAACCAGGGCATGATGGACGTTCATGGTGCGATTACTTCCGATTGTGGCGCCGGCGGGGCTAGCAAGGGGTCGAACTCGGCCACGGACTACGACCGGCGCTTGATGGTCTGAGATGATACCGAAACACCCTGGTGCTCGCGCGGCAGTCAAGCCCTGCCAGGCATCGACGGGGCGAATGGATTGATCCCCACAGCTAGCGAGACTTCGCCTCAGACCGACGAGTCGTCATCATCTGTATCTGTATCGGTATCGGTATCGGTATCGGTATCGGTATCGGTATCGGTATCGGTATCGGTATCGGATCGATCGAAATCGAAATCGAAATCGAAACGAGTGGCAAGCGACCCGCCCCCAGTTTCTAGGACCCCCGCCGGTCGCAGGCTGCGTCGAAACTTGACTCATCTGAAAACATTTGGCGCAATCAAACAATCTGGGGCAACGGCCGAGTTTCAGCGCATCGGCACGACCGGCACGTCGCCGCCAGCCGCGGCGGGTTTGCAGCCAGTTCCGCTTGACCGCAGCGTCCATGCGCACAAGATAGCGGAGTGAGTCGGGTATATCCGGTTAGCATTTATTGCAAACCGCACAACCGTCGACCCGCCATCGGACCCACCACAAGACATCGACCCGCCCATGCCCCACGTCATCGTCGATCCCGAATCAAAGTCGCTGGCCGAGCGCTTTGCGTTGATCAAATCTCCCAGTCAACGGCGCGCGCGTTTTCCAGAGGGTTGCGTCACCGTCGTTGACAGTCAGCAGGCGGCGATGCAGGGGCGCGATGAAACCCGCAAGCTGATGCCGGCCGTGGTGTACGGGCCTTCGTCATCGTCGGAGGGACAACGGCTCTACTACCTGGTGCGATGGCTATGACGAACACGCGACCACCGGTACTGGCCGTCGAAGGGGTCAGCAAATCCTACGCCGAGGGCCGGCAGCGCCGGGCGGTGCTCAGCGACGTGAGCTTCGATGTCGCGGCCGGCGAGTGCGTCGCGTTGCTCGGCCGCAGCGGCTCCGGCAAATCGACGCTGCTGAATCTGTTGGCCGGCATCGACAAGGCCGACACCGGTGACGTCGAGATCATGGGGCGCAGCATCACCGTGATGGGTGAACCTGAATTGACGCTGCTGCGACGCAAGCACATCGGATTCATTTACCAGTTCTTCAACCTCATCGCGACCTTGACCGTGGCGGAAAACCTGGCCTTGCCGCTGGAATTGAACGGCATGCCGGCGGGCCAGCGCGGCGAGCGCATCACCGCGATGTTGGCCAAGGTCGGGCTGGACGGACGCGAGGACGCGTTCCCGGACCAACTCTCGGGCGGTGAGCAGCAGCGCGTCGCCATCGCGCGCGCCATCATCCACGAGCCGGCGTTGGTGCTGGCGGATGAGCCCACGGGCAATCTCGACGCGCGCACCGGCGCCGTGGTACTTGAACTGCTTGCGCACCTGTTCCGGGATCTGGGCCACACGATGATTCTGGTCACGCATAGCCGCAAGGTGTCGGAGATCGCCGATCGCATCCTGGCCGTGGACAACGGTCGCCTATCCACCCACGCCGAGGCGCTGTCCTGGTGAAGGAAGCGCCGTGAACATACCGCGACTGACACCGGGGCTGATCAAGGCCAGCCGTCGCTATCTGACCCGCCACCGCTGGCAGACCTGGCTGTCGATCGTTGGCATCGCGCTCGGCGTCGCGGTGGTGATCGCGGTGGATCTGGCCAACGAGAGCGCGCGGCGCGGCTTTCGCCTGTCCGTGGAGCAGGTCACCGGGCCGGCCACGCATCAGATCGAGGCAGCCGCCGGCGCGATCGCCGATACCGTTTATGCGCAGCTGCGGATTCAACATCGGTTGCGGCGTGCCGCGCCGGTCATCGATGCGCCGATTCGCATCCAAGGTCGCTCGCTGACGCTGCTCGGTATCGACCCGATCGCAGCGGCGCCGATGCGTGCCGCCGTCGCCGGCGCCGCCAGCGCTGATCCCGCGGGCCTGATCAGGCTGCTCGCAACGCCCGACACGCTGGCACTCTCGGCGTCTGACGCAGAACGCCTCGGCGTCGTCGCCGGCGACGACATCGAGGTCGAAATCGGCACTGACACGCGCGCCATGACCGTCGCCGCCGTGCTGCCGGAGCAAGGCGGCCAGGGTTTCTCCGGGGTCGTGATCGCAGACATCGCCACCGCCCAGGAGGTGCTCGGGCGTATCGGCGAGATCGAGCGCATAGACCTGATGCTCGACGACGCCGAGGCCGCCGCCGTGGCGGCAGCGCTCCCGCCCGGCCTTCGCCTGCAACCCGCGGCCCAACGCAGCAACGCGCTGGAGCAAATGACCAGCGCATTCCACACCAACCTCACCGCCATGAGCCTACTGGCGATGCTGGTCGGCGGCTTCATCGTCTACAACACCATGACCTTCGCGGTGCTGCAGCGCCGGCCGCTACTGGGCAGCCTGCGCATGCTCGGCGTCACACGCTCGCAGCTGTTTCTGCTGGTGCTGACCGAAGCCCTAGTGCTGGCGCTGATCGGCGCCCTGATCGGCATGCTCGTCGGTATCGCCGTCGGCGCCGGACTCGTGCAGCTGGTCACGCGCACGATCAACGACATCTATTTTCAGCTCAGCGTGCGCAGCCTGCACATCGATCCGTTGTCGCTACTCAAAGGCGCTGGGCTGGGCCTCGGCGTCACGCTGATCGCGGCCCTGGGGCCGGCACTGGAGGCCGCCCGCTCGCAGCCCCGCGACGTGTTGCGGCGGACACTGGTGGAACGTCGCGGCCAACGCTTATTGCCGTGGCTCGCGGCCGGCGGCGCCCTGACCATTCTGCTCGGCCTGCTGTTGGTTCAGCTATCCGGGCGCTCCATGGCGATTGGCTTCCTGGCGTTGTTCCTGGTCATTGTCGGCGCAAGCCTGACTATGCCGCTGGTGGTGCGGGTCTTCGCCAGGGCCACCACACCGCTATTCGGCCGCCTGTTCGGTACCGAGGGACGACTCGCCGCGCGTGGCATCACCGCCTCCATCACACGCTCCGGGCTTGCAGTAGCAGCGTTAGCGGTAGCCGTGGCGGCCACCGTCGGCGTCGGCATCATGATCGGCAGTTTCCGCACCAGCGTGTCGCAGTGGTTGGAGAACACGCTCACCAGCGACATCTACATCTCGGTGCCGAGCGAAAGCGCCACCCGCATCGGCACGCTTCCGCCAGGGCTGGCCCAGCGCATCGCCGAGCTGCCCGGCGTGACCTCCGTTAGCCAGGGTCGCGGCAAGCGCGTTCAGACCCGAGATGGGTCGGTCATGATGCTGGCGCTGGAGTCGAGCAGTGGCCAACCGCGCGGTTTTCGCTTCAAAGGGGAAATAACCAATGACCTATGGCGACGTTGGCAAGCGGGTGAATCGATTCTGGTCTCTGAGCCCTACGCCTACCGCCAACAGGTCGCCGCCGGCGACGCGATCGAACTGTTCACCACCGAGGGTTGGCGAACCTATCACATAGGTGCGGTGTTCCAGGACTACGGCAGTGACAGCGGCACGGTGGTCCTGCCCCGGCCCATGTACGCGGCTTTGTGGGATGATCCGGGCGTATCTTCCATCGGCGTCGTGCTCGCAGAGAACGTTGACGGCACGGCGATGGCCGAGCGCATCGACGCACTCCTAGCCAACCTGGACACCCCCGTGGCGATGCAGACCAACCGCGCCATTCGCGAACTGTCGCTGGACATCTTCGACCGCACCTTCACGATTACCAAGGTCCTTCGACTGCTCGCCATCGGCGTCGCCTTCGTCGGCATCCTTAGTGCGCTGATGGCATTGGAGCTGGAGCGTGCCAAAGACTACGCCGTGCTTCGCGCCACCGGCATGACCCGCGGCCAATTGCGCAAGCTGATCTTGTTACAGACCTCCGCCATGGGCATCGCCGCCGGGCTGCTCGCGATTCCCTTGGGCCTCGCCATGGGGGATCTGCTGATCCAGGTCATCAACCTGCGTTCCTTTGGCTGGACCATGCCCATGCACGTGACCGCCGGGACGCTGTGGTCTGGGATACTGCTGGCTTGGGTCGCGGCCGTCATCGCTGGCCTCTATCCGGCGTTGCGGGCGGCGCGCGCGCAGCCAGCGGACGCATTGCGCGAAGAGTGATCCGATGTCGAGTATTGGTGGCCCGGCCAACAGCCGAGCGCCGTCGCAATCGCCTGCGGGCTTATTTGGACATAAAAACCATCTATCTCAAAACAGCGGGCAAACAGGCATTTGTGCCCGATTTGGCTATTCGGCTTACTGGCCCCGTCGTGTATTCTTGCGGTCATGGACGAATGATCGGCATTGATCCGACTCGGCGGCAGCGGCCGCATCGACGCGCCAGCGCCACCACCTAACCCAAGCGTTCGACAAAAGAGGCGAGTGACCGACTATGGCTGACGAGAAAAAGGTCGTGACCAAGAAGACCCAGGCAAGAAAATCGGCAACCGAGGCCAGCGCCCCGTCGCCAGCAGCCTCGCCCGTCAGCAAGAAGGCTCCGGCCAAAAAAGCAGTGGCAAAAAAGTCAGTCGCGAAGAAGGCGCCCGCCGCGGCCTCGGCCTCCCCAGTTGCCAGCAACAAGGCAGCAGCCATGTCAGCCGCGCCGAAGAAGGTGGTTACGAAAAAGGCCAGCCCGCGGCCGACCACCACCAAGAAGATCATTGCCAAAAATTCGTCTAACACGAAGGCACCTACCAAGAAGACAGTTTCCAAGAAGGTGACCCCGGCCATCCGCAGACCGCTGGAGGAACGCCCCATTTCGTTGCAACCAGTAATCAAGGTGACCGAGGAAGAGCGCCGCAAGATGATCGCAGAGGCGGCTTATTATCGTGCCGAAAAGCGAGCCAATGGTGGCCCAGGCAGCCCAGAGGATGACTGGGCTGCCGCCGAGGCAGAGGTCGATGAAATGCTGCGCCAACGCGGTGCCTGAACCCAGCGATCGCAACCGAGACTGGGCGCGGATCGAACCCACCCCAGTCCCGCCGATTGCGATCCAGGCCCTTCCCCCCCTCGACCCCTGCCTCGTTCGATAGCCTTGGGGGAAGAGCCCATGGCCATGGGCATAGGCCATCACCGCATCCCGCGGCACAATAGGAGTAGTCGATCCCCATGGCCTTTCTGACCACGCCCGATCACACCAACGCAAACCCCGCCGAGTTCCGCGCTAGCGCAATGGCGCGAGGCCTTGATTTACCGGCGCTGGCCCCGGATCCGATTGCTCAATTCGAACACTGGTACCAAGAGACCATCGACACCAACCTGCCGGAACCCAACGCCATGTCGCTCGCCACCGTCGACGCCGACGGCCAGCCAAGCCTGCGCACGGTGTTGCTGAAGCTCTACGACGCCGAGGGGTTCGTCTTCTACACCAATTATCACAGCCGCAAGGCCCGACAGATCGACGCCAATGGCCGAGTCGCGCTGTTGTTTCCCTGGGTCGCACTGGCGCGTCAGGTCAAGATCCTGGGTCATGCCGCACGCATCCCTACCAGCGAGTCGCTGAAGTACTTCACCACCCGCCCGCGCGGCAGCCAAATCGGCGCCTGGTCGTCACCCCAAAGCCAGGTCATCACGTCCCGCTCGCTGTTGGAGCAGAAGGTGGAGGAGATCAAGCGCAAGTTTGCCGATGGCGATGTGCCGTTGCCGGACTTCTGGGGCGGTTACCGCGTGGTACCGGAGAGCATCGAGTTCTGGCAAGGGCGCGACAGCCGCCTGCACGACCGCTTCCGCTACACACGGGACCATGACAGCTGGCACATCGAGCGACTGGCCCCCTGATGAGGGGCTCTGACTCATGATCCTCCACCCGGTGAACGCCGCGCCGAGGTGGCGGAACCGTTATCGCGTTCCGCCGTCCGCGGGTAGTAATCGCAGCTCCGCCCGCGTTTCGTTCGCAGCCTATCGCTGAACCCGTCCATGGTTCCGTATGACGCGTCAGGGCTTGCGCACGCTGCGCTCGGCGATCTGCAGCAAGGTGCGCGGGGCCTCGTTGACGGAGGCACCGAACGTGATCCAGCGGGCCTCGCCGGTCGAATGGTCCGGATCGGCACCCGTGGCGGCGAAAGGTCGCAGTGATGCGTATCACATATCTGTTTTTTGCGTTCGATATACCTCGTTGTATAGTCAGGGCATGCAGATCGAATGGCGCAACAAGGCGCGCAAGCAGCTCAAGAAGCTACGCAACCCGCTGGCAGTGCCCCGAATCTTGACGGCCATCGAGGATTTTGCCGCCGGTAAGGCGTGCGACGTGGAGGCATTGGTCGATCACGCCGACACCCATCGGCTGCGTGTCGGCGATTTCCGGGTGCTGATGACCATCGACGTGATGGTAGAGATTAGCTGGATAGAGGAGGTCAGAAAACGCGATGAGCGCACCTACTGAGGCGCAGATCATTCATCAAGACGGCAAGCCGGTGTTTGCGGTGTTGCCGATAGCGCAGTACGAGGCGCTGCTGAATCGCCAGGGCGACAAGCGCGCGACGCTGCCGCACGCGGTGGTGAAATGGAACGTGCAAGACGGTGAGCGCCTGCTCAAGGCATGGCGCCGGTGGCTGGGCTGGAGTCAGGCCGAGCTGGCCGAGCGCGCGGGCGTCACGCAGGCACAGATTGCACGCTTCGAGGCCGGCAAGGCATTCCGGCGGCGCGCAGCGTATCGATATGGCGCACCAGCAGAACCGAGCGTCGCTCCAGCAGATCGATGGTCAGGAAATACGTCCCGCCTCGGACCCGATAGCGGCGACAGTCCGGCATACTCCGCCTCCGGTTTCATCGCGCATTTCACGACGTGTGTCCGCCGAGCAGCTGTGCTTCGTCATTGAGGCCACCGGCGTCTACCACGAGGCACTGGCGTTGTTTCTGCACCAGGCCGGCGCGCGGGTGTGCATAGTCAATCCTTACCAGGTCAAGGAGTTTGCCCGCTCGCGCGGCATCCGGACCAAGAACGACCGTCACGACGGCCATGTGCTGGCCTTGTTCGGACGCGAACGCCGTCCGCAGGCGTGGCAGCCACCGCCGGAGCACGTGCGCCATCTCCAGAGCCTGCTCAAGCGCATCGAGGGCGGATGCCCGATAGGGCGATCCGCCATTCCTCGCCCGTCGAGGAATGATCTGCCGATAGTCGCAGTACGAGGCGCTAGCGTGAATCGCCAGGGCGACAAGCGCGCGACGCTGCCGCACGCGGTGGTGAAATGGAACGTGCAAGACGGTGAGCGCCTGCTCAAGGCATGGCGCCGGATGGCTGGGCTGGAGTCAGGCCGAGCTGGCCGAGCGCGCGGGCGTCACGCAGGCACAGATTGCACGCTTCGAGGCCGGCAAGGCCATTCCGCGCGCCGACACGCTACTACGCCTTTCGAACGCCATGGGCGTGATGGCCGACCTGCTCTGGGAGGACGAGGACGACTGAGCGAGGGCGCGGCGCGCAGCGTATCGATATGGCGCACTAGCAGAACCGATCGTCGCTCCAGCAGATCGATGGTCAGGAAATACCGGTCCCGCCTCGGACCCGATAGCGGCGACAGTCCGGCATACTCCGCCTCCGGGTTTCATCGGCGCATTTCGACGACGTAGGGCGGATGCCCGATAGGGCGATCCGCCATTCCTCGCCCGTCGAGGAATGATCTCGGCTCGCAAGGATGTATCAGTATCGATGGTCGGCATCAAGGTCATTCGCAGATGGCGGAACCGCTACCGCGTTCCGCCCTACGCGGACTCAACAGGCAAAAGGCAACACCCCATCTCCCGTGTGCCTACGACCTAACGACCGAATCGACAGACGAAATGCAAGGCCCCGCGCCTGCCGCTGGACTCTGAAACTCCATGCACGAAACAAGACCTGGCCCCGTTCTTACGTCCAGCGGCTTATCAGCATTACCAGTCACCAAGGAGCTGCCCCTGCAAACCGTCAAGATCTGTAACGAGGTCGTGCGATCCTGTACCAGTCAGTTGAGCGGCTTTCCGACGTTTGCGTGCCGCCAGTGCCGACTGGCAGGGTGCATAGCGCCTCCATTCTTTTTGCACGCGTCCGCGGCAAACTCGGACAATGCGGTTATCCCTGCGCGCCAAGCTGTTTCTCACCCTGCTGCTGACCGGCATCGTCATCGTTGTAGGCACCCACGCCTTCGTGCATTGGTCGTTCCAGCGCGGATTGGAGGAAATGGCCGCGGAACGTCGCCAGCAACGACTGGAGCGGATCGGCGAACGCCTCGTCGCGGTGTATGAAGGCGACGGCGGTTGGCAACAACTGCGCACGGACAGGCGCCTCTGGCTCAGCACGCTGTTTGGCCGTGGCGGGCGGGACGAACCGCGCCCTTCAGACCGCGGTCAGGAACCCCTTCCAGATGAGCCGGCACGCCAGCGTCCCCGGCGACCGATGCACTGGCCACACTGGCTCCGAGGGCGACAGGACGCCCCTGGCGTGTGGCCGCCGACGCGTGCGCTGGAGCACGCCAACGACGGCGATGACCCAGGGCGTCCGCCGCCACTGGAACTGCGGGTCATGCTGCTCGACGCCGATGGCGGTATCGTTTACGGCCGCCCTGAACTGCTGAACAGGTCCAGCCAACGCTATCCGCTGTTGCTCGACGATCGAGCCATCGGTAGCCTCGCGGTGCTGCCCGGAGCGTCGGTGACGGAACTCGCGGACCTACGCTTTCGCGAACGCCAGCGCGGGCACCTGTGGCTCATCGCTGTTGGCATGGCGGTACTGTCGGCGCTGATCGCGGTGCCGCTGTCGGCGCTGCTGACGCGCCCGGTGCGTGCCTTTCAGCGCACCATGCGCCGGCTCGCGGACGGCGACTATGCGGCTCGCGTCACGGTCACCGGACGCGACGAACTTGGCCAGCTTGGCCACGACGTCAACGCCCTCGCCGAGGCCCTGGAGCGCACCGAGCAGACCCGTCGACGCTGGGTCGCGGACATCTCCCACGAGCTGCGCACGCCGGTGTCGCTGCTGCGGGCCGACATCGAAGCAATGCAGGACGGCCTCCGCCCCCTGGACCAGAACACACTGACGAGCCTGCATGGCGATACGCAACGCCTGGCGCGTCTGGTGGACGACCTGTACGAATTGTCCATGACCGATCTCGGCGCCCTCAGCTATCGCAAGCAGAACGTCGAGCTCGCCGATCTACTGACGCGGGAACTGGATGCCTTCCGCGATCAATTTCACACCGCCGGGCTGGAGCTGTCCCTGGAAACAGGCGCCCAGGCCCCGGCCCTGCTGGATGCCGACGAGCAACGCCTGTCGCAACTGTTCCGCAACCTGCTGCGCAATAGTCTGCGCTATACCGACCGAGGCGGAAAATTGCGCGTAACACTTTCGCAGGAGGCCAACACACTGGTGGTCGACTTCGACGATACCGCGCCCGGCGTCCCCGCGGACGCCCTACCCCGGCTGTTCGAGCGCCTATACCGCGTGGACGGTTCGCGCAGCCGAGCCACCGGCGGCGCCGGGCTCGGGCTCGCCATCGCCCGCAACATCGTCGAGGCGCATGGGGGCAACATCGAGGCTCAGCCCTCAGCGCTGGGCGGCCTGCGTATACGGATCCGACTGCCCGCACCAACCAACCCAGAGGCATCGCGATGACCGCACCTATCCTTGTTGTCGAAGACGAACCCCGCCTGGCGGAACTACTGCGGGACTACCTCAAGGCCGCTGGCTACGACGCCGAGTTGCTATTGGAAGGCGGCGGCGCCGTGTCCTGGATCCGCGACAATGCCCCGGCGCTGGTGCTGCTGGACCTTATGCTGCCAGGTAAGGACGGCCTGAGCATTTGCCGTGAAGTCCGCACCTTCTCCAATGTGCCCATCATTATGACGACGGCCCGCGTGGAAGAGATCGACCGCCTGGTCGGCCTCGAGATCGGCGCCGATGACTACGTCTGCAAGCCCTACAGCCCGCGCGAGGTCGTAGCGCGGGTGAAGGCCGTGCTACGCCGTGGCGTGGGACCTGAGACGCCGGAGGCGGCGACGGCAGGTGCACTCCAGCTCGAACCACAGAGTCTGCGAGTGAGCGCGGAAGGCCGTGAGGTCGAACTCACCGCCGTGGAATTCGCGCTGCTGCAGGCACTGTACCGCGCCCCCGGCCGCATCCTGTCCCGCAACCAGCTGATGGATCGCATCTATGACGACCACCGCATCGTCTCCGACCGCACCATCGACAGCCACGTCAAGAAGCTACGCCGCAAGCTCGATGAACTGCTGCCGGGGCGCGAACTGATCCACTCGGTCTATGGCGTCGGGTATCGGTACGAAGACGACTAGCCACGACCGCCAGCTGCCGCTTCCACAGTTGTTGACCTTTGCGTGCACGGGCGTTGCGCCGTCCGTGGCTAGAGTATGCACCATGGCAAGCGGGACCACGCCGACGAACAGCGTCCCTGCCCTGCCATCGACAACTTGCTCAACACAGGAGAGGCAACCAATGAAACACCCCATCACCCAATCCCTTTTGATCGCCGGTTCCATCGTCATGATGGCGACCGCGGCAACAGCCGCCCCTTGGGGTGGACATGGCCAGGGTTGTGAACAGCGCGACTCACGGATCGAACGCATGACCGAACGACTGGATCTGAGCAATGACCAAGAGGCACAGATTCGCACCATCCTCGATGAACAACGCGAACAGCAGCGTGCCCAGCGGCAGGCCATGCGCGAGCGTATAGACGCGATACTGACGCCGGAGCAGCTAGCGCTGCGCGATCAGCATATGGAGCAGCGGCAGACGCGGCGCCTGGACCGCATGGCGGAGCGGCTCGAACTCACCGCCGAGCAACAGGATGCGATGGCCGCACTGATGCAGGAGAAGCGCGCTGATCCGGGCCTAGATCGGGATCAGATGCGCGAGCGCATGGCGGAGATTCTGGATGAAGCTCAGCTGGCACGGCTCGATGATCTGCGCAACCGGCATGGCGGCGGGCGCTTCTGACCCTGACGTGGCTCCGATTCTGCGCTGGCCGATAGCAACGACTGGTAGCGCGGCGCTTGGGTTGTACCGCGCGAGCTGACTTCAGCCGACCGGGAGTTGCTGTCGGCCCAACAACCCCCTGGGCGGCGCAACGCCCGCCCCCCACGGCGCCTCCCGATCGGCCGTGATCCTCAAGCGGCGCCCATCTCTGGCGCCGCTCATTTTTCTGCGCTTGCGGCGCTGCCGCGGGCGACCCGAATCAGGCGGACGACAGCTCGGGCCTACCGCGACGACGGAACACTAAGGAAACGACAACACCAACCGCTGCCGCTGCGGCGATCAAACTAATCAACATCGCGTTGTCGTCGATCCAAGCCATGCCGAAGCCGCTCAGCAGCAGGAATAGGCCAAACAGGGCCATCCTCCAGTCCAGGTAGATACCCGACAGGATGGCCGTGAGCCCAAGCACGTAGATCGTCACGAAGCCGTCCTGCTCGTCGTTGAGAAAATCCTGCAGGTTGTGGGTGTAAAGCAGCCGGATCACCAGCACCAGCGCCCCCCAATGCAACACTTGTTTGAGCAGGTAGACCCAACGTGGGTCGTGTGAGGTGCCGGCGAAACGCCAACCGGCTACGATCGACACCAGCGCCACCGGAGCAATGAATATCTGCCAGTAGATGCTGGTGCCGGCCGCGTCGTGGCTGGTCATGGCAACCAATCCCAAGGCCACGACATAGAGGATCACATAGGGGAGGTGATAGAGCAGGAGACGCTTGGGGGTGGGTTTTTGATCAGCGACTGAACCGGATGTGGACACGATGGCACTCCTTCAGCATTTACGACACAGAAGACAGGTGAATAGAGCGGAAACGCGCATGACGCCCCGCGGCGGGCCGAAACCGTTTCGGCAACGGTGCAACAGCATACATCCGAGGCAAATGCAGGAACAGATAGACTTGGAAAAACTGTGACAATGCACTTCAAATCCCCCGGCTACAGCCGCTCGATCGTACCGCCGCAGCGGGCTCATTCCGCGGTGTTGTCGGCCTCCACCGCTTCCAGCAGGCGCTCGTAGATCTCTGGAAAGGTGTAGGCGACGCGGTTCCAGGACGGGATCAGTTTGGCCTCCTGCGGCCCCTTGCTCTGCATCCACGCGTCCCAGAGAAAGCCGCGGAAGTGGCTGGCGGCGGATTCTTCCTCGTACAGATTGAAGCGCAGGTCGTTGACGTCGGCGTCGTAGCTGTACTTGCGTATGTACTTAAGTGCGTTCTGATAGTAGGTGTGCAGCAGCATGTCGACGTAAGAGTCGTCCAGGGGCACGCCATGGGAACGCATGTAGGTGAGATAGAACTTGGCGATGTCCACCACCATCCGATGCAGGCCCTTGTTGGTGTCGTCTGGCGACAGCTCCTGGTGTTTGTGCTCGTAGTTCGGAGCGAGGTCGATCTGCGCCACCTGACGTCGGGTGAGCTGGTCGTAGACCTGCGACAGCGTGGCCACCTCCAGCCCCCAGTCGTAGGCGATGTTCAGACCCCGCGCCAGGTCGGACGTGAAGCAGAACTCACCCGCCAGCGGGTACTTGAAGCTGCGGTGGTAGTCGAAAAAGCGCTGCAGCTCGGGCGCCTGCTGCTGATACATCAGACAGGACAGGGTGTCGACGAACGGCGTCACGAACAGGCGCGTCACACGCCCCTTCATGGACCGCTCGGTGGGAGAAATGCGCGCGTAGTAGCCCTTGCAGAACTGGAAGTCGTTGTTGGGATTGGCCACTGGCTCGATCAGGCGCCCGAGCATGGTGCGGCTGTAGGTGACGATGTCGCAATCGTGCAGCGCGATGATATTGGCCTCGTCGCGCGCGAATAGGTAGCCCAACGTCACCCAGACCGACTGCCCCTTGCCCTGTTCACCAGTAGGGATCTCGCGTTCGGCCATTTGCGCCAGCAGGTCCTGGATGCGCGGACCGTCGATCCAGACCACCCGCACCTCCCGCTCGGCCGTCGCCAGCCGACCAAAATAGTCCTTGGCCTCCCGATACTCTGCCTCTTCGGTCGCACCGCCAAGGGCGACGACAATACTAGACAGGTAGCGCACCTCGCTGATGCGCTCGATGATACGGTCGAGCACGCCGGCATTGCTGATCTCGCTGAACAGCGACGGCAGCAGCAGGCTGATGTGCTCATGGCGGGCGTGGTGCTCGAGCTTACGCTCCAGCGTGCTTAGGTAGTTCTCGCTATCGAAGGCCTCGTACAGCGCGTGCAGGGTCGTGATCTGTGGCCCTTGGTGAAAATCGGCCATGCTCGATCCTCCTGGTCATCGACTGAGTGCCGCAAGACGGCTCAGGTTCATGATCCGACGCCGCCTGGGACACAGAGCGCTCAGCGCGCCACTGCTCCGGGATGGCAACCCCGCAAGACGCGGGGTTCGTGCCACGCTCACGCGGCGTCTGGAATCGAGGGCGGACGGCGCGCCAGGCCGCACCCGGTCTAGCCGTGTGCAATCGGCTTGTCGGTGAACAGATAGTCCTTGAGTTCGTCGTCGAACTTGGGGTCCTTGCGCCGAATCCATTCCAGCACCATCGCCGCGTGTTCCTTTTCCTCGTCGCGATTGTGCGCCAAGATCGCCTTCAGCTCGCCATCCTTGCAGGCGTCGACGCGCTGGTTGTACCAGTCGACCGCCTCCAGTTCTTCCATCAGCGAGACGATTGCCCGGTGCATGTCGCGGGTCTCGTCGCTGAGCTCGGTGATTGGTTCGTGATAACCCTCGTTAGACATCGGTTTGCTCCAGACTGTTGCTCGGTGTGATGTGTCGTCAACCAGTTATCCTAACCCAAACGGCGGACCACGGCGGATGCTGAAATCGTTGCCAGGAGCCGGACAGCCTGCGTTCAAGCGCTCCGAATGCGCAGCGTCCTCCTCACGAAATCGGCCGCTCTGACGCGTCAGCGCGAGCCGGCGGCAGCCTTCTTCAGCCCCTGTGTGCGCGCATAGCGCTGATAGTTCCAGCCTTGCTCGTAGGCACGTTCGGTCACAAAGCCAATGGCGTTGTTCATCCGGCTCTTCAGTATCAGCGCATCGGTGGCCAGCACCTGCTGGCCCGATTCGTTAAAGAACACCAGCGCCGGCAACTCGGTAAAGCCGAGCTCGGCATACCAGGTCTTCGGATGAGTCCGCTGGCCGGCAGGAGTCAGCACCGGCGTCACGGCATCACCGGCGTCCAGGCGCACCAGATCGAAATCCGCCAACCGCTCCCGCGTAGGCACGTCGGCGAGTACTTCGTTATGGAAGCGCGCGCAACGATCACATCCAGCACCGTCGAACAATACGAGCAGCGGGCGTTCGGCGGCTATACGGCTGCGATCCAGGGCATAGGGCGGTTCGGCGAAGAGCGCATCGGTCGGCAAGGCGTCGGCCTGCTGCGGGCTCCGTCTGGCCAGAAACGCCCGCAACCCCTGCTGTCGGTAGTGGCCGTCGATGAGGTAGTCGAGCACCGCCGAGAACCGTTCAGGCTCGTAGTAGCCAGTCAGGCGCAACAGGCGCTTGCCATCGTTGTCGAAAAACAGCAGTGTCGGTGCGAATTGCACGCCCTGATCCAGCGCGAAGGCCTTGACCCGCGTCGGCTCGCCCGCGAAATCGGTCAGCTCGGCATCGGAGAAGATCTCAAGCCCGATGCTATCGAAATGCGCTCGCAGACGCTCGCTGATGGCGGGATCGCTCAGGCTGGTCTCGATGAATAGGTGGCAGTAGGAGCAGCCCTCGGTACTGAAGAACACGAACAGCCCCTGCTTGCCGGCCTCGCGCGCTTCGTCGGCGTCGTCACGCAGGTTCAGGAAACTCTCCTTAAACCAGTCGGGGTGATGCACCTGGTAGATGGCACCGTCGTCAAAGGCATCGACGCCATCGACGGCCCAAACCATAGAGCCCGAGGCGGCAAAAAACCATAGCATCAACACGGCTAGACTCAGACGCAGGCGTAGCATCGGCATCCTCCAAATCGCGGTTTGCACGGCTGACAGATGAGGCACGCTCGACGCGTCCTTCGACACAAGCGGTCCCGTCAAGGTCGGTCTTGCAGGTCCGCGCTCAACGGCACGGTCAACCGAAGACGGTCAATACGTCGGTTTGAGAGAAGTCGTTTCGGCCTCAGGCTTCCCGATATTCAACGGCTTCAGAATGCTGCATGCCTGCCTTAACTTTTTGCTTTTGTACCATCAAATCACGACCCCGACAATCAACGCGGCGGGCCGCGGGAACCCGCCTGCCTGCCGGCGCCGACCGGTCCTCGGGACCCTGCTCACAAGAAACGCGGCCTAAGCCGCGTCTACCAATGAGACCGATGGCATCGGCCCGAACGGGCCATTGCGGTCACCGACGGGCATTGGGCAGCCCCGTCGAGCACACCGATGAGCCTAGACTCGGCAGTTCGCACCGACAGCATTGACTGGGCGAATAAATTCGCCCTTACGCCCGGAGCAACTGCCGGATTAAGGATGAGGCCTCAGGCGTCCAGCTTGTCGTCCTCGGGCTCGCCGAGGCATTGCTCCGACTCATACCACATGACGTTGATGATGCCGAACGCGATGGCCAGCAGCACGCCGAGTATCCATGAGAAGTACCACATGGGAGGACTCCTAGTAGTCGGCGGTCCCTCCTCACCCCTGAGAGGACTGGGACCGCGGGGTTTAATCGCGGAATGCTCGAGGGACGAGTCGCGGCATACCCGAGGGTTCCGCGTCACTCGTCACTCGTTCTCGTTGCTCGCCACTCAGTAAGCCAATGAATCCTGCGCCTTGATCTCCGCCACCGTGACCCGGCGCCACATACGCCGATAGGTCCAGGTGGTATAGAGCAGGATGATCGGGATGAAGATCACGGCGGCCCAGAACATGACGCTGAGTGTCAGGTGGCTGGAAGTCGCGTCCCAGGCAATCAGACTACTGTTGGGCATGCTGCTGGAGGGCATGATGAACGGGAACATCGCGGCACCGGCGGTCATGATGATGCCGGTGATGCCGAGACCGCTGACGATCAGACCGAGACCGGCGCGGTCCTGCAGAGACAGCGCCACTGCCCCGCCAAGACCGGCAAAGCCGAGAATCGGGAACAGCAAAGTCCACGGGTAGTCGCGGTAGTTGGCCAGCCAGGCACCGGGGTCGATGACGACTTCCTTGGTGAGCGGATTCGGGGTGGCGCCAAGTTCGGGCATGCTCACGACCCGAAAACCGTCGATACCGATGCTGAGCCAGATACCGGCCAGCGCGAAGGCACCGATGGTCACCAAGCCGGTGACCTTGGCCCACTGCTTGGCACGGGTCGCGATCGGCTCCTCGGTGCGCAGTTGTAGCCAAATGGCACCGTGCATGGTCAGCATGCCCAGGCTGATGAGCCCGGCCAATAACGCGAACGGGTTCAGTAGACCAAAAAAGCTCCCCGTGTAGTACGGCCGCAGGAACTCGTCGAGGTGAAACGGTACGCCTTGCAGCAGGTTGCCAAAGGCGATACCGAACACTAGCGCCGGCACGGTGCCGCCGATGAACAGCCCCCAGTCCCAGGAGCTGCGCCAGCGCGGATCGGCGATCTTGCTGCGGTAGTCGAAGCCCACCGGCCGAAAGAACAGCGCGAACAAGGCCAACAGCATCGCGAAGTAGAAGCCCGAAAAGGCGGTCGCGTAGACCAGCGGCCAAGCGGCGAAGATGGCGCCACCAGCGGTGATCAGCCACACCTGATTGCCGTCCCAATGGGGGCCAACGGTGTTGATGATGACGCGCCGCTCGTCGTCGTTCTTACCGAGGAACGGCAACAGCGTGCCGACACCCATGTCCATGCCGTCGGTGACCGCAAAGCCGATGAACAGCACGCCCACCAGCACCCACCAGAGAAATTTCAGTGTTTCGAAGTCGAGGATCATATCAGTCTCCCGATTCCTGCTTGGCCGGTGCCGAAGACGGCGCAGCACCACCTGCCCCCAAACGACTCGCATGGGTCTTGGCGGCCTGCTTCTCGTGGAAATACCGGCCCGTATGCAATGCGCTCGGTCCCATGCGGCCAAACTTGAACATCAGGTACATCTCGATCAGGAACAGCGCGGAATAGAAGACGATAAAGGCGCTGAGGCTGAACAGGACGTCGCCAGAGGTCAGGCTGGACGCGGCAATAGAGGTCGGCAGCACCTCGCCGATGGCCCAGGGCTGACGACCGAACTCGGCGACGAACCAACCGGTCTCGGCGGCGATCCAGGGGATCGGGATACTGAACAGGAAGGCCCGCAGCAACCAACGCTTGTCCTGCACCACACGCTTGGCATTGAAGTAAAAGCCCAGCACCAGTAGCAGCAACATCCAGAAGCCGGCGGCGACCATGATACGGAAGGCCCAGAACACGGGTGCCACCTCCGGTATGGAGTCCTTGGCCGCCATCTGTATCTGCTCCTCGCTGGCCTCGGCTGGATTGTCGATATAGCGTTTCAGCAGCAAGCCGTAACCGAGGTCGTCCATGTGTTCCTCGAAGGCGCCGCGGTTGTAGTCACTGACCTCTCCATTGCGCAGCCGTTCCAGGTACTCGTAAGCCACCATGCCGGAGCGAATA
This sequence comes from uncultured Gammaproteobacteria bacterium, assembly GCA_963698775.1. Lineage (GTDB taxonomy): Bacteria > Pseudomonadota > Gammaproteobacteria > Chromatiales > Chromatiaceae > Thiohalocapsa. The sequence continues at coordinate 63,999 of CAVOSE010000027.1, forward strand.
CGCACCTCATGCTGACGCATCAGGTCCTTCAGCCCGACTACCTCTTCGTCCAGCGAGCGCGTCGCGATCAGCCCCAGCGCGAACGGGATCTTGACCGCCATGTGCGTCTCTTCGTCCTCGTTGCTTGGGAAGCCGAAGGCAGTGAACGCGGCCGGCGCCGGCTCGGTCTCCCACTCCGCCTCGATGGCTGCCAGCTTCACCTTCTGCACGTCGCCGACCTCGTAGCCGGACTCGTCGCCAAGCAGGATGACCGACAGGATCGAGGCCAGACCAAAGCCGACCGCCACCGAAAACGAGCGCTTGGCAAAGGCCATATCGCGGCCCTTGAGCATGTAGTAGGCACTGATGCCGGCGACGAACATGGCACCGGTCACGTAACCGGCGGCCACCGTATGCACGAATTTGACCTGCGCCACCGGATTCAGCAGCAGCTCGGTGAAGCTGGTCATTTCCATGCGCATGGTCTCGAAGCTGAATACCGAACCAACCGGATTCTGCATCCAGCCATTGGCGATCAGAATCCACATGGCCGATAGGTTCGAGCCGACCGCCATCAGAAAGGTCACCGCCAGATGCTGGCGTTTGGTCAGGCGCTCCCAGCCCAAGAAGAACAGGCCAATAAAGGTCGACTCCAAGAAAAACGCCATCAGCCCCTCGATGGCAAGCGGCGCGCCGAACACGTCGCCGACATAGTGCGAGTAGTAGGCCCAGTTCATGCCGAACTGAAACTCCATGGTCAGGCCGGTGGTGACGCCGAGGGCAAAGTTGATCCCGAACAGCTTGCCCCAGAACTTGGTCATGTCCCGGTAGATCTCGCGCCCGGTCATGACATAGACGCTCTCCATGATCACCAGGATCCAAACCAGACCCAGAGTCAGGGGCACAAATAGAAAGTGGTACATCGCGGTGGAGGCAAATTGCCACCGCGACAACTCGATCATTGCTGTGTCAAGCATCGTATTGATTCCAAAAGTGGTTAACGCCTTTCGGCGTGGCCGGATCGTCGGGAAATGCCCCCAGATCCTCGATCCGACCTAGTCCCTCCTGAGCCCGTGAACACGGGTTCCGGCGCCCGAGGAGCGCGCATCCTCCCGCCGCCAGAGGACATCTCCGGCAGACGTCCGGCCCCTTGCGAGTAGAATATTCAGGCACGCACTTCGGCGGAAATGCGATATCGCAGTGTCGAGCGTTTTGGTAGGGTATCAGCCCGCACAACCTGACCTGCATCATGCTGACCAGTGCTCAGAAGCGCCTGGATCGTACTCGATCTACCGATGCGGATGCACAGGCATGCCGCGTCTTCGAGGTTCACCACCCGGCGAAGCGCGTGAGCTGGAAACGCTGAACGGTGCCGGCTCGATCTAGGGACACATTGAGCTACTGGCCATCCTGGCCAATCAAACAGACGGACCCTGCTGCCCAGCAGGGAAGCGCTGATTAGTCAGCGCATCGCTAGCGAGGCTTCGCCTCAGACCGACGAGTCATGATCATTCGGTATCGGTATCGGTATCGGTATCGGTATCGGTATCGGTATCGGTATCGGTATCGGAATCGGAATCGGAATCGAAATCAAAACGAGTGGCAGGCGATCCGATCGCGATCCCGATCCCGATCCCGATTTCGAGGCCCCCCACCGGTCCTAGGCTGCGTCGAAACTTGATTCATCTGCAAACATTTGTCGCCCCCAAGCAATCTAGTCGTCACTTCCCGGCTGGTTCCCCTCGGGCGCCACTTTCTTTTTCACAGTTGGCTTCTTGGCAACGGCCTTCTTGCCGTCTGGTGTTTTCTTTGCAACGGCCTCTGGTGCGACGACCTTCTCTACGACCTTAGGGGTCTCCGCGTCAGGTTCCGCCGTTGCCGTGCTCATTGCCTTCGGGCTCGCCTTTTTCGCGACCCCAGGCTTTTTCTTGGCGACCTTCTTTTTCACCCGCTTTTTTGCGGAAGGCTCTGTCGTTGCATCAGGACCCTGCTGGGCTGCCTTCTTTCGTTTAGCAGGGGCCTCCTCCTGCTGCACCGCCTCAGAGCCTTTCTTCGACCCCTTGGCCTTACGCGACGCGCGCTTCGACAGCTTGCCCTCTTTGCCAACAGGGGGCGCGAGCTGACGACGCAACGCGTTGAATCCGTCGGAGATGGCATTCAGCGAAGTCTCGCCCGCGGCTTTCACTTCGCCGAGCAGGCCTCGAATCAAGTGCGCGGGTTCCTTGACGACGACTTTGTCTGCCACTGACGCGGTGGTTTCCGCCGCCGCGCTTGCCGTCGCTGCCACTTTCTCGCTCAGATCATCGAAGAGCTGCTTCACTTCGCCAGCCAAGGCCTGTGCTGTTCGCTCGACTTCGCCGACTAGATCTGTTGCCGTATCCGCGACCGAGCGGGTTGCCTTATTCTTCGACTTCTTCTTCCCGGACGACTTGTCCTCGCCGGAAATCTTGTCGCCCTGTTTCTTCTTGGAAGCCATTACACATTTCTCCGATTCAAACTGTCGACACTCGAGCCAAGACCCTTGGCGGTTTACCTGATTGAAGCCGATGCCGCAACCGCGACAATGGAGCCTCGAATGGAATCCTGGGGCGCATGCGCGGCTTCGACCACGATTCGAACACCGCCCGCTCCATTGGTCGTCGAAGCCTATGCACTTCCAGAGGGTTTCCAACAGGCTAAGGTGACACTGATCAATTGGCCATGCTGGCCAAAAACCAGACGCAACACGAAAACGCGGTTTCCGAGTTCCTTCATTCTAGAGCGCTTAGGTGCTCGAGAGTGGTGGCTCCTCCTGCCCCGCACGGGAAGCTCTAATCAATCAGCGCTTCCCTAAGGCGATTGCCGGAGACTTTCATACCAGATTGCGCCGAATTTTCGTTCGTCTTCAAGGAGCGACAACCGGCGCATAATTGCGCTATGCAACGGTTGGCGCGACACCGAAGACGGGCGAAAAGGCAAGCAAGATGGTATGAAAGTTGACAGAAATCGCCTAAAGACCGCCCTTCGATGCAGCCTTTGAGGCGGCGTCGCTGACAGCGTCCGCGGCATCTTCAACGACATCTTTGGCCTTGTTCGCGACGCCATCGACGGCGTCACCGAGATCGTCAAGACCGCCCCTGAGTTGCTTGCGCGCGTTCCTGGACGTCAGGATGTAGGTCACCGCCGATCCGACGGCGGCACCAATCAACACCGGAATGAGTGGGAAAGGCAGAGGCATGTGAATCTCCTGTTGAGTTCGCACCGCCGCGACCATGCTCGGTTGCGGCAATGTCGCAAGAAATTTGGAGTCTAAGTTGCTGATAAGGCCCGATCGGCCACCCCGTTGGCCGCCCGAATCACCAGTACCGGCTCTTCAGAAGAGTGGATCACCGCATCGGTGATGCTACCGAGCAGCCAGCGGCCGACACCATGCCGGCCATGCGTGCACATCGCGGTCAGGCTGTTCGGCGTCTCCAGCGCGAAATCGGTGATCTGCTCTGCGGGTATGCCTCGCAACACCTTGTAGGACACAGCCTTGACGCCCTCTGACCGCAGCCGCTCCGCGATCTCCTTGAGATAATTCTCCGCCGCGTCGTGGACGATGGTAGAGACCTCTTTCATGCGCACCGATGAGCCGGGGAAGTTCGGGTTGTACGCGCGCACCAAGATCAATTCCATCTCCAGGCAGACGCACAATCTCGTCGCGTACTCGAGGACCTGCTCGGCCAAGGATGAGCCGTCCAACGGGATGATGATGCGCTCGAATTCCACCGGTCCGCCGCTCGGGCTCGTGGCCCCGATCGGCAACAGCAGTACCGGTGTGCTCGCCGCCTGCACCACCTTGTGCGCGACACTGCCGAGCAGCCAGCGTTGCATGCCGGAGTAACCGTGACTTGCCATGGCAATCAGCGTGCCGGGGTGATCACCGGCGTGGTCGACAATGACCTCGGCCGGTCTGCCACGACGGCAGATCGATGTCGGGCGCGCGGCGGCGGGCAGCGAGGCGACTAGCCGTTGCAGGTAGCTACAGCGCTCCTGCTCCACCTCGGCAATCGCATCCTCGGGCAGATCTTCGGTCTCGACGGCGCAGATCAGCTCAAGCCGAGCCCCGCACACATCGGCGATCTGTTGCCCGTAGGGCAGCACCTGCTCCGCCAGCGAGGAGCCATCCAGGGGTATCAGGACATGATCGAACATGGATGCCTCCTCGGCATTGGGTTGCGGATCGCCGGGGCTGGCGACCCTGGGTATCAGCCTCAAGCATCGGCTCTTGCAGCAACTGTCCGTTTGAGCCGGATCAGGCGTTCGGCAACACCCAGATCAGCATGCCGAACACGTAGCAGATTAAGCTGGACGTGATCGCAAACATGATGCTCCAGCGCAAGAACTCCTTCAGACTGATCTTTCGCTTCTCCTCACGCTCACAGATATTGAGCGCTACATACAGGGCGGGCGCGCCAGCGATGGTCAGATTGCTGCCGAGGGTGCCAGACCAGACCAGCATCCAATACAGCGGCCAGGGATCGATGCCGGTGGCGCCGATATCGCGAATCATGTACAGGAATGTAAGAATGTACGCATCATGCTCGACGACACCGACGATCGGCACCGTCATCCAGTAGAGCAACGTCGCACCAACGGCGAGATTCTCGCGGAACAAAGGCTCCAGCCACGCAGCCAGCTGCGTCAAAAGACCGGTGTGCTCAAAGCCGCCCACGAGCGCGAAAAGGCCGATGTAAAAGAAGACGGCGCGCCAATCCAGCTCCTGCAACACCTCTTCGAACTCTGGCTTCTTCAGTCGATGGCCAAGGATTTCGACATGAGTGATCAGGCCGATGGCACCGGACAGCGCAATGAAGCCCAGGTATTTCCCCAGCTGCTCGCGAAAGGTCATCGCGAGGATGGTCGCGGTGAACCAGTAAAGCACGATGCGGGCGAAGCGTTTGTCGGGAATCTCGGTCGAGAACGGCAGGGCATTCGGGGCGGCATTCGGGCTCGCGTCCGCGACCTGCGCGCCGACCGGTTTCGGGGTCGGGCCCGCGGCCGCAAACTCGGCGCTTTGATCGCGATCGTCAGAAGCAGGTCGACGGCCGCCGCGGAACCCATAGACGTACATGATCGCCAAGGTCAGTACGAACGTGACCATCAGGATCGGGAACGAAGAGGGCCGTCCGTCCTGCCAGATGAACTCGCCGAACTCGGCGTGGGCGACACTGTGCAGCAGCTGCGGCGGCAGGTCGCCGAGCAACAATGCCGTACCCATGAAGTTGGAGCTGAAACCGATCATCAAGATCACCGGCGTCAGCGGTATCTTCAAGTGCCGCGCCAGCGGTATGGCGACCGGTGCGAGCATCAGGATGACCACCACGTTGTCGACCACCAGCGAAATGATGCCGGCCAACATCGACAGCATCATTACGAGCAGCCCGCCGTGTCCGCCGGACAGTCGCAGCGCCTGGCCGGCCAGCCACTCAGGAATACCGGTCTTGCCGAGATAGCCGGCGATTATCCAGATGCTCAGCAGGATCGCGATGACGTTCCAATCGACCGCTTTGAACGCCTCCGACTCTGTCATCGTGCCGGTCCATACCATGGCCAGCACGCCGAGCAGGGCCGCGGCGGAGCTGTCGATGGTGCCCTTGATCACCGCGTAAATGGTCGCGACAAAGATCAGGACCGTGGTCCAGATGGTCAGATCGCTCATCTCGTGCATCGTGGCTGCTCCGGTAAGCGACTGCGGCATACGACGTTGTCTCGCAGCCGGGACATGGGTTTACGCGGCGATCTCAGCGGATGTAGGGCTACCCGCGAGAGCCTCGGCGCTGTAGAACTGAACGGCGGCGGTACCGATCAGCTTGGTCGTGGTCGCCATGGAGAGAGCGCCGGCAGGCACGCTGTAGATCGGATTGATCTGAAAGGCATCCATCAACGATGGGGCCGCGGCGCCGAGCCCGGTCGCAGCGACCACGGCCATCATCTCTGACACCCGCGCCACATCGTCGATATCCTCGCCGTAGATGCAGGCGATCTCCAGGATCAGATAGAGGTGCATGCGCGTCAGCATGGAGCCGGCGCCAACCAGACCGGCGAGTTTCAAGGCTTGACCGACGGCCGGGAACAACCCTGGCAGTTGCAGCAGACTTCCGCCCATGATCGCCAAGCCGAGCTTGGCGTTGGTCACCCGCCGAGCGCGGGCGGCGAGATCGTCGTCCGGATAGCGCAGCTCCAAGTCACGGACGGTGCGTCGCACCTCGTTCTTGCGCAGGCGTAAGAAGAAGTAAAAGAATTCCTCGACACCGAGGTACTGGCGGCGCCCAAGCGAATGGTTGCCAGTCGAAGCGGTATTTGTCATGGTCTCGCGGTCAAGCCTCTGCAGCTGGTAAGGCATTTCGGCAAGTCAGGCTTCAGTCCATTGCTCCCGCATCCGCATTGCGGTCGAGCCGGCGTCTTCGCAGTGCAGACTGCGCGCGCGCAACGAACTTGCTTTTTGTAGAGTTCAGAATAGCCTATAGGAAAGCCATCCGAAACCGTCTCGGTATTTTTTTTGTGGCGGCGAGTGCGCGAGCAGGATTGGTCCGCTCGGCGACAACGCGCTCGCCGCAGCGCCTTAACGAACGGCTGAGTCCGCGGCACCTGCTGTTCCAACACCATTCGGCCTTTGCAGCCGGCATCATCAAGGCGAGGCAAACATGACGGACCTGATCACCTACGGACTACCCGATTCCGTCGCTCGACAGCTCGAATGGTCGTATCGCCGGCTTGAACATCCGTCGCTGGCGGCACGCCTAAGCGACGTGCTCGCATCCCCGTTCGAGGAGGCGATGAAGCTGTTGCCGCGCGATTGGAAAAAATGGTTGGATCGCAGCGCCGAGGTCAGCATGCGCCGCACGCTGAGCGTGGCAATCAACTCGATGGCCGAACCCTATCGGCCCGACCTGGCGCCACCGTCCCGCGACTGGGCACACAAGGCCGTGGTAGCTGGCGCCGGGGCTGTCGGGGGGTTCTTCGGGCCGTTGAGCACCCTCGCCGAACTGCCATTAGCGACCGGGTTGATGATGCGCTCCATCGCCGCGATCGCACGCAGCGAGGGGGAAGATCCCCATCACAGCTGCGAGACGCGTCTAGCCTGTGTGCAGGTGTTCGCCCTCGGTGGACGCACGCGGGACGACGAAGACGCCGAGATCGGCTACTACGGCATGCGCCTGACGCTGGGCCTTCATTTCGAGAACGTCGCAGAGTTCGTCGGTACGGCCGAGGGACCACACGTCCCTGCCGTCATTCAGATGGTCCGTGCCGTTGCGGCTCGGTTCGGCGTGGTGGTCTCGGACAAGGTCGCCGCGCAGATGGTGCCGATCGCCGGCGCACTCAGCGGCGCAACACTGAACCTGATGTTCATGCAGCATTACCAGGACGTGGCGCGCGGACACTTCATTGTTCGCCGACTGGAGCGCGAGTACGGCGTCGATCGCATCCGCGAGGCCTATCACACGCTGCGCGCCGAAGAAGCGGCCGGAGCCCGCGAATTCAGTCCGGTGGAAGGCTGGTAGCCGGAGCAACTTTGGAGGCCGGATGACAGTCCAGCGCCCGACGTCGCCCGCTCGTGAAAAAGCCCCGGCGCCCGTGGAGAACCGAAAGCCGCTGGAACTGCGTCGCCAGTTCAGTCTAAACCGCGCGCGCCCTTGACCTTGGCCTTTTTGAGCGTCGCGTCTTTGAGGTTGGCGCGGCGCAGATCGCTGTCGCTGAGGTCCGCCCCGCGCAGGTCGCAGCCGCGCAGATCGGCTTGGCGCAAGCGGGCACCGGCAAGGTCGGCGCCCTTGAGGTCAGATTTGCGCAGGTTGGCGCCATTCAGGTGCGCCTTGCGAAAATCGACCTCCCGCAGTTTTAGGCCGCTGAGGTTTTGGTCGTCGAGGTCGACATTGCTCTTGCCGTCCTTGCGGCGCTCTTTCACCCACTTGTTGAAGCCACTAACGTCACCCTTTTTCAGTAGCTCGAGAGCCTTCTTGTGCGGCATGGCCAAATCTCCGTCTTGCAGGAATGACAACCCTAAGACTATCAGATTCGCCTAGGAACGACGGCGAAGATGCGCTCGGCGACCCGAGCGCATCGCTGGAACAGCCGTCGAAGGCAGGCTATGCTCAGTCTGCCGAATCGCCAAACCCGTCTTTCAGCCATGCATGCAGCCATCGTCTTAGTCCCCATCCTGACCGCAGCCTTTGGTCCACGGCTGTGGGCCAATCGTCTGCTGCGGCGCCATGACGAGTTCGACGAACGCCTGCCTCCCGCCCACCTGCTGGCACGCCAACTGTTGGACCGGCACGGACTCGGGCAGGTGCGGGTCGAGCTGACAGACATGGGTGACCACTACGATCCGCGCGCCAAGGCCGTACGGCTGAATCGCACCCGTTTCGAGCGTCGCAGCCTGACCGCGGCGACCACGGCCGCGCATGAGGTCGGTCATGCCCTTCAGGACGCCTCCGGTTATTGGCCCTTCCGACTACACCTGGGGTTGGCACGGGCCTCGCGGGTCACCGGGGATGTCGGCACGGTGTTGCTGATCGGTATCCCGGTGGCAGCGATGATTGCGAAGGGGCCGATCCCGGTGATTATCGTCGGCGCCGCCGCCGCGGGCATGCTTGGTACGAGTTTAGCGGCACGGTTGGCGGCCCTACCGGCAGAGCTGGATGCCAGCTTTCGCCGCGCACTGCCAGCGCTGCATGGCCGTGTCGACGACGGCGGACTCCGGGACGCTCGCCGCATCCTGCTTGCCTGCTCGCTCACCTATATCTCGTCGTCGCTCAATCCACTGATGGTGGTTTGGCCGTGGATCGGTGGCCCGCTGCGCCGGCCGTTGCCAGGGCTCCGTGCCGACCGGCAAACCGGGGCATTGCGCGGAAGTGAGACACGCAAGGACAGCGTCATCGTTGAGGCAACGCCAGAAGCGAAGACTTTGTCGACGCGGACAGCCAGCCGTCAGACCACGGCCATGACGAACCAACCAGTACGGATCAAGGTACCGGCTCGAAGACCGCGACTCAGGCGGCAGCAGACCACGGAGCGACCGTTGCTGAAGGCGGTCGTTCGGCCCTGGGTCCGGGCCTGGTTGCGCATCACCCGAGATTATTGACCGTGGGATTGCCGTCTGTGGCATTCGCGCTTTGGTCGCATTTCATTCGCGAACGGATCTTCTGGCGAGAGACGTAACCCACGCTTTTCGCGCAACTTTTCGATGGTCATAAAACTGACATCAAATCGTCTTCGTTTCGTTACAGACAGGACATCAAATCGTTATCTAAACTGACGCGAAACTGACGTAGCGCGGCTGGTCGGCCGCTGTAGTACGCGTTGCCCAGCTAAGCCAACCGCGAGCGCGCGCAATGCACCAGGTATCCAAGCCCAATCTCCCGCCGTCTAACAGTCGGGTCATTCCAATCCACGATCGGTGCCGGGGCCGCGTCCGCCTGGAGGTGCGCGGACTGTATCGGTCGCCAGCACTGAAGCGGCGCGTCGAAGCCGTGCTGACGGCAATCGCCGCCGTGCGCACGATCGAGGTCAATCTCATTACCGGTCGGGTGCTGGTGCGCTTTGGCGACGGCATCACGGCGGGGCAACTGGTTGCCGCCATCGATGCCGGGCTGGGGCCAGTAGCAACCAGCCACGCGACCGCGAGGGCCGCCATTCGGGGTCGTCGCCAGCTACGCTACGCCGTCTCTCACGCACTGGGAGGCTTCGCTGCCACGCTGCGGAGCGCAGGTGCCCACTATGCACGCCTGCCGAGCCTGGCGGCGTTGTCCGGCACCGCACCGCCGGCCAGGCCACGCGATCGCGAGACGCAGGAAATCCGAACCTGGTTCGCGCTCGATCTCACCCAAGTGATCTCCGCGCTCAGCGGCGACGCGGAAACCGGCTTGTCTGGCGACGAGGTCATGGAACGACTCCGGCGCTTTGGCGAGAACAGCCTGATCGCGGCCGCCAAACGATCGGACATCTCCATCTTCATCGGCCAGTTCAACAGCCTCCCGGTGGCGCTTCTCGGCGTCTCCGCTGGCGTCGCGGTGATGACCGGCGGGCTGCTCGACGCGGCGGTGATCCTCGGCGTCGTGCTCATCAACAGCATCATCGGCTTCATCACCGAGCGCCAGGCCGAGCGCACCATCACTGCCCTGACGCAGACAGGGGCTCGTGAGGTCAAGGCCATGCGCGGCGGAGAGGCGATCTCCGTGCCGGTTGAACAGATCGTTCCCGGCGATGTGTTGCTGTTGACGCCCGGCACCTACGTGGCCGCTGACGTGCGGCTGCTGCGCGCGCATCGCCTGAGTGTCGACGAATCGGCGCTCACCGGCGAGAGCATGCCGGTCTCCAAGGATCAGGAGTTCATCGGAAAGGACGACACGCCGCTCGGCGACCGTCGCAACATGGCGTACATGGGCACCAATGTTACCGGCGGGAATGGCCGCGGCTTGGTGGTTGCCACCGCCGCCGCGACCGAACTCGGTCAAATTCAAACTATGGTCGGCGAGGCAGAGGCGCCCGAGACGCCGATGCAAAAACAGCTCGGACGGATGGGCACGCAGCTTGCCCTGCTCAGCGGCGGGGTCTGCGTCGGCGTGTTCGGTATCGGTGTGCTGCGCGGTTATGCCTGGCTGGAGATGCTGAAGGCATCGGTATCGCTGGCCGTCGCCGCGGTGCCGGAGGGTCTGCCGGCGGTGGCAACGACGACGCTGGCGATGGGCATCGGCGAAATGCGCAAGCGCAACGTCGCCGTGCGGCACCTGGACGCCGTCGAAACCCTGGGCTCGGTCCAGGTCTTCTGCATGGACAAGACCGGCACCCTGACGATGAACCGCATGGCCGTGGTCGCCCTTTACGCTGGCGGCCAGGCATTGACGGTCCGCGACCACCGGCTGCTGGACGACGACGGCCATTCCGTCGACCCACTGGGCCGGGATGAGCTAACCAAGCTGATGCAGGTGGTGGCGCTGTGTAGCGAGACCGAGATCCGCGGTGTGCCCGGCAAGTTCGAGTACGAGGGCTCCGCAACCGAGAATGCGCTGGTCGAGCTAGGGGCCGAGGCCGGCATCGACGTCAATGCGATGCGCACCGAATTCACTAAGCTCAAGACGCGCTATCGGGCCGAGGGTCGGCCGTTCATGAGCACGCTACACCGCTTCCGCGACGGTAAGCACCTGCTCGCGGTGAAAGGCAGCCCGGCGGAGGTGCTGGCGCTTTGTACCAGCATGCTGCGCGGCGGCAAAAAGGTGCGCCTGTCGCAAAAGATGCGTGGCGAAATCATGGCCGAAAACGAGCGCATGGCGGGCAGTGCGCTGCGCGTGCTCGGTGCCGCCTACCGCGAGTTGGACGAAGACCGGATGCCGGACAAGACCGGCGAGCTGGTGTGGCTGGGCATCGCCGGCATGGCTGACCCAATGCGCAGCGGCATGGACCGGCTGATTGCCCAATATCATGCCGCCGGCATCGAGACGGTGATGATCACCGGCGATCAGAGTGCGACCGCCTATGCCATCGGCAAGCAGCTTGGGCTGTCCGGCGACAAGCCGCTGCAGGTGCTCGAATCCGGCAAGCTCGACGAGATGGACCCGGAACTGTTGGCCGGTCTGGTGCGCAATACCCACGTCTTCGCGCGGGTCAGCCCGGCGCACAAGTTGAAGATCGTCCGCGCCCTGCAGGAGGCGGGGTTGGTGGTGGCAATGACCGGCGACGGCATCAACGACGGGCCGGCACTGAAGGCCGCCGACATCGGGGTGGCGATGGGCAAGACCGGTACCAACGTCGCCCGCGAGGTGTCGGATGTCGTGTTGGAGGACGACAACCTGCACACCATGACCATCGCCGTCGGCCAGGGTCGGACCATCTACAATAATATCCAAAAGATGATCCACTTTATGGTCTCGACCAACCTGACCGAGATCGAGGTCATGCTGGCCGGTGTCATAGTCGGCTGGGGCGAGGTCATGAACCCGATGCAGCTGCTGTGGATCAATCTGGTCACCGACATCTTCCCCGGCCTGGCCCTGGCCATGGAACCAGCCGAGCCGGATATAATGACGCGTCGCCCGCGCGACCCGGAAGAGGCGATTATCGGCCGCAAGGATCTGGGCCGGATGTTCTTCGAGTCCGGCACCATCGGACTGGGCACCATGGGCGCATTCATCTACGGGATGCGCCGCTATGGTCTCGGGCCAGCGGCCAGCGCAATGGCCTTCAACACCCTGACGCTGAACGAGTTGGCCCATGCCCTGAGTTCGCGCAGCAAGTACCGAAACGTCTTTGGCGGCGAGAAGCTCGAACCGAACAAGCACCTGACCCGAGCCATCCTGGGAATGGCCGCGTTGCAGGCCGTGATCACCGTCGTCCCCGGCGCGCGCAAACTATTGGGCACCGTGCCGCTCGGCTGGATGGACCTGGCGGCGATCGGCGCCGGTGTGCTGTTGCCGTTGATCCTCAACGAGGCGACCAAGCCAAGCTTCCCCGGCACACGGCCAGAGGATGCGCGCGCCGAGGGGGCACGCGTAGAGAAAGACATCACAGCCGAGGCTGAGCGCCTTAAAGAGGTCACGGCCTAACTGCAAGCTTGCAGAGGACAACGACATTCAGAGACGGTCAACGTCTCCATCAGCGGAGTGCGACAGGCATGAGCGACGACTTCATCTTCACGTCCGAATCCGTCACCCGAGGTCACCCGGACAAGCTCTGCGACCAGGTCAGCGACGCCATCGTCGATCACTGCCTGAGTCTCGACCCAAGCTCCGGCATCATCGCGGAATGCGCGGTGGCCAGCGGGGTATTGTTCATTTCGGCGCACTACGCGGCCAAGCGCGGCTTCGCGATCCCGGATGTTGCCCGCGACGTGATCCGCGGGATCGGCTATCCGCAGGATGTCTTCGATCCAGATAGCTGCGCGATCATGACCAGCTTCATGGACCATAGCGAGCGTGATTACCATCGCCTCGATCTCGACGCCATGAGCGATAGCGACATCGGTCGACTGACGTCCAAGGATCAGGTCACCGTGTTTGGCTATGCCTGCGACCAAACCGACGCGCTGATGCCGCTACCGATCTGGCTCGCCCATGGCCTCGCGCGGCGCCTTGACGAGGCGACGGTCAAGAAAGCGATCCCGGAACTGCTGCCGGACGCCAAGACCCAAGTCGGTGTCGAGTACGTGAACAACGCGCCGAGTCGCATCTATAGCATCGCGATCGAGACCAGCCAACGCCATGCCGACAAGCCCGACCCCGAGGCCTTGGCCGCCGCGGTGAGCGAGCACGTCATCGGCCCAGTGTTCGCCGACGAATCGCTGAAACCCGACGGCGATACCCGCTTGTTTATCAATCCGGAAGGACCGCTCATCGGCGGCGGACCCGCCGCCCACTCCGGGCTCACCGGACGCAAGACAGGCATCGACACCTATGGCGAATACGCCCGCCACAGCGGCGCCGCGCTGAGCGGGAAGGACCCCATGCGCATCGATCGAGTCGGTGCCTATGCAGGGCGCTGGGCGGCGAAGAACGTGGTCGCCGCCGGGCTCGCGCGCGAGTGCGAGGTCCAACTTAGCTACAGCATTGGCGCGGCCGGGCCGGTCAGCGTGCGCGTGCGCACGTCCGGGAGCAGCGCCGGCGTCGCCGACGCCGACATCGCCAAGCGACTCAGCGACAACTTCGATTTCCGGCTTGGTGCCATCGTCCGCGACCTTGGCCTACGCCGACTCCCAGCCGAGCATCCCGACGGCTTCTATCAGCGGTTGGCCACCTATGGACACATGGGCCGCGTCGACCTCGAACTACCCTGGGAACGCCTCGACCGGGTCGATGCGCTCAAGGCCTAGGTAAGCACCAAAGACGATGGCCAAGATTCATATCGAACGCTCACACCAGCTGGGGGTGAACAAAGCCCGCGCGGAGGTGGAGAAGCTCGCACAGGCGCTCGAGTCCGAACTCCATGCAACCTATCAATGGGAAGGTGATCGACTGTCGTTCGAATGTCCGGGGGCTTCCGGCACGATTGACGTCGGCGACGACTACGTCGGGCTCAATCTTAAGCTGTCCCTGTTGCTCGCGCCGATGAAGAAGAAGATCAAGCTGGGGATCGAGGACAAGCTCGATAGGGCGCTACCGCAAGCGGGTTAGGCTGGCGGTGGGCGAGGAGGTCGGTCCGCGTTGACGTTTGCCTACTGACGGGGTGAGCCCGGATTCGTCGATAGCATATGCAAATCCTTTCGCGCACTTCGCGGCTTCGCGTGGGAACTGCCCTTCCGAGCATAATCCGCTCCTCCGCACCGCAATTGGCGACCTGAACCCTCGGCCGCCACTCCTCGCGGCGAGCATTGCTGGTAAACTCCCGTCTGCGCGGACGTGACGAAAATGTCCGCGATATCAGTTCACGGAGACACCCTCATGCCGCAGTTCGACGCCTTGTTGAAAAATCAGAACGTCCGTAATACCGCCGTCGGCATTGGTGTGGCCGTGGCCGTGCCGATCGCCGTGGCCTTTCTCGCACCCTACCTTCGCCCGGTGATGCGCTCCGCGGTCAAGGGCGGGCTGGTGGTCCTGGAGAAAGGTAAGGAGGTGGCGGCGCAGGTCGGCGAGGCCGTTGACGATCTGGTCGCTGAGGTGCGTGAGGAGTTGCGCGACGAGCGCGAGGCAGCGATGGCATCGATGCACCAGGCCGCTACTCGAGCATCGAAGGAAAAGCAGGAGGACGCCTAATGCCGGTTGCGAGCCCGGCGAGCGGCGCGGCCACTGCCATTGCAACCCCAGCGCGGATTGTGCACCGCACCCAAGAGCGGTTGCGCCTTCGACTTCCATCGCGCCTGCATGACCTGCCCTTCTTTCTCGCACTGTACGACGATCTACGCGGGCAACCCGAGATCGACGAGGTCACGATCAATCCGGCGACCGGTAGCGTGTTGGTCTGGTTCCCATCCGTTGATGCCGACCAGATCGAACCTGCACTGATGCGCAGCGGTCGACTGCAACTTGTCGATTCCGACCCGGGCAGCGAAGCGGATGGAGGACGCCATGGCTTTTATTCCTCAATCAACAACATGCGCGCCCTGCTTTTCCTGCTCATGGTCGCGGTGTCGATACAGCAGGTCATGAAGGGGCAGCTGCTTGCCCCTGCGCTGACGTTATTGCTTTATGTTGCCGATTTGGTCGCCGGGATTCGGTTGGAACACTCGGCCGTCGCACCGCCGTCGGAGAACGACGACACCGCCTGATCCAGATCAGCCATGCCGGCACCAATCCCGCGTCCCAGCCTTGGCATCCAGGCGCCCTGTGCTATGGTTGAGTGGCAAGTCCACAAACCCACCTAGGCAACTGGCACTATGGGCAATATCATCGTCACCGGCATCACGTTCGGCGTCTTCATGACCGAGGCACTGATCCACTACAACATGGGACAGTCCAAGTCCCGCGGCGAGTTCAAGCTGACCATGCCCCCCCCAAACGAGTTGGCCAAGATCGCAGCGGTGACCGCGACCTTCTCCGTCGTCACCGGCCTGCTCATCAAGGCGCTGCCGCAGAACATCCAGTCGAAAATTTAGGCGCGACCAACGAGACAGAGCACGCTGAACTCCATGAAGCCGGGTGATCTGCGTGCCCCGGTCCATCATCGACGCCGCCGAGGCATGCTTCATTGTCTCCCACGGCGGGATCACGCCGATTTGGCGATTGCCTGTCTAGATCTGCGGGCCATACGGGCTCATTGTTTCCAACAGTATTCCGTCACTCACTCCTAAAAGTCGCCCACCACGTCACCGGCTATCTACCCCCCACGCTGAGGTACCGCCCGGAAGGTGGCGGCAAGGTCCG
>CAVOSE010000028.1:0-130263 GCA_963698775.1 uncultured Gammaproteobacteria bacterium
AGTCGCTCCGGCAGTGCGGGGGGTTACTGCAACAGTCTCGGAGGTTCCGCAGCGGTGCGCTCGATTGATTGAGGGCGCCTAATGCTTACGGGGGGCAGGTTTGCCTTCGTCGTCGTCGTTGTCGTTGTCGACTATTCGACCACGACCACGACCACGACCACGACCACGATTACGACAACGACAACGACAATCGCTGACAAGCTTGCCAAAGCGGCGATCACAACGCGTCGGTCTGAGGTGAAGCCTCGCAAGGTTCGCCTCCAACGGCAGAATGGCGGAGGGAGCGGGGCATTACGCCCGGCTCACACTCCGCCATTCTTAGGCAACCCCGTGCGGGGCTGCCGACCCGATGGACGTGTCCGCGTTGCGGACAGGCCCTCGGGGATCGGTTCGATCGCTTACCAGGAATACTGCGGCAGCGAGAACACCATCCAATGCACGGCCAGTGCGATGACCAGCACGGCAAACAGGATCGGCATCAGCCAGGTGGCAGGATTCAGAACCAGCCAGACCTTCCAATCGTCTTCAGGATTCTTCGGGCGAGCAATCTGTTGTTCGGCCATGGTAAAGCCCTCTTAGGGTTAGGTTGTCAGTAACGTTCAGTCGACGGAAGGCGGTTACTTAGAACCAGGGCTTCCAGGCGATGACCAGCAGATGCGCAGCGGCGGCGATGCCGGCGAACGCGGTGTAGGTCACTTTGAACTGCTCGTGGAACTCTTTGGCTTGCTCAACGCTTAAACCGGACAGACTCATGATGTCACTCCGCTAGGGGGTTTCAACGGTGCCGCAGTGATCGACGGCGGCAATTAGTAGTGTGGCGGCAGGCGCCACGACAAAGATCTTGCTACTCGGCGACCGCAGGTGCAGGCGCTTCGACGGCAACCGGTGCCTCGACGGCGACGGCCTCTTCCACGCCCCAGCTGTACTGTGGCAGCGAGAAGACCATGGTGTGCACGCCCAGGGCGATGACCAGCACGGCGGCCAGGATCGGCACCAGCCAGGTGGCGGGGCTCACGACCAGCCAAATGCGGTAGTCCTGCTCTTTCGGCTTGTAATTGAAAACGTCTTGGAACATTGCTCAAACCTCGCGGGAGCTAAAGTGGGGAAGCGGTATTAGAACCAGGGCTTCCAGGCGATGACCAGAAAGTGCGCAGCCGCGGCGATACCGGCAAAGGCGGTGTAGGTCACTTTGAACTGCTCGTGGAATTCTTTTGCTTGCTCGACCGTCAGGCCGGAAAGGCTCTTCTGCTCAGCCATGTGTCAATTCTCCGATACGGCGTTGCCGCCTCTGTCGCTTGCCCTGCCGCGGCGGCTGTCTCTGAGGTTGGCCATCGCGACGCTGTGTTTGTCCGGTTGATCCGGGAGGCGTTCCGTTGCCCGTTTTCTGCTCCAGTGGTTGTCATTATAGGCTGACACATTAATATGTCAACCTAGATTTACAAAAAAAAGATCATCGATCCGCCAGCTGGCGGCAGCGGCTGCACCGGCGCTGCGATCAAGGGCGAACGGGAATGCTCCCGAGAAGGTGCGAAGGCGCAAAGTGCGCAAGAGGCGGGTGCTCGGGATCGGGGTCGGATCGGGATCGAGTTGCTCGCCACGATTTCGATACCGATACCGATACCGATACCGATACCGATGATCACGACTCGTCGGTCTGAGGCGAAGCCTCGTTAGTGCTTGGCTGCGCGCATGGCGAGACCAGCCGTGGTTGTGGGAGCGATTTGCAAGCGCGACCGCCGCGACGGGGATGGTCGCGACTGCAAGTCGCTCCGGCAGTGCTGGGGGTTACTGCAACAGTCTCGGAGGTTCCGCAGCGGTGCGCTCGATTGCTTGAGGGCGCCTAATGCTTACGGGGGGCAGGTTTGCCTTCGTCGTCGTCGTTGTCGTTGTCGTTGTCGACTATTACGACCACGACCACGACCACGATTACGACCACGATTACGACAACGACAACGACAATCGCTGACAAGCTTGCCAAAGCGGCGATCACAACGCGTCGGTCTGAGGTGAAGCCTCGCAAGGTTCGCCTCCAACGGCAGAATGGCGGAGGGAGCGGGGCAATACGCCCGGCTCACACTCCGCCATTCTTAGGCAACCCCGTGCGGGGCTGCCGACCCGATGGACGTGTCCGCGTTGCGGACAGGCCCTCGGGGATCGGTTCGATCGCTTACCAGGAATACTGCGGCAGCGAGAACACCATCCAATGCACGGCCAGTGCGATGACCAGCACGGCAAACAGGATCGGCATCAGCCAGGTGGCAGGATTCAGAACCAGCCAGACCTTCCAATCGTCTTCAGGATTCTTCGGGCGAGCAATCTGTTGTTCGGCCATGGTAAAGCCCTCTTAGGGTTAGGTTGTCAGTAACGTTCAGTCGACGGAAGGCGGTTACTTAGAACCAGGGCTTCCAGGCGATGACCAGCAGATGCGCAGCGGCGGCGATGCCGGCGAACGCGGTGTAGGTCACTTTGAACTGCTCGTGGAACTCTTTGGCTTGCTCAACGCTTAAACCGGACAGACTCATGATGTCACTCCGCTAGGGGGTTTCAACGGTGCCGCAGTGATCGACGGCGGCAATTAGTAGTGTGGCGGCAGGCGCCACGACAAAGATCTTGCTACTCGGCGACCGCAGGTGCAGGCGCTTCGACGGCAACCGGTGCCTCGACGGCGACGGCCTCTTCCACGCCCCAGCTGTACTGTGGCAGCGAGAAGACCATGGTGTGCACGCCCAGGGCGATGACCAGCACGGCGGCCAGGATCGGCACCAGCCAGGTGGCGGGGCTCACGACCAGCCAAATGCGGTAGTCCTGCTCTTTCGGCTTGTAATTGAAAACGTCTTGGAACATTGCTCAAACCTCGCGGGAGCTAAAGTGGGGAAGCGGTATTAGAACCAGGGCTTCCAGGCGATGACCAGAAAGTGCGCAGCCGCGGCGATACCGGCAAAGGCGGTGTAGGTCACTTTGAACTGCTCGTGGAATTCTTTTGCTTGCTCGACCGTCAGGCCGGAAAGGCTCTTCTGCTCAGCCATGTGTCAATTCTCCGATACGGCGTTGCCGCCTCTGTCGCTTGCCCTGCCGCGGCGGCTGTCTCTGAGGTTGGCCATCGCGACGCTGTGTTTGTCCGGTTGATCCGGGAGGCGTTCCGTTGCCCGTTTTCTGCTCCAGTGGTTGTCATTATAGGCTGACACATTAATATGTCAACCTAGATTTACAAAAAAAAGATCATCGATCCGCCAGCTGGCGGCAGCGGCTGCACCGGCGCTGCGATCAAGGGCGAACGGGAATGCTCCCGAGGGGGTGCGAAGGCGCAAAGTGCGCAAGAGGCGGGTGCTCGGGATCGGGGTCGGGATCGAGTTGCTCGCCACGATTTCGATACCGATACCGATACCGATACCGATGATCACGACTCGTCGGTCTGAGGCGAAGCCTCGCTAGTGCTTGGCTGCGCGCATGGCGAGACCAGCCGTGGTTGTGGGAGCGATTTGCAATCGCGACCGCCGCGACGGGGATGGTCGCGACTGCAAGTCGCTCCGGCAGTGCTGGGGGTTACTGCAACAGTCTCGGAGGTTCCGCAGCGGTGCACTCGATTGCTTGAGGGCGCCTAATGCTTACGGGGGGCAGGTTTGCCTTCGTCGTCGTTGTCGTTGTCGTTGTCGACTATTCGACCACGACCACGACCACGACCACGATTACGACAACGACAACGACAACGACAATCGCTGACAAGCTTGCCAAAGCGGCGATCACAACGCGTCGGTCTGAGGTGAAGCCTCGCAAGGTTCGCCTCCAACGGCAGAATGGCGGAGGGAGCGGGGCATTACGCCCGGCTCACACTCCGCCATTCTTAGGCAACCCCGTGCGGGGCTGCCGACCCGATGGACGTGTCCGCGTTGCGGACAGGCCCTCGGGGATCGGTTCGATCGCTTACCAGGAATACTGCGGCAGCGAGAACACCATCCAATGCACGGCCAGTGCGATGACCAGCACGGCAAACAGGATCGGCATCAGCCAGGTGGCAGGATTCAGAACCAGCCAGACCTTCCAATCGTCTTCAGGATTCTTCGGGCGAGCAATCTGTTGTTCGGCCATGGTAAAGCCCTCTTAGGGTTAGGTTGTCAGTAACGTTCAGTCGACGGAAGGCGGTTACTTAGAACCAGGGCTTCCAGGCGATGACCAGCAGATGCGCAGCGGCGGCGATGCCGGCGAACGCGGTGTAGGTCACTTTGAACTGCTCGTGGAACTCTTTGGCTTGCTCAACGCTTAAACCGGACAGACTCATGATGTCACTCCGCTAGGGGGTTTCAACGGTGCCGCAGTGATCGACGGCGGCAATTAGTAGTGTGGCGGCAGGCGCCACGACAAAGATCTTGCTACTCGGCGACCGCAGGTGCAGGCGCTTCGACGGCAACCGGTGCCTCGACGGCGACGGCCTCTTCCACGCCCCAGCTGTACTGTGGCAGCGAGAAGACCATGGTGTGCACGCCCAGGGCGATGACCAGCACGGCGGCCAGGATCGGCACCAGCCAGGTGGCGGGGCTCACGACCAGCCAAATGCGGTAGTCCTGCTCTTTCGGCTTGTAATTGAAAACGTCTTGGAACATTGCTCAAACCTCGCGGGAGCTAAAGTGGGGAAGCGGTATTAGAACCAGGGCTTCCAGGCGATGACCAGAAAGTGCGCAACCGCGGCGATACCGGCAAAGGCGGTGTAGGTCACTTTGAACTGCTCGTGGAATTCTTTTGCTTGCTCGACCGTCAGGCCGGAAAGGCTTTGCGATTCTGCCATTGACTTACCCTCTGTACTCAAACTTTGCGGGGAGCCGCGAGGCATTCGCGGCGTCGTTCATCGAGACCACTTCAAGGCCTCGCGGACACTGGCAACCGAGTTGCGAGTTGGCATTCCTGGCCGGCCCTTCGTTCCATTGGCTGTCAGTGTAGCTTGACATATATTTATGTCAAGCAAAATGTACAGGTTTTTTTGCGGGTTTCTCTGTGGGGATCATCAGGGGCATGCGGATCGATCAGCAGAGTCGGGGACTGACGTCGAGATGTGTCAAGTTCGGCTGGTGTTAAGTCGAGTTGACGGCAAGGGGCGCGGGAACTAGATTGGCGACGGCAATTGACGCTGGCACAGCGAACGGGCGGGCGTCATGCGTTCGCACGAATTATTTGGTACGGAGCGGAACACTACGATGAGCGGCGCCTCCCTCGAAGAACTCAAGCAGGCCTGGATGCGGGAGGTGCTGCCCAAGCTCCTGCCGTTTGCCGATGCGGCAACCAAGGAACTGCCGCTAAAGCGTTTGCTGCGGTTGTCGCTGTTTCAAGCATCAGTCGGCATGATGATGGTGCTGCTCTATGGCACCATGAATCGGGTGATGGTGGTGGAGAAGGGGGTGCCGACCTGGCTCATTTCGCTGATGGTGGCGCTGCCGGTGCTGTTCGCGCCGTTCCGTGCGCTGATCGGTTTCAAATCCGACGTTCATCGCTCCGCGTTCGGTTGGCGCCGGGTACCCTTTATATGGTTCGGAACCCTGATGCAGTTTGGTGGCCTCGCGATCATGCCCTTCGCGCTGATCCTGTCGGCCGAAGGGGGGCAAGTGCCGGAGTTTGTCGGCTGGATTGCCGCGGGTGCGGCCTTTCTGATCGCGGGAGCCGGTATGCACACGACCCAGACCGCGGGGCTCGCGCTGGCGACGGACCTGGCGAGCGAGGAGACTCGACCTCGGGTCGTGGCGCTATTGTTCGTCATGCTCCAGCTGAGCATGTTGGTGGCGGCGCTGCTTTATGGGGCTCTGCTGACCGACTTCAACAGTATGGGCCCGAACGCCGCAAATGCGCGCTTGATCGGCGTTCTGCAGGGTGTCGCGCTGCTCTGTGTCGGGTTGAATCTCGTGGCGCTTTGGAAGCAGGAAGCAATGGACCTGGATCGCGCCGAACGATCGGTGGCCGAGAAAGCGGCGGATGCGCCGCAGCCGCGCTTTGCCGATACATGGAGCCAGTTCATCAGCGGCGGTAGCGCGACCCGGTTGTTGATCGCGCTAGGTCTCGGTACCGCTGGCTTCACGATGCAGGAGATCCTGCTTGAGCCCTACGGCGGGCAGGTATTGGGCTTGACGGTGTCCGAGACCACGCGCCTTACCGCGATCTGGGCATTTGGCAGCCTAGTGGCGTTCGGGCTGACCGCGCGGTTACTGTCGCGGGGGACTTCGCCCCATCGCATCGCTTTCGTCGGCGGGCTGGTCGGGATCGTCGCGTTCGTCGCCGTGATTGCCGCCGATCCGTTGGGCTCGACGTTAGTCTTTAGGTTTGGGGCACTGCTGATCGGATTTGGCGGCGGGCTGTTCTCGGTGGGCACCCTGACGGCCGCCATGGCCATGGCCCGGGGCGGCCAGAGCGGTCTTGCGCTGGGAGCTTGGGGTGCGATTCAAGCGACCTGCTACGGCATCGCCGTGGGCCTCGGTGGCGCGTTGCGGGATATCTTCGCGGCGCTCGATCCATTTGCCCGCCTCGGCGTCGCCTGGAGCGGCCCGGTGGTGGGCTATACCGTCGTCTACGGGCTGGAAATCTTGCTGTTGATGGTAGCGCTGATCGTCCTGTTCCCGCTCGCGCTGCGTGGCGGCAGCGGGGCAGGCTCCGCAGATGGCGCGCAGCGGGAGAAGTTTGGCATCTCCGAGATGCTCTAGCTCACCAATTGGTAGCCACTAGATAGTTTCCGCTCGGCCCCGGACCTGATGCGCGTGCGTCTCCGGGGCCGATCCTTCCTCCCAAACCGCAGTAGAGGGGTCTTATCATGTCCATGCCCAAGAACGTCGGCGAAAAGGACCGCACGCTTCGGCTCATTCTTGCCACGGTACTGATCATTGTGAGCTTTATCGTTGGGTCGACTTCCGCGCAGATTCTGCTCACGCTCGCCGCGCTGGTGTTGCTATACACCAGCTATACGCGGACCTGTCTCGCCTATATTCCACTGAAGATGGATACGACCAAAGGGGAATAAGCGGCGCCCTACGGGCGGCAGCGCCGCCCGTACAACCATCGCGTGAATCGGAAAGGGGTGAAGGTCAGCCGCCGGTGGCGTCTTTCGCGCTGGCCTTTTGCCAAGGCGCCACGATCCCGAGCAAATGCGCCATGTCTTTGAAAAAGATGCGCAGATGCGCCATTGGCTTGGCCTTGACCAGGCGCTTGTGCATGTAGGCCTCCCAGGTCAGGTGCTGTACGTCTGGGTCGGCACAGATGCTGACGAAGCGCTCCCGGCGCTTGTCGTTCTTGTACCAGAACCGCTGCATGACGCCGAGCACCATGAAGACGCGCCCATGGGCCTTCATAAAGCGTTTGCGGGCCTTGGCAAGCGCCTTGCTGTCGCCGGTGATCAACATCTCCTCGACCGCATCCGCGGCCAGCCTGCCGCCCACTAGGGCGTAGTAGATACCTTCGCCGGAAGCCGGTGCGACGACGCCGGCGGCATCGCCGGCCAACACCACATCGCGGTCGTTGTCCCACTTGGCCAGCGGATGCAGCGGGATCGGTGCGCCCTCTCGGCGGAGTGTCTCGCATTGGTCCAGGCCGGTCTCCTTGCGCAACTGCTCGACCGCGTCGTGCAGCGAGAAGCCCTTAATCTCGGTGCCGACGCCAATGCTGGTGGTCTCGCCGTGGGGGAACACCCAGGCGTAAAAGTCCGGCGATAGCTTGCCCTGGTAGTAGACATCGCAGCGCGTGTGATCGAAGAAGCCCTGTTGCGTTGCGGTGCTGTCCGGCGTCGGAGAGCGCACGATCTCGTGATAGGCGGCCACGTGGGGCAGTTCCTTGGCGCCGGGTATGCAGTGCTTGGCGACCGACGACTTGGCGCCGTCGGCACCGATCACAGAGCGGGCGCGCACGGCCACATCGGTATCGCGATCGACTGCATCCGCGGGGCGGTAGTGCACGACGGCGGTGCCGTCCTGATCGCGGGTGATGCGCGTGTAGGTGCCGTTGCGGCGCTCGGCTCCAGCCGTCGCGGCACGCTCGCGCAGCCACTCGTCGAAGGGGCCGCGGTCGACCATGCCGACGAAGCCGCCGTCGATGGGCATGTTCACGTGGCGGTCGCTAGGGGCGACCATGCGTGCGGAGTGGATGTGTGCCACCAGCTGCGACTCGGGGATATCGAATTCCTCGATCGCCTTGGGTGGGATCGCGCCGCCGCAGGGCTTGATGCGACCGGGGCGGTCGAGCAGCAGCACCTTGCGCCCGACGCGGGCCAGGTCGGTAGCGGCGGTGGCGCCGGCCGGGCCACCGCCGACGACGACCACATCGAATTCAGCCAGATTCGCCATTGTCTTTACCTCGGGGTTGGAGTGTTGTTCGTTTTCGTGGGGGCTTGGGGCATCGACTCAGGGCCATAAGTTCTAGTGAGGCGTTGCCTAAGACGGACCAGTCGCGTCCATCGGAATCGGTATCGCTATCGAAATCGAAGCAATCGGCGAGGGCTTCGACAACGATCCCGATCCCGATTTGGAGGGGACCTGATCGTGCTGCACTGCGAAAAGTTGACGCACCTGAAACGATCTCGCCCGCTGAAGGATTTCTAGGGCCATCAGCTCGGGATGAGGGCGCGCGCCGCGAAGGCGCTGATCATCATGCCGCTGACGTAGACCGTCACGCCCAGGCCGCTGAGCCAAGTGGCGCGCGCGACAGGGTCTTCCAGAAAGCGCACCATCAGCGTGACCTGCACCATGACCAACGCGGCGATGGCGGCTGCATGGACCGGCTGCATCCAGCTGAACAGCAGCCCAATCACCACCAGTTGTGGCACGATCATGACCACGCAGGCGGTCCAGGCGGCGCCCTTGACGCCGAGTTGCACCGGCAGCGAGCGCACGCCCATCTGCTTGTCTCCCTCGATCGCCTTGAAGTCGTTGAGCGTCATGATGCCGTGGGCGCCCAGGCCGTACAGCACGGCCAGCCACAGGATACTTTCATGCGGCATCTGTCCGCCGATCATGACCGCGGCGCCCGTGATCCAGGCCAGGCTTTCGTACGAAAAGCCCACAGCGGCGTTGCCGTACCAGCCGTTCTGTTTCAGTCGCAGTGGGGGTGCGCTGTAGATCCAGGCGAAGATCAGGCCAACCACGGTGGCGCCGAGCACCCAGGGCCCGAGCACCGCGCCGAGGATCAATGACAGCGCGGTGCCGATGAGGGCGATATAGAGCCCCCAGCGGCCGGGCAGGCGGCCGGATGGGATTGGCCTATTGGGCTCATTGATGGCATCCACATGGCGGTCGTACCAGTCGTTGACGGCCTGACTGGTGGCGCACACCAGCGGGCCGGCCAGCACGACGCCGGCGACCAGCACCAGCCAGTTCTCCGCGATCGAAACGCCGGAGGACACGACGCCGCAGGCGAAGGCCCACATCGGCGGGAACCAGGTGATGGGGTGGAGCACCTCCAGCACCGCGGAGGGCGCCGGGCGGGTTGCCGCGGCGGTCGGGACCGTCTCTGTCGTCATACCGGGATCGAATCTCTTGCAGTCAGTGTGATGATGATGCGAGCGTCGGTCGGGCCTTGACACGACCGACGCTGGCGCAAGTCTATCCGAAGCGTACGCGCGGGGTGCTGCGGGTCGCTGTATTCCTGATCAAAGTCAACAGGTAAGCCGGTACGGGTTGGCGCCTACCGGGCCTTGGCGCTGAATTTCCCCAGCGGTGCTTGCCAATGCGAACCGGCTCGTGCCCGGCGGGCCGGTCCTGTGGTTCGGCGCTGGGTCGGTGGCAGGCAGGATGCTGTTTCCGGATCGTCGGTCGCGACGCGCTGTGCCGTCAGTCGCCATCGGCCTCGGCAGTAGGGTCGCTGAGGCCGTAACGGCGTAGCTTGACGTACAGGCTTTGACGGCTCAGCCCCAGTAGTTCCGCGGCCGACGCGCGATTGTCGCCGGTCAACTCAAGCGCTGCCTCGATACAGAGTCGCTCGATCATGTCGGTGGATTCGCGTACGACTTCCTTCAGCGGCACCCGACCCACCAGTTCGCTCAGGTGCTCGATGGAGCGGGGCAGCGCCCCCTCGCCGCGGGCGTCCGCGGACACACGCCGATCGACGTTGCGGATGATAAAGCCGAAGCTGGGCTGCTCGCCGTTGTGCACCGACACCGCGGAAATCTCGACCTCACTGCTGGCGCCGAGTTCGGAGCGGATGTGGGTTGCGAACAGTCGCACCGCGCCGTGCTGGCGCAGGTTGGCGATCAGCACGTTGAGGTCGACGCCCGGCCGTCCGAGCCAGCGATCCAATGATTCGCCGCGCACCTGGTCTTCGTTGGCGACTTGGGCAAGCTCCAGAAACGCCAGGTTGGCGCTCAGTATGCGGCCGTCATGGGCGGTGAGGACAATGCCGTCGGGGACGTTTTCCACCATCCGGGAGAGCCTCGAGCGCGGCTCGGCGGATGACTTCGAGCCTTCGTCGGACTCGGATGGCGACAGTCGCAACAAGATCAGCGAGGTGTTCTCCTGTCGCACCGGCGCGCCGGAGACCTGGAATTCGGCGCCGCTGCGCAGGTGCGCCCGCACGTCGTTGCCGCGCCCCGCGGCGCGGATGCCGGCGATCAAGGATTGGATAGCGCGGGTGCCTTGCTCATCGAAACCGTCCGGGAATGCGCGTCCGACCAATCGCCGAGAGTCTGGGGCGAGCAGCACCGCCGCGGCCGGGTTTGCTTCCACGACCTTGTTGCTGTCGGGGTCAACGATGACGATTGCGTCGGTCGCGGAGCGGAACAGCAGGCGATAGCGGGTCTCGAGTTGACGCAGGCGCCAATAGTCGCGTTCCAGGGATTGCTGGGCATCAACGAGCCGCTGCTGCAGTGCCGCAATGCCCTGCAGATTGCGACCGACGGCAACCAGGTGGTTGCGGTCGCCGATCCGGGTGGCAAAGTAGCGCACAGGCATCTCGGCGCCGTCACGGGAAACATGGTCGACCTGCTGCCAAGAGGGGGCCGCGTTGCCAGACTGCGCATCCGCAATCAAGGCCTCGATGCGCGGCCGGCTGTCGCTGGTGACGGTCTCGACCCAAGCGCGCCCGATCCAGTCTTCGGCGACCTCCGACGACAGCTCTTCACTGCCGAACGCGAGGTCTTGGATCACGCCGTTGCCGTCCAGGATAAGCGCGATATCGGACGCGGCGGCAATCAGTGTGGCAACCGTGCCGATGCCAATATCACCCAAGGCCGCCTCGGGCGCGTCAAAAGGCTTCACGAGTGCCTTGCCCCTGGGTCGTGGTGGGTCGGCTCGATCGTCTGGGCGCTTGGCCGTCTCGCATCGGTACTTCTGGGTGCATCCGCTTCAACCTCGCTTGACCTGGGTCAAGGCCGGGGCTTGCCATTTCCCCCGGATATTTAAGGAAAATGTGCCTCGACCTAGCATTAAAGTACTAGGGCGGGCGTCTTGGGGCGCGCCTCCCTGGCCCTATGACGCTAGGGAGACACTGGATTCAGTACGTTCTGGGCATCTGCGCGGCGTGTCTGAATCGCCCTTTATTAGTTAGTCCGAAGGCAAGGGAATGTCAAGTTCTGTTTACGTTAAGTAGAGTTGACAGCAGGCTTTGAGCGGACTAGATTTCCGAATCATCAGCAACGTTTCGGAATCGATGAGGGGAGCTTCATGCCTCGACGCCCTAACAGGCCCGTCAGACGTCCGCCGCTGTATACGCCGGAAGAGCGCGTACGGCGAGATAATAGCGTCTGGACCCTGGTGCAGGGCGTGCTCGCGCCGTTGCAGTTTTTGGTCTTCCTTGTCAGCCTGTTTTTGGTATTGCGCTACCTAGCGACCGGCGCTGGCGAGATGGCCGCGACCGTCTCCATCGTGGTGAAGACGCTCGTGCTCTACACCATCATGATCACTGGTTCCATCTGGGAAAAGGTGGTTTACGGCAAGTACCTGTTCGCGGAAGCATTTTTCTGGGAAGACGTGTTCAGCATGCTGGTTCTGGCGCTGCACACTGCCTATCTGGCCGCGTTGCTGACCGGCTTCCTTGATGTTCAAGGGCAGATGCTGCTGGCCCTCGCGGCCTATGCAGCGTACGTCATCAATGCCACGCAGTTTCTGCTCAAGTTGCGCGAGGCCCGTCTCTCGCAGGCCGCCGAGGAGTCCGCGTCCACCACAGGCGGGCAAGCGCTGGGGGTCGCGGAGTGAGCGGAGTGAGCGACACCGATGCGCCGCGGTCAGGGCAGGCAGCGTTCAAAGCTGCCAGCGGTTGTGCCGACTTACCTGTCCTGCATGAGCGGGGGCAGCGGGAGGTCTTCTGCGGGCTGGCCGGCATTGTCTGGCTGCATCGCAAGATCCAAGACGCGTTTTTTCTGGTCGTTGGCTCGCGGACCTGCGCACACCTGCTGCAATCCGCCGCTGGCGTAATGATCTTCGCCGAGCCCCGCTTCGCCACCGCCATCCTGCAAGACCGCGATCTCGCTGGGCTCGCCGACTGTAACGAAGAACTCGACCGCGTCGTCTCCGAATTGCTGGCGCGTCGGCCGGACATCGGAACCCTGTTCCTGGTGGGTTCATGCCCGTCTGAGGTGATCAAGCTGGATCTGGTCACGGCCGCAGAGCGGCTGTCGGTTCAGCATCAGGGTCGGGTACGCATGCTTTCCTATACGGGCAGCGGCATCGAGACCACCTTCACCCAGGGCGAGGACACCTGTCTCACTGCGCTGGCGGAGCAGATGCCCGAGCAGCCCGCGGGCGAGCCGTCCCTGCTGGTGCTCGGCAGTCTGCCCGATGTGGTCGAGGATCAGTTCGCACGCCTGTTCGCTGAGCTTGGCATTTCCCCGGTGTCTTTCTTGCCCCCGCGCAGTGCCGCGCAGCTGCCGCCGGTTGGGCCAGGCACGTTGTTGCTCGCCGCGCAGCCGTTTCTCGGCGATACCGTCGCGGCCTTGACCGCACGCGGCGCGACGCTGATCGAGTCCGTCTACCCGTTCGGCATTGAGGGAACCCGCGCCTGGCTGAGTGCCGCCGCTCGGGCTTGGGGTATTGGCCAGGAACAGGTCGACAAGGTCACGGCCGCACCGGCGGCCCGCGCCGAACGCGGTCTTGCTCGCTATCGGCAGCAGTTGGAGGGCAAGCGCATCAGCTTTTTGCCGGACTCCCAGCTGGAAATCCCGCTCGGCCGTTTCCTCGCCCGCGAGTGCGGCATGCAGTTGGTCGAAGTCGGCACGCCCTATCTCGATCGGCGCATGATGGCTGCCGAGCTTGAGCTGCTCCCTTCCGGGGTGCGCCTCAGCGAGGGGCAGGACCTGGAGCTCCAACTCGATCGTCTGCGTGCCGATCGCCCGGACCTGACCGTCTGCGGACTGGGCTTGGCGAATCCGCTGGAGGCCGAGGGCCTCAGCACCAAGTGGTCCATCGAACTCGTGTTCACCCCGGTGCATGGTTTCGACCAGGCACCGGATCTCGCGGAGCTGTTCGCGCGCCCGCTGAATCGCCGCCAGCGTTTGGCGCTTTGACACCCGTTATCGACCCATGCAGCTGACCGTCTGGACATACGAGGGCCCGCCCCACATTGGCGCCATGCGCATCGCCGCCTCCATGCGCGGCGTGCATTGCGTGCTGCACGCGCCGCAGGGCGATACCTACGCCGATCTGCTGTTCACGATGATCGCGCGGAATGCCAAACGCCCGCCCGTGACCTACACGACCTTCCAGGCCCGCGACCTGGGTGGCGACACCGCCGAGTTGGTCAAGAAGACCCTGCGCGATACCGTCGAGCGCTTCAAGCCTCGCGCGCTACTGGTCGGTGAGGCTTGCACCGCGGAGCTGATCCAGGATCAACCCGGCGCGCTGGCAGAGGGCATGGGCTTCGACATCCCGGTGATTCCGCTGGAGCTGCCGGCCTATACGCGTAAAGAGAACTGGGGCGCCAGCGAGACCTTCTATGCGATGGTCCGCGCCCTGCTGCGGGGTCACAAGGCAGCCGCCAAGCCGGCGGCGTCCGGACGGCGTCCGACCGCAAACCTGCTCGGCCCCACGGCGCTCGGATTCCGCTGCCGTGACGACATTGTCGAGGTGACCAAGCTGTTGGCCTCCGCCGGTGTCGATATCAACGTCGTCGCGCCCGCCGGCGCCGGGCCAGAGGATCTGCTGCGCCTGCCGGATGCCGACTTCAACGTCTGTCTGTATCCGGAAGTGGCCTACGACACCTGCGCCTGGCTGGAGCGCATGTTCCACCAGCCCACCGTCAAGACGGTGCCGATTGGGGTCGGCGCGACCCGCGACTTCCTATTGGAGGTCGGCCAGGCGGCCGGTATCGACACTGGGCCGGCCATCGCTGCTGCGCAGACGCGCCTGCCTTGGTTCTCGCGCTCGGTGGACTCGACCTACCTGACCGGCAAACGCGTCTTCATCTTCGGCGATGCCACGCATGCCATCGCCGCCGCCCGCATCGCCACCGAGGAGCTTGGATTCGATGTCGTCGGACTGGGTACCTACAGCCGCGAATTCTCGCGCGAAATCCGCGCTGCCGCGGAGCGCTACGGCATCGAGCCCCTGATCACCGACGACTATCTCGAGGTCGAGGCGCGAGTACTGGAGTTGGCCCCGGAACTGGTCTTGGGCACGCAGATGGAGCGCCACATCGCTAAGCGCGCGGGCATCCCCTGCGCCGTGATCTCGGCGCCGATTCACGTGCAGGACTTCCCTGCTCGCTATGCCCCCCAAATGGGCTTCGAGGGCGCCAACGTCATCTTCGATACCTGGGTGCATCCGCTGATGATGGGGCTCGAAGAGCACCTGATCACGATGTTCCGGGAAGACACTGAGTTTCATGACGACGCCGCGCCATCGCATTTGGGGCCCGCTGCGAAGCAGGGCGATGCGCGCGTGTCGAGTTCCGCCGGCGCGGATGCCGATGCGGGATCTACCAGCGCCGAGAGCGCGCTTATCTGGGACGCGGAAGCCGAAAAGGAACTGCGCAAGATCCCGTTCTTTGTCCGCGGTAAAGCCCGCCGTAATACAGAGCGTTACGCCCAGGACCAGGGCGTGGCGACAATAACAATTGAGACACTCTACGATGCCAAAGCACACTTCGGCCGCTGAGCAGACGCCCGTGCGCGTCGTCATCGTCACCCTCGACAGCCATCTGGCTAGCGCTTGCGAGCGCTCTCGCCCGATGCTTGAGCAGGAGATCCCTGGGCTGTCGCTCAGCCTGCATGCCGCCGCTGAGTGGGAGGGCGCCCGAGAGGGGCTGCAGCACTGCTACGAGGGCAATTCTCACGGCGAGGTCTGCAGCCGTTGTGCCGAAGCCGGTACCTGCGCGCTGCATCGGTGCCGTGCCGACATCGCCAAGGCCGACATCGTCGTCGCTAGCATGTTGTTCATGGATGATCACATCAAGGCCGTGCTGCCGGCGCTGCAGGCACGTCGCGACCATTGCGACGCGATGGTCGGCTGTATGTCCTCCGGCGAAGTCATGCGTCTGACTCGCATCGGAAAGTTCGATATGAGTGCCCCGCAGAGCGGGCCGATGGCGCTGCTGAAAAAGCTCCGGGGCGGTCGCAAGACCAATGACAAGGGGCAGAATCGTGCTAGCGGCTCGGGCCAGATGGCGATGCTGCGCCGCATTCCGAAGCTACTGCGCTTCATCCCGGGCACCGCTCAGGATGTGCGCGCCTATTTCTTGTTGCTGCAATACTGGCTCGCGGGCTCGGAGCAGAATATTGCCAATATGGTGCGCTTGCTGGTTGATCGTTATGCGGACGGTCCGCGCGAATCGCTCCGCGGCAAGCTCAAGGTCGACCCGCCGCAGGAATATCCCGAGGTGGGTGTCTTTCATCCGCGCATGAAGTCGCGGATGGCGGATCAGGTCGCCAAGCTGCCTGCGCCCAAGGGGGCGACCGCCGGTACCGTTGGCCTCTTGGTAATGCGCTCCTATGTGTTGGCTGGCAATACCGGGCATTACGACGGCGTCATCAAGGAGCTCGAGGCGCGCGGGTTGCGCGTGATCCCGGCCTTTGCCAGTGGCCTCGACGCGCGCCCGGCGATCGAGCAGTTTTTCTTCGATAAAGGCAAGCCCGTCGTCGATGCCGTCGTGTCGCTGACCGGTTTCTCGTTGGTCGGTGGCCCCGCCTACAATGATGCCGCGGCGGCGCAGGAGATCCTGGCTCGACTAGACGTGCCGTACCTGGCGGCGCACCCGGTCGAGTTCCAGACCCTGGAGCAATGGCAGACGTCGGAGCGCGGCTTGATGCCGGTTGAGGCGACGATGATGGTCGCCATCCCGGAAATCGACGGTTCCACCGGCCCCATCGTCTTTGGTGGGCGCTCCGCCGAGGTCCATCAGGACCGCACCCGCGACATGCAATCCCACCCCGAGCGCGCCAACGCGCTGGCAGCCCGGGTCGCTCGCCTGGTCAAGCTGCGCCAGAGCAAGGCCAAGGATCGTAAGGTCGCCGTGGTGTTGTTCAATTTCCCGCCGAATGCCGGCAATACTGGCACGGCCGCTTACTTGTCGGTCTTCGCCTCGTTGCACCGCACCCTGCTGGCCATGAAGGCCGATGGTTACACCGTTGACGTTCCCGAGACGGTTGACGATCTCCGCGAGCGCATCATCAGCGGTAACGCCGCGCGCTATGGCGCGCACGCCAACGTCTTCACCCGAATCGCAAGTGACGATCACGTCCGCCGCGAGCCCTACCTGGCCGAGATCGAGGGTCAATGGGGACCGGCTCCAGGCAAACAGCAGAGCGACGGCTCGTCGATCTTCGTGCTCGGCGAGCAATTCGGCAATGTCTTTGTCGGCGTGCAGCCGGCCTTCGGCTACGAGGGCGATCCGATGCGGCTGCTGTTCGACAAGGGTTTCACGCCGACCCATGCCTTCAGCGCCTTCTATCGCTTCCTGCGCGAGGACTTCGGTGCCAACGCCGTGCTTCATTTCGGTACCCACGGTGCATTGGAATTCATGCCGGGCAAGCAGGCCGGTCTCTCCGGCGCCTGTTGGCCGGACCGTCTGATCGGCGATCTACCCAACATGTACCTCTACGCCTCCAACAACCCGTCCGAGGGCACCATCGCCAAGCGCCGCGCCGCGGCGACGCTGGTGAGCTATCTGACGCCGCCGGTCGCCAATGCCGGTCTGTATCGCGGCTTGGTCGATCTGAAGGAATCCATTGAGCGCTGGCGCGGGTTGGCGCCGGATGCGCCCGCACAGGAACGCGGCGAGCTGGCCAAGCTGATCCAGGCGCAGGCCGCCGAACTCGATTTGACCCCAGAGGCATCCGAGACCGAGCCGGAATGGGATGCCTCGGCTGTTGCGCGCATCGCCGATCTCAACGACGAGATCCTCGAACTCGAATACACGCTGATCCCGCACGGGCTGCACGTCGTCGGCGAGCCGCCGAACGAGGAAGAGCGCCTCGACATGCTGATGGCCGTGGCCGAGTCCAAGGGCGAGGCCTGTGATGCCTCCCCCATCAGCCGCGAGACCGTGAAGGCCATGATCGCCGGGGGCGCCCCGACGCTGGCCTTGCAGAAGGGCGGCATGGAGGTCAACGAAGACAATCTGGCGCTCTTGAAGAGCCTCGCCGAATACAACCAGCTCTTGTCCGAAGATCACGAGACACCCGCCCTGTTGCGGGCCCTGGAAGGCCGCTTCGTGCGTCCGGCTCCCGGCGGGGATCTGTTGCGCACGCCGGAGATCCTGCCGACAGGGCGGAATCTGCATGGCTTCGATCCCTTCCGGCTGCCGAGCGTGTTCGCGGTCAAAGAGGGTACCCGTCACGCGCAGTTGCTGCTGGATCGCTACCTGCAAGACGGCAATCCGCTGCCGGAATCGATCGCGCTGGTGCTGTGGGGGACCGACAACCTGAAGACCGAGGGCGGCCCCATTGCCCAGGCGCTCGCGTTGATCGGTGCCAAGCCGCGACTGGACGGCTACGGCCGGGTCTGCGGGGCCGAACTGCTGCCGCTGGAGAGCCTCGGTCGCCCGCGCATTGACGTGGTCATGACACTGTCCGGTATTTTCCGTGACCTCTTGCCGTTACAGACTAGACTGTTGGCCGAGGCGTCGTTCCTCGCCGCCACCGCCGACGAGCCTGTCGAACAGAACTATGTGCGCAAGCATACTTTGGAATACCAGACCGCCCACGGCTGCGATATCGAGACCGCGGCGCTGCGCGTCTTTAGCAACGCCGACGGTGCCTACGGCTCCAACGTTAACCATCTGGTGGACAACAGCGGCTGGGATGATGAAGACGAACTTGCCGAGACCTACACGCGGCGCAAGTGCTTTGCTTACGGCCGTACCGGCGTGCCGGTACGTCAGGCGGAGTTGCTGAAGAGCGTGCTCGGCGACGTGGAACTGGCCTATCAAAACCTGGATTCCGTCGAACTCGGCGTGACCACGGTGGATCATTACTTCGATACCCTGGGCGGTATCAGTCGCGCGGTGACCCGCTCCAAGGGCAGCGACGTACCGGTCTATATCGGCGATCAGACCCGCGGCGACGGCAAGGTACGCACCCTGGCCGAGCAGGTGGCGCTGGAGACCCGTACCCGCATGCTGAACCCGAAGTGGTACGAGGGTATGCTCAAGCATGGCTACGAGGGCGTGCGCCAGATCGAGGTCCATGTGACCAACACCATGGGCTGGTCGGCTACCACCGGGCAGGTTGCGCCCTGGGTATATCAACGGATGACGGAGACCTTCGTCCTCGATGACGAAATGCGTGAGCGCCTCGCCGCGCTGAATCCGACCGCGTCCGCGAAGGTCGCCAACCGCCTGCTGGAGGCGCACGAGCGCAACTATTGGACGCCGGATGATGCAACCTTGGAGGCCCTGCGCCGCGCTGGCGAGGAACTCGAAGACAGACTAGAAGGCATAACCGAAGGGGTGGCCGCGTGAGCTTAGACGATCTTCCATCAACCATCTTTGGCGGCGGCGGCCAGCCCGCCTCCGGCGCCGCTGTCGGCCGCCCGCAAGTCGATCCGCGTCTGGACGGCGAGGGCAGTCTGCAAGTGCAGCTCGATCCCGATGTGAAGATCGGCAAGGCGCAGGTCTTCGCAGTCTATGGCAAGGGCGGCATCGGCAAAAGCACGACCTCGTCGAACTTGTCGGTCGCCTTTTCCAAGCTCGGTAAACGGGTGGTGCAGATCGGCTGTGATCCGAAGCACGACTCCACCTTTACCTTGACCAAGCGGCTGGTGCCGACGGTCATCGACGTGCTCGAGTCGGTGAACTTTCACCCTGAGGAGTTGCGGCTCGACGACTTCGTCTACGAAGGCTACAACGGCGTCATGTGCGTCGAGGCCGGCGGGCCGCCGGCAGGGACCGGCTGCGGCGGCTACGTGGTCGGCCAGACCGTCAAGTTGCTCAAGCAGCACCATGTACTCGAAGACACCGACATCGTGGTGTTCGATGTGCTTGGCGATGTCGTCTGTGGGGGCTTCGCGGCACCGCTGCAGCATGCGGATAAGGCAGTGGTGGTCACCGCCAACGACTTCGATTCGATCTTTGCGCTGAATCGCATCGCCACCGCGATCCTGGCCAAGGCCAAGAACTATAAGGTGCGTATCGGCGGCATCGTTGCTAACCGTAGTGCCGAGACCGATCAGATCGACCGCTTCAACGCGGCGGTCGGACTCAAGACCATGGCGCACCTGCGCGATCTGGATGTGATCCGCCGTAGCCGCCTGAAGAAATCTACCCTGTTCGAGATGGAACCCTGCGCCGAGGTCGAGAGCGCACAGCAGGAATACATGAGGCTGGCGCGCAACCTGCTCGCAGAGAGCGAGCCCTTGTCGGTCACGCCGATGCGCGATCGCGATCTGTTCGATTTCCTTGGGTTCGATTGATCCTTCGATCGACACCCACTTGGCTCAACCGCGACCACACAGATACGAATCAAGAGACCATTAGCATGCCGAGCGTTTCCTACCAAAAGCGTCGAGGCCAGATCGAGGCCTACTTCGACCGCACCGCGGCCGAGGCTTGGAAACGCTTGACCTCCGATGCGCCGGTGAGCGGCATCCGCGCTACCGTGCGCGCCGGCCGTGACGAGATGCGCAACACGCTGCTCGGTTATCTGCCCGCGGACCTCAGTGGCAAGCGGTTGCTCGATGCCGGTTGCGGAACCGGCATGTTGTCGCTGGAGGCAGCGCGGCGCGGTGCCAGCGTCTATGCCGTCGACCTCTCCCCGACGCTGATCGAGAATGCCCGCGAGCGCGTGCCCGACGACCTGTCGGGGCGCATCGAGTATGCCGTCGGCGACATGTTGGCGCCGGATCAGGGCGACTTCGATCACATTGTCGCAATGGACTCGTTGATCCATTACGAACTTGACGATGCCCTGAACGTGATCGAAGGGTTCGCGTCGCGTGCCCGTGCGTCGGTGTTGTTTACCTTTGCGCCGCGCACCCCGGCATTGGCGCTGATGCATGCGGTGGGACAGTTCTTCCCCCGGAGCGATCGCTCGCCGGCAATTGTCCCAGTACCCGTTGCCAAGCTCAGCGCTGCCATCGGCACTGATCCCGAACTGTCGGATTGGCGCGTCGGTCGCACCCGGCGTATCTCTCGTGGCTTCTATACCTCTCAGGCGATGGAGTTGATCCGCTCGTGACTGGAGCAGTCGGCGAAATTCGGCGCATCTGGTTCCGCGACGTCCTGCCGCGGTTCCTGCCGTTCGCTGATGCGGCAACTCAGGACTTGCCCCTGCTACGGTTGCTGCGGCTGGCCCTGTTTCAGGCCTCCGTTGGCATGGCCATGGTGCTGCTCTACGGCACGCTGAACCGCGTCATGGTTGTGGAGATGGCGGTTCCGGTGTGGCTGGTGTCGTTAATGGTTGCGTTGCCGGTGCTGTTTGCGCCGTTCCGCGCCCTCATCGGGCATCGCTCGGATACTCACCGGTCGGCGTTCGGCATGCGGCGAGTTCCCTATCTTTGGTTCGGCAGCCTGCTGCAATTCGGTGGTCTTGCGATCATGCCGTTCGCGCTGCTCCTGCTCGCTGAGGGTGGCAATGGGCCAGCGTGGGCCGGTCAGTTCGGTGCTGCGGTCGCGTTTCTGCTCGCCGGTGCCGGGTTGCATACGTCGCAGACCGCAGGCTTGGCGTTGGCGACCGATATCGCACCCAAGGCGAGCCGCCCACGTGTGGTCGCTTTGTTGTTTGTCGTGCTGCAACTAAGCATGCTCGCGAGTGCGTTGCTGTTCGGGTTGCTGCTGACGGATTTCAGTCAGATGCGCCTGATTCAGGTGATCCAGGGCGCCGCGGTGCTCACCATGGTGTTCAACGTCGTTGCGCTTTGGAAGCAGGAGCCCTGGGATCGTGCACGTGCCAGGCAGATGAGAGCCGACCGTGAGGCGCGCAAGCCGCGCCCGCGCTTCATCGATTCCTGGCGCGGCTTCATCGCCGATACTCGCTCAAGTCGGCTGCTGGTGGCCCTTGGTTTAGGCACCGCCGGTTTTACCATGCAAGAGATTTTGCTTGAACCCTATGGGGCTCAGGTACTCGATTTGAGCGTGGCGCAAACGACAAGACTCACCGCCATATGGGCCTTCGGCACACTGGCGGCCTTTGCACTCGCGGCCCGCTTGTTGACTCGTGGCACTGATCCATACCGGTTGTCTGCGAACGGTGCGCTGGTCGGAATCGTTGCCTTCACGGCGGTGGTCTTCGCTGCGCCGCTGGAGTCGTCCTGGCTATTCCGAGTCGGTGCGCTGTTGATCGGTTTTGGTGGCGGGCTGCTCGCGGTCGGCACGCTGACTGCCGCCATGGGCATGGCCGAAGGTGGCCACAGCGGGCTCGCATTGGGTGCATGGGGCGCGGTACAGGCGACTGCCTACGGCGTTGCCATCGCTGCCGGTGGTGCTATCCGCGATCTTGTCACCGCGCTTGCCGAGGAAGGAGTTTTGGGGCCGGTCTTGACTGGCCCATCGGTGGGTTATGCCGTCGTCTATAACCTGGAAATCGTGCTTTTGTTCGCAACCCTGATCGCAATCGGGCCGTTGGTGCTACGCACCGGCGCCCAAGGTGCGCGATCGTCAACGAGGTTCGGCGTCGCCGAGCTTCCCTAAATCACAGAACCAACGGAGGTTCTCTCATGCCTATCGGCGCCATCACTAACTACATCGACGTTGCCCAACTGGTGCTCTACGTCTTTTGGTTCTTCTTCTTCGCGCTGGTCTGGTGGATCCGTCGCGAAGACAAGCGCGAGGGTTACCCGGCCGAATCGTTGCGTGTCGGCGGCACGACCATGATGGAAGGTTTCCCGCCCATGCCTGAACCCAAGACCTTCAAGATGCCACACACTGGCGTCGAGGTCGTAAAGCCAGGTCCGGAGCCAGCCCAATACAAACTGAATGCCGAGCCCATCGCGCCGTTCCCAGGTGCCGCGTTGGCACCGACCGGCAATCCGATGCTCGCGGGCGTCGGCCCAGGCAGCTACGCGTTGCGTGCGGAGACACCCGACCTGACGGAAGCCGGTGCGCCTCGCATCGTCCCCATGCGTGTCGCCACCCACTTCAGCGTAGTGGACAAGGATCCGGATCCGCGCGGTATGCCGGTCATCGGTTGCGACGGCGAGGAGGGCGGCAAGGTGCGTGAGATTTGGGTCGACCGTTCGGAGCCGCAGATTCGCTATTTGGAGCTGGACGCGAAGAACGGCAAGCGTGTGCTGTTGCCGATGACCATGTGCCGTGGTTCGTGGCAAAAAGGGTCAGGTCGAGGTGTCCAGCATCACCGGCGCCCAGTTCAACGATGCGCCGACGCTGGCGAACTACGACCA
Organism: uncultured Gammaproteobacteria bacterium; assembly: GCA_963698775.1. Classification (GTDB taxonomy): domain Bacteria; phylum Pseudomonadota; class Gammaproteobacteria; order Chromatiales; family Chromatiaceae; genus Thiohalocapsa. The sequence continues at coordinate 22,719 of CAVOSE010000028.1, forward strand.
GATCACCCTGCGCGAGGAAGACAAGGTTGTCGCCTACTACGGTGCCGGCACGATGTATGCCACGGCTGACCGCGCGGAGCCGTTTCTGTGAGTGAGTTCGACTTCGAGCCGGTCCACGGCTTGCCGCAGAACCTCCCCGATGGGGAGGTTCTGCGATGGCAGGGTGCGCCCCGTTGGGGCGCCCTCGCTGTGCGGGCGTTCCACGTCCGCAAGGTCGCGCTGTATTTTGGTCTGTTGATCCTGTTCCGAATCGTCTACGTGCTCAGCGCTGGCGACCCGGTGTCGAGTGCGTTGCTGAACGCATCCTGGTTGGCGTCGCTCGCGGGGCTGGCCATGGGGATCTTGGGCATTTTGGCGTGGCTCTACAGTCGTTCGACCGTTTATAGCATCACCGACCGCCGCATCGTTATTCGTTGCGGGGTCGCGATACCGATCGCCGTGAACATCCCGTTCAAGGTCGTCGAGAGTGCCGGGCTACGCCGTCACGGCGATGGCATCGGCGATATTCCGCTGGTGCTCGGTGGAGGCCAGAGCGTGAACTATCTGATCATGTGGCCGAATGTCCGACCCTGGCGCTTCTTCAATGCCCAGCCCATGCTGCGTTGTATTCCAGACGTTGATGCGGCCGCCGAGGTGCTGACCGCGGCGTTGCGTGCGGCGGTCGGCTCCGAGTCCAATGAGGAAGCCGAAGGCAAGCAATCGGACTTGGCGTCGACGGCTTCGGCGACCAGGGGTGACGGGCGTTCACCGGACATGACCGCAGACCCGTTGCCAAGCCAGTGAGGCAGAGGTATCCCACATGAGCGATCCGTTCGAGGGCCGCCCGTTTCCCCGTGAAGTCTTGATCGGGGCGGCCCTGCTGATCGGCTTCGTCATCTTCGCCGCGGCACTGGTGCGCCTCACCGGGGTCGGGAGTACCGAAACGCCGTTGGCGCCGATGGTCGAAAGCCGGCAGTTGGTCTTCATCGATAACGGCGATGGCACCACCACTGTCCGGGTTCCGGGCGAGGAAGGCCAGGTCGCTCGACTGGAATCCGGCGTCGACGGCTTCGTGCTCGGGGTCATGCGCGGCATGGTGCGTGAGCGCAAAAGCTACAACGCGGATGTCGAGGCGCCCTATGTACTTTCGCTCAGGGAAGATGGGCGATTGCTGTTTGAAGATCCACTGACCGGAAGGCGCATCGATCTGCGCGCCTTTGGTCCCACCAACGCCGGTTCGTTCGCGCAGTTGCTGCGTGCCGAGATCGGGCCGGATTCCTGACCCGCAACAAAGACAGCCGGCGATCGCCGGACTATAAAGACGGCGACGCTGCATGCGACGGACCACGTCCGACGTGGTCCTTCGCAGCGCGGCTAGACCCGCCCGAGGATCACTGTGATCCACGCACTGGACTGGTTCCCCGGTGCCGAACAAAGCATCCCCCGAGGAGTGAAAGAAGATGACCGATGTCCTGCCACCGCAACAAGCGAAGCCCAATGATCCCGAACTCTTGACACGCGAGAATACCATCCTGACGCCACGTTTCTATGAGACCGACTGTGCCGCGATGGACAAACTCGACGTGACCCCGGTGCGGGCTGAGTGGGACGAGTTGATGGCGGAATTCGAGCGGGACGAGAACAACGCGCATTTCCGCCAAGACGACGCGTTTCAGTCCGAGGTCAAGCAATTGCCGCCGGCCCTGGAGGCTGACTTCCTCGAGTTCATGGTAAGTTCGGTGACGGCGGAGTTCTCCGGCTGCGTCCTCTACAACGAGATCAAGAAGCGTGCAACCAATCCCGAGGTGCAGAAGGTCATGGGCTATATGGCCCGGGACGAGGCTCGGCACGCGGGTTTTATCAATAAATCGCTGAAGGATTTAGGTGTCGGTGTTGATTTGGGCTTTCTGAAGAAAGAAAAAAAATACACCTACTTCCGGCCTAAGTTCATCTTCTACGCCACCTATCTATCTGAAAAGATTGGTTACGCGCGCTATATCACCATCTTCCGCCACCTGGAACGGCATCCCGAATATCGGTTCCATCCCATCTTCCGCTGGTTCGAGGAATGGTGTAACGACGAGTTCCGGCATGGCGAGGTGTTCGCGTTGATCATGCGCGCGGACCCGAAGTTGCTGAGTGGTGTCAACAAGCTTTGGATCCGGTTCTTCGTATTGTCGGTGTATGCGACGATGTATGTCCGCGATCACGCCCGCCCTGCGTTATACGAGGGGCTGGGTATCGATCCAGACGATTTCGACTTTCGCGTGTTCGAGATCTGTTCGGAGATCACACGCCAGGTGTTCCCATTGACCCTCGACATCGACCATCCGGCCTTCCGGCAGGGGTTGGTGCGGCTGAACGAGATCGCCAAGGCGAATGAAGCGGCGCGCGCTCAGGGCGGTCTGGTTGGCGGGGCCAAGCGCCTGGGCCTGGCGGTGGCAGGAGCCGCGGCCTTTGCGCGGCTTTATTTTATTCCGGCCAAGCGCAACGCTATCCCGGATTGCCCGCGGCTCGCCCCGGCCTGGTAGACCGCGGACCAGATGCTGAGTTACGGGATCGCTGTCGGCTACGCGCTGTTTGTGTGGTGGTTCAGCACCGGTGTGATCCTGTATCTGGACAAGCGTCCAGCCCATACCTACCGCCGGAGTCTGCTCGGAGCGACCGTGGTGCTCGCCCTGTCGCTCGTCGCGCTGTACGCGGTGCGGGATGCCGCGAGTCCGGCGGGGGCCTACATCGGCTTCACCGCCGGCGTGCTGATCTGGGGCTGGATGGAGATGAGCTATTTCATGGGCCTGGTGACCGGACCGCGCAAGGCGGCCTGTCCGCCCGACTGCGGTGACTGGCGGCGCTTTTGGCTGGCTATTCAGACCAGTCTCTATCATGAACTCACCATCGTCGCGGCTGGGGCCGCCATGGTCTGGATCACCTGGGACGGCGCCAATCAGGTGGGCACCTGGACCTTTGTGATCCTGTGGTGGATGCGCTGGAGCGCGAAGCTGAACCTGTTCTTCGGTGTGCCTAACCTGAACGAAGAATGGTTGCCGGAACATATTCGCTTTCTCACCACCTACCTGTCGAAACGGCCGATGAACCTCCTGTTCCCGGTCTCGGTGAGCGTCGCTACGGTGATCATGTGCCTGTTGGTGGAGGCTGCCTTGGACGTCCCCGCCCTGGGCTTCGCCGCCATTGCGCTGATGTTGACCGCGACCTTGCTCGCGTTGGCGATCCTTGAGCATTGGTTGTTGGTGTTGCCGCTCGCCGATGCCGCCTTATGGAGTTGGGCGCTGCACGAGCAGGATCCACCTCCGCGCCAGTCAGCGGATTCGCCCGCCGACGCCGTCGCTGTAAGGGAAGCGCGCTAGTAGCGAGCGCCGCATTTGCGGCGCGGCCGGCGCGTCGATCCGTTCGCACCCGACGCCTGGGGCCATATAGGCGATCCCCCTATTTAGTGTTAAGGTAACCCAGCAATTGACTGCGTGATTGCTGTGCCGTGGAAAATCCCTGATCGAGATTGGAATTTCAGATTTCTTGATCTCCGGGGCCCGGATGCGGTGCAAGGTTGACATGCGTCAAGGCAGCTTTACACCCTGTTCGCTACCTTTTCATGATCGAAGAGACGAACGACGCCATCCACTCGAGGGCCCTCCATGCGCATCCTGATGATCCAACCGAACTACCATTGCGGCGGTGCCGAAATCGCCGGAAACTGGCCTGCCGGCTGGGTCGCCTACATCGGCGGTGCGCTGAAGCACGCGGGCTACGACAACGTCCGTTTCGTTGACGCCATGGTCGACGAGACAGACGACGATCAGTTGCGTGAGATCATCGCCGCCAACGAGCCGGACATCGTCATGGCTACGGCCATTACGCCGATGATCTATAAGGCGCAGACCACGCTGCAGGTCGCTAAAGAGGCACGCCCGAACTGCATCACCATCCTCGGTGGCATTCATCCCACCTTCATGTATTCCCAGATCCTGCATGAGGCGCCGTGGATCGACTACATCGTGCGCGGTGAGGGCGAGCGCATCATCGTCAACCTGATGCACGCCATCGCCGACGGTTCTCACAAGGCCGAGCGCCGGAACATTAAGGGTCTCGCGTTCCTGGACGGCGAGCAGGTGGTGGCGACCCCGGCGGAACCGGTGATCGAGGACCTCGACACCCTGACGCCGGACTGGTCCCTGCTCGACTGGGACAAGTACATCTATACACCGCTCAACACCCGCGTTTCGGTGCCGAACTTTGCGCGTGGCTGTCCGTTCACGTGCCGCTTCTGCTCACAGTGGAAATTCTGGCGTAAATACCGTCATCGTGATCCGATCAAGTTCGTCGATGAGATCGAGACCCTGGTGCGCGACCACAAGGTCGGCTTCATGATCCTCGCCGACGAAGAGCCGACCATCATCCAGTCCAAGTTCGTCGCGCTGTGTGAGGAACTCATCAAGCGCGATCTGCCGTTGCACTGGGGCATCAATACCCGCGTGACGGACATCATGCGTGACCGGGACCTGTTGCCGTTGTATCGCAAGGCCGGGCTGGTGCACGTTTCGCTGGGTACCGAGGCGGCGGCCCAGATGAACCTGGACATCTTCCGCAAACAGACGACCGTTGAGCAGAACAAGCTCGCGGTGAAGCTGCTCAAGGACGCCGGCATCGTCGCTGAAGTGCAGTTCATCATGGGCATGGAGAACGAGACGCCAGAGACCATCGAAGAGACCTACAAGCTGGCCCAGGACTGGAATCCAGATATGGCCAACTGGAACATGTATACCCCCTGGCCATTCGCGGAGCTGTTCGAAGAGCTGGGCGATAAGGTGGAGGTGCGTGACTACTCTAAGTACAACTTTGTCTCCCCGATCATGAAGCCTGAAGGCATGAGCCGCGAAGCTGTGCTCAAGGGTGTGATGAAGAACTATGCCCGCTTCTACATGAGCCGCAGCTTCTTCCATTACCCGTGGATCAGGGACAAGTTCAAGCGTCGCTACATGCTCGGTTGCCTGAAGGCATTCGCCAAGACCACGCTGAGCAAGAAGTTCTACGACCTTGAGCGACTCAAGTACAAGGGCGGCCTGTCCGCGGAGTGGGATTTGGGCTTTGACGAGAGCAAGATCCTGTCGCGTGACGACATCGCGAAGCTGAAGGCGGACCGGCCTGACCTTTCCGCCGACATTGACTTCACTGGGGTCAATAAGGGGCGTGGACCCGCCGCGGTGGCCGCGCCGATTTCGGCCTGTGGTGCCCCGAACGACTTGCGGGTGGAAGAGCAAAAGACCATTGTCGCCGAGACCAACTGAGGTCAATCGATCATGTCCAGCGCAGCTCCCGCGGAGATTTCGCGCGCCATGCTCAAGCGTTTCGCGGAGTTTGGCCCGCATTACGACCGCCCGGTCCCGACGTCGCTTTGGACCGATGACTTCGGTAGCGAGGACTACGAGGCAACGCTGCGCAGGATTGCGCAGCGTCCCGACGAAACCTTGTCGCTTTACGTACAGATCCCGTTCTGTGCGGGGCGCTGCTTGTACTGCGGCTGCAATACGACCATCACCCACGAGAGCGAGCGCCTGGATCAATACCTGAATCTGCTGGACCGGGAACTGGCGCTGGTGGCGGACCGGGTCGGCAATGTCAGGGACGTGTTGCAGTTCCATTTGGCGGGCGGCACGCCCAACTATCTGAACGATGCGCAATTGACGCGGCTGACGGAGATCGTCGAGCGCCATTTCCGCATCTTGCCGGATACCGACCAGTCGATTGAATGCGACCCGCGGCGGACGTCCGCCGGGCAATTGGAGCTGCTGCATGCGCTGGGTTTTCAGCGGCTGAGCCTCGGTGTCCAGGATCTCGACCCCGATGTGCAGCGGGCCATCGGCCGCATGCAGTCTCTGGACCTGATCCGGGATGTCTACTGGATGGCGCGTGAGATCGGTTTCGAGACCATCGGTTTCGACCTGATCTACGGCCTGCCCCGGCAGACGGAGGAGGCTTTTCAGCGCACATTGGAGTCGGTCATCGAGCTGGCCCCGGATCGAGTCTCCTGTTTCGGCTACTCCCGCAATACCAGTATCGGGTCTCACCAGCACGCCATCGACGTGCACCAGTTGCCTTCGGATCACGATCGACGAGCCCTGTTCCGCCAGGCGGTGCAGGCATTTACTAGCTCAGGGTACGCATGGATCGGGCTTGATACCTTCGCGCTGGATACTGACGAGCTTGCTATCGCGCAGTCCGAGCAGCGCCTGCATCGCAACTGCATCGGTTATACGGGCAATACCAGTCATCATTTGTTGGGCATTGGTAGCGGTGCCGTGGGTGAAGTGGACGGCATCTGTATCCAAAACCAGTGCGACGTCGGTGAGTGGGAACGAACCGTCGCGCAAGGTCGGTTCCCCGTTGCCCGGGTACACCGCTCGAGCCCGGATGATCGCTGCCGGCGCGACGCCATTGCACACATGATTTGCAACCTGGAGTTGCCTGCAAAGCTCGCGTCTGGGTGTCTGGACGAGGAGTACCACCGTCTTGCGAGCTTCGCGACCGATGGCCTAGTCGAGGTGGAGCGGGATAGGCTGCGGATCACGCCTGCGGGGCGCTATTTCCTACGCAGTTTGTGCACCGAGCACGATGCCTCTTTCAACTGGGATCGGGCCGCCTGGGATTTTTCTCGAACCAACTAATTCGGCGGCCATTGGGCGGTGTCTTACCGCAGTGGCTTCGGTCAGGGGAGCAATCAGTTTGGACGGAGAGGGTGGGGAGGTCGGGGCGCTGGCGCGGATCGGCCCGAACGCGATCATTCGGGTCGCGGAGGCGTTGGTTGATCGGTTCGGCTCCGCGGCGGATTGTTTCGAAGAGGCTGGTCTGAGCCACTACCTTGACGCGTTGCCAGGAGAGATGGTCGACGAGCGCGAGGTCATCGCGCTGCAGCGCTCGCTTCGGGCTCGGCTCGGCATCGCCGAGGCCCGGGCAATCGCGCGCGATGCCGGCCTTCGGACCGGTGACTATCTGCTCGCCAACCGGATTCCCAAGCCGGCCCAAGTGCTGCTGCGGTTGCTGCCGCCAGGGCCGGCGAGCGGGATTCTCCTCGGCGCGGTAGGCAAGCATGCATGGACCTTCTCCGGTAGCGGCGAGTTCAGCTTCGAGACGGGCCGGCCCGTGCGGGCGACCATTGCCGGCTGCCCGATTTGCCGCGGCGAGGAGTCAGATGTGCCACTGTGCGACTTCTACACGGCCACGTTCGAGCGGCTGTTCAAGACGCTGGTGAGTCGCCGAACCCAGGTGACCGAGGTGCAATGCCAGTCCATGGGGGCTGACGCCTGTGTCTTCGAAATGCGCTGGTAACGAGGATCGAGATGGAGATTGAAGCCCAAATCGCTGGTCAGTCGTCCCTGCCGCCTTGTGTGGGCTTGGGGGAGGTTCGCATCGAGGTCGATACGCCGAACTGCATCGGCTGCGGCGGTTGTACTGCTTTTGCGACCCGAACCTTTGTCATCAACGATGACCTGGTCGCGGAGTTGACCGGGGAACTGGACGATCTGGACGATCTGCTGTCCGCCGCTCAGTCATGTCCCCTCTATGCCATTACCCTGTTCGATGGGGAAGGCGCCAGGCTGTATCCGGAAGATTAAGCCTTTCCGGTCGAGGCGTTTCCGCTCTTACGGTTCCCAGCCATGGGCTTGGCATCTCTGTGCGCCGACCTTATGAAGCGCCGAAACGATCAATATCCCGCCGTGCGCTCGTCAATGTATTCTGTCGCCCGCCTTCGCCGACGGGGTCGAATCGACGCTCTCCACCAGTGGCAGCGTGGCGTGGTGCATGACCAGGTGCCAGCCCCGATTGGTGCGAAGATAGGTGTTGGTGGCCAGTACGCGGGTCAAATCCGACACCTCTCCGGCTGGACCGATGCCCTCTTCGACAATGTGTACAGAGAGCCCATCGGACTCGAGTCGGTTCAACAGGCGAAATCGTATCGTCGGTGCCTCTGTTGCGGAGAGGATCGACTGCCAGCTATGGAGGACGGCGGCGTAACCTTGCAGCAAGTCGCCGCCCGGGTGGACGCACTGGGCATCATCGGTATTGAGCCAAACGCTGGCCATCAGAGTCAGGTCGGTGGCCGCGAATGCCGCATAGAACGCAGCTTCGGCGGCATCCGGTGACTGAAAGATGGAACCGGTCATGGGGTCGCTCCGTAACCTGCGTACGCGCCAGCTTACATGGACTAATCGAGCGGCGTTCGCGATGCGGTGTCGGTCGATACCTAGGCCCGACTGACCGATGCCGCCTGCGTAAGGGGCTTCAAATGAGTGGTACCGGGGACGAGACTCGAACTCGTAAGGTGTTACCACCGGTGGATTTTGAGTCCACTGCGTCTACCAATTCCGCCACCCCGGCCAAGCGGCTTATGATAGCGCTTTCATTGTCGGCTTAAAAGCGGTGGACGCATTTTGTGCGCCGCCGGTGATGTGCGATGGTTTCCGGCCGTTCGCCGTAGCGGGTGCTGTTGCCGGTGTTTGGCATTACCATGCGTTGGTTTGTTAAGAACCAAAGCCCAGAGGACTCACGCATGCCGCACGGCCTTGTCCGGTGGTGACAGTGGCGAACTCATTGCGTCGCTCTGACTTCCGTTTCGATCTGCCGCCTGAGTTGATCGCCCAGCGGCCTCTGCCGCAACGCAGCGCGAGCCGCCTGCTGGCCCTCGACGGCCCGAGCGGTGCAATGGTAGACCTGTCGTTCCATGACCTACCGTCGCTGCTTCGGCCTGGCGACCTGCTGGTATTCAACGATACGCGCGTGATACCCGCGCGTTTGTATGCCCGTAAGGCGACGGGCGGTCGCGTCGAGATCCTGCTAGAGAGGCTCGTGTCGGTCCATCAGGCGTGGGCGCAGGTGCGAGCAAGCAAGTCACCCAAGCCGGGAGGGCTGCTCTTGTTGGCGGGCGGTGAGCGTATTGAGGTCGTCGGTAGAGACGATGATCTGTTCTTGCTCGAGGCGCTGGATGCCGACTTCGGCGAGCTGATGCGTCGGCATGGACACATGCCCCTCCCACCCTATATCGAGCGTGCCGACGACGCCGTCGATGCGGCCCGTTATCAGACCGTCTATGCCCGTCGCGACGGTGCTGTCGCAGCCCCTACGGCGGGGCTACATTTCGACGTCGATGTCTTGAAAGCCGTAGCGGCCATGGGTGTCGATACCGCACAGGTCACGCTGCATGTCGGCGCCGGCACCTTCCAGCCGGTGCGGGCCGAGGATTTAGACCAGCATCGCATGCATGCGGAGTGGCTAGAGGTGGGCGAGACGGTTTGCCGCCAGGTTGCGCGGACCCGTGCCGATGGCGGGCGCGTGGTCGCTGTAGGGACGACCTCGGTGCGCAGCCTCGAGACGGCGGCAGCGGGCGGCGCGCTCGTGCCCTTTGAAGGTGAGAGCCGTTTGTTCATCCGCCCGGGTTATCGGTTTCAGGTCGTCGACGCAATGATCACGAACTTCCATTTGCCGGAGTCGACACTCCTGATGTTGGTCTCCGCGTTCGCGGGCTATCGGCAGATCATGGCCGCCTACGCGCATGCGGTGGATGCGGGTTACCGTTTCTTTTCCTACGGCGACGCAATGTTCTTGACCCGCGACCACGCCGCCTGACCGGCTGCGGTTTGGGCAAGCAAAAAAAAAGCGCGGCGGGCGCCGCGCTTGAAGATTACCACCAAAGGAGGATGGAGGAGTGCACTGAAGAACTGCGAATCTTCAGTACATCAACAGTTTCTTATTTAGCCCCGGGATTGTCAAGCTGACTTTACGCCTCTGATGTTTGTTTTGGCGCTTTTCGAGTCATGTGTCACCGCCTAAGTTTCTGAATAATAGGGCTCTCATCGGGTTTCTTACAAATTGTTGCGTTTTTGTATCAGCGTGCTGTTGGCTTGGTTTTGCCGTTGGCCAGCGCGCCGACCCCTTTGGCAAGGGCTGGGTGGCTTGGCGGTTAGATCCGTTCCGTCGCCGGCTCCGGGTAGTGGATGCCGCAACCGCCAAGACCGCAGTAACCGCCGGGATTCTTGGCGAGGTATTGCTGGTGGTATTCCTCGGCGTAGTAGAACGTCGGCGCGGGGATGATCTCTGTCGTGATCGCGCCGCGATTGCCGGCATCGTTCAGGGCCTGTTGGTAGCGATCCCTGCTTGTTTGTGCGGCGGCCAGTTGCGCATCGTTGGAGCAATAAATGCCGGATCGGTATTGCGTGCCGACATCATTGCCCTGACGCATGCCTTGCGTGGGGTCGTGGCCCTCCCAAAACGCCATGAGCAGGCTGTCGTAGGCGATTTGTTCCGGGTCGAAGACCACCAGGACGACTTCGTTATGGCCCGTAAGTCCCGAGCAAACCTCGTCGTAGGTTGGGTTTGGCGTCAGACCGCCCGCGTAGCCAACCCCGGTGGCAAAGACCCCAGGGAGTTGCCAAAACAGACGCTCAGCGCCCCAGAAACAGCCGAGACCGAATACGGTCGTTTCCAATCCTTGCGGAAACGGTGGCTGTATGGGATTGCCGCTGACATGGTGCCGATTGGTCAGGGGCATCGGAGTCTCGCGGCCGGGCAGGGCCTCTGCGGCGCTCGGCATTTGGGTTTTTTTTCGAAACATGAACATGATGTCCGCCTTCTGTGATGGTCGCGTGTTGGCTAGGGCCAGATTGAGCCCGTTGCGAGCCGGTTCGGCTCGCTGGCGACGGTCGCACCCGACGATCTTGCTTTCGTCGCGGCGCCCCTCAGTGCAGAATTGGGCGCTCGACACTCGCTAGCCAAGTCGGACCCCAGTTTAGCGAGGCAATCTCGTTCGCGGCTGTCTCTCCATCCCTCGTCGTTCTGGATATCGACCTTCTCCCGGATTCTTCATGCATCAAGGCTCGCGTATTCGCCTCATTACCATCGATCTCGACGATACCGTTTGGCCCTGCGCCCCGGTCATTCGCGATGCCGAGCAGGTGCTCTATGCCTGGCTCGCGGCGCGGGTACCGCGGCTCACCGCCGTCCATGACGCCGATAGTCTGCGCCTGCATCGCATCGCATTGATGCGGGAACGCCCGGAGATCGCCCATGATGTCACCGCTGTGCGGCTCTTCGCGCTGCGTGCCCTAATGGATGAGTTCGATTATCCGGAGAGCCTGGCCGAAGAGGCCATGACGTTGTTTCAGCAGCGGCGGAATCGGGTAACGCCCTACGCCGATGTGCGTCCGGCGCTGGCGCGGTTGCGCGAGCGCTATCGCCTAGTCTCCCTGACCAACGGTAATGCGGAGGTGCACAACACGCCGTTGAGCAACAGTTTTCATCGTTCGCTGACCGCCGCAGAGGCCGGTGCCGCCAAGCCCGATCCGGCGCTGTTCGAGCGGGCGATGGATTGGGCCGGCGCCGGCATCGACGAGACACTGCACATCGGCGATGATCCCCTGCGGGATGTCGAGGCAGCCCGCGGCCTCGGCCTGCGCGCAGTATGGGTCAATCGCGATGAGTTGAGTTGGCCCGACCAACTGGCGCCGCCGGAACTTGAGGTTCGGGATTTGCATGCGTTGGCTGATTGGCTCGATCGCCAACAGGGCGAGGAGGGTGCCGATGGAGTTTGAACTGCTTGCCAGGGACGGCGCCGCTCGACGCGGTCGGCTGAGCCTTGGGCGTGGTGTCGTCGATACGCCAGCCTTCATGCCTGTGGGTACCTACGGCACTGTCAAGGGCATGACGCCGGAGGAGGTCGTGGAGACCGGCGCCCAGATCCTACTCGGAAATACCTTTCATCTGATGGCACGTCCGGGCACGGCGATCATTGCCGCCCACGGTGATCTGCACGACTTTATGCAATGGCACGGGCCGATTCTGACCGACTCCGGTGGCTTCCAGGTGTTCAGTCTCGGCGATTTGCGCAAGATCACCGAGCAGGGCGTGCATTTTCGCTCGCCGGTGGACGGCAGTGCGGTGTTCATGGGGCCGGAGGAGTCCATGGCGGTGCAGCGGGCCCTGGGCTCGGATATCGTCATGATCTTCGACGACTGCACGCCCTATCCTGCCACCGCGCAGCAGGCGCGCGAATCCATGGAGATGTCCCTGCGCTGGGCGCTGCGGTGCCGACAGGCCCACGGCGACAACCCATCGGCCCTATTCGGCATCTGCCAGGGAGGCATGTACAACGACCTGCGGGCCGCGTCGCTGGAGGGTTTGCTGGACATCGGCTTCGACGGCTATGCGATCGGCGGGCTTTCCGTTGGTGAACCGCCGGATGAGCGGCTCGCGGTGCTGGATTTTCTGGTTGAGCGGCTGCCGCCGGAGCATCCGCACTATCTGATGGGTGTCGGCACGCCAGAGGACATCGTTGCCGCCGTGCAGCGCGGCATCGACATGTTCGATTGCGTCATGCCCACCCGCAATGCCCGCAACGGACATCTTTTCACGCGGGCCGGCGCGGTGCGTATCCGCAACGCCGCGCACAAGTCCGACACGGGTCCGCTGGACCCGGACTGTGGCTGCTACACCTGCCGTCACTACAGTCGGGGCTACCTGCACCACCTGGACAAGTGCAACGAGATCCTGGGCGCACGGCTCAATACTATTCACAACCTGACCTATTATCAGGACCTGATGCGCGGTCTGCGCGACGCGATCGCGGCCGGCAGGCTTGGTGTCTTTGTCGCGGACTTCTACGCGCGCCGCGATATGTCATAATGCGCGGCTAAACTTCGGCTGATCCGAAGTTTCAATCAACGCAATCCCTCGTCAGGCGCCGCCGTCGCGCCAGGCGGGACCAACGAGGATTCTTTATGAGCTTTTTCATCTCCGACGCCATGGCCCAGGGTGGGGGTGCCGGCGCGGCTGACTCGTTACTGGGTCTGCTGTTCCCGATCGGCCTCATCATCATTCTCTACTTCCTGATGATCCGCCCGCAGATCAAGCGCCAGAAGGAGCACAAGGCATTGGTCGAAGGGCTGTCCAAGGGTGACGAGGTCGTGACCATGGGCGGCGTCGCTGGGCGCCTAGTCGATCTCGGCGAGAGCTTCGTCCAGGTCGAGGTCGCGAACAACGTCACCATCAAGATCCGTCGCCAGGCCGTTGAGGCGGTTCTGCCGAAGGGCTCGCTGAAGGAACTCTGACTCGCGTCACTCCGCTCACCGCCGCTGCGCGCGCCTCGCGCGCGCAGCGGCGCGGATCGGCCCCGTATGTGTCTAAAGTCCCGATCTAGCGCCTTCGCGCATCCAGGTGCCGTCGCCGATAGCGCTTTACAGCAGCGCCGGGACGTCGCCCTCGCATTGCAGGAACATCCGCGATGAACCAATACCCGCTGTGGAAGAATCTGCTGATCCTGGCCGTTATCCTGGTCGGGCTGCTGTTCGCGCTGCCCAATCTATTCCCTCAGGACCCCTCTATTGAAGTCACGGGGACCCGCGACGCGGAGGTCACGGAGGCCAGTGTCGGCGAGATCAAGGTGGCCATGGAGAATGCCGGCGTTCCGGTGAAGGCTGTCGAACAGCGCGAGGGCAACAAACTGCTGGTGCGTTTTACGACGCCGCGTGATCAGTTGCGCGGTCAGGAGGTCATGAGCCAGACCCTGTCCGACCGCTACAACCACGCCTTAACGACATCGCCAGACCTGCCAGGATGGTTGGAGGGGCTGGGGGCGCAACCGATGTTCCTCGGACTCGATCTGCGCGGCGGTATCCACGTCTTGATCGACGTCGACATGGACGCCGCCGTGGAGCAGGCGCTGGAGCGCTACACCGGCGATATCCGCACCGAATTGCGTAACGAGAAAATCCGCTATCTGACCGTCCTCCGCGACAAGGACCGTATTGCCGTCCGTTTCAATGATGCGGCGGTGCGCGACGAGGCCGAGGCCGTCATCCGCAGTGCCTTCCGCGATCTGACGGTCACCACCGGGGATGCGGATGGCAACTGGTTCGTCTATGCGGCATTACCACCGGCGATGCAGCAGCAGGTGCAGAGCTTCGCGCTGCAGCAGAACATCACCACCTTGCGCAACCGCGTCAATGCCCTTGGCGTCGCGGAGCCGATCATTCAGCGACAGGGCGACCGTCGTATCGTCGTCCAACTGCCCGGCGCGCAGGATCCTGCGCGCTTAAAGGAATTGCTTGGCGCGACCGCGACGCTGGAATACCGGCTGGTCGACACCGAGCACGACGTGCAGGACGCGGTCGAGGGTCGGGTGCCGGTCGGTTCCGCGCTGTACCGCGAGCGTGACGGCCGCCCGGTCTTGCTCAAGCGCCGCGTCATCGTCACCGGCGATCAGATCACCGATGCATCCGCCGGATTCGACCAACAGTCCGGTTCGCCAGCGGTGTTCGTGAATCTCGACGGTCAGGGCGCGCGACGCATGCGGAACATGACCACCGAGAACGTCGGTAAGCCCATGGCCGTGGTGTTTATCGAGAATCGGACCGTCACACGCATGGTCGATGGCGAGCCGGTCAAGGATCGGGTACGCACCGAAGAAGTCATCAGCATCGCCAACATCCTCGAGCCCTTCGGCCGGCGATTCCAGACCACCGGGCTCGATAGCTCCGACGAGGCCCACAATCTGGCCCTGTTGCTTCGGGCAGGCGCGCTGGCCGCCCCCATCGAGATCGTCGAGGAGCGCACCATCGGCCCGAGCCTGGGTCAGGACAACATCGATCAGGGCTTCCGCTCCGTGCTGATCGGCCTGTTGCTGGTGGTCATCTTCATGGCTTTGTACTACCGGGTGTTCGGCCTGGTCGCGGATGTGGTGTTGGTCTTCAACCTGGTCATGATCGTCGCGATCCTGTCGGCGTTGCAGGCCACGCTAACGATGCCCGGTATCGCCGGTATCGTGCTGACGGTGGGTATGGCGGTAGATGCCAATGTGCTGATCTTCGAACGCATCCGCGAGGAGATCCGCAACGGCAGCTCACCCCAGGCGAGCATTCACGCCGGTTACGATAAGGCGCTGTCGACCATCATCGACGCCAACATCACGACCTTGATCGCGGCCATCGTGCTGTTCAGTTTTGGTACCGGCCCCATCAAGGGCTTCGCTGTTACCTTGTTCATCGGCATCGTTTCCTCGATGTTTACCGCCATCCTTGGCTCCCGCGCGCTGATCAATCTGATCTACGGCGGCCGCCGGGTCAAGAAGCTCGCCATCTGACGGAGCCGCGCGCATGTCCCATACCCAGATCCTCAAAGAGCTGAACATCGACTTCCTCGGCAAGCGTCGCATCGCCGCGATCGCTTCCTCGGCGATCCTGTTAGTTTGCCTGGTCTCGATGTTCGTCCGCGGCTTCGACCTCGGGCTCGATTTCACTGGCGGCACCGTCATCGAACTTGGCTACGAGACCCCGGTGGAGGTGGCCGACATCAACGCCGTGCTCGCCGACAACGGCTTCGATGGCGCTACCGTGCAATACTTCGGCTCGCGCCAAGACATCCTGATTCGACTCGCGCCGCAGGCGCTTGAGCAGGGTGAGGCGGGCAGCGCCGAGGTCAGCGACATCGTCTTCCGAAACCTAAGCGTCGCCGCCGCGGACGGCGGTCTCGGCGCCGTGGAGCTGCGCCGAGTCGAGTTCGTCGGCCCGCAGGTGGGTGAAGAGCTGCGTGAGCAGGGCGGGCTCGCGGTGTTGTTCGCGCTCATCGGCATCCTGATCTACGTCGCGCTGCGCTTCGAATGGCGCTTTGCGGTCGGCGCTGTCGCCGCGCTCATTCACGACGTGCTGTTCACTGTGGGAATGTTTTCGATCTTTCAGATCGAGTTCGACCTGACCGTGCTCGCCGCCGTACTGGCCGTCATCGGTTACTCCCTGAACGACACCATCGTGATTTTTGATCGCGTCCGCGAGAACTTCCGCAAGATGCGTAAGGGGACGGTGATGGAGATTACCAACCGCTCCATCAACCAGACCTTGTCGCGCACCATCATCACCTCTGGTACCACGCTGCTGGTGTTGTTTGCGTTGTATTTTCTCGGTGGCGCGATCATCAGCGGTTTTTCGCTGGCGCTGATTATCGGCGTCTTAGTCGGTACCTATTCGACCATCTACATCGCCACCGCCATGGCTATCTGGCTCGGCATCAGCCGGCATGACCTGATGCCGACGCCGGTCGTGAAGGAAGGTGAGGTGCTCGACGACCGACCATGACCCTGTATCCTTGGCTCGGCCGGTTTCAGCCATTGCCTGATGGGACGCGGGGCGAATCGCCTCTCGGCTCGGTGATCTGGGCGCTGAGTTGACGGCCTGACTGACGCCCATGTGCAGCCTCGTCATCCTGCGTCGACCCGGTCATGACTGGCCACTGCTACTAGCAGCCAATCGTGATGAGCTAAGGGGTCGGGCAGCACTGCCGCCGGCGCGACATTGGCCGGACTGGCCCGAGGTGGTTGCCGGCCTGGATCGCGTGGGTGGCGGCAGCTGGCTTGGTCTGAACGACCACGGCCTGGTCGCCGCGGTACTGAACCGCCAGGGGACGCTCGGTTCGCAAGCGGACAAGCGCAGTCGCGGCGAGTTGGTGTTGGAAGCCCTCGACCACGCTGAGGCCCGCGAGGCTGCTGGTGCCCTGGCGGACCTGCATCCAGACGCCTACCGCCCGTTTAGTCTGGTCATCGCCGATCCCCGCGACGCCTACTGGCTGCGTCATGGCGGCGATGGTGAAATCCGTGTTCACCCCATCCCTGCGGGCCTGCATATGTTGACCGCGGGCGACCTGGACGATGCTGGAGAAGTGCGGATTGGTCGCTTCCTGCCCCAGTTTCGCGCTGTCGCCGTGCCGGAGCCCACCAGCGGTGATTGGGCCGCCTGGATCGCGCTGCTGCAACGTCGAGACACTGAGCCGGAGCAGTCGCCCGCGGCGGCGATGAATCTGCACGGCCTGCAAGTCGACGATCAGGACTTCGGCACGGTCGCATCGAGCCTGATCGCCATGCCCGCGTACCCTGGGTTCAATCAACCCCCTATCTTTCTGCATGCGGACGGAGCCCCCGACCAGGCCGCCTTCGTGCCCGTGGATCTCGGCCAGGGCCCCTAGCCTTAGGGGCCGATGTCGATGCGTCCATTCTCGACGGACGACTGCATTTGACTTGTGTTTCAGCAAGGTCAAAGCGTTGCTTGAGCGGATAGACTGTCAGTTTCGATGAACCACCGAACGACTGGAGACATACCTTGCCGAAGCCATCGATTCTGCCTTTGCGCTTACTTCCTGTGTTGCTGACCGTCGGCCTCGCTCATGCATCCGATCCGGTTGATCGCATCGATCTGACCTGCGTCGAACAGCCCATGCGGCATGTCGTCTTTGGCGATGGCGGCCGGGTGGACTATCGCGAAGAGCCACCGCGAGAGACGGCGCCGATAAGGCTTGCCGTTATCAAGGCTGGCGAGGGCGATGACTCATCGGCGACCGGCGGCGTTGCGGCTCGGATCGAGAGCGACTTGGACTACCTGCGCACCGAGCGCGCGACCTGGTTGCCCGATCGCTCCATTGAGGCCCCCCGAGGTCGATTGCGCATCAATTTGGAGAACAACGTGGTGACGCTCTCGGAGACCGGAGCGAATTCCGAGACCTGGTTTCGCCGCTTCGACTGCCAATCAATCGTGGTCGCTGCTGAGTGATGGTGCGCAGGGGGGTGAACGCCCACGGATTGCGCGACTGAAACGCGAAATCGGCATATGGCGGTGTTCGCAGCGAGGAGGCGATGCCGGGTTGGCCGCCCCCGCGCATGGAGCGCCTCGCCGATCTCGATCAGCAAATCCCGGACCTCGCGCACGTCGGCCTTCCAGAGTGCGCCAGGCAAGCGTCGGGTTCGGGCACGACGATGCGTTCCGAATGGGGGCGTCACAATGATCAAGCGAGTGCCGGTGAAGAAAGGTCTGGCAAGGCCAACGATGCACCTGATCGCCCTATGGTTCGCTGGACACGTCATGGCAAACGCAAACGCCGCACCGCCCGCGACCGAACCGGCGACGGCGATACCACCCGCCACCGCAGACCAGCGGCCGAATCTGATCGC
The DNA here is from genome assembly GCA_963698775.1 of uncultured Gammaproteobacteria bacterium. Lineage (GTDB taxonomy): Bacteria > Pseudomonadota > Gammaproteobacteria > Chromatiales > Chromatiaceae > Thiohalocapsa. The sequence continues at coordinate 40,687 of CAVOSE010000028.1, forward strand.
ACTGAGCCGTTGCCGGGTGCTGGCAGTCGAGGGAACCGTCATCGAGATCGACGGCATCGATGCCCTTGCCGATACCCCGGTGCTCGACATCAAGCCCTGAGTGGGACCAGAGGGACGGGGTGCGGGGTGGGTAGCCGGAAAATCCCACGCATCCGCTGACCGCCGGCTCTAGGAATGCCGGCGAGGTATTGCGTCGACTCTTCACCGCCCGTGAGATCCGGTACGCGCACCAGCTTGGACGGATCAGCCAAAATTCGGAAGTTCGCATCGATAATCTCATTAAATCAATAGAGTGTGCGCTCAGTGTAGGTGCGACTTCAGTCGCACGGAAGGCATCGCATGGGCGAATAAATTCGCCCCCACGCGCGGAGCAACTGCCGGATTCGTCCACCGCCGTCGCGGGTGCCTGTGGGCCAGCCGTCTTGGGCCGGTTCAGCCGGCCCTAGCGGCAGCAGTCGGCCACTATGTACCCCCTAACAGAATGGCCGGGAGGCGACAGTCGGCGAGAGCCTCGCGACCTTCCGCCATCGACACGGCCAACGCCGATCATTGGCGCCCCGTGGCGAGCCGACAGCCAAGGAATCCTAAGCGGCCCCTGGAATTGCCGACCTATCCCGAGGCTGGGTGTTTTTCTTCGGGGCCTGGTTGAAGATCTGAACGGGCCGATCTCCAACGAGCCAATAGTGGTACGTCCCCTTTCCCCCCTTTCTTTTCCCCCTCTATTTTTCCCGTCGACTATCCCCCCGCGTGCAGATGCATTTCCCAGATGAATGGTGGGGAAACATCAGCGCATAATCGGCGCCGACCGAGAAGCGCCCCCGCGTTCTCTGCCCCACAAGCCAGTACTGACTCGCCCTCGTTCGGAGAATGCCATGATTCAGATTGCCTACATCAGTTCTGCCACGGAGCCCATGTCGCAGCCGGCCCTGCTCGCCTTGTTGCAAAGCTGTCGGGAGCACAACGCCGACAGGGGCGTCACCGGGATGCTGTTTTACTGCAACGGTACCTTCCTGCAGGTCTTGGAGGGCGAGGAACGCGTCATCGATGAACTACTCGACATCATCGATCAGGACCCGCGCCACACGGGCATGCAGGTCATTCAACGCAAGGCGATCCAACATCGTGAGTATTCGGACTGGAGCATGGGCTTCCAGCGTGTCTCGGAGCGGGACCTCCAGCATATCGAGGGACTGCGGGATTTCAGCGAGAAAGACTTCACTGCCGACTACCTCGGTCGGCAGACCTCCATCGTACAAAGCCTGATGGATCACTTCAGGCGCCAGCGCCTCAAGACCATCGGTCAGAGCGAACTCGGCGTGGACGAGGAGGACCGGATGATGAATATCCTCCATCGGATCATCCGCGGCGCAGTCCGGGTCCTTGCGGTTCTGATGGTGATCACGATCCTTTGGGGGGTGATCGACGTCGCCGAGTCGCTCTACCGTCAACTCTACATGCCTGCGGTTGAAGACTTCAGCGTGCGCGAGATCGTCGTCACCTTCGGCGCCTTCTTGGCGGTGCTGATCGCGATCGAGATCTTCATGAACATTACCCTGTACCTGCGGGATGATGTCGTACACGTGCGGCTGGTCATCGCGACGGCCCTGATGGCGATTGCCCGGAAGGTCATCATCTTCGATTTCGAAAAGCTGCAGCCGATGTACATCCTGGCCACGGCGGCGGTGGTCCTGGCGCTTGGCCTGGTCTATTGGCTGATGGACCGCAAGACGGTATTAGGCGCACGTTTCTAGCGACTCGATAACGCCGTCGGCAACGGGAGTTAACCGCAAGGGTTCGCGCCAATAGAAGAGGAGACGACCTGTCCCGAAGGATCGGGCCGGCGAGCGATCCTCCCGCAAAAACCGAGCGGTTGTTGAACCGCCGCGAACCCGTTCTGCCCGTTGTCTTGTCTGTTTCGAGCAGCATCTGAGTGACTCGCCGCTGAGAACTCAGGAACCGATCGAGTCGCGCCATTCCGGATCGATTGCTTGTTGTGAGGGGCAAGCAGGTTCGATTGTGGCGGGGCAGGGGTCGTTATTCGGCCATCATTTCGGGCGCACACTCTCGATGGTGGCGTCACACATATCGAGCAGCGCGTCGTTGCACTCTCCCCGCCGTGCGGCCTCCGTGATGCTCTCGAGCGCCAAGCGTGTGACTTGAGCTCGGTCACGGACTTGCGCCAAAGCTGCCTTGAGGTGCTCGATTACCTTGTCTTTCGCATTGATCTCGCCGATGATTTGGTCGAAGTGCGGTTCTCGATATCGGTCCATAAGCGCTGTGACAACCGGCTCGTGGCCGACGAGGTAGTCGTAGTTGAAATCGGACGGGGCGAAGCTTTTGAGTCCCTCCACCTTCCAGTAGCCTTCGTCGGAGATGCGTTCGAAGGCCATGGTCCAATCGGCATACTCTCGACGTGAAACCGATCGGCGGTTGAGGAGCTTGATATTCTCGTGTCGCGGATCAGCCCAGATCTTTTCAACCAAATCGTCAATGACCTGCTCCTCGCCTTCAATGGCTTGCAAGAACGTGCCGTTGCCGTAGAGAAGCATGCCGGTCACGCCTTGAGCGGAGTTATTCTTGCGGCACTGCATGAGCAGTGCCAGTAGCTGCTCCGCGGAGATCGGGTTGCCGATGCTGCTGACATATGACACTTGAATCATTTGGGTTCCTCAACTAGATAGCGATGTTGACGATCAGCTGCCTGCTTACGCATCGGGCACGTTAGGGGTAGGGACGATGGGGATAAGGAGAGAAAATCCGATGCCTCCCGTTGGTTTATGGTCGGACGGAGACAGAAGGTTAACCAGGGCGGGATGTGCGGTCAACGTGCAAGAACGGCGCTGACCGACGTCACGAGGGCCGCAGCGCACGCTCTGCCCTACCGTCTGCGGGGTTCGGGTCCATTGCGGACAGGCGCAAGACAAGTGGCCTGTCGCGGAACACGCGGTCGAGCAGACGGCCGACACTCGCCTGAGTTGCGTATACTGACCCCTGGAACCCTCTTTACATTAATGCCGCACTTTTGCTCTCCCACTCCCGATCAGCCCCACACGCGGGTCCGCGTGATCGACGGCAACTCGCCGCGTCATCGCGATCCGAAGGAAACCATTGAAGATGCGCGACGAATCAAGCTCGACGGGTAGTCGCAGCGAACCGTCTACACCGCAGACCGACGCCGACGATGCAACGGCGAAGGTCCATTTTCACGACCTGCATCCGGCGCCAGCTGACATGCGCGCGGATGTGCACCAAGGCCTGGCTCTGCCGCAAAAGCGCCTATCACCGAAATATTTCTACGACGCCCACGGGTCGCACTTGTTCGATGCCATCTGCGAGCTGCCCGAGTACTACCCCACCCGCACCGAGATCGACATCTTGCGCCGCCATGGGGCGGCCATGGCGGAGCGCCTCGGGCGTGACGCGCTGCTGATGGAGTTGGGCAGCGGTAGCAGCCTGAAGATTCGCGTGCTGCTGGAAGCGCTAAGGCCCGCGGTCTATATGCCGGTGGATATCTCGAAGGACCATCTGCTGCAATCTTCCGAGGCCCTGGCCGCGACCTTCCCGGCGCTGCAAGTGCATGCCGTCTGTGCCGATTATTCGGTGCCCTTCGTGCTGCCGGTGGACGATCATGAGCATCCACGCGCGGCCTTTTTTCCGGGATCGTCGGTCGGCAATTTTGAGCCGACCGATGCCGAGCGCTTCCTTCGCCGGGTCGGCGCTCTGTTGGGCTCGGGCGGACGTCTGCTGGTTGGCGTCGACCTGGTCAAAAAGCATCAGGTCCTAGAGGCCGCCTACAACGATGCCGACGGCGTCACCGCAGACTTCAACCTGAACCTGCTGACTCGCATCAATCGCGAGTTGGACGCCGACTTTGATCTGACCGGCTTCCGCCACCACGCGTTGTTCAACACCGAGTTGAGCCGCATCGAGATGCATTTGGTCAGCACCCGGGAGCAAGCGGTGACCGTCGCCGGGCGCAGCTTTGCGTTTCGAGAAGGGGAGTCTATCCACACCGAATGCTCCTACAAGTACAGTATCGAAGGCTTTCATCGCCTCGCGCGTCGCGCTGGCTTCGAGCCGGAGCAGGTGTGGACCGACGCCGACGACGATGGTGATCAAGCCCCGCTGTTCAGCGTGCACTGCCTGGTCTGGCGCGGATGATCCCGCCCCATACGACCGCTCAATCCAGCCCGAAGCTGGTCGGCGAGAATGCGCGGCGCAGCGATGTCGACCAACCCTGGGAACAGGACAATCAGGCTTGGTGGGATTGGTATCTGACGCTGGCCGACAATGGCGATGATCCTGTGGGAACATTGCGCGATGCTGACCCACTGCCGGCGTTGCCAGCCATCGACGACGACGCCGTCGCCGCGGAGTTGCGCACGTTGTATTCCGTGTCGCCCGCCGAGCGGGCGTTCTTTCGCAACAACGGCTTCATCAAGCTGCGCGGCGTGCTCTCGCCAGCGGCGACCCTGCGCCTGCGGCAAGCGCTCGTCGAACTGCTCAGCACCACCTTTGACACCGTCCTCGACGGCGGCACCGTGGAGCGCTTTCTCAGTGTGGAGTTGGCGTGGCTGCACAATCGACTGCTGCGCGACTACGTGCTGAGCCCCCGCATCGCAAAGATCGCCGCCGATCTGCTCGATGTGCCGCGCGTGCGTCTCTACCACGACAACGCCATGTCCAAGGAGCCTGGCTGCGGGCGCACCCCGTGGCACTACGACGACCATCACTTTCCGTTGGCTACCCAGGACGTGGTGACGGCCTGGATTCCGGCGCAGCCCATCTCGCTGGCGATGGGGCCACTGGCCTTTGCCCGCCCGATCGACGTCTACAAACTCGTCGAAGGCATCGCCTTCAACAAGTTCGACACCAGCTACGACCGCCATGTGGCCCAGGTCTTCCGCGACCATGCTGTCGCTGTCGACGACGCGCCCTTCGAGATCGGCGAGGTCAGCTTCCACCACAATCTCTGCTTCCACACGGCCGCCGCGAATCGCACTCGACAAAGCCGCATCGTCCTGGCCAACACCTACTATGCCGACGGCGCACGCGTCGTCAACGCACCAACCATGGTGTCCGGGGACTGGCAGAAGTTCATACCCGATACGGAACCCGGCGACATCGCCGCCAGCGCACTGAACCCGGTCTGCTGGCCGGCGGAGCTACCAACCCATGTCTGATACCTTTGAGCGCAGCTGCGAGCATTGGAGCGAGGCCGGCCGGGCCGAGATGGAGGCCTTCTATGCCCTTGCGACGGTCGACTATCGTCACCTTGCTGAGGCCCTGGATTGGAAGGCCTGGCTGCAAGCACGGCAACAACAGGCGGGTGATCGCTCACTACGTCTGCTGGACGTCGCCTGTGGCTCGGGCAAGTTCCCGAGCGCCCTGGTTCGGCACGCCGACGTCGCCGCGGCCGCGATCCAACCCGTCGACTACGCGCTGCTCGACCCCGCGGCGTTCTCCGTTGCCGAGGCGCGCCGCGCCCTGGCCCCGCCCTTTGTCCCGGGCCAGGAATATGTCTCGACGCTGCAAGCACTCGATTGCCAGCCCGGTGCCTTCGATATCGTATGGGCCACGCACGCCCTCTATGCCCTGCCGGCGGAGGAGTTACAGGCGGGCCTGGAGCGCTTCGTACAGGCCACCGGCGACATCGGCTTCATCGCCCATGCCAGTGCCGATGCGCATTATCTTCGCTTCTATCGCCACTATCTCGACGCCTTTCGGGACGGCGAAGGCACGCCCTACACCACTGCCGAGCAGATCATTGCGACCCTGCGGGAAATGGGTGCGACTGTCGAGACGCTGGAGATCAACTACGAGAACGGCGCCCCCTCGGCACAGTGGCAACAGGTCGAGGGCTACTTGCAGCGCTGCGTGTTCGATGATTCCATCAGCTTGCAGCACCTGTTGGACCACCCCATCACCGGCGACTACCTGGCGACCTGTCGGCACGGTGACGAGTGGCGATTCTCACAGCGGGTCCAGCTGATCTTTATTCAAGCCGATCGCTGATAATTCGTTGTCGTTGTCGTTGTCGTTGTCGTTGTCGAGTATCAGCTCGGATGGTGGATAAGCTGCGCTTATCCACCCTACGACCATGCTTTCACAGGCTCCAGGTGCCGGATCGAACCCCGATCGACATCGTGTAGCTTATGGCTGATTTGCGGGAATTTTTCTATGACGATTACGACAACGACGACGATGGCGCCAAAGGCGGTCTATCGATTCACTGCAATCCCCTAAGGACCCGCTTAGTGCCGCTGCTCCCCCGCCCATTTCGGCAATCAGCACGGCGAGCGGGGGCGACACACGCGCTCGGCTTCGGCCTCCTGCTGACATTCAGCTCCAGCATCGGCCAAACCTACTTCATCGCGCTGTTCGCCGGTGCGCTGCGGGCGGATCTCGACCTGAGTCACGGCGCCTTCGGCGGGTTGTACACCCTCGCCACGCTAGCGAGCGCACTGATACTAGTGTGGCTGGGCAAGACAGCGGATCGGGTCGATCCAGTCGTGCTCGCGGCCCTGACCCTGGCGTCGCTGGCGGGCTCCGCACTATTGTTGGCAGGGGCCGAGTCGGTGCTTTGGCTAGGTGTTGGGCTGTTTGGTCTGCGCCTATTCGGGCAAGGCATGTCGAGTCATCTAGCGATGACCTTTGTGGCCCGGTGGTTTGTCCGCGAGCGGGGACGGGCACTGGGTCGTGTCTTCCTCGGCTATCCGGCCGGCGAAGCCGTGTTTCCGATGCTGATGGCCCTGCTGCTCGGGCTGTTCACCTGGCGCTGGATCTGGGTCGGCATCGCCATCGCCGTTGTCTTGATTTTGATGCCGGCCATGCTCTGGATGGGGCGCGGAATGCGCAGGCACGGCTTGGTGGACATGCCAGCCCAGATCCCGACCCAAAGCGCGACCCAGAGCCCGCCCGCGGAACGCCCCCAGGACCGGTCTTGGGCACGCGCGCAAGTATTGCGGGACCCCCGCTTCTACGGCTTGTTGCCAGGGCTGTTGGCAGCCCCGTTTGTCATCACCGGGGTGTTGTTTCATCAGGTGCATCTGGTCGAGATCAAGGCCTGGACGCTGTCGGGCTTTGCCGCCTGCTATCCGCTTTACGCCGCGAGCGCAACGGCAGTCGCGCTCGTCTGCGGTTGGCTCATCGATCGTCACGGGGCAATACGACTCCTGCCTTTCTACCTGCTGCCGCTGGCGGCTGGACTGGCGTTGCTGAGCATCGGTGATTCCATCGCCACGGCCGCCGGGTTTATGGCCTTGATGGGTGCAACCGCAGGCGGTGCTGCGATCTTGTTCGGGGCCGTCTGGGCGGAGCTGTATGGAACGGCACACTTGGGCGCGATTCGTGCCCTGACCGTGGCCTTGCAGGTCTTGGCAACAGCGCTCGCGCCGGCAACCTTGGGTTGGCTCATCGACCAGGGTATCGGCTTGGATCGACAGGCACTGCTGCTGTCGCTGTTGGTCTGTGCCAGTGCATTGGGCCTTGCGCTGCTGCTGCCGAGCCTGCTGCGCGATCATGCGCCACCAGCGCCGCCGCCCATCTAAGGCGATTGCGCCAAGCCCGGACGGCGGATGCGCTTCGCTTATCCGCCGAGTACTTTCACAGCGTCCAATCGCCTACCTCCGTCGGGCTTCGTAACATTTCTAAAGGACCCCAAACCATGCAGCAAGTCATCAATGTCGATACGCCCTGGTCACAGCGCCTGCAGCGGGGTGAGCGGCCCAGCCGTGCCGAGCTGCGCGAGCATCTGCTCGAGGTACACCGGCAGCACCCAGGTTTCACCGAGGCCTGCGCCGCGCGCTGTCGCGACGCAAGCGGTCGCAATAGCTATGAATGGCTGGCTGAGGTCGTCGATCCCGCCGAACATCGAACCCTGTTGGACTTGGCCTGCGGCAGCGGTGTACTGACGGCGCTGTGCCATGAGCGCTTCGCTGGGCGTATCGCCTTGACCGGTGTCGACATGAGCGCCGACGAGTTGGCGTTAGCGCGCAAGCGAGTGCCGGATCCGGCTGTGGTGCTGCATCGAGGCATGGCGCAGGAGATGGAGTTCATCGCCGATCACAGCATCGATGTGGTGATCTGCCACTGGGCTTTGACCTTGATGGACCCGATCGAGCCTGTCCTGGCGGAGCTGCGGCGCGTGCTGCGTCCCAACGGCATCCTGGCCGCAATCATCGATGGCGAGTTGTCCTCGGCGTCGGGTTACGATGAACTGCACCACCTGATCTATGGCTGGGTGCAACGTGAGTATCCCGGCTACGGCGAGATCGACCTAGGTGATCAACGCGTGCGTACCACCGCAGCGCTGACGGAGTTGGTGGCGAACAGCTTCCCCGGCGCCGACATCCGCATCGAACCGGCAGTGGTGGATCAGCTCGGCGCCCCGGATGCGCTGGCGCGAGAGGCCGCAGGGTTCTTTTATGCGGCCTTCTTGCTGTCGCCGCCTTCGCGCAGCCGGATGCTGCGCGAGATCGCATCTCTGTTCTCGCGTGAAGGACGCGATGGCCTGGGCCGCTTTTCGATGCCGATCAACCGCCTCGTTGTGCGGTTGCCGCAGGCATGATCCTTGAGTTCCGCCACCGCCAGCAGGGAGGGGGCGACGCTGGGATTGGCCGCACCCCGCGCGCGCAGGATCTCGCCCACCAGTCATTCGCGTCGAGTCGCCGCAAGGTCTGATCCGGCGCGGCTTCGAGCAGGGCGGACTATCGTTGTCGGTCTATCACGATCGGCGGCAGCGGACGAAACGCCCTCGACTGAAAGCCGGTGCTGTTGATGGTGCGCAGGGGGGGACTCGAACCCCCACGGATTACTCCACTGGAACCTAAATCCAGCGCGTCTACCAATTCCGCCACCCGCGCGTTGCTGATGGGGAAGCGTCGCGTGAAACCATGCCGCCCGGGGCGGGCGTTGTGCGATGGTTGTTTAGGCGCTTCTCCAGATGGGTAGTTTAGCCGGTGCGGGACCTTGGGGGAACGTGCTTGTTGCAATCAATCGGCCGGCAAACGGGCTGGGGACGATACCGGGTCAGTTTCCAGTCTGAACTTCGACGCGCTCAAGGCGTGTGCCAGCTGGTAACTCGCGTAGCCAGAGATCGAGTTGCGCCAGATCCTCGGTGAGGGCGTCGCGCGCCTCGGTGGCGGACTCCGTGCTGTCGTGCAGGCTATGGATGAGCGCATACCAGGGTCGGCCGCGGAAGGTCTCGCTGCGCAGATACACCTGCTCCGGCAGTTCGTGTTCGCTGATGAAGGCGCCTACTTCATCGCGGCTGCGAAGGCCGATCAGTTGCAGCGCGATTTGGGGCTGATCGGTCGTCAGGTTGTCGGCCGCGTGGGCCTGATCGCCGTTCTCTTCGGTCGTGGGGTTGTGTGCTGCAACGGCGGATAGCGCCGTTAGTGCACTTTCGTCTTGCGTGGTATTGGTAGATGCCAAGGGCCGCGTTGGCTGGACGGCGGGAGCGTCGATCTGGCGAGCCAGGCGTTGATACTCTCGCTCCAGGCGTTCAAGCTGATCGTCGATGAGCCGATCGACCGGGAGACCGCCGGCGGGGAGACTGTCGGGATCTTCGCCGCCGCCATACGCCTCGCGAGCCGCTGCGATCTCGGTGGCCAATCGCTGCTGCTGGGCTCGGATATCCGGCGGAACCGCTGCCGGAGACGCATCAGCTGCCCGAGCGCCCGGTTGCTCGGGCAGTGGTTCGGGTTCCTGCGTGGGTACCGGTTCAAGCGGCGGCGCGAGAACGGTATCGGCGGCATATTCGGTGTCGGTATCGGTATCGGTATCGGTATCGGTATCGGTGTAGGGGGTGACCGTATCGTCGGCAGCGACACCGCTGGAAATGCGACTCGGCGACTGCATCTGCGATTCGATGGCGTCGATGCGGTCAGCTAACGCCGAGCCCGATTGAAGCGCCGGCTCGATACTCTCGATGTGCGCGTTCAGTTGCGCCAGGCTGAGTTCGATGTCGGCGATCCGAGTCGCTAGCTGGTCGGTCGTCGAGCCCTGTGAAAACTCTTCGGGCGACGTGCCAACTGGTTCAGCGGCGATTGTTGGGGTGGATTGTCCGCGCTCCGCATAGAGGCCAAACCCGAGTGCAATGACGCCTAGGGTCAGCAGTGCGACGAGTCCGGATAGCCCGATCAACGCGCGTCGATAGCCGGAGAGACGTCGTTCAACGGTATCTCTGTGCTGCTCCAGCGCTTTGCGTAACTGCGTGCTGCTGCGTCGCCGCTCGTCGTCGACGTCCGCGATGCGGTCGACGAGGGACAATTGCAGGTCCTGCATGACGTCCGCAGGCGTCGGCGCAGGGGCACTGGGCGCCTGGACGGACTCGTCTTGGAGATGGGTCGCGAATTCGGGTTGGCCGTTCGGGTCTTGGGCGTCGTGGTTGGTCATGGCTGCCTGGGTCCATCGGCGAGAAAATAGTAGTCCACCATCATCGGCTACCGGCGCCGCGATGCCAAGTCACCGCCGCCGGAAGTGCGGGTAAGTCGGAGGAATTCGTGCCAATTGAAGCTTTCAGGACAGAATCAGGTCGCACGGCCCTTGTCACCGGGGCCAGTTCGGGTCTCGGCAAGGCCGTCGCGCAAGCCTTGGCCGCCGTCAATGTACGCGTGCTCATGGTGGCGAGGGACCGACGGCGGGGCGAGATCGCCCAGGCCGAGGTGATCGCCGCCACCGGAAACGCCAACATCGAGTTGCTGCTGGCGGACTTGGCGTTGCAGGCGGACATCCGTCGGTTAGTCGCTGAGGTGCGGGAGCGGACGGATCGGCTCCATTACTTGGTCAATAATGCAGGGACGGCCTTTAGAGAGCGGGGCCTGACTGCCGACGGCATTGAGCGTACACTGGCGGTGAATCATGTGGCACCGTTCCTATTGACCAATCTGTTGCTTGACATGTTGCAGGCAACGGCGCCCGCACGCGTCGTCACTGTCGGTACCCGCATGAATACGGCCATGGACTTTGACGACCTGAACTGGAGCCGTCGGCCTTACCGCATGATGCAGGCCTATGGTCAGTCCAAACTCGGTAACATCCACTTTACCCGCGAACTGGCGCGTCGGCTCGACGGCAGCGGCGTGACCGCCAATTGCGTCTTCCCCGGCGTGTTCCGGTCCAATCTCGGTGGTACCGACGGTGCCCAGGGGCTGTTCTGGAAGTCCGTCGCGCTGCTGCTTGGCTGGGCACTGACACCGCCGGAGAAGGCCGCGCAGCGAGTCATGTATCTGGTGACCTCGCCGGAGGTCGCGGCTGTGACCGGGGTCTATTTCGGAGATCGCGTGCCGATCGCGGCACCGGCCCAGGCAAACGATCCTGCCGCAAACCAACGCCTGTGGGAGATTAGCGCCGAGCTAGCGCAGTGCTGAAGCGTTCGGCATTTCCTCAGCGGGTTCGGAGGTTGGTTCTGCATTCGTCGATCAGAGCGCGTGTCGATCTTTGTTTTTTGTACGGTGATGCAGTGAATCCGCGCCCAAGATGATCATCGCGGCGCGTTGGGTGTTCGCTTGTGATCGAGGGATCGAGCGCCGATAATGCGCCGCTGGCTCGCGGGCCCGACGAGAGAGGGCCGCGGGAGGGCAACGAGCGACGACAAAATCAATATGAAACTCGGAATACCAAAAGAGACACTGGCGGGAGAACGCCGCGTAGCGACAACACCAGATGTGGCGAAGCGGTTGGTGGGCAACGGCTTTGATGTGCTGCTCGAAGCCGGGGCCGGCGCTGCCGCCCATTACACCGATCAAGCCTATGCTGATGTCGGCGTGCAATTGGTCGATCGCGCCGCCTGCTTCAATGCGGATGTTGTACTGAAGGTGCGCCGGCCGAGCGACGACGAGGCTGCGTCGGTGCGCAAGGGAGCCATCTATATCAGTCTGCTCGAGAGTTGCGGCGAAGACGCACTGGTTGGCCGCATGGTCGAGAACGGGGTGCGCGTCCTGGGCATGGAGCGTATGCCACGGATTTCGCGCGCCCAGTCCATGGACGCGCTGTCATCACAGAGCAACATCGCGGGCTACCGTGCCGTGATCGAGGCCGCGGCCTGTTACGGGCGTTTTTTCCCGATGATGATGACCTCCGCTGGTTCGGCGAAACCGACACGGCTGGTGGTACTGGGTGCCGGCGTCGCCGGGCTGCAGGCGATTGCCACGGCGCGTCGGCTCGGTGCCGACGTGTATGCCTACGACGTGCGTCCCGAGACCCTGGAGCAGATTCGTTCATTGGGCGCCAAACCCATCGAATTGGATCTGGGCGAAAGCGGTGCCGGGGAGGGTGGCTATGCCAAGGAGCTGTCCGACGAGGCCAAGGGCCGTCAGCAGACGTTGTTGGCGGACGAGCTTGCCAAGGCCCATGTCATCATTACCACGGCGCTGATTCCGTGCCGGCCGGCGCCGGAATTGATCACCGAGGACGTCGTCAAGCGCATGCGCGAGGGTTCCGTGATCGTCGATCTGGCCGCCGCCAATGGCGGAAACTGCAAGCTCACCACGCCAGACCAGGTGACGGTGCATCACGGCGTGACGCTGGTCGGCCATACCAACTATCCCTCCATGGTGCCGTCGGATGCTAGCGCCTTCTACGCCAAGAATCTGTCCAACCTGATCGAAATCATGGTGGACAAGAACGATGCCGGGCTCGTGCTCAAAGAGCTGTCCGAGGACGAAATTACCCGGGCGATGTTGATCGGTCAGTGAGTGGGCATGGGGCCAAATCGTCAGTGATTGGCGACTTGGTTCCGATTCCGCTTGAATCCGTTTCATCCCCGAACCTACTGCTGGAGCGATCCGCATGTCCGAATCCATACTTGCACTCTACGTCTTCGTGCTGGCCTGCTTCATCGGCTACTACGTCATTTGGGGCGTCACCCCGTCGCTGCACACGCCGTTGGTGGCGCTCACCAATGCCATCTCAGGCATCGTCCTGGTGGGGGCCTTGCTGGTCACCGGCCTGGAGCAGGCCGGAATCACTGCGTCGGCGATGGGCTTTTTCGCGGTGCTGCTGGCCAGCATCAATGTCTTTGGCGGCTTTCTGGTGACGCACCGGATGCTGTCGATGTTCAAGAAAAAGAAATAAGGCCTGCGTCCCATGGATTTCACACTGAACCCAAACTACCAAGCCCTGGCCTATCTGACCTCGGCGGTCCTCTTCGTCTTCGCGCTGAAGGGATTGACTCACCCGGCAACCGCGCGTCGGGGCAATCTGTTCGGCATGCTCGGCATGGCCATCGCCATCGTCGCAACCCTGGCCGGCGGTGAGGTACAGAGCTACTGGCTGATCGGAGCCGGCGTTGGCATCGGTGCCGTGATAGGCATCGTCATTGCGCTGCGCATCCAAATGACCGCAATGCCGCAACTGGTCGCCGCGCTGCACAGCTTCGTCGGTATGGCCGCGGTGCTGGTGGCGATTGGTACCTTCCTGAACAAGCGTGCGGCGGATGCCCTGAACCCGCTGCTGATGGGCGAGCTGTCGGCGGGCATCGTCATCGGTGCCATCACCTTTACCGGCTCGGTGATCGCATTCGCGAAGCTGCAAGGGATCATGAGCGGTGCGCCCATCAAGTTCAAAGGGCAGCATCTGCTGAACGCCGCCATTGCCGTCGCGACGCTGTTGCTGGCGGTGCATTTCGCAATGACCGGCAGCATCCTATCGCTGGCGTTGATGACGCTGCTGGCCTTCACGCTGGGCGGTACCCTGATCATCCCCATCGGCGGCGCCGACATGCCGGTGATCATTTCCATGCTGAACAGCTACTCGGGCTGGGCGGCGGCCGCTACCGGCTTCACGCTGCACAACAACCTGCTGATCATCGTCGGCGCGTTGGTGGGCTTCTCCGGTGCCATTCTGTCGTTCATCATGTGTCGTGCCATGAACCGCAGCATCATCAACGTGGTGTTCGGCGGCTTCGGCTCCGACGGCGGCGGTGGCGACAGCGCCGGCGCGGTCGCGGCGGAGAAGGGCGTCAAGTCCGCGTCGGTGGAAGACGCGGTTTACTGGATGGAGGACGCCGGCAAGGTCGTCATCGTGCCCGGCTACGGTATGGCCGTGGCGCAGGCGCAGCATGCGCTAAAGGAGATGATGGAGTTGCTTCAGGCGCGAGGAGTCGAGGTCAAATTCGGCATCCACCCGGTTGCCGGACGTATGCCGGGCCACATGAACGTGTTGTTGGCCGAGGCGGATATCCCCTACGACAACGTGCTGGAGATGGACGAGATCAACTCCGAATTCCAAAGCACCGATGTGGCCCTGGTGGTTGGTGCCAACGATGTCGTCAATCCTGCCGCGAAGGAAGACAGCACCAGTCCGATCTATGGCATGCCAATCCTGGAAGCCGGCAAGGCAAGGCAGGTCTATTTCCTCAAGCGTTCCATGCGTCCTGGCTATTCAGGTGTCGACAATCTCCTGTTCTATCAAGACAACACCTCGCTGATCTTCGGCGATGCCAAAGATACGATCGAAGGTATGGTGTCGGCCCTCAAGGGCGGGGGTCACTGATCGATCCGACACCGGCCATTGCGGCCGGTGGCAACCTGGCCTCAGGCTTCCGCGGTCGTCTCGTCGGCTGCCTCAGCGGCCTCAGGAGCAGGGGCCGGTTTCGGTTCAGCGTGCGTGATCAGGCCCTCGGCCAATAGGACGCTGGCCTTTGCGTCGCCGTTGATCCACTGCTTCGTGGTGCAGTCCTGGACCGCGTAGCGACCAGACTTCTTCTTGAAGATGAGCTTGTTGTCGGATTTCTTGATCTGTTCCATTGGCTTTTGCCTCAGTTGTGTTGTTGGAGAGTAGGTGCTTGGGTTGAGGTTGGCGTCAGCGCCGATCGTCCGGCTGTTGCCGGTCGTGGCGTGGCTCGACGTCGATACGCTCGACGTCTACCTCGAATTTGGCCAGCAGCGCCGCCATGGCGCCGATCGCGGCAATGACCGGGGCCAGCAGTGTCAGGGCACCGCCGACGGCAACTCCCGCGGTGAGAGGGATTTCGACGAGTGCCTCGCCGCTCGGCCGGCGGATGATCAGCCGGCGCACGTTGCCGTCCGCGATCAGACCCTTGACGAAGTCGACGAGTTCGCTGCCAGCAACGCTGACGCGCTCGGTGATGGTGGATCTCATGGGGTGTTCTCGTTGATATCAATCTGGCTTTGCGAGCGTGCTCGCGTAGGGCGCCGCGAACAGGTGCTGGCGCCAACGCCTCGCAATATACCGAATCGAGACCTATCGGCGCCAACTTAGCGCACGAATCCCAGACGGTCAGCGGCAGCGCACAACCGCTGCGAGGACCGGATGCCGGGCTATCGAGTCTTTCTCGACGAACTGGTGCAAAACTCCCGCGTGCGCTTCGAACGCGGTGCGCTCTCCTCCCCGGACGGCAGCGGCCCCCGTGGATCTTCCATCCAGGCGATGACATCGGCGTGCACGCGCTGACCCTGCAGGTCCCGCGGCAACATGTGCCAGCCACCGCGGAAAAGCACCAGGCGAACGTCGTCAGTGTGGCTGGGTAGTCGGTCCAGCATCCGGCAAAAGGCACCGCGGGGGATGATCTCGTCGCGCTCGCCATAGAGCAGCAGCAGCGGCCCAGGTAGGTTCGAGACCTTGGCCATGGCCTGGTCCATCAGGTTGGTGATACCCCAGAGGGCGTCGACGCGTGTGGCCTTGATCACGAGGGGGTCGGCGCTCATCGCCCGCAGCATGTCGATGTTGTCCGATGGTTGGATGCGGACACCTTTGCCGGTCAGTCGTAGGCCCGGTGCGATGCCGACCAGTGTGTCCAGCCCCAGGCGTTGATACCAGGGCATCGCGTCCCGCGACCAGACCGCCGGGGCGATGAGCACGGCGCCGTCCACCGCGAGCGACCCTCGTGACAGCGCGCTGATCACAACCGCGCCTCCCATGCTCTCACCCACCAGATAGAGCCGCGCCTGTGGATACCTGTCGCGGAGCAGTTCGGTCAGCGCGCTCAGGTCCGCTGCCAACTGCTCGCTGCCGTGCCAGCGTCCCGCCAGGGCGGTGGCGCCGAAGCCGCGCTGATCGACGGCATAGGTGGTGATGCCGGCCTGGGCGAGGCTCGTGGCGAGGGGAGCGAAGGCGTGGGCGTAGTCGTTGAACCCGTGCAGGCCGAGCGCGACGATAGCCGGTTGGTTGCCGTGCGCAGGCGTCGCAGGCCAGACCCGCAGCGGCAGCCGATAGCCATCGGGCATTCTTGCTTCGGTCGCGGTGAGACGGGGTGCCAGCGCTTCTGCCGCGGGTGGGACGATGCGCGGCGACGCGCATGCGCCGAGCAGCAGGCAAATCACCAGGGCGATGAGCGTCGCGGCACCGTTCATTGGGAACGCTCCGCGGTGAGCATCCAGGGCCCGCACTTGGCGTCAGTTTCCGGCCGCCTTGGCACGGCTGTCGCTGCGACCGGGTTCGCCGGTGACATAGACCCAGCGTCCCGCCACCCGCTGAAAGCGGCTGATCTCGTGCAAACGGTAGGCGCGCCCGGCAATCTTGTAACGGGCGACGAACTCGACGGTGCCCTGGTCCTCGCCGCGGCCACCATCGCGGGTGGCGATGATCTTCAGCCCGAGCCAATTCACCGGTTCGCCGAGTTCGATGATGACGGGCCGCGTTGCCGGATGCCAGCTCGTGCGCAGGTAGTCGACAGCGCCCAACACATAGGCGCTGTAGCGCGAGCGCATCAGCATTTCGGCGGTCTCGGCGGCGCGCGTGCCGCTGATGACCGGTCCGCAGCAGTCGGCCAGGGCGTTACCGCTGCCGCAGGGACACTGTTGATCCATGGCCATCTGTGCGGATCGTTCTGGAACGCGTTAGAGATTGAACGGCAATGGCAACGGTCCTTCCTGCATCGCGGCGATCTGCTCGCGCAATGCCAGTACGTGGTCCTGCCAGAAGCGTTGATCGTCGAACCAGGGGAAGGCCGCGGGGAAGGCTGGGTCGGCCCAGCGCCTGGCGATCCAGGCGGCATAGTGGATCTGGCGCAGCGTGCGCAGGGCCTCGATCAGGTGCAGCTCGCGTGGGTCGAAGTCACGGAACTGGCGATATCCCTCCAGTACCGCGCCCAGCTGGATGCTCATCTCTTCGCGCTCGCCCGCCAGCAGCATCCAGAGATCTTGCACCGCTGGACCGGTCCGGGCGTCGTCGAGGTCGACGAAATGGGCGCCGTCGTCGGTCCAGAGCATGTTGCCGCGGTGGCAGTCGCCGTGCAGCCGGATGCCGCGATAGCTACCCGCGCGCCCGAAACAGGCTCGGACTTCGTCCAGCGCATGTGCCACCACAGCGCGATAGGCGGGTTCTAGATCTGCCGGAATCCAGTTGTTCTCAAGCAGGTAGCCGCTGGGCTTCTCGCCGAAACTGGCGATGTCCAGGGCCGGGCGATGTTGGAACGGCGCGGTCTCGCCAACCAGGTGCATGCGCCCGAGCAGCAGGCCGAGTCGCCGCAGCACGCTGCGGTCGTCCAGTTCCGGCGTGCGCCCGCCGCGCCGGGGTGTTAGCGAGAAGCGGTAGTCGTCCGAGCGGTGGAGGGTCTCGCCGTTCAACACCAGCGGCGGCACGACCGGTATCTCGTGCTCGGCCAGCTCCAACGTGAAGCCGTGTTCTTCGACGATTGCGGCGTCGGACCAACGGCCGGCGCGGTAAAACTTCGCGATCAGGGGCGCGCCGTCGTCGATACCGACCTGATAGACGCGGTTTTCGTAGCTGTTCAGGGCCAGCAGTCGCCCGTCGACCTGGTAGCCGACCGACTCAACGGCATCCAACACGCGGTCCGGTGTCAGGTCGGCATAGGGGGTCTCGTCGATTTGGCTGGGGGCGGGCATTGGCTGTCAGTCGCGCAGTTGTCGACCGAGGGCGAGCAGCAACAGTTCAGCGTCGGACAACTGAGCACGTTCATCCACCAGTGCACGCGCCGTTGCGGGCTCGTCGGTGATGATGTTGTCGACGCCGTAGTCGAGCATTCTCGCCATATCGGTCTGGGTGTTGACGGTCCAGACGTGAGTTGCAAGCCCGGCGCCGCGATTGATGCGCAGCTGCGCCGGCGTGACCTGTTCCTGATTCATGCTCAGGAGGTCCACGTCGAGTTTGGTGACGTCGCCAATGGCGACGGTCACGATTTGCCCGATGCGTATCTCCGGCGCCAGCTCGCGCACCCGTTCAAGCCCGTGCTGATTCAGCGACGTGATGATACAGCGATCGGCACAGCCCGCCCTGCGTATCAGCGCGACGACGCGCTCGGCAAGTTGTTGGTCGTGGCCGTTGAACTTGAGTTCGATGTTGAGGCCGATCCGCTCGCCGGCTACCAGTAAGGCTTCCTCGAGGGTTGGGATTTGCTCACCGACGAAGTCCGGTGAAAACCAGCGACCGGCATCGACTTGGCGCAGGTCGTCGAAGTTTGCGTCCCAAATCTTCGTGGGCAGGCCCGCGATGCGCATCAGGTCCGTGTCGTGCAGGAGCACGACGACACCGTCCGCGGTCTCCTGCGCATCGATCTCGGCATAGTCGGCACCATCGGTGATGGCCTGCTTGAGTGCGGCCAGCGTATTCTCCGGCGCATAGCGGGAACTTCCCCGGTGTGCGGTGATGTCGACATCGCGGCCGACGCGCAGGTCCTGAAGTCTGTTCTCCGCGATCACGGCGGATGCCCCTAGTAGCGTAATGAGAAGGCCGACCACGGCCACGCGTGGAATCCGCAGTTGCCGCGCCGCGGTCTCCGAGCGCTGGGTCGGTATGCTGTCGGTGCCGACGATCTCCAGGTACAGATGCATGACGACGACGGCATACACCGTGAGCACCAGAAACGACAGAAAGGCCGCCAGCGCCAGCAACAGTGCCAGCGACACCGCGGTTGCCGCGATCATTGGCCCGATGCCTTGCAACGCGCCGAGAACGACCGCGACCAGACTGTCCGCGAGCCAGAATAGCGCCGCGGACGCGGCTGCCGCGAGCGAGAGGTTGAGCGTCAATAGCGTCAGCGCATGCCAACGGTGCCCCCGCACCAAGTCGCGAGCGCGGCGCAGCGCCGCGCGGCCCCGTTGCTGCTCGTACAGGCAGACCGGGATCGACAACGCCCAGTCCACGAGGTAGCGCAGCAGCATGCCCGCGGCGATCACGCTGAGCAGCCCACCGATCCCCAGAATCGCCCAAAGCTCCGGCGGGTGGTTGCTCAGGTACCAATTGATGTCGTGCTCGCGCAGAAGCACGAGATAGGCGCCACCGGCAACTGCCACCAATGGCAGCAGCCATGCCAGCAAGATCGCGGCTTGCCATAGCGCGAGGTGTACCAGCCGCGGCAATGCGTAGACCGTCGTTGCCAGTGCGTCGGCCCACCCGGTGGGCCTGCCGCGGATGGCGCCGGACGCAATGTGCATCAACCCGGCCTGCTCAGCATAGAAGCTGGCGAGCGTTAACGTCAGCGTGACGAGAACAAACAGCAGCCCCGGTACCGACAGCACGAATCCCGCGATGGCCTCGTTGGTGATTGTGAGACCGCCGCTTACCCGGATCAGGTGGTTCAGGACAAAGGCCGCAACGGGTGCCAGCAGCGCAATGCCCAACAATTTGTAGAGCAGGTCGTAGACGAGCGCGGAGCGAATGAAGCGGCTCGACAATGCCCGCGCATAGACATCGAGCCAGATGTTGGCGGCCGTCATCCGCGCTCGCCCCCGTGTTCGTTGGCGGGCTCTGGGTCGGGGATCAGTTCGCGCAACTCGGTGCGCTCGATCTCGATCTCGGCACGCCGGGCGTTGGTGCGGATCACCGGAGCCAGCGTCAACCCCTGTACCAGGATCGAGAACACGACCACCATGTAGGTGACGGTGACCAGCAGATCGCGCTGGTCGCCGTCCGGCAGAGACAGCGCCAAGGCGACGGAGATGCCGCCGCGTAGCCCACCCCAGGTCAGTATCGTAACGACCGCGGGTGAGAAGCTGCGAAAGCGGCGCATCATCGCAATTGGCAGGCCGGCGCTGACCGCGCGCGCAAAAAGCACCAAGGGGATGGCGAGGAGCCCCGCCGTCAGGTATTGGGCGTTGAAGGTGAGGACCAAGACCTCGAGCCCGATGAGCACGAAGAGCACGGCATTGAGGGCCTCGTCGATCAATTCCCAGAAGGTGTCCAGGTGCACGCGCGTAGCGTCGGACATGGCCCCCTTGCGGCCTTGGTTGCCGATCAGCAGGCCGGCGACGACGACGGTGATGGGCGCCGAGAAGTCGAATTGGCCGGCCATGGCGTACGCGCCGCTGGCCAGGGCCAGCGTAATCAATACTTCAACCTGGTAATTGTCGATGTCGCGCAGCATCAGGTACGCGAGCCCCCCGGTTGCCAAGCCGAATAGGAGTCCGCCGAGGGCCTCGTGCATGAACAGTTCGAGCACGCTGAGGACGGTGACCTGTCCATCCCCTGCGGCGATCTCGAGCAACACCAAGAAGGTCACCACCGCGACGCCATCGTTGAACAGGGATTCGCCCGTGATCTTGGTTTCCAGGTTCTTTGGCGCACCCGCCCGTTTCAGGATGCCGAGCACGGCGATCGGATCCGTCGGCGCAATCAACGCGCCAAACAGAAAACAGTAGATCAGTGGGACATCCAGCCCCACCAGCAGGAACAGCAGATAGGCCCCTAGACCTACAAGCAACGTTGAACACAGAACGCCAAAGGTGGCGAGCAGCCCGATGACCCACTTCTGCTCCGCGAGATCCGAAAGCTTGACATGCAGGGCGCCGGCGAACAGCAGAAAGCTCAGCATGCCGTGCAGCACGGTCTCGTTGAAATCAATGCTGTTTAGCATCTCCTGTGCGTCGGCCTCAAGGCCGTCGCTAAAGGGCAGGGGCAGCAGCAGAAACAGGGACAACAGCAACGCAATCAGCATCAGGCCGATGGCCGTGGGCATCTTCAGAAACCGGTAGTTGAACCAACTGAAGACTGCGGACAGGCTGATCAGGATCGCCAGGATGTCGAAGAGTTGCATGGCTGTTCGTGACCTCTTTTGGTTCGGACGCCTGACTGGCGTGCGTCGTCGCGGTCTCACCCGACGATGATCGATGCCCGGCATTATGCAGGTTTTGCGGGGGCCAGCGGGCATTCGCGCGGGCGCCCTCTCAACGCGTCCGCCATTGTTGGCACCTGACCTGGCGTTGCGCCCGTGCCTCGCACGTTCATCCTTGACAGGATCTGTTTGGCCTACTAAAACTATTTATCACAGGTCGTTACGTAAATTTTATTGGAAGTTACTTCAATGTTGGTCAGTCTCGCGAAATCCTGGTTGCCCCTCGCATTTTTTTTCATCTTGCAGGGCTGCGCGAGTTCTAGCGCGCGTGTTCACACCGCCGCGGGCGAGCAATTCGATCTCAGCGGATTGGATGAACAGCGCGCCAACGTGGTGATGGCAGCGTTGTCGCAGGTCGGCACCCCCTACGTCTACGGTGGTTCGGAGCCGGGGCAGGCACTTGATTGCAGCGGCTTGACACAATATGCCCACAGCGCGGCGGGGCTTCGAATTCCCCGGGTCTCGACCGCACAGAAGGCGGCGGCAACGCCGGTGGGTCGGCGGGTCAACCCAGGGGATCTGGTCTTTTTCAAGACCGGGCCGTCGCAGTATCATGTCGGGGTGATGGTAGACGGTGACCGCTTTGTGCATGCATCCACGTCGAAACAGCGGGTGCGCCTGTCGAGCCTGAGCAGAGATTATTGGCAGCAACGTTACCTAGGCGCCGGAACCTATCTGAAGTGACTATCCGGCGACAGCGGTTTCACATCAGTACCTCTTGGGCTGCAACGTTGGCGCCGGGGCGTTGTCATAGCCACCGATGCGTGGGCGATGGCGACGGCGCCGGGAACAAATTGCGCGTAGAACTCGCCTTTTCCCCACTCATCATGCACAATCCCTGGCGGTCCGGGGCAACGCTTGCCCTCGGTACCAGCGATTTGTTCAATACTCCACGTCAGAAGGAGACGTCAAAATGTCCGAGAAGCCAATGAACACGAGCCGTCGTAACGCCATGAAGGTCATGCTGGGCGGTTTGGCGACCGTTCCGCTGATGAACCTGGTCGGCATGGCCGCCGCTCAGGCGGAGGAGCTGCCGCACGTCGATGCCGCTACCGATCCGACCGCGCAGGCCCTGAAATATGTCGAAGACGCGACCACGGCAGATCGTGCCGCTGCGGCTCGTCCGGGCAAGCCCCCAGAAGAGCAGCACTGCGCCAATTGTCAGTTCGTGCTGGCGGACACCGGTGCGTGGCGTCCGTGCAGCCTGTTCCCCGGCAAGGCTGTCGCAGAGAACGGCTGGTGCGCCTCCTGGACCCTGAAGGCCGGTTAAGCAACCGCGCTGACGGTCGAAGCGCCGCCGGGGCTGGTGCCCCGCGCGGCGCACCCGGGCGATGAAGTCTCGTCCGGTCTTCTCCCTCTCGCTTCGCGTGCTGCTGACCTGCCGCCGAAACGAACACAACCTCCCTCCCTGAGCGCCATGCCGGCGGTCCGCCTCCGTCTGCAACGTCTGGGCGCCGCTTCACGGAAATTTCCAGTCGTTACCTGTAACCTCGAACAAAGCCCTTTGTCCTGTGCGGTGAAGGCTTGTCATATACCTTGATTTCTCGCCCTAGCTATGAACGCCGTCGTATCGGGTACCGTTTCTCCCGTTGTTGTCAGGGCAGCGGTTTGGAGTCTGATCGGCATGATCTATGCGCCGCTGTTTGTGGTGTTGCGGGAACTGCTGTCTCCGTCCCTCTCCGGCTATGCCACGGTGCTGGCGGCGGCAGTCGCCGGGGCCATCGGTGCCGCGTTCTATGGTGCACGACAGCTCGCGCTGGCGGCGAGTCTCATTGGGGTGATGTGCGGGACGTTGTTGTTGGTCGTGATCGGTCATCAGGTATCGCCCTGGCAGGTTGCCGGGCTAGCGGCGGGTCTTGGTTTGCTTGCCGGCGTCGCGGTGGACTTCCCGCACCGCTGTACCGTCAACATGGGGCGCAAGTTCACCGTTGGCGGACTCGTCGGTGCCTTTTCCGGTGCGCTGCTCTTCATGACGGACCTGTTCATCGGTGTCGCGCTCCCGATGGCGGCTGCGGTGGCCTTTTTGGTCTCGGTGAACGGTGTACTCTATGTCGCCGCCCTGACGTTTTGGCGCGGCCGCGGTGGACGAGGCCGGCCGCGTTTTTGCAGCTTCACGGAGGGCATCGTCATTGCGGTCATTGCGGTCCTAGTCGCGAACAGTCTGGCGGCATTCGCTGGCATCTTCGCCGATGGTTCGCCCGGGGCGCTGACGGCGGCGCTGATCGCGAGCGCGGAGAAAATTCCCCTTGCGTTCTTGGGCGGAATGACGGCGGGTGCGATCACCGGAGGGCTGCTCGAGTTGTTCGAGTTCGCCTGGGTGGACCGGGACTGACCTTGCTTCACTGCATGTGCGTCGGTTGTCGAGAGCGGTATCGGTTTGGGACGTCGAGCCCTGCACCGTCAAAGGCCGCGGACGGCCTCCCCCCGGCGGTTCCGTACTGGGGGTGTCATGGCCAAACGTAAAGCGAGCAGTCGCCGCTGGCTCGATCGCCACGTCAATGATCCCTACGTCCAACGTGCGCAGGTCGACGGCTATCGATCGCGTGCCGCCTACAAGCTCCTGGAGATCCAGGAGCGCGACGCGATCCTTCGGCGCGGTATGCGGGTGGTCGATCTTGGGGCCGCGCCCGGCGGCTGGTTGCAGGTGGCAGCGGCGCTCGTGGGGCGCAAGGGTCTCGTCGTCGGCCTCGACCTGCTACCGATCGATCCTATCGAAGGCGTTGAGCTGCTGCAGGGGGATTTTCGCGAGGACCCGGTGTTGTCTAGCTTGTCCGCACAACTCGAGGGCGAGGCACTAGACCTTGTGCTTTCTGACATGGCCCCAAACGTCACGGGCATGAAGGCGGTTGACCAACCTCGCTCGATCTACCTGGTGGAGCTTGCGCTGGAATTTGCGTTGTCAACATTGAAACCTGGTGGAGGAATGGTAGTCAAAACATTTCACGGCGAAGGTTTCGACGAGCTGGTCAAGACCACGCGCCAACACTTCGAACGGGTTGTCAGCCGCAAGCCCAACGCGTCCCGGCCCCAAAGCCGTGAGACATATCTGGTAGCAAAAGGCCTCCGGGTCAGTTAATTTCTACCTAACCGTAAATTAATCGAAGCGCGCTACGAAGCTCGCTCAGCGACCGCGCAACAACGTAAAAGAGGCCTATGCCGTGAGTGACATGGCGAAAAATCTGATCCTTTGGGTGGTCATCGCGATCGTGCTGATGTCCGTTTTCAACAACTTCACCGCGACGCAGACCGCGCCGCGCACGACGGCGTACTCCGATTTCATCGATCAGGTGAATCAGGGGCAGGTCAAGGAGGTCACCGTCCAGGGCCGTACGATCGAAGGCGTCAGCGAGAACGGCCAACGGTTCACGACCTACAGTCCGGGGGACGACGGCCTGGTTGGGGACTTGCTGAACAATAATGTCGAGATCAAGGCAGCGCCGCCTGAGAAGCCATCGGTGCTGATGCAAATCCTGATCAACTGGTTCCCGCTCTTCATCTTGATCGGCTTGTGGATCTTCTTCATGCGGCAGATGCAAGGTGGAGCCGGCGGTCGCGGCGCGATGTCGTTCGCGAAGAGTCGCGCGCGCATGCTGGGTGAAGACCAGGTCAAGGTAACCTTCGCCGACATGGCGGGCGCAGAAGAGGCAAAAGAAGAGGTTGTTGAGGTTGTCGATTTCCTCCGCGATCCGTCCAAGTTTCAAAAGCTCGGTGGCAAGATCCCAAAGGGTGTGCTGATGGTAGGGCCGCCCGGCACAGGCAAGACATTGCTGGCGCGCGCCATTGCCGGTGAGGCCAAGGTGCCGTTCTTCACCATCTCTGGCTCGGACTTTGTGGAGATGTTCGTCGGCGTCGGCGCCTCGCGCGTGCGAGACATGTTCGAGCAGGCCAAGAAGCACGCGCCCTGCATCATCTTCATCGACGAGATCGACGCCGTGGGTCGGCATCGTGGAGCCGGCCTGGGTGGAGGTCATGACGAGCGTGAGCAAACGCTCAACCAATTACTGGTCGAGATGGACGGGTTCGAGGGCACTGAGGGCGTCATCGTCATCGCAGCCACCAACCGCCCCGACGTGTTGGACCCGGCGCTACTGCGTCCGGGGCGTTTCGACCGACAGGTCGTCGTGCCCCTACCGGACGTGCGCGGTCGCGACCAGATCCTCAAGGTGCATATGCGGAAGGTGCCCACTGCCGAAGACGTCGTCGCCTCCGTGATCGCCCGCGGTACGCCCGGATTCTCCGGCGCGGACCTGGCTAACTTAGTCAATGAGGCGGCGTTGTTTGCCGCCCGCGCGAACAAGCGGCTCGTGGACATGGAGGATCTGGAGAAGGCGAAGGACAAGATCATGATGGGCACTGAGCGCCGCTCGATGGTGATGTCCGACGAGGAGAAGAAGTTGACGGCGTACCACGAGTCGGGCCACGCCATCGTTGGCCGGGTGGTGCCGCAGCATGACCCCGTCCACAAGGTCAGCATTATTCCGCGCGGGCGTGCGTTGGGCGTGACGCTGTTCCTCCCTGAAGACGATCGATTCAGCTACAGCAAGCAGCGGCTGGAAAGTTCGATCTCCAGCCTGTTCGGCGGTCGCATCGCGGAGGAGTTGATCTTCGGGCTCGACATGGTCACGACCGGTGCCTCGAACGACATCCAGCGCGCGACCGACATTGCGCGCAACATGGTCACCCGGTGGGGTCTGTCGGACAAGCTCGGACCCCTCACGTACAGTGAGGACGAGCAAGAGGTGTTCCTCGGTCACTCCGTGACACAGCATAAGTCGGTGTCCGACGAGACCTCGCACCTGATCGATAAGGAAGTGCGCAGTGTCATCGATCGTAACTATGAGCGCGCCAAGACCATCTTGGTGGAGCACATGGATCAGTTGCATGCGATGGCGGATGCACTACTCAAGTACGAGACCATTGATGCCGCCCAGATCGGCGACATCATGGAAGGCAAGACGCCGCGGCCACCAAAGCAGTGGACCAGCGATGTGTCGGGAGAGCCCCCGACCGCCGGAGGCGAGGCGCCGATTACGCCCGCATCGGACGGTGATGGGAGCAAGTCGGCTGGCGGTCCCATCGGTGGCCCCGCGGGCGAACATTGATGGTGCGCTACCGCCTGCAGGCCTGAGGCTGGATCAGTCTGGGCCGATGCCGTGGCAGAAGCGATGATGCTGGACTGTGGGGGGCGGATGCTGGATCTGTCCGCGCCCCGCATTATGGGCATTCTCAACGTCACCCCCGATTCCTTTTCGGACGGGGGTGATTTTTTTGTGCCCGATGCGGCTTTGCGGCAGGCCGAACGCATGATCGGCGACGGCGCCGACATCATCGATGTCGGCGGTGAGTCCACCCGGCCGGGTGCCGAGGCTGTCACGGACGACGAGGAACTGCGTCGGGTGATTCCGCTCGTGGAGGCGATTACCAGCCGCTTTTCGGTCATTGTTTCGGTGGACACCTCAAAGCCCGTCGTCATGCGTGCAGCCGCCACCGCCGGTGCTGGCATGCTGAATGATGTCCGTGCGCTGCACAGCCCTGATGCCCTCGGCGCGGCGCGTGACTCCGCTCTGCCGGTGTGCCTGATGCACATGCAGGGTGCGCCGCGGACGATGCAGGAAAATCCCCGATACAACGACGTAGTCGCCGACGTCCGACAGTTCCTGGAGCAGCGGCTTGCCGCCTGCGAGGCGTCGGGTATCGACCGCCGACGTCTCTTGATCGACCCGGGCTTTGGTTTTGGCAAGACCTTGGCGCATAATCTCCAGCTTTTGGCCGGCTTGGACACCTTCGCCAATCTGGGGGTGCCGTTGTTGGTCGGGTTGTCCCGCAAGTCGATGCTTGGCGCCATTACCGGTCGGGATGTCGGCGATCGGCTGGCAGCGAGTCTGAGTACGGCCATCCTGGCGGTGCAGCGTGGGGCGGTCATCGTGCGCGTACATGACGTCGCCGAGACAGCGGATGCCCTTGGGGTACTTCGCGCCGTGGCCGAGCAGGGGCGAGTGCGGTCCTGAGGGACTCGCCGTCATGTTTTGATCAGTGAGGGTAACGGTGAAGCGTAAGTATTTCGGCACCGACGGGATTCGCGGTCGTGTGGGTGAACCGACCATTAGCCCTGACTTTGTGCTCCGGTTGGGCTGGGCTGCCGGTACGGTGTTAGGCGGTGAGCGCGGTGGCAAGGTGCTGATCGGAAAAGACACGCGGATCTCTGGCTATATGTTCGAGTCGGCCCTTGAGGCCGGACTGGTTGCATCCGGCGTCGACATTCGGCTGCTGGGCCCCATGCCGACCCCAGGCGTCGCCTACCTGACACGCACCTTCCGCGCCGCGGCGGGCATTGTGATCACAGCCTCCCACAACCCCTACGACGACAACGGCATCAAGTTCTTCTCCGCCCTTGGCGACAAGCTCCCTGATGCTGTCGAACTAGCCATTGAGGCGGCCATCGACCTGCCGTTGAAGACGGTGGAGGCGTCGCGTCTCGGCAAGGTCAAACGCATCGACGACGCCGCCGGTCGCTACATCGAATTCTGCAAGGGCAGCATTCCGGCGTCGATGTCCCTGGCCGGCTTGAAGATCGTCATCGACTGCGCCCATGGGGCTACCTATAACATCGCTCCCTACGTGTTCGAAGAATTGGGTGCCCGTGTGGTCACGATCGGCGCTTCGCCGGACGGCTTCAACATCAATCGCGACGTCGGCTCCACCAAGCCCGCCGCGTTGGCGGAGCGAGTGCTCGCCGAGCAGGCCGATCTCGGCATCGCTTTCGACGGAGACGGCGACCGGCTCTTGATGGTTGACGCTAAGGGGCGGATGGTCGACGGTGATGCGCTCATCTATGTCATCGCCAAGTCGCGTCTTGCCGCCGGGCTGCTGCGAGGTCCAGTGGTCGGCACGCTGATGAGCAACCTCGGCCTCGAACTGGCGCTGCGGCAGCTCGATATCGCGTTTGAGCGCACCAAGGTCGGCGACCGCTACATCATTGAACACCTGAAGCGGACGCATGGCGTGCTGGGCGGTGAGCCTTCCGGGCATATCATCTGCCGTGACCGTACCTCCACCGGCGACGGCATTGTTGCCGCCTTGCAGGTGCTCGCCGCGCTGTCTGACGCCGATTCCAGCCTCGCGGATGCCGTCTGCGATGTCGAGTCTTATCCGCAAGTGCTGATCAATGTCCGGTTGCAGCGGCGCGTCGACCCATCGTCGCTGCCAGTGGTGCAGGACGCGGTGCGGAGTGCCGAGTCGGAACTCGGTGATCGGGGTCGTGTCTTGCTGCGGCCATCTGGTACCGAGCCGGTCGTACGGGTCATGGTCGAGGGCATGGACCCGTCCCAGGTGCAACGCGTCGCGGAGTCGCTGGCAGACGTCGTCCGGGCCGAGATCGGCGCCTGACTGCGCCAGTCGGAGGCGCGGGTTTCCCGTCCCTCGTTTCCTTTGGTGGCAGGCAACGGTACGTCTTCAAAAGTAGTCCGTTACTCCGCAAATATTAAACAGATTGTCGAAGAAATTTCGTCGTCGTTGACCGAATCGAGTCTCCGCACGACAACGACAACGAGCAACGTCGTCGACCACGGTTTTTGGTTGCGGCTCTGCCGGGTTAGGAGTCTTAGATGTCAACGACGACCTCCATCCATGGTATGTGGTCATCGCGTCTTGCCTTCATTCTCGCGGCGACCGGTTCTGCCGTGGGCCTGGGAAACATTTGGCGGTTTCCCTACACCGCGGGTGAATACGGCGGTGGCGCCTTCGTGCTCGTCTACCTGTTGTGTGTTGCTGGCATTGGCATCCCGATTATGATGGCGGAGATCATGCTGGGGCGACGAGGACGCCAGAGCCCGATCAACACCATGCGCGCGCTGGCCAAGCAGGAGGGGGCCTCTAGTGCGTGGCAACTGCTCGGGTGGATGGGCATCGTGGCTGGGTTCCTGATCCTGTCTTTCTACAGCGTCATCGCCGGCTGGACCATGGCCTATGTGGTTCGGGCGGGGGCAGGGCAGTTCGAGGGTATCGACGGCGATGCGAGCGGGGCCATCTTCAGCGCCTTGATTGCTGACCCCGAACGATTGCTTGCGTGGCACACCATCTTCATGGTGCTGAGCGTGTTGGTGGTTGCCCGGGGTGTTGCGGGCGGGCTGGAGAAGGCGGTGCGTGTGCTCATGCCGGCGCTGTTTGTGCTGCTGATCGTAATGGTGCTCTATGCGTCGCAAACCGGCGATTTTGCCGGCGGGCTGGCTTACCTGTTCGAGCCGGACTTCTCCGAGCTTGGGGCGCACGCCGGCGAGGCGATCTTGAGCGCGATGGGGCAGGCGTTTTTCAGTCTCAGTCTTGGGATGGGGGCCATAATGATTTATGGTTCTTACCTGAACAGCCAGGCGTCCATCGGTCAGAATGTGGTGATCATCGCGGTGATGGATACCGTCGTGGCCTTGCTCGCCGGCTTGGCCATCTTTCCGATCGTGTTGGCCAATGGACTCGAGCCCGGCAGCGGCCCGGGGTTGATCTTCCAGACCCTGCCCATCGCGTTTGGACAGATGCCGGGTGGCACCTTCTTCGGCGTGCTGTTCTTCACGTTATTGGTATTCGCTGCTTGGACCTCGGCGATCTCACTGCTCGAACCGATGGTCGCCTGGCTGGTCGAGAACCGCGGTTTCAGTCGAGTACGTGCCACTACTTTGGCCGGCGTCGCGGTCTGGCTGCTCGGTATCGCGTGCCTACTGTCGCTCAACGTCTGGTCCGACTTCACGGTCTTCGGCAAGGGCATCCTGGATCTCTTCGACTACGTGACGGCCAATGTCCTGTTGCCGCTGGGCGGGGTGGCGATCGCGATCTTTGCCGGTTGGGTGATGCAGCGTCGTTCGAGTGAGTCGGAGCTTGCCCTTGGCGCCGACTCCTTGCTCTATCGCGGATGGCGGCTGCTGATCCGTTACATCGCCCCGGCCTGTGTGATTCTGGTGTTTCTCAACGCTATCGGCCTCCTTTAAGCAATCGGAATTATCCAACGTGCCTGTCGTCAAGAAGAGCGCCCTGGTGCGGCACTCGGCCGAGCAGATGTTTCAGCTCGTGGCCGATGTCGAGGGCTATCCCAAGTTTTTGCCCTGGTGCCACGCCACCGAACTGTTGTCGCAGAGTGACGAACAGATCTGTGGCCGTATCGAGGTTTCACGGTTGGGGGTCCGCCAGGTGTTCTCCACCTGTAACCGCATCGACCCGCCGCACTGCATGAAGATTGATCTCATGGACGGGCCGTTCCGGAAGCTGACCGGGGCCTGGACCTTCAAATCGCTGCGTGCGGATGCCTGCAAGGTGGAGTTGGAGCTGGACTTCGAATTTTCGGGCCGGTTGATCGACAAGGCGTTTGGCGGAGTATTCGGCCAGATCGCCAATTCCCTGGTGGATGCCTTCTGCAAACGTGCTGATGAGGTGTACGGTGACTGACGAGCAAATTCAGGTGGAGGTGGCCTACGCGCGCGAGCGCTCACAGGCGTTGTTGGTGGTGAATGGCCCCCAGGGGCTCAGCGTGTCCGATGCAATCGAACGTTCCGGTATCCTGCAGCGTTTTCCGGAGATCGATCTCAACGTGAACAAGGTCGGCATCTTCGGCAAATCGGCGCGTCTCGATCAAGCGCTGCAGAGCGGTGATCGGGTCGAGATTTACGCTCCGCTCATCGCCGACCCGAAACAGGCCCGTAAGGATCGCGCCGCGGACAGCGCCCCCGCCCGCAAAGGTCCGGCGTCGAAGGCATCGGTTGCCGCGCAATAGCCGACAGACATCGCCTTAGGCGATTTGACAGAAATCGCCCTAGTCCTTGGGCTCGACGCCGATGCTGTTCAGGGCGCGGTTGATGAGACCCTCGTTGTTCTTCCAGTCGGGAACCGAAATCACGACCTCGCGTTCGTCTTCGGCGACCAGCAAGCGTTCCGGGTTCGGCTGCATGACGCCGTTGATACGGGTCAGGGCATCGTCGGCGAAGAACAGCGTCAGGCGCTCTGTACGCATCGGTTGGTGGCCGCGTTGGATGGTATAGGTGTAATCCCAACGGTTGGTGTGGAACATGTCCGCGAGCAAGGGTGTGCCGAGCAAGTAGCGCACCTGGCTCTTGTTCATGCCGAGTTGCAGTTGATCGACCATTTCCTCGGTGATGATGTTGCCTTGTTGCACCGTCATCTTGTACACGAAGGGAAGATCCGACAGAACCGAACTTCGATATTCGTCGTCTTTCTTTTCGCGGGCGCAGCCCGGTGAGGCGGCAACGGCCAGAAGGGCGAGTAGAATGAGGAGCGTTCGCATCTACATTGGGTATCGCTGGTCTTGATTTAGCCATGTATGGTAACGCAGTCCAGGGCCAAGATTCACCGGAGAGTCGCCGAGTCGATGGAAAATCAGCAGATCAAAGAGGCAGGTCTCAAAGTGACCCTGCCGCGGGTGAAGATATTGAGCGTGCTGGAGCGCAACGATCAGCGTCATCTCAGCGCAGAGGACGTTTACAAAGAGTTGCTTGGCGCCGGTGAAGAGATCGGCCTCGCGACGGTTTACCGGGTGCTGACCCAGTTCGAAGGCGCCGGCTTGGTTTGCCGCCACCACTTCGAGGGTGGCCAATCGGTCTTCGAGCTGAATCGAGGCGGCCATCACGATCACCTGGTTTGCGTCAAATGCGGAGCGGTCGTCGAATTCTGCGAGGAGCTCATCGAGGAGCGCCAGCGGGTGATCGCCCAACGGCATGGGTTCGTCATCGAGGACCACTCGCTGGTGATCTATGGCATCTGTCCGAATTGCCGTCCGTCCGATGAAGCCGCTGGCTAAACACCCCCACGGCACCCGTTGTGGCCGCGCTGACGTCGCACCGCGGAACGATCCCCGCATCCTCGTCGACCTGAGCGCCCAGCGGCTCAGCATCAGCGGCGGATCGATGCCGGCAGCGTCTTACGTCGTCTCAACCGCCGCCAACGGTCCGGGCGAGCGCAGCGGCAGTGGCTGCACGCCGCGCGGACTGCACCGCGTTCGCGTCAAGATCGGTGCCGGTTGTGCCCCAGGCACGGTCTTCCGCGGTCGGCGTTGGACCGGTGAACTTTACTCCGACGACCTGGCCCGTCGCTGCCCCGACCGTGATTGGGTCCTTACACGAATTCTCTGGCTCACGGGTCTCGAACTCGGCCGCAACCGTGGAGGGGACGTCGACACCCTGCGCCGTTTCATCTACATCCACGGTTGTCCACCATGCGAACCCATGGGTGAGCCCCGGTCCCATGGGTGTATCCGCATGCGCGACGCGGACCTGATCGCGCTGTTCGACCATACGCCGGTCGGAACCTTGGTCGACATTCGCTAGGAGCGCGGTCATGTTGCGGCAGATGGGGGCTCGGCTGGGGTCGGCGCTACTGGTAATGTTCGGCGTCTGTACCCTGGTGTTCCTGTTGCTGCATCTGGTGCCGGGCGATCCGGTGGAGGCGATGCTCGGCGAGAGCGCCCGGCCGGCGGATCGCGATGCCCTGCGCCAGGCCCTGGGCCTCAATCTCTCCGTCTCCGAGCAGTACGGTCGTTACCTGACCGGCCTGTTGCAGCTGGATTTGGGGCGTTCGTTTCAGGATCAGCGCCCGGTGATCGAGATCATGGCGGAGCGACTGCCCGCAACCCTGCAGCTGACCATTGCCGCGTTGACCTTGGCCCTAGTGCTTGCGATTCCTTTGGGGGTCTTGGCGGCACATCGACGCGGCAGCGGCCTGGACAGTGGCGCGATGGCGTTTTCGCTGATCGGTGTCTCGATGCCCAATTTCTGGCTTGGGCCATTGCTGATCCTGGTCTTCTCCCTCTGGCTCGGCTGGACCCCGGTTAGCGGCAGCGACCGGCCTCTGAGTCTGGTATTGCCGGCCATTACGTTGGGTACCGCGCTTGCGGCCGTGCTGGCACGCATGGTGCGCGCCAGCGTGCTGGAGGTGCTCGGCGAGGATTATGTGCGCACGGCACGCGCCAAGGGCTTGTCGGAGTCCGCGGTGCTGCGCCGACATGCGCTGCGCAATGCATGGTTGCCGGTGCTGACGTTGGTGGGACTGCAGCTTGGGGGGCTGTTGGGCGGTGCGGTCATTACCGAGACGGTGTTCGCCTGGCCCGGTGTCGGTAGCCTGCTTGTCGAGTCGATCCAGGCGCGGGACTTTCCAGTGGTGCAGGGTTGCGTGTTGCTGATCAGCCTGGTCTACGTGCTGGTCAATACGTTGACCGACCTCGCCTATGTCTGGCTCGACCCGCGTATCGGCCGGCGTTGAGCCAGCCGTGGGCGTAGAGCACTTGGCTGGCACGCGCATGAGTCGATCGACGCTGTGCTTTGAGCGTCCATGCCGGGGGTGGCAACGGCTCGGGCGCACGTGGATGGCGACCGACCGGGCGCTTACTGTGCTCCCACGATCATCCGGAGCCAGTCTGTGATCGGCCGGCTCTGGCGACAAATGCCGGTGATCGTGGTTGCGCTCTGGGCGTTGGCGGCGTTGCTCGGACCCGCGCTGCCGCTGGCGCCAGATCGGCTCGACCTACCAAGGATTCTCGCCAGCCCGAGCTGGACCCTGCCCCTGGGCGCCGACGATCTGGGCCGTCCGGTGCTGGACCGCCTGCTGGTGGGGGCGCGCACGTCATTCATCGTCGGGGTCGGTGTCGTCGCTCTGTCCGCGATTGTCGGCGCATTGATTGGGGGAGCGGCCGGGTTCCTCGGTGGCTGGATCGACCTTGTCGTTGTGCGCATCATCGATGTCTTTCTCGCGTTTCCGGGCATCCTGCTGGCCATTGCGCTGGCAGGGGTGCTCGGGCCGGGCGTCGGCAATGTCATCATCGCGCTGGCGGTGGTGGGCTGGGTTGGCTATGCGCGCTTGGCGCGTGCCCAAGTCCTGTCGCTGGCGACCCGAGAACATGTCCTTGCCGCGCGCGCGCTTGGGGTGAGGCGGGGGCGGATCTTGTTGCGGCACCTGCTGCCGCTGGCGCTGGCGCCACTGATCGTCGAGGCGACCTTCGGGATCGCCGCCGCGGTCATCGCTGAGGCCGGTCTGTCGTTCTTGGGGCTGGGGGTGCAGCCGCCGACGGCATCCTGGGGCAGTATGGTGCGTGACGGGGTTGCCTACATGCTGGTATCGCCGCACTTGGTCATCGCGCCCGGCCTAGCCATCATGCTGATCGTGCTGGCCGTCAACCTGCTTGGCGACCGTTTGCGCGATCGTTTGGACGTGCGTTCTGACGCGGGCTGAACGCCCTTGTGCCGCCGCGGCGGTCGGGGTGAATGTTAGGGCCAATGCCGGGGTGAAGGCCGGGTAGGGGCTGGGACTCGGGTTGATGTCTGTGGTAAAAGCTCGCCCATGCAGCGCGCAAACCAATTGTCTCTCTCCCTGCCATCATGACCCAAAGTCCTGGTATCGGTCCCGTGATGCTCGACGTCGCGGGCGTTGAACTCACCGGCGAGGATCGTGAACTGATCGCACATCCCGCCGTCGGCGGCGTGATCCTGTTCAGCCGCAACTATATCGAGCCGGACCAACTCTCCCTGTTGACCCGCGACATCGCGGCGGTGAAGTCACCGCGGCCATTGATCGCCGTGGACCAGGAAGGCGGTCGTGTGCAGCGTTTTCGGGACGGTTTCACGCGGCTGCCGCCGCCGCAACGATTCGCCGAGCTGTATCGGCAGGATCAAGACGCCGGGCGCCAAGCCGCGGCTGCCGCCGGCTGGTTGACGGCGACCGAACTTGGCGCGGTCGGTGTCGACTTCAGCTTTGCCCCCGTGCTGGATGTGGAGCGGGGCCTGAGTCGCGTCATCGGTGATCGTGCCTTCGGTACTGAGGCGGCCGTGGTCAGCGATCTTGCCGCGGCCTGGCTCGAGGGCGCCAGCGCCGCCGGCATGGCCAGTTGCGGCAAGCATTTTCCCGGCCACGGCGCGGTCGAGGCCGATTCCCATCACGAGCTTCCGGTGGATGCGCGCGATTTCGCCCAGCTCGAGCAGATCGACTTGGTGCCCTTCAAGTCCCTGATCGATTGCGGCCTGCAGGCCATCATGCCAGCCCATGTTATCTACAGCGCCGTCGATCCCAACCCAGCCGGTTTCTCAGCGTTCTGGCTCCAGGAGGTACTGCGCGGACGTCTGGGTTTCGACGGCATGATCTTCAGCGACGACCTGGACATGGCGGCGGCGTCCGCCGGCGGCGGATTTGCTGAACGCGCGACCGCGGCGTTGCGGGCGGGTTGCGATATGGCGGTGGTCTGCAACAATCGGGCGGGTGCGATCGAGGTGGTGCAGGCGCTGGCCGATCATCGCCAGTCACGGCTGGCCGATCGCAGCGCCCGCATGTATCGCACCAGTGTGCCCGGTGCCGACCAGGGTGACGGCCGCGAGGTCGCGTTGGCGGCCCTCACCCGGCTCTCGCGGGCCTGAGCCCCGGCTGCTGCCCACGAACTTGATCGACTGATAGCGCGCGCGGCGCGTTGTCGCAGTTTGCCTGGAGAAGACCATGAAAAAGATGAGCCCGGAGCAGTATCAGGGCGTGCGTCAGCGCGCGGAGCTTGTTGTGGACGCGGCGCAGGTAGAGGCCGCCATTGACCGGATGGCGGCGGAGATTACGGCCGCCTGCGGCGATAAGGACCCATTGGTCCTTTGTGTGGTCACCGGTGGCATCATCACGACCGGACTGCTGATGCCGCGGCTGGACTTTGCGCTGCGTCTCGATTACGTGCACGCAAGTCGCTACCAGGGACAGACCAGTGGCGGCGAGCTGTGTTGGCGACACCGGCCGACGGAGGCCATCCGCGGCGAGCATGTGCTTGTGGTGGACGACATCTTCGACGAAGGCATCACCATGGCGGCCATCGTCGACGCCTGTCATGCCGATGGCGCCGCGAGTGTGCGAAGCGCGGTGTTGACCGAAAAGGCGCGGCCACGAGCGACCGAGTATCGTCCCGACATCGTGGGCCTGACCCTGCCGGATCGTTACGTCATGGGCTATGGCCTCGACTACAAGGGTTATTTTCGCAATGCCCCGGGCATCTTTGCGGCGGCCGATGAGGACGTCTGAGTTCGGCAAAACGCTAATATAATTAAAGGCTTTTTGACATTCGTCGAGTGATGCAGTAGATATGAGGCCGTGCGGCGCGTGGCCCCATCACATGACCGCAGGCCGCGTTTTCGGTCTCTGTACCGTAACGCCGGGCAACTCCGGTGCTTGTGCGCGGCCTAAAGCCCTATTCGGGGGAGGATGACATGCAAACACTCGATGGCTATCGCAATAGCCACACTGAACTGCGCCAAATGATCGACGATCTGCGTTCGATCATGACCGTCGATCAACTCAAGATTCGCCCCAACGCCAAGACCGCGTACCAGCTGATGTGTGACCTCGGTCACAAGGTCAAGGCGCACCTGTCGGAAGAAGACAAGCAGCTATACCCGAATCTGCTGATCCACGAAGACCCTAAGGTCAAGTCGATTGCGTGGGGCTTTATCAGCGGCGAGAAGCCGCTGCGGCGGACCTTCGACGAGTACTATCGCAAATGGCTGAAGGACTGCGACTTCAACTTCAGCGATGAATTCCTTGAGGAGAGCCGCGAGATCTTCGACATGCTCAGCTACAGGATCGACCGCGAGGAGCAGGTGCTGTTTCCCAAACTGGTCGAAATCGGCATGTTCTCGGAGCAACGAATCTAGCTTTCGGCGAGTTTGCAAGCGGTGATCCGCGGGCCGGCGTCACAAGACGCCGGTTTTTTTTCGTTTCGTCGTGCCGCTCGGTCCAGTAAAATCACTCGCACAGTAACTTGTGAAGGTGATGCATGGGCGACTTGGCGATCATTGGCGGGTCCGGCTTTTCCAGTATGCCGGAGCTTGAGATTCTCGACTCCCGCGCGGTCGATACTCGCTACGGTAGCCCCTCGGCGCACTTGATCCGCGGTCGCTTGGCGGGCAGCGATGTCGTGTTCCTGCCTCGACACGGTTCCGGGCATGCGATTCCGCCGCATCGGATCAACTACCGGGCCAACATCCAGGCGCTTGCCGATGCGGGTGTGGATCGTGTTGTTGCGCTTGCCGCGGTTGGCGGCATCGCCGACGACTGCGGTCCGCTTGCGCTCTGCATTCCAGACCAGCTGGTCGACTATACGCACGGGCGAGAGAACACCTTTTACGACGGCATCGACAACGATGTCGTGCATGTCGATTTCAGCTACCCGTACAGCGCATCCTTGCGTCGGCAATTACTCGACGCCGCACGGGAACGTGGTCTGGCGATCCGAGACGGCGGTACCTATGCGGCGACCCAGGGTCCCCGGCTTGAGACCGTCGCGGAGATCCGAAGGCTGCAACGCGACGGCTGCGACCTGGTTGGAATGACCGCGATGCCCGAGGCCGCATTGGCCCGCGAACGCGGAATCGCGTACGCAACGCTGGCGTTTGTGGTGAACTGGGCAGCCGGCAAGTCCGACGGCGAGATCGGCATGGAGGAGATCAATGCCAACCTCGCCCGCTGTGCCGCTGACGTTCGGGGTTTGTTGGTAGCGCTGGCGTCGCAACCATCCCTGCACTGACCTGGCTGCGGCTTCGCCTGCGCGGCCGCTATGCCTGGTCTAGAATCGCTACCGCGACCGACCGATATCGTAAACATCGTGCCTAACCAAGAGGTAACTGATCATGGCCGATACAAACAACACTGCCGCTGCTAGTAAGCTCGGATTTTTGCCCAAACTGCTGCTTTGGAGTCTTGTACTCCTGTTTGGTTATCTGTACCTGGGGGCGGTCGAGCGTCACGGCAGTTCCACCGAAACGGCGGCAGACGACGCCGCCGGTGGGCAGGTGTCGGCGGTTGCTTCGACGGGGTCGGATGGCGTTGTTGCTGGCGCAGAGCAGACCGCGACGTCGCCGGCTGCGCAGCAGGCTGCATCTAGTTCGGGTAGTGCTCCCACGATACCGCCGGCCCTGGCGGCCCCATCGGTCGCCGTCGCGCCGCCGCCCGTTGCCGCGGTGAAATCCGCTCCGGCGCCAATTGCACCCCCACCCGCGCCGAAACCTGCCTCCGCACTGGTTCAAAGCGAGCGCGCGACCCCGCCCGCAGGCCCGGTTGCTGGTGCAGCCTCAGAGGGGTCTGAGCACCAGGTCAGCAAAGCTGAGGCAGAGGCGTTCGCGCACGCGGTCATGCAGAAGCCTCCGCAGGCGGCTGCAGCAGCAGCTCCTCCAGCCCCCGTCTCCGCCGCGCCTGTTGCCACGAGCGCGTTGACCCCGCCGGCCGTGCAGCAACCCGCGCCGCAGATGCCATCATTCGCGGTTCCGCAGCAGCCGATGCAAGCGATGCCGGCGCCGATGCAGCGCCCAGGCGTCGTCCCTTCGAACACCGCTGAAGGTTCGGCCGCGACCGGTGCCCAGCGCGCGATGAGCGACTACGAGGCCAGACGCCGGCAGGCAATGCAGGAGGCGCGGCAGCGTTGGGAGCAGGCCTACCGGATGCGTCCGGCGGCGCCGGCACCTTACTACGGATACCCGGGTTACTATCCGCCACGAGCGACTGTCCCGGCCCCGCAGCAACAGCAACCGAGCGATTGACAGAAATCGCCTAAATCACTGAGCTGAGGAAAGGTCTGGAAGACGCCGCACTGCCTCGGCGGGGCTGGATGCCCCGTCTCACATTTGGCCGGAATGGCCAATAGATCAGGATCTCCCGAAACCGAATCAGACGGCGTATGCCGTCGTCTTTGGTGGTCTTCAGGCCCTGGTTATGGCCGCCGTTTGGGCGCAGTCGTCGAACGCGAAGACGTCGATGCCCCGGCCTTCAGCGCTTCACCGCAGCGACGGCATAGATAGCGTGCGCCGCGGATGATGCGGTTGTGGCGGATGCTCGAAAGCTGATGATCGCCGCATTGGCAGTGATAGGGGTAGCGGCGCGTCTTTCGCGTGTCGAGTCCAGCGACATCGTAGCCATGGCAGCGTTCTGGCGTACCGCCAAGGGCTGTGACCAACTGCTGCCACTCCGGCCCATGGGGTCTGATCCCGCGTCCGTGACGAAGGAATGCGAGGTAGTGAGCGACCTCGTGGGGGACGGTGCGCTCGAGAAAGTCCTTGCCGTGGCGGAGCAGCAATGCCGAGTTGTATCGGATTGTCGCGCGGCCGGAGGCGTCGATACGCACCTGACCCGCACTGTGGCCGCGAAGGTCGAAGCGCAGCTCGGGCTCCATGAGCCCCGTGGTGCCGGTGATGCGACGTCCCCGCGCAAGTAGGTCTCGGGTGCGTTCACGCGCCAGATCCTGCAGTTGGTCGAGTGGCGGATACGCCCGTATCGAAGCGGCGTCGGGTTGCTCCACTGTTGTAACCTCATTTCAAATCCGTGGTGTTGCAGTCCCTGGCGTCATCGGCGACTAGGTTGCGTGGCCGGCCCGCGGCGCGCCCGCCCCGCTTGTCACCCAGGTTGCCCCCAATGATGCCATGACGCCGTCATACAGCGATAACCGGCAATGGCTGCCCAGTGCCCAAGGTTCCCAGGGCGCCTGCTTGGCTTGCTTGGGCGCTCGCCGCGGCCGAGTGTTCGGCGCCGGTTTCGCGTTTGCCAGCTTGCGTAAGTGGTCCGTAACCGCTACTATTCCGGAGCTTAAGCAGAGCGTGGTTTAAAACTCATCATAGCCACGAGCGGTAAGACCCCGGCATCGGGGTTTTTTTTGGTCACGAGCGTTCGCCCGCCATCAGCGGCGCGCACGTCGAAGCGTTTGGGCCGATGGCCCATTTTTTGTTTTTATACCTAATGTTTCTGGTGCGAAGCCAATGCGAACGGGCGATCCTGCCTTGACAGCGCTGGTTGAATCGGTCGTGGAACCGATGGGCTATGAGTCGGTCGGCGTGGAGTATGTGCAAAGCGGGGCTGGTTCCGCGGTGCTGCGCGTCTACATCGACCAGCAGCAAGGCATCATGCTTGAAGATTGCGAGCGGGTAAGTCGCCAGCTCGGCAGCGTACTCGACGTTGAAGACCCGGTATCGGGACACTACGACCTCGAGGTGTCATCGCCAGGGCTGGACCGACCGCTCTTCAAGCTGGAGCATTTCGAGCGCTTCAGCGGCGAGCGGGCGCGGATTCGTCTGTTTGCAAAGCTACAGGGTCGCCGTCGCTACGAGGGCCTGCTCGTCGGTGTCGATGGGGCCGCGGTGCTGCTGGACGCGGAGGGCGAACGCTTCGAATTGCCTTTCGAGCTGATCGAGTCTGCTCGCCTGGTACCGGAATTCTGATCTCGGGTTGATTGCATGAGTAAAGAGATTCTCCTAGTCGTCGAGGCCGTCTCCAACGAAAAAGATGTCCCGAAGGACATCATTTTCGAGGCGATGGAGGCTGCGCTTGCGTCGGCGACGCGTAAGAAACACGGTGGCGATGTCGAGGTGCGCGTGGCCATCAATCGCGAGACCGGCGAGTACGACAGCTTCCGCCGCTGGGAAATCGTTCCCGATACCGACGGCGAGGCGCTGGAGGCGCCGGAGCGCATGATCACCTACTCCGCCGCGAAGGAGCTGGACCCGAGCCTGGACTTGGGCGATTTCATCGAGGAGCAAATCGACTCCGAGCTGTTCGGGCGCATCGCTGCACAGACGGCCAAACAGGTCATCGTACAAAAGGTGCGCGAGGCGGAGCGGGCCAAGATCGTCGAGATGTTCAAGGAACGCGAGGGCGAACTGGTCACCGGTATCGTTAAGAAGGCGGAGCGGGGCACCGTCTCGCTCGATCTCGGTAACAACGCGGAGGCCCTGGTGCCGCGCGATCAGGTAATCCCGCGCGAGAATGTGCGCTCGGGTGACCGCATGCGCGGTTTGCTGTACGAGGTGCGTTCTGAGGTCAAGGGCCCGCAACTGTTTGTCAGTCGCACGGCCCCGGAACTGTTGATCGAGCTGTTCAAACTGGAGGTGCCAGAGGTCGGCGAGGGCACCATCGAGATCGTTGCCGCCGCGCGCGATCCGGGGTTGCGCGCCAAGATTGCGGTGCGGACCAATGACGCCCGCATCGACCCGGTTGGGGCCTGCGTCGGCATGCGTGGTTCTCGGGTGCAGGCGGTATCCAATGAGCTTAACGGCGAGCGCGTCGATATCATTCCATGGAATGAGAACCCGGCGCAGTTCGTGATCAACGCGATGTCCCCGGCAGACGTGGTCTCGATCGTCATCGACGACGAGGCGCGCAGCATGGATGTAGCGGTGAAGGAGGAGAACCTGTCTCAGGCCATCGGTCGGGGTGGGCAAAACGTGCGTCTCGCGAGCCAGCTGACCGGCTGGGAGCTGAACGTGATGAGCGAGGAAGCTGCCGCCGAAAAAAGTGAAGAGGAAGGTCGGCGCATCGCGACGGGGTTCATGGAACAATTGCAGGTGGATGACAACGTCGCCTCGGTGCTCGTCGAGGAAGGCTTCACGAGTGTCGACGAGATTGCCTACGTTCCCGAAGCCGAATTGCTGGCCATCGCCGAGTTCGACGAGGAACTGGTAGCGATACTACGCCAGCGCGCCAGCGATCTGTTGCTGAGCCGCGCCGTTGCCAGCGACGAAGACCTGGACGCCGTCCCCGCGGACGATTTGCTGGGTATGGAGGGCATGGATGAGGCGCTTGCCTATGCGCTGGCTCGCAAGGGCATCGGAACCATGGACGACTTGGCCGAGCAGTCAGTGGACGAACTGATGGTGTTCGACGACATGGACGAAGAACGCGCGGCACGATTGATTATGAAGGCACGCGAGCCCTGGTTCGCCGGGTCGGAACAGGAGTAGCTTGCGGAGGTTTTCTATGAGTAGCGAAGTCACTGTCAAACAGCTCGCCAGCACGGTCGGTATTCCGGTCGAGCGATTGTTGGCCCAATTGGCCGAAGCCGGAATCGCCGCGAGCGAGGCCGAATCGACCATCACCGAGCAGCAGAAACTGCAGCTGCTCGGTTATCTCCGGCGCAGTCACGGCAAAAAGGAGTCGGACGAGTCTGATCCCGGCCAAAAACGTGCGGCTGGTGGGCCTCGCAGAACCGTCGGTGAAGCACGCGAAGCCGGCGCCGCACCGAAGACCGGAACCCCGGCCTCCCGCCCGACTGTGAGCAGCCGAGCGTCCGCCGCTCAACGCGGCGCCAAGACCGTCAATGTCGAGGTCCGTCGCAAGCGAACATTCGTCAAGAACACCGAGACGGCAGCGCCGACCGGCCCAGCGGCCGGCGCGAGGGCTCCATCTGCGGCCCGTCCGCCTGCACGCCACGTCGAAGCGCGATCCGCAGCCAGGTCCGCTGGAAGCGCCCGTCTTGCCGACGAGCAGCGTCGGCGCGCGGAACTCGAAGAGCGGCGCGCGGAGGTCGAAGCCCGTCGCCTTGCCGAGCAAGAGGACCAGGATCGCAACCGCAAGGAGGAAGAAGAAGCGCGACGACGTGCCGACGAAGAACGCCGGCGCTCGGAGGAAGAGGCGCGACAACAGGCGGCAGAACTTGCCGCGCAACAGGCTGCTCAGCCAGCTGTCGAGGTCGTTTCGGAGGCGGCCACTGAGACGGCTTCCGACGCCCCTGCTGAACCCACCGCGGGGCCCGTATCCCAAGCCGTTTCGAAGCCCGCCGATGCGGTT
Organism: uncultured Gammaproteobacteria bacterium; assembly: GCA_963698775.1. Taxonomy (GTDB): domain Bacteria; phylum Pseudomonadota; class Gammaproteobacteria; order Chromatiales; family Chromatiaceae; genus Thiohalocapsa. Next base: position 83,273 of record CAVOSE010000028.1, read on the forward strand.
GCGCCCAGTCGGGGCGCCAAGCGCGGGACCGCCGGAGACGGCGGCGGCGAGCTGTCGGTCGAGCAGGCCGCCGAGCGCGAGCGCACCCGCAAACACGGCAAGAAGCCGGCGGAGCGTTCCGACGATGACAGCGCGAGCAAGAAACCAAGCGGAAAGAACGCGGGGCGCTCGAGGCGCGCCGGCGGACCATCCACCAGGGAGGACGAGGGCGGCGTTATTTCGCGTCCGGGGACTCGCCGGCGTAAGAAGCCCGGCAAATCGCAACTACAGGACGCGCATGGATTCCAGCGCCCGACCGCGCCGGTGGTGCGAGACGTCGAGATACCGGACTCGATCACCGTCGGTGAGCTGGCCGCGCGGATGTCGGTCAAGGCCGCCGTGGTGGTCAAGGAGCTCTTCAAGCAAGGCGTCATGGTCACGATCAATCAGGCGCTGGACCGCGACACGGCGACGATCCTGGTCGAGGAAATGGGCCACAGGCCCGTCGAGGCCCGCATCACGGACGCTGAAGACAACATGATGGAGTTGTTCGAAGAGGAAAGCGATCAGGCGGAAAGCCTGCCACGGCCTCCGGTCGTGACCATCATGGGTCACGTCGATCACGGCAAGACCTCGCTGCTGGACTATATCCGACGCACCAAGGTGGCCGCCGGCGAGGCGGGCGGTATCACGCAGCACATCGGTGCCTACCATGTCGAAACCGACAAGGGCACCATTTCGTTCCTTGACACCCCGGGCCATGCCGCCTTCTCGGCCATGCGTGCCCGCGGCGCCGAGGTCACCGATTTGGTGATCCTGGTCGTAGCCGCCGACGACGGCGTCATGCCGCAGACGGTGGAGGCCATCCAGCACGCCCGTGCATCGAAGGTGCCCGTTGTCGTGGCCGTCAATAAGATGGACAAGCCCGACGCCAACCCCGACCGCGTGATGCAGGAACTGACCCAGCACGAGCTGGTCGCGGAGGAGTGGGGCGGCGAGACCATGCTGATCAAGGTGTCGGCGAAGACTGGCGACGGCATCGATGATCTGCTCGATGCGGTGCTGCTGCAGGCGGAAGTGCTCGAGCTGAGGGCCCCGGTGGAAAGCGCTGCCCATGGCGCCATCGTCGAGTCAAGTGTCCAAAAGGGCCGGGGTCCGGTTGCGACCGTGCTGGTGCAGTCCGGTACCTTGCATCTCGGCGACAGCATCGTCAGTGGCGCAGAGTATGGCCGGGTGCGCGCCATGTTCGACGAGGCCGGGCGCGCGGTGAAGAGCGCGGGTCCTTCGATTCCGGTGCAGGTGCTCGGCCTGTCGGGTGCGCCCAATGCCGGTGATGATGTGGTCGCCGTGGCAGACGAGAAGAAGGCGCGCGAGGTCGCGGAACTCCGTCAGGAGCGCGAACGTCAGTCGCGCATCGACGAACAAAGCGCGGCGAGTCTGGATCAGCTCTTCTCGCAGCTCAAGGACGGTCAGCTGAAATCCGTCAACATCATCCTCAAGGCCGATGTGCAGGGCAGCGTCGAGGCACTGCGAGAGGCCCTGGTCAAATTGACTAACGACGAGGTGAAGGTGAACGTGGTCGCGTCCGGGGTCGGCGGTATCGCCGAGTCGGATGCCAACCTCGCGGTCACCTCGAACGCCATCATGCTCGGATTCAACGTCCGTGCCGATGCGGCCGCCCGGCGTGTGGTCGAGGAGCGCGGGCTGGATCTGCGCTACTACTCGATCATCTACGAGCTGATCGACGATGTGAAGAAGGCCATCTCCGGCATGCTGAGCCCGATCGTCACCGAGGAGATCATCGGTCTGGCCGAGGTGCGCGATGTCTTCCGCTCGTCGAAGTTCGGGGCCGTTGCAGGCTGCATGGTCGTTGACGGTGTGATCAGGCGCAACAGTCCGATCCGCGTGCTGCGAGACAATGTCGTCGTCTACGAGGGCGCGCTGGAGTCGCTGCGTCGCTTCAAAGACGATGTCTCCGAGGTCAAGTCGGGCACGGAGTGCGGTATCGGTGTGAAGAACTACAACGATGTGCAGCCCGGCGACCAGATCGAGGTGTTCGAGCGCACCGAGCGGGCACGCGTGCTGTGATACCAGGTCGCAACAGCAATCCAAGCGCTATCGTGGCGGGCATGGTCACGGGCGCGGGGTGTCCGCATTGAGCCGGGGCGGGACGCGCGAATTCGACCGCGGCGAGCGAATCGGTTCCGAGTTACTGCGTTCGCTGACCGTCATCCTGCGCGGCGCCAAGGACCCGCGCCTTGGGGAGATCACGCTGCAGGAGGTCCGCGTCAGTCGCGACCTATCGCATGCAAAGGTCTTCTTTACCTGCTTTCCGCTCGATGAGGAGGTGGGCGAACAGGCGAAGTTGCTCAACGGTACCCTCGCGGGTTACCTGCGCGGTCAACTGGCGCGCACCCTGCGATTGCGAACCGTACCGGAGCTTCACTTCGTGCACGACGATTCGGTGCGGGCGGGTGAGCGGTTGGCCGCGCTAATCGAGCAGGCCGTGGCCACCACGTCGAACGCTGAACACGAGGCCGCCGGCGCCGGTGAGCCCACCGCCGATGATCTCGCCGCTCATGTCCGGGCCGACGAAGTCGCCGGGGCGCGCGCGGACGCCGACAGCGACCACACCCCAGATAAGTCCCCAGACACAACCCCAGATACCATCCCCGGCACCCTCGCCGACTCCCCCCGCCGGTAATCATCGGCGCTCTTTCCGGTCCGGAGAAGCATTCATGGCAAGACGACGCAAGCAGGGGCGCGACGTCAACGGCATCCTATTGTTGGACAAGCCGATGGGCATTTCGTCCAACCACGCGCTGCAACGCGTGAAACGTCTCTACAACGCCGCCAAGGCGGGGCACACGGGCAGCCTTGATCCGCTGGCCACCGGCCTGCTCCCATTGTGCCTGGGCTACACCACCAAGTTCTCCGCCTTTCTGTTAGATGCGGACAAGCGTTATCGCGTCACGGTGCACCTGGGAGTGCGAACCAGCACTGCCGATGCCGAAGGCGAGGTCATCGCCACGGCGCCCACCGACGGCGTTACCGAGGCGGCGTTGCGCGACGCGCTGGCAGGATTCGTCGGCAGTATCGAACAACTGCCGCCGATGTACTCCGCGGTCAAACATCAAGGGCAGCGCCTATACAAGTTGGCGCGCGAGGGCAAGGAGGTGGAGCGGACCCCACGCACCATCCAAATCTATGCGCTCGACCTACTGCGCTTCGAGCTGCCCGAGGTGGAGTTGGCGGTACACTGCTCCAAGGGCACCTACGTGCGCACCTTGGCAGAGGACATCGGTGCCCTGCTTGGCTGCGGTGGTCATGTCTCGGCCCTACGTCGCTCCGGCGTCGGCCCCTACATCGAGGGCAGCACCCGCTTCGTCACCATGGACGACGTCGAGGCCGCGGCGGAGCAGGGCTTCGATACGATGGACGCGATGCTGCTGCCGTTGGACACGGCGCTGGATCATTGTCCCGCGCTGCGCTTGTCGGCCGATGCCGCGTTCTACCTGGGCCAAGGGCAGCCGGTGCTTGTGCCGCGGGCGCCAACCGAGGGCATGGTGCGTCTGTATGACCAATCAGAGCGATTCGTTGGTGTTGGCACCATCCTCGAAGACGGCCGGGTGCAGCCTAAGCGTCTGCTTTAGCGAGAGACTGATCGATTGGCGACCCCGTCCAAATATCAAGCCGACGTCACGAACTGTTCAATTACGCCACGCGAGCGCGTACAATCGCGGCTCTTTCTCTACCGCTGAAATGGTCGGTAACAGATTCCGGTCCCTGCTGCCCTGAAGTCATTGTCGGAGCAGCGACGCCGTCGGCATCCCTTGCCCGGCTTGGACCATTTGCCCCGCGCGCCGGACCGGCGCGCACATTTGAGGAGATTACCAATGACAATGACCGCAGAAGACAAGCGCCAGGTCGTCGAAGAGCATGCGCGTGGTACAAATGACACCGGCTCTCCCGAGGTGCAGGTCGCGTTGCTGACTGCTCGCATCAAGCAATTGACTGGCCATTTCGCCGAGCACAAGCACGACCATCACTCGCGTCGCGGCTTGGTGCGCATGGTCAACTCGCGGCGCAAGCTGCTTGACTATCTGAAGGGCAAAGATCTGGATCGCTACCGCGCCTTGATCCAGAAACTCGGCCTGCGTCGCTAAGCGGCAGCCTTCCGCCGACCAGGCTGCCGGCGCCGCATCGATAGCGGCGCTCGCGGCCTGCGGCAGTCGGCTTGCCATCGCGCGCCTAGACGGGCTGCGGCCCCGGCCCGGCATCGCCGACACGAACTGACCCAACGGGCAATCGCCCGCCTCCAAGTGGGAGCCACCTGAGGCCCCACGCGGAGGACCCCAGCAGAGGACCAACTCAGTGACTCCCATCCGCAAGCAATTTCAGTTCGGCGACCAGAACGTGATCCTCGAGACCGGCGAGATCGCCCGTCAGGCCGACGGTGCCGTCATGATCAACGTCGACGACACCGTGCTGCTCGTCACCGTCGTCATCGACAAGCGTGCCACCGAGATCAGGGACTTCCTGCCGCTGACCGTCGACTACCAAGAAAAGACCTACGCCGCCGGCCGTATCCCCGGCGGCTTTTTCCGTCGTGAGGGGCGTCCGAGCGAGGGCGAGATCCTCACCTCGCGTCTGATCGACCGGCCCATCCGCCCCCTGTTTGCCAAGGGCTTCGGTCGCGAGGTGCAGGTGATAGCGACAGTCAAGTCTTTGAACCCGGCCGTCAATCCCGAGGTGCCGGCCATGCTCGGCGTCTCCGCCGCGCTGGCCATCTCTGGCGCGCCGTTCAACGGTCCCATCGGTGCGGCGCGCGTCGGCTACAAGAACGGCGAGTATCTGCTCAACCAGCCGATGACCGGTGTCAACGTCGACAGTGACCTGGACCTGATCGTCGCCGGCACCGAAAAGGCCGTACTGATGGTGGAGTCCGAGGCCAGCGGTCTGTCCGAAGAGGTGATGCTCGGTGCAGTGATGTTCGGCCATGAGCAGATGCAGGTTGCGATCCAAGCCATTAAAGAGTTCGCCGCCGAGGTCGCCAAGACACCGATGGCGATCGAGCCGCCGGCTGAGGATACCGAGCTTGCCGCCGCGGTCGAGGGCGCCGCCGCCGAGCGTCTGCGCGATGCCTACCGCATCAAGGACAAGATGGAGCGCTATGCGGCACTCGACGCACTGCGCGCTGAGATCTTCGCGCAACTCGCCGGCGACGACAGCCCCTGGGCGCAGCCCCAGGTCTATGCCGCCTGCGAAAAACTGGAGAAGAAGATCGTCCGCGGCAGCATCCTGGCCGGTGAGCCGCGCATCGACGGCCGCGACACCAAGACCGTGCGGCCCATCACCGTGCGCACCGGTGTGCTGCCGCGTACCCACGGCTCCGCGCTGTTCACCCGCGGCGAGACCCAGGCCATCGTCGTCACGACGCTTGGCACCGAGCGCGATTCGCAGATCATCGACGCCCTCGACGGCGAGCGCCGCGAGCCGTTCATGCTGCACTACAACTTCCCGCCCTTCTGCGTCGGCGAGCTGGGTCGTGTCGGTAGCCCCAAGCGCCGCGAGATCGGCCACGGCCGCCTGGCCAAGCGCGGCGTGCTGGCCTCGATGCCGACCCTGGCGGAGTTCCCGTACTCCGTGCGCGTCGTGTCCGAGATCACCGAGTCCAACGGCTCCAGCTCCATGGCCAGCGTCTGCGGTACCAGTCTGTCGCTGATGGACGCGGGCGTGCCGATCAAGGCGCCGGTGGCCGGCGTCGCCATGGGTCTGATCAAGGAAGGCGACGACTTCGCGGTGCTGACCGACATCATGGGTGATGAGGACCACCTCGGCGACATGGACTTCAAGGTCGCCGGCACCGCCGGCGGCATCAACGCGCTGCAGATGGACATCAAGATCGAGGGCATCACCCGCGAGATCATGGAGACCGCGCTGTCTCAGGCCAAGGACGGGCGTCTGCACATCCTCGGCGAGATGAACAAGGTCATCGACTCGCATCGCTCCGAGATGTCCGAGCATGCCCCGCGCATCATCGAGTTCAAGATCCATCCGGAGAAGATCCGCGACGTCATCGGTAAGGGCGGCGCCACCATCCGCTCCATCACCGAAGAGACCGGCGCCACCATCGACATCAACGACGACGGCGTGGTCAAGATCTTCTCGGTGCAAAAGAGCGCCGGCGAAGAGGCCAAGAAGCGCGTGCGCCTGATCACCGCCGATGTCGAGGTCGGCAAGATCTACGAGGGCAAGGTCGCCCGCCTGATGGACTTCGGCGCCTTCGTCACCATCCTGCCCGGCCGCGACGGCCTGGTGCACATCTCCCAGATCTCCGAGGAGCGTGTGCAGAGCGTCAGCGACAAACTGAGCGAAGGCGACGTCGTCAAGGTCAAGGTACTGGAAGTGGACAAGCAGGGCCGTATCCGGCTGAGCATGAAGGCGATCACGGACGAAGAGCGAATCTCGACCCAATAGCCCATTCGCTTGATCCCAGATTCGGCAACGCACTCCATTGCCCAAAAAGTGCAATGGAGTGCGCACCCCGTGTAGGTGCGGCTTCAGCCGCACGGCGGCACGGCAGGGTTCCCCAGGCCAACAAACTGGCCCCAACCCCTGGACCAACTGCGGAATCTAGGATCATCCCACCGGATTACTCCAACCGCGCCAACAACCCCGGCGTCGGCCAAGCATCAGCAGGTACACCGAGCCGCTGCTGGTCCACGCGCACCGCCGCGCGAGTCTTGACCCCAAGCACCTCATCAATCGCGCCGACATCATGCCCGCGGTCCACCAGCCGCAGTTGCAGCCGTTTCATCTCCTCGCTACCTAGCTCAGGTCCACCAAGCGCAACGTGTCGATCAACTGCGGCCGAAACAGCTCTGACCGACGACAGTCGTTGGTCAGCATGGCCAATGCGCTCAAGGTGTCGAAGTTCCCCTGTACGACGCTATAGTCGGTCTCCAGCCCCCAAAACGCGGTGATCACGCGCCCGGCACACCGTAGCTCTGCTCGGCGCGAGCGAACTGGTCGGTATACTCTGTGAGGCGTTTCCGGCCATGGTTCAGGCGATGCGTGTTGACTATGCGCCCCGCGAAGGTCAGCCAGTCCTGGGTGAAGACAGTCTGGGAACGATCCCGGGCCAGTACCTTGGGGTTAGGCTCGATGCCGTCGCAACGCGAGCGCCCTATCCGAGATGCCGCGGGCGCGCGCCTCATCGACGAAACCGGCACGCCACGCGTCAACGTCGCCGCCGCAGGGTGGCGCCGCGTGCACCGCGTTGCCGAGCAGAAAGCACAGCAAGGCTGCTGGCACGCGGCACCTCGGGGGAGTCCGAAGAGCGAGAAGTCGGTGGTTCTGCAAGGGGCGTTTTCCGGGAATAGGGCAAATGCCTGTCCCCCTTAGTTTGCACGGGAAGGACGACGACTGCTATTACGCGCCAGTTGCAGCAGTGACGCCCGCTTTCGTCCTATGATCGCGCGTGTCGCGTCCTGGGAACACACATGGCCCGAGCGGTGATAAGACCGGTGGTCGCGCTGCGTGTAGAGGCCATCGAGCTGTCGTATGCCCTTAGACCGATTCTGGTCTGCCGTGTCCGTCAACCGGAGGGAAATGATTGGCCATCAGGCATTAACCTAGGTCCGGCAGTTGCTTCGGCTGTAGGGGCGAATTTATTCGCCCAGTCAATGCCTTCCGTGCGACTGAAGACGCACCTACCCTGTGGGCGTAATCCATTGATCTGCTTGAGAAGGTGAACAGGGGCCGGGCTCAATTCGCCCGATCAGTTCAGAGGCAGGGTCCTCTGACTCCCTTGGCTTCCTTGACCGTCTGCTCCCCCGTTCTTTGACTTGCCCGGCCTACCGCGCTTGCGTAGTTCCCGTCGCTGACCCGTCATCGCCTCGATGTCCTGATAAAACCGGTCGTTACCGATCGGCTGATCTTGGTTCAGTGCCATGCGCAGCTCAGCCAGGGGTAAGTCCTCGAGCGCGCAGCCGAACAGATCCCGATACACTGCGCATCGCGAGTTGTCGTCCACCCCCAGGGCCAGGTATAGGGAATGCGGTGTCAACAACTGATCGCATTGACCGAGCCCATTGGCCCGGTAACTGGACCATCGATAGTCGCTCGGGTCCGTAACCATCTGCGCCCGGACCGGGTTCAACTCGATATAGCGCTGGCAAAGCAGCAAGTAGCTCTCAGCCTGCACCAGCGATGACTTGTAGCGTCCGTCCCATAGCGTGCCGGTCCGCCCATAGGTGCGATTGATGTATTGCACGTAGCGCCGGCCGACGGAGATCAGCACCTGAGGCACCCGGTTGGCGCGCTCCGGCGTGAGCAGCAAATGCACATGGTTGGTCATCAGAACGTACGCGTGAAGCTGGCAGCATTCGCGTCCCAGCGCTTCTTGCAGCCAGCCGAGATACGCAAGCCGGTCCTGGTCATCGAAAAAGCAGGCCGAACGGTTGTGCCCCCGTTGCACGATGTGGAGCGGCAGGCCGTCGATATGAACGCGTGTGCGTCTGGGCATGCCCGTAGGATAGCAGAAATTGAGCCTGGCCCCTTTTCCCGCTTTTTCCGATAGCAGTAGCACCAACGCCGGGCGTGAGGCGCTGAGTTACCCGTGCGGTTTCGACTGTATTTTTTAACGTTGCTCACCGTTGCCCTCGCGTGATTAAAGACGCATAACGTCAGCCGCCAGCCCGGCGCCAAACTGCGGCCACGCGCGAAGCGCCGACCGCAGTTTGGCGTCGGGCTGGCGGGCTTGTTGGGCGATCAACCTTTCAGGCCGCCTTGGCAACGCCTTCGGCATCGGATCGCTTGCTTACGCCCAAAACCTCAATGCCAATTAGGTGGCCTTCGGCGTCGTAATCTCCGTTAATGCCTGGCTCAATCTCGCGGGTGGCGGCGATTTCGCCTTGGGCAATCTCGAAGTAAGCGGCATCGGCGACAGGGTCAAATTCAAGCTTCATGGGCGGATTCTCTTAACCTTCGAAAAACGCTGTGATAATCCGAGGGGGATCAACCGAGTCATTCACCACAACCCTGAGTGTTCGAAATCCGCGCTGCGGAACGTCATAGCGCAGATGAGTTGCATCTGGATCAACGAGATCCGGACAGGCCTCCCGTGGATTTTGTATGGCATCTGATATCCATTGAAGATCAATGCCGCGCCGAGCGCAACGCTTACGAGCATGTTCGGTGACAGTGAACTTCACAACGGATCGCGACAATTCTCACTACGCCCAACGTCAAGGCTGGCCCGCCGCCCGTCGCGGTGCCGCCCGCGTCAGCGGCGGCACCGCGACGGGCGGCGGGCCGAGCCGCTTTATAGCCGATGATTTTCTCGTTCTCATCGTGCCTTCCGATTCAGAACCACACGTAACTATCATGCGCTTCAACTGCTAGAGCGCGATAATCTAAGGTGAGTCTGGCTGACCAAAAATCGCCCACCTTCTTGAAGTGAAGCGAGGGATGGCGCGGATATTCTCGCAACAGCGCATACGCAGCATCCGGACCCCGTCTAATACTGTCGGGCAGTTTGTGGTACCGAGCCCAAAAATCCGGGTTCGAAAAGTAATTCAAATAGGAGCCGTCCGGCCGGCCGCGTGGTCCGCAATGGCCTTTTCCGCAAGTGCTTTAAGTTTTCCCGACTTTGAGTCCTGTTCGATTTGGCGATCCCATTCTTCCCACTCTTGCTCCCGGAACCAAGTCCGAAATTCTGCGAATTCGCTCGGGCTGGCGGGCTTGTTGGTCATCTTATCGAGGTTAACGGAAAACCGCCGAACATGCTCCGCGAGACGCCGATGTTACATGTGAGACCTGATAATCATCTAGCCGGTCCCTCCCAAGAGGCTACAGTTGGGTTAACGAGACCCAACAACCGCAGCCTGAGAGGAGGAACCGAGATGACACTGTACGGCGGAATCGACCTGCATTCAAACAACAACGTTGTCGCTCTGACCGACGAGAGCGACCGGATCGTCTATCGCAAGCGCTTGGCCAATGACGCGCAAAGAGTCTTAGAAGTGCTGGAGCCGTATCGAGAGGCGATCACTGGCCTGGTCGTGGAGTCGACCTACAATTGGTACTGGCTGGTCGATGCCTTGATGGCCGCAGGCTACCAAATGCACCTGGCCAACACCGCGGCGATCGTGCAATACAGCGGGCTGAAGTACAGCGATGATGACACCGACGCGGCCTGGCTGGCGAAGCTGCTGCGGCTCGGATTGCTGCCGGAGGGGTTTATCTATCCGCAGGCGCAACGCGCGGTGCGTGACCTGCTGCGCCGGCGCTCGCGTCTGGTGCAGCAACGCACCGCCAATGTCTTGGCGGTGCAGAACCTGTTCTCGCGCAATCGCGGGCGCTCGATCAGCGCCAACGACATCCGGCGTCTGACACCGGAGCGGGTCGCCGAGCTGGTCGCCGACGTGAACCTGGCCCTGGCGATCCAGAGTACGCTTTTGGCCATGCAGGGCCAGCAGGCGGCCATCGACCTGCTCGAGCACAAGGCCTGGCGGCAGACGAAAACGACAGCGGTCTGGCAACCACTGCTCACCGTCAGCGGCATTGGGCGCATCCTCGGGCTGACCATCGTGCTGGAGACCGGCCCCATCGAGCGCTTTGCCGAGGTCGGCAACGACGCCTCCTACTGCCGCTGTGTCGGCAGCACGCACGCCTCCAACGGCAAACAGAAGGGCAAGGGCAACACCAAAAGCGGCAACAAGTACCTCGCTTGGGCGTACGTCGAGGCGGCCAACTTCGCCGTTCGCTACGCCTGGTCTCATAGGGGGCAGATCAAGCGCTATTATGAACGCAAGCGCGCGAAGACCAACGGCGTGGTGGCGATCAAGGCGGTCGCCCACAAGCTGGCCCGCGCCTGCTACCACATTCTGCGCGACGGCCAATCTGAGATCAGGGACTTCGACGTGGACCGCGCCTTCGCCTGAACCGAACCGGGCATGCCTCGGTGAGCTTGCCCCTGACTGAATAGGTGGGGGTTGGCAACAACCCACCAGATCTGATTGAGCCCCGAGGCATTCGCGCCACGATCGCGACAACCATGGAGCGACAGCGTCTGTGACCGAGACGCCCCGCCAGTGAGCCAGAACGGGTTGGCTGCGCTCTACTGGAGCGCAAGCCAGAGATCTGCGAACAAACGGCTCGCCGTTGAGCACTGCCGTGCACCACTTGGACCTGGGCGGGGTAGCGATGATTTTCTTCCGGCTCGAACGAGCCACGGTCCGGGTGCCTTCTCCCCTCAGGGAGCAGCCCCAGTGCCTAGAACCTGAAGGGTGACTGGTGCGGATCGGACCTGCAATCACCACAAAGAGAACTGGCGGCGCGTCACAGGCACAAACACTGCGTTTCGTGGATTATTGACCTCGATCATCGTATAAGACCGCGAGGATTTTTCGTCGCCCTTGACCGGGATCAGCTGCAGGTGACCCCAAGTACGCGCGTTGGCGATGTTGAGGCTACTTCCGGTGAATAAACCGGCACCGATGTAGGGGGCGGCGATCGGCGCGACGGTCGCCAGACCCTCGCGCGATAACGCCGACACCCCCTGGGCGGCTAGCGCTCCGCCCGTTGCTTCGCCCATCACGACCGCGGCGGCTCCATCGAGCGCGAGGGCGGTGATACCCGATCGCCACCCCTTGGCTCTACCGGCATTACCCGGCCTCATCGCCCGGCTTCATGGCGACTATTTCCGCACTGATCGACGGCGTCTGCCGCATCCTCGCCACTCTCTGACTTCACCGCGAATTGTCGTCAACGGGTCGTGGCCGAACAACCAGTGTTGCGATTGCCGATATCCGGCGCAACATACACACGGTTTCTCGATACTTCCCGAACTGGCGAAATACGGCCGACCGTTGTCGGTTGCGGCGGCGAGTAAGCTCCTCCGCCCTGGCTGGCGGACTGGCTGATCGGGTGTAACAGCTTCCTTGGCGGTCGCCGCGGCGGGCAAGTTTCCTCACCTCCGCCACCGCCGCCTGGGCCCATGCCGGACGGGTCGGTGTTGTTTAGCGGGTCGGAGCCGACGAACTCGTACAGGTTCGGCTGCTGCCCGGCGAAGAGGATCGGGTCGGCCGTTGTGAAGCGGCCCAGCGTCGGGTCGTAGTCCCGAGCGCCGTAGCGCACCAGCCCGGTGGCGTCGTCGCCGAGCCCACCCTGGAAGCGGAACGGATGGAGCGTCGCGTCGCCCAGCAGGGTGGTGACGTTGCCGAACTCGTCGTAGTCGATCCGTTGCACCACGCTGCCGTCGCTCGCGTCGAGGACCAGTCGGGGAGAGTCGGTGACGTCGCTGACGACGAGCAGCGCGGTCCCCGACGCGTCGACTAGGTAGTCGGGGGTCAGCGGCGACGTGCCGAATACGAACCGGGCGGTGCGGTTGCCGCTGCCGTCGTACTGCGCGACCGGGTTGATCCGGTCGCGGTAGACCCAGCGCGTCGTGATGCCGCCGGTGGTCCGCGCGACACGCCGCCCATAGCCGTCGGCCTGGTACGCGATCGTGCCAACGTCGGGGGCGGCCACCTGACGCAGGACCCCGTCGGCGTCGTACGTGAACGCGCGGACGGCACCCGGGCCGCCTGCCGGGGGCGTGTCGCTGAGGAGATCGCCGGCATCGTCGTGGGTGAAGATCCGGCCACCGTAGCGCGTGATCCGGTCGGCGTCGTCGTACTCGCCCACCGAGCCATCCGGACCGAGCACGCGGTTGCCGTTGGCATCGTAGTCATAGGACCGCGTCACGCCGTCTTGCTCGACGCTCACCAAGCGGTCGGCGTCGTCATAGGTGTAGGTCCAGGTCGTGGACGTCGCTCCGTCGAAGGTCTCGGTTCGGCTCGCGAGCCGGCCGGCGGCGTCGTAGGCGTGCGTGGCGCGATACCGCTCCGGCCCGCCCTGCACCGCGGTAACGATCGTGTCGATGTCGCCGAACGGTGTGCGGGTGAAGGTCGTGGTGAGCTGATCGAGTCCCATCCCGGCGACTAGCCCGGTCGCCGGGTCGCGGGTGATGGTGAGATCGCCGACCCGATCAAGCAGGCCATCGCCGTCGTAGCTGTAGGTAACGGTATGCGCCGTCGGCGTCGAGGCGTCGACCGCCTCGGTTGCCAGCCGGTGCTCGGCGTCGTAGGTGCGCCCGATCTCGGCATCGACGGCGCCCAACACGGTCTCGAGCGTCGGCAGCATGCCGTCCCACCCGAGCGCGGTCTGGGCGTCCATCCCCGTCACGGTCGTGATGCGTCCCGCTGCGTCGTACGCATAATCCGTTATGTCACCGTCGGTCTCCCGCTGGACCAATCGGCCGGTCGCGTCGGTCGTCCGGTCGATGCCGCTGCCGTCGGGTCGGTCGTAAAGGGCGAGTAGGCCATTGGCGTCGTAGGTCCAGGTGAACGGCCCGCCCAGCCCCGGCGGACTGTAGCCGGTGCGCCGGTCCAGTGCGTCATAACTGAACTGGTGCTCGGGACGACCCGGGGGCGTGACGCCCACCGTGTTGCCTTGAGAATCGTAGGCCTGCATGACCACCTGACCCGCGGCGTCGGTGACTGCGGTTGCACGCCCGAGCGTATCGCGTGTCAGCAGGGTCGTCAGCCCCAGCGGATCGGTGGCTCGGATCGGCCAGGGATCGCCTCCGGTCTCGGCACAGGCCGTACCGCTTTCCGTGTAGCCCCACTCGGACACCCGCGTGTCGCCGCCGGCATCGACGGTCAGCCGGCACAGCCGTCCTCTGGTGTCGTAGGTGCTGGTTGTCGTCGCACGTCCTGCCGGCGTCATCAACACCGTCCGGCCCAGCGCGTCGAGCTCCTCGACGTCCTGGCGGCCCGATGGGTAGGTCGTCGTGATCCGGTCGTTCGCCGCATCGAAGACCGCGACGGTGCCACGGCCGTTGACGTCCCGGGTGACTGTGAGCTGGACCAGCGAGAACGGATCGCTCGGGTCGGCGAAGGTCGCGTCGGAGGTCTGCCGCTCGACCCGCGTCAGCCCGGCCGGCGTCGTCGTGGCGCGCTCGGCGATGAACGCCGCGGAGCTGCCGAAGCGCGGGTCCGGCGCCCGGCGGCTGGTGACGGTCGTGCCGTCCGGCATCGTCATACGGGAGGTAGCGTCGGGCGTCTCAATCAGCGTCGCCTCTGTGCCGTCCGCGGCGGTCGTCGTCTTGATGCGGCCGAGGGCGTCGTCGATCTGGATCGCGACCTGCCGCTGCAGGCCGCCGGGGGTCGTCAGCGAGACCATCCAGCCCGCAGGCTGGTCGGCCCGCGTCAGCGTCGTCACCCCACCCTGTGGATCGGTCGCCGCGATGAGTCGGCCGAGGTCGTCATAGGCGAAGGCGTACGTGGAGCCGGCCGGCCCGGTGACGCCCAGGAGCAGTCCGGTCGGGGACGTGGCGAGCGATGTCGTCTGGCCCGCCGGGTCGGAGACGGCCGCCAGCCAGCCGCCTTCGACCGTGGTGCTGGTACGGTTCCCGAACGGCGACAGGATGGCCGTCATGGCGCCGGCGCCGTCGCGTTCGATCGTGGTGACATTGCCGTCACCGTCGGTGATGGTCGCCAGGCGTCCTGCTGCGTCGTAGCCGAATGTTCGCTGGACGGCGCCGGTCAGTGGGTGGCGGGTTTCGAGGTGGCGGCCGTTCGCATCGAACAGCCATGCCTCCGAGCCGTTATCGGCGGCAATCAGGTGGCCCTCGCCGTCGTAGCTGGACCTCGGTGCAACGGTCCGGCGCAGACGATAGTCCTGCCCCCACCACCAGCCCTCGGCCCAGACCAGGGTACCGTCGGGCGCGACATCGATGTCGGACGGCCCGACCAGCTCGGTTGCCGGCCCCGGGGCGCCGTCGCCATCGATGCCAACGCTGCCGAACACGGGGCCGAATAGACGCTCGATCGGGCCAATGCCGACGACCCGATCGACGATCCCGTCCGGTCGAATCCGCCAGATCGATCCCGCCTCGACGTCGGGGAAGTAGACGCTGCCGTCATCGCCGACCGCCAGGCCTTCGTAGTCGGTGTTGAATGCGACATCCGCCGCGGGGGTGCCGGTCCAGTCGGCGAAGTAGTAGTCGATCGGATTGCCGTCATTCGTTCTGTCGGCATTCTGACCGGCAATCGAGCTAATGATCCCAGATGGCGCGATCTTGCGCACAACCGGCAGGTTCTCCTGCTGGTTGTAGTCCACGAACACCAGTGCGCCGTCGGGGCCGACGTCCATCGGCATCCAGCGGGAGCCGAGCAGCGCCTCGGCCGCCGCTCCGCCGTCGCCGCAGTCGCCGACGTCGCAGCTCACCTCCGGCGTGCCGGCGATGGTGGTGATGCGGCCATCCGGCCCGATCCGCCGGATGGTGAAGTCACGCTGCGCGAGGTAGACCGATCCGTCGTCCCCGGTGGCAATGTAGGGCGTCTGGTCGAGCGCGGCGTCGACCGCCGGACCACCATCGCCACAGGTGTCTCCGGCCCCGTTGCACTCCACGCCGGTGCCGGCGAAAACAGACATCTCGTGTGTCGCGGGGTCGATGCGGAAGACCCTGAGCAGGCGCTGGTCGGTCACCAGCAAGGTGCCGTCCGGGAGCGCCTGGAGGTCTTGGGGGGAGTCGAAGTACATCTCGCGGACATCGTAGACGCCGTCCTCGTCACACGGCGGAGGAGTGCCGCCGGACCGCCGGTCGCTGTAGAAGACGCAGGTGGCCGCCGAGATGTCGAAGCCGACCCCGCCGAGCCACTCGGCAGCGCCGTCGGCCGGGAAACGCAGCAAGAGGTTCGTGTCCTCGATCGTGTAGATGGTGCCGTCGCCGGTCACCAGCACATGATCGGGGTTGACCGGTGTGTCGGTGGCCGGCACGCCGTCCTGTGCGCAGACAAGGTCCGGCGGATCCCCGGTGAACTGCGCGGCAGCACCAGCAAGCCCGGTGACGACGATGCCGCCCTCGCAGCGCTCACCGGTACCGGCGACCGTGTCCACGACGGCCCGGACGCTGGTCTCGAGCTGCTGGCTGCCGTCGCCCAGGGACACGACCCCGGCGACCGGATCGAAGGCGTGATGGGTCGTCAGGGTCCAGCCGCCGAGCCCCGCCGGGCGCGGGTCGAAGCCGCCGAGCGCGACCGTCACGGAATTGGTCAGGTCATAGGTGCGGCGGGCCTCGGGCGGCGCGGCGAAACCGTCACCAACCGGAATCAGCCCGAACGAGGCCGCGGTCGGCGCGGGCACCGTGTAGACCGCCGGGTAGGCGAAGGTCACCGAGACGATGGCCGGCTGCCTGCCCTGCATCGGCTGCCCGAAACGGTCCAGCCCGTCCCAGACGAAGTCCCAGGTCTGGCCGGGTGCGACCGGGAATTCCCGCGTGAATCGCCGCCCCCCGACCGCGACCGCGGCACGCACGCCGACCAGGGAGTCCGGGATGGTCTCGCCGGTGATCGGGATGCGCAGCGCCGCGGCGCGCCCCGGTGTGCGATCGGACGCATAGTGCAGCGCCACGTCGGCGCCGACGATGGGCACCGTCTCGCGCAGCACCTGCCGCTCGATCTCCAGCGTGCCGAAACCCGGCTCCTGTTCGGCGTCCTCGGTCGTCAGCTCGGCGATCAGCTGTTCCTCGGCCGACGGGCCGGCCAACGGCGGCGGGGCAGCGTCGGATGGCGGCTGTGACGGGAAGTTGAGGTCCGGCGTGGAGAAGTGGTCCGTCGTGACGCGCCAGGCGATATCACCCGGGTCGAGCATCTCCGCAAGGGCCTGGCGCTCGGCGGCGTCGAGGGGGCTACCCGTGGTGGCAATCGTGCCGTTATCGGCCTGGCCGTCACCGGTGGTGTCGACCTCGGCCAGACCGCCGCTCTCGCCGATGACCTCCAGCACGATGCCGTCGGGCTCGGGCACCCAGGTCGCGAGCGCGCGATCGTAGAAGCCCACCGGCACGCGGGTGCCCACCGGGAAGCCGATGAAGGCGGCCTGCGCGGACGCATCGAAGGTGCGCAGATACAGCGAGACGGGCACCGAGAAGCGCACGTCCGCGTCCTCGGGCACATCGTCCACGGAGAGTTCCGCGGCCCAGGTGTAGGCGGAGGCCGGCGGCAGCTCGCCGGGCATCGCGGCCTCGCCGAGGTCGCCTATCGTGTACTCGGTGGTGCGCACGATGAACGGCTCGGGGGCAGGGACCAGACGGCTGCCCTTCCGGTTCGATGGAGGCTGTGACGTCATCCGGGAAGTACAGGAACGGCCGTCGCGTGCCGTCGGCGTCGGTGACCTCGGTGCCGGTGTGCAGCGAACCGTCGGTGTCGGCGTCGGCGCCCAGCGGGATGATGGTTGCCGACGGGTCGGGGACAGCAACACGACCTCGTCGAGCACTACCCAGCCACGCCAACGCGCATCGACGTGCCGCTGGGCGGGCAGACGACCGTTGGCGGTAAAGTCGACGACGATCTGGCCGCCGAGGTCGACGGCCAGGTCGTAGGCACCGTCGGCGTCGGTCGTGGTCGAGCCGACCTCCGGGCGCTCCTTGACGGACACGGTGACGCCCGCCAGCCCGACGCCCTGCGCGCCGAGCACCCGTCCACTGATCACCCCGGTGCGGGCCGGATCGAACGCGCTCGGGTCTGCATCCATCTGTGAGGGGTTAGGCCCCGTGAACAGCGACTCGGCGATATCGAACGTCGCGGTACTACCGGAGGAACCACCTGGAGGCGGATCAGACGGCGTTTCCGGCTCGTCCGCGGCGAGCGCTTCGACCCTCGCCCCGATCCCAACGGCGCTGGTGTAGACCGCATCGCTGCCGATGGCTCCGTCGGTGAGCGCGTTGCCGCTGAAGCCGAACAAGTAACGGATGACCAGCAGACCGTCGGTCAGGGCGTCGGCGCTGCCGTTGCCATCGATGTCCAACTGGGGGCGGATCTGCGCGAGATGTGTCTCGATTGCGGTACCGTCGCGGCTGGCGCCAGGCGCGATGGCGCCATCGGTGAGCGCATTGCCGCTGAAGCCGAACAAGTAACGGATGACCAGCAGCCCGTCGGTGAGGGCGTCAGCATCTCCACCGCTGCCGTCGATGTCCAGCGGCGCAGCAGACCAGGCAGGTGGCCCACCGTGGCCGATCGAGAGGGCGAGGAACAGAATTAAGCGAGCTAGGCGGCGCATATCGACTCCTAAGCAACAGCGACAGGGGTACAGCTCCCGGAAACGCTGGACAAGTGGCGTTGTGTGGCGATCAACGAGCGCTCATGGAGAAGAGTGTATCGCCATCAATGGGAATCGCACTTGTCGTTGTCGTAATCGACGATCTCACAACGACAACGATCATGACAGCGACGAAGTCAAACTCGACACATCGACAAATATTTGGCGACATCGAAACATCTAATGAATTCTGTCGTCGACAAGGCTTCGCCCTGTTGCATCCTCTCCTCACGCGCAGGTTCAGAGTAGCTTTTCATGATCTCTACCTCGTCTGGGTATAGCTGCTGGTAGCGAGCATACTCCGCCTCGTCGAGCGCCGCATAGGCGTCGATAAAGTCGATGTATTTGAGCCGCTTCTCCGGATCTTGTTCCAACGCAATCGGCCCTTGCATCGCGGCCGCGAAGACCTCGACCCGCTCGGCGCGTTGGTGGCGCATGTTCGGCAGGTTGACGCGAGCGACGATGTTGCTGCTGTCACTCCACAGCCGGTAAGGAATGGCGGCCAGTTCCACGGCGATAAAGTGGAAGTCGCGCGGAAAACGGGGTCACGCGGAAAACGGGGTCTTGCAATGGAGCATGCCGAGCTGAATGACGGCAAGACCTACGCCACTAACAACCCGCGCTCGCTGTATTGGTCTAAACGAAAATCTCTCGCCCTACAACCCTAACATTTGTACCCGATTTAACTCCTTACGCGCCCGAGTCACGCGGGGTTGCGGTGTTGGTGTCTTCCCTTCCAACATTTCTTGCCGACGAAACCTCTGGACGAGCAAGAACTATGAGCTAGCCTGCGTTTTCGTGCACCTCGCCGTTGTCATCCAACCGTTACTCCTCGTCAAGCACCTCACCCCAAGACAATGCCGTCACCGCCGACCCACACCCCATCTCCGCCTCAACCTCACGGGTTGCGATAAC
Organism: uncultured Gammaproteobacteria bacterium; assembly: GCA_963698775.1. GTDB lineage: Bacteria > Pseudomonadota > Gammaproteobacteria > Chromatiales > Chromatiaceae > Thiohalocapsa. Next base: position 102,314 of record CAVOSE010000028.1, read on the forward strand.
GCACCCCTTGTCCCAGACGTCGGCGATCACGGCCTCGTTCAAGCTCGGAGTTTTTTCGCGAATATCGGCGATCTCGTCGCGGGCGCTACCGATGCCGGCTGGCCAACTCCGTGAGCGGCGTTCCGGCTGAGTACGCGACTTGATGATGTGCAGCATGAGCGCGCCAACTGGCTCTTCATGCCCTGCGTTCGGATCGGGACAAGGCGTCGATCAACTCCGTGAGACCGCTGGACGCCTCGGCCACCTTACCCAGCTCCAGCGCGTGCTTGATAGAAACGGCGGTCTTGTACGGGGATTCGGCCGCCAAGTCTTGCCATGCGGTCATGGGACACCTACCGACGCTTCACCAACGCTGTCATGCTGTTTCAGGGACAAAGTGTCGCTGGTCATTGCTGCCATGCCCGAGTATTGCCCTAGGTCGCATGGAGGTCAAGCGGGCCAAGCAGACCGAAGAAAGCGCTTGGCTTCGCCGAGTGCGACGCCAATCCAGGAACGCATCGCGCACCACCTTCCCCCGCCCACGAACCCTCTGCCTCTCGAAATCCCCGCCAGCGCTCGCCGCCGGCTCGGCGATCGACTGCCATCGCATCAACCGCGCGGCCGGCCGGTCACGCCGGCTGACCAGCGGCATGATGCCGCGATCGATCAGCGCCTGGCCGGCACCTTCGCCAAGCCAAGCCTCGGCGCAGGGATAAATCTGGCGCTCGCCGTCTTCGGTGTAGACCCAGGTCGGTAGATCCTCGACATCGAGCTGCCGGTCCAGGTCCATCTGCCAACCCGATTCGCGGAACGCGCGACCAACCAGCAACGCGCAGGTCGCGGCCGGATGACCCCAGAGCAGCGCCTGTGCCGGGTCGGCGCCTTCGAGTTCTTCGAACTCGAAGCGTTCCAGCGGATCGGTCGCCTTGCCGTAGGGCAGACGCAGCAGCATGCGGGGGGCGACCAGTCCGATCCAGGGCGCCAGCGCACTGCGGCGCAGCGCTTGCCAGCGCTGTTGGCTGTCCGCGTCGAGCGGTTGCCAGTCGTGGTGATCGGGGTGCATGGGCAGCGCTGTCGCAACCAAACAGGTCGGGGGCTGCACCGGCGATCATCGGCGCCCCGCTCGCGGCCGCCACCGTGGCTAATGACGCCAGCAGCGTGATGTCCGCGCTGGACGGGCCGAATGCCTCGAACGCGACGACCATCGACCAGCCATCGCTGGCGACGCCGTCCTTTGGTCGCTCGACCAGGGCCTGCCACAGACCACTGCGCTGAATGTCGGGTTCGGCCGCCGCGGCGTCCAGCTCGGCGCGGGTGGCATCGAACAAGTACAACTGCAGGTCCTAGTCGAAATCGAGCTGGGTGATCAGAAACTGCACCGCTCGCCAGGTTGCCTCCAATGCCTGGAAGCGCGGGTGGTGCAACAAGGCGCGCATCTGCTCGGCGATCGTCGCATCGACGACGCTGACCAGCTGCGCCTGTTGCGGCTTCGTATTCGGCACGATGTCCGCGGCGACGACCTGCCGCAACAGCGCATCCACCGTTGCGGCGGCAGTGCCTGCGCGTGGTGTGGGTGTGTGCGGCTGCGCTGGTGCGGACCGACCCAGGAGCCGTTGCATCGTGTCGGCGTCGGACTCGGGTTGCGCCGCTGACTCCTGTTGATCCAGGGCGGGCGCGTATAAAAATTATCAAAAATATGTAGTTGAGGCAGACTATCGAGAAACAACTGCAGGAGTTTCTCATGGCTGTCAGCATCACCGGACATTTTGGCGCCGTTCGCGACCCTCGGGTCGAGCGCAACAAACTCTATCCGCTCATGGAGATCCTGCTGCTGGTAGTCTGTGCCACCGCCAGCGGGGCGGATGGTTGGGAAGCCATGGAAGAATTCGGCAAGGAGAAACTCGATTGGTTACGCAAGTTTGCGCCCTTTGCCAACGGGATCCCCTCCCACGACTGCATCGCCAACGTGATCTCACGACTCAACCCGAAGACCTTTCAGGCCTGCTTTATCAGCTGGACGCGCGCGGTCGCCCAAGCCACCAACGGCGAGGTGGTTGCGGTAGACGGCAAGACGGCACGCGGTTCCCGCGATCGGCGCCGCGGGCGCAGCGCGCTGCATATGGTCAGCGCGTGGGGCAGTCGCAACCGCTTGGTGCTGGGGCAAGAGGCTACCGAGGAGAAATCCAACGAGATCACGGCCATTCCCAAATTGCTGGAACTGCTGGAACTCAAGGGCTGTATCGTCACCATCGATGCGATGGGTTGTCAGACCAAAATCGCCGCGCAGATCATCGCGCAAGGCGGCGACTATGTGCTCGGACTCAAAGGCAATCAGAGCACGCTGCATGAGGAGGTCGAGGAGTTCTTCACCACCGCGCTTGAGGGCAACTTTGCGCAGGTGAAGCATGACTACACCGAGGAGACCGACAAGGATCACGGGCGCCTGGAAGTGCGTCGGTACTGGATCGCCGAGGAACTGGCCACGTTGTCCGACAGCGCGCGTTGGAAGGGACTGTGCAGCATCGGCATGGTGGAGCGCGAGTGCTGGATCGAGCAAAGTCACAGCATTGAACGGCGCTTCTTCATCAACTCCATCGAGGCCGATGCCAAGCGCTTCGCCGAAGCGGTACGCGGCCACTGGGGCGTGGAGAACCGTCTGCACTGGCGCCTGGATGTCGTCTTCCGCGAAGATGCCAATCGCATCCGCAAAGGCAATGCCCCGGCAATCCTGACCACGATTCGCCACCTCTGCATGAACCTGTTCGAACAAGAACCCTCCAAGCTGCGCTTGGCCAAGAAGCGACGCAAGGCCACCTGGAACGATGACTATCGCGCTAAGGTCGTCTTCGGCTGAAGATTTATACGCGCCCGCCCTGGGGGTATCCTGAGCCGTTAAATCAGCCGTTATGCACACCAGTAATATGTTTAATCAGGAGTTGCGCCGATACGCCGCGTTTTCCGACAAGCGCGCGCCAGGCAAAGTCCGCAGAGTCGTGTTAGCCACGTTGCTGGTGCTGTTCGGAGCGAATGCCATGGCCATTGAGGAGCCCGCCTATAAGATCGTGCGCGAGGGTCCGGACTTCGAGCTGCGGCGCTATCAGCCCCAGTTGCTGGCCGAGACCGAGGTGCGGGGCCGGTTCGACCAGGCAGGCGGCAAGGCGTTTCGCATCCTTGCCGATTACATCTTCGGCAACAACCAGGCGGCCGAGAAGATCGCCATGACCGCGCCAGTGAGCCAGCGCCCGGGGGAAGCGCGTGACCAGGATGGCGGCACCCGCATCGAGATGACCGCCCCAGTGACTCAGCGCGCCGCCAACGCGCGAACCGGCACCTTCGTGGTCAGCTTCGTACTGCCGGCGCGCTTCAACCTCGATACCGTACCGAGGCCGAATGATGCAAGGGTCGGGCTGCGCGAGACGCCCGGTCGTTTGGTGGCCGCGCTGCGTTACTCCGGCGGTTGGGGTGAGTCGCGCTATCGCACCCATGAAGCGCAGTTGCTCGCGGCCGTGCGTGCTGCTGGCCTGACACCGATCGGCGGGCCCGTCTATGCGCGCTACAACTCACCGTTCTCGCTGCCGTTTTTGCGGCGGAACGAAGTCCTGATCGAGGTCGCCGAAGGGCAAGACTGAGGCAAGTGCATCAGCGCCAGGTGCGGGGCGACCTGTGGATGCGGACCGGCTTCATTGCAAGATTCGGAGCCAACGTCTTGCTGGCGTTGTTATCGCTGGCGATGCGCCCGGACCGAAGCGCTGGGTCACCATCCCGGGCGCCGCCCACAACGATCTCGATGCAGGACCTGGCCTCGCCCGGGTGATCACGCTTGCCGCCGACTGGTTCTCGGAGCACTTGGTTTGAAATCGCGACCTGAGGGGCGGCGACGCGAAGCGACGCCTGCCGCTGCTGGGTTTGATTCGCCGGGGCGAGACTGGCCGGTCTGGTTCCCACCGTCTTACCGGGCGCATCGACATGCCGCTCACCGCCACCGCGACCAAACATTTTATGCCCACGCTCTTCTCGATCATCGAATCACCGGCCCATCCACGCCTCGACGCACTCTACCAGCGGCTCGGCATCACGCAGGTCAAGCTCGCGTCGCAGCGCAAGGCGCTGCAGGCCCTCAAGCGCTCCGCGCCAGACGGGGTACCGGACTGGGTGGTGGCCGAGTTCTTCTACGGGTTTGGCAACAACTATGCCGGTGCTAACGTCTGCAACCTCGATGTCTTCCTTGCCAGCCTGCGCAAGCAGGCCCCAGCCGCGCGCGTCATCGTGCTGGTGAGCAAAGAGCAAGCCCAGTATGTGCCACTGCTTATCGAGCGCTTTCCGCTCCGGGCGGTGCTGAAACTGCCGGTGAGCGAGGCCGAGGTCGAGGGGATCTTGCAAGACGACCAATCAGTCGACTGACTCTTCCGCGCGTCCGCGGGCTGAATTCCGACCGTCGTGTCGTGTTGAGCGCGGATTCGGTTCGACCGATCCACTGGGGCTCAGGGTGCCCACAAGCCCGGCTGCAGCCATGGGTAGGACAGGTCGAGCGCGCCTGGGCCGAGCGCTGGGGTATCACCCAAACAACGGGATTGCAAGGCACCGGTCCAGTCGACCGGCGGCGGGTAGGGCGGCGTGACCGCGTTTTCCGGCCGGAAGCCAAAGCGTTTGTTATAGGTAGAGGAACCGTCGCCCGATAGACGGTACGCATAGGCTTGGGTCCCTAGATAGCCGCCTAACAAGCTGACGCGGGATTGCGGGGCTATACAAATTACGGTGACACGTTACCATTTACACCATTTCCCATTCGGCTTATGGTAGGCGCATGTGCCGGCTCCCACGAATTATCGTACCCGGCATTCCCCATCATGTGACGCAACGTGGGAACAGGCGCCAACGAATATTCATGGAGGATGACGACTATGCGCTTTACAGAGATTGGCTAGCGCAGGCGTGTCGATCAAACGGCGTGGAAGTCTGGTCCTACTGCCTGATGCCAAACCATGTTCACTTGATTCTCGCACCCTCTGACGAGACCGGGCTGTCCCGCGCCGTCGGCGAAACGCATCGTCGATATAGCGGTTACATCAACGCACGATTGCGGGTAACTGGCCACTTGTTTCAAGGGCGGTTTGGCTGCGTGGCAATGGATGAACCGCACTTGATGGCAGCTTTCCGTTACGTGGCTTCGAATCCCGTCAAGGCGAAGCTGGCTGCGACGGCTGCCGATTGGCCTTGGTCCAGCACGCCAGCACATCTCTGGCGCCACGACGATGGCTTGGTTACCTTTCGCCCCCTGCTAGATCGTGTTGATAGTTTCTCGGACTTCTTGGGGGTACCACCGGATCCTGAACGGGTTGCCGCTCTTACGAAGGGTCAAACTATCGGGCGACCATTGATGGGTGACCAAGAGCTCGGCGAACTCGAGAAACGACTTGGCCGAACTCTACGTCCAGGTAAGCGTGGCCGGCCCCCTTCGCAGAAGGATGACCCGAGACAACTAAAATTAGTGTAATTGGTAAAGTGTCACCGTAATTGGCAGTTGGTCACTGGGGTGCTCGGAGCGGCAGTCGCACCAGATCACCAATGGCGTGCCGGCCGGCACCGCATCTGGCAGATCGACAAACGCGATCCGTCCGATATCCCTTGTTGATTCGCCTGCCATCTCCAACCCGTTAGGCCTGATCGACTGCGGCGGCGAGCAGCTCGCGCGCCCGCACCAAGTCCGGTTGTTGGTGGCCTTCCGTGAACCGCTCCAGATGGTTCTGCACCAGCGCCAGGCCCTGCTCGCGTCGGCCGGTGCGCTCCAGTAGCAGCTGGTATGAAAGCGCGGCGCGCAGTTCGAGCGAGAGCGCCTGCTGTGCGCCAGCGGTGGCCAGCGCCGCCTTGAATGATGTCTCGGCATCGGCGAGAGCGCCGGTTTCGAGGTGGATGGTTCCGGCCAGCCGATGGACTTCAGGCAACAGCAGACCGACATGTCCGCGCTCAGCCTTGGTCACGGTCTCGGCTAGCATGGCCAATGCCTCGGACGACCGTCCAGCCGCGTGCAACCCCTCGCCGTGGATCACGCCGACGGTTGGTCCCATCAGATCGGAACCCGTGGCGCGGAACAGCGCGACGCCCTCGAAGAGTTCGCTCAGGCCGTCGGCCTGTTCGCCCAGCCGCAGTCTGGACCATCCGCTGGACATCACGCCGACTGCGTACCAGAGTTCCCAGCCCTCGTCGCGGGCAAAGCCCTTGACTTCCGTCGCGTAGCGCAGCATGCGGGAGGCGTCGCGGTGGAAGGTCAGCATATAGCAGGCCACCCCCAGCGCGTTGCTCAGCGCGGAGGGGTGCCGAACGTCTCGCGCGATGGCGATCATCTGTTCCAACTCCACCAGCCCGCGTTCCTGGTAACCCTGCATCCACAGGCTGCTGCCGAGCGCGGCAACCAGATTGACCGTGGAGCTGATCTGGAAGGTCGATGTCAGCGTGCGTTCCTGCTCGACGTCGTAGAGCGCGATGCCGGCCTTTGCGTGCCTGATCGCCTCGGCCCATTCGCCCCGGTAATAGTGGGTGTAAGACACCGCATGGCGGCCGGTGACCTCCAGCATTGGCACCGCGCTCGCTCGGGCCATGTCCAGCGCCTCGTTGGCGGTGTCCAGGGCACTATCGAGTTGGCCGCCGACGAAGCGGTTTGTCCATAAACCCCACACCGGCGCATATAACTTGTCCGGGCAGTCGAGCTCGATACACAGAGCACGTGCCCGCTCGCAAGCCTCTGCCACGGTCGGCGCGGCCCAACCATGGACGGTCATCAAGGTCGGCGCGATGGCGATCTGCAAATCGAGTTCCTTCGCCAGTGTATTGGGCGTTTCGGGGAGGCTCTTGATGCCTTCCAGTGCCTGCGAATAATGGCCGTGGGCCTCGGGCACCGCCATCCGGGCAAGCGCGCGCTCGCCGGCCGCGGACCAGTAGTCGCTGGCCTGTTCGTGCTGGCCGGCACCGCTGAGATGGCGTGCGATGACGTCGGGGCGGCGTTCGGCCTCGTCCGGAAAGTCGCGGCGGAGCACCAATGCAATGCGTGCGTGGAGATGAGCGCGCGTCGAGCGCAGCAGTGATTCGTAGGCCGCCGCCTGGACCAGGGCATGTTTGAAGACATAGCTACGGACTTGTCCGACGTCGGCTTGCCAGGCTAACCCGGCATCGATCAGGCGATCCAGGTCAGCTTCCAAGTCGGCGGCGTCGCGTTCGCTCACCGCACTTAACAGTTGGTAGTTGAATTCGCGACCGATGGCAGCGGCCAATTGTGCCGTGCTGCGTGAAGGACCCAGGCGATCGATGCGCGACATCAACGATGCATCCACGCTGGCGGGTATCAGATCGGCAGGCAATGGTCCGATCAGTTCCCAAGAGTGCTCGCGTTCCTCAAGAACGCCGGACTCGATGACGGAACGTGTCACCTCTTCGACGAACAGGGGTACCCCATCACAGCGCCGGATGATCTCGCGTATCACCCGACCCGGCAGTGGCTTATCGTGCGCCACGCTGCGGGCGAGGTCCTCGACCTCAGCGGCATCGAGATGCGGGACATCGATCAATGCCGCGGCGACGTTGTTGGACCAGGCCGGCAGGAATTCCGGCCGCGTGGTGAACAGGCCCATCAGGCGTCGACCCGCCAATGACGCCACGATCAGGCCCAGTAGTTCCAGCGTCGAGGGATCGGCCCAGTGCAGATCCTCGACGATCAATAGGGTTGGGAGCTTGGCAGTCAGCGAGCGCAGCACCTCAAGCAGCGTCTCAAAGGTTCGTGCCCGCTGGCGTGCCGGCGTACTCTCCAGTGGCGGATAGCGCCCGTCGGCAGGTATCGACAGCAGCGTTGCAAGCAGCGGCGCGCTGTCGGAGGCGCTGATGCCCAGCTCCGCCAGGCGTGCGTCGATGCGGTCGAGCCTTGCCGCGGGTGGCAGGCCGCGCTCCAGACCCAGGCGCTGCTCGATGAGGTCGATGACTGGCTGCAAGGCGCTGTTGCTCGTATAGCTGGTGCAGCGCATGGTGAGAATGTCGACCTCCCTGTCGGCAAGCCCATGGCGAAACTCGCTGACGAGGCGCGATTTTCCGATGCCCGGTTCGCCACGCACCGTGACAAAGCGAGCGGCGCCGACGAAGGCATTCGTCCATTCGGCTTCCAATGCCCGATGCTGTTGGGTACGGCCGATATAGCGGGTGGTCGCGGATGAACTGGCGTAAGGCGCCTCGCCGAGCTTGGAGTGTGTGACACGCCACAAACGAATCGGCTCCGAGATACCCTTGAGTTCGCGTTCGCCGACGTCTTCGCCGTCGAACGCCGCCTTGACCAGTCCCCAGGTGGTGTCGCTGACGAGCAAGGTGTCCGGCGCGGCCAGGTTTTGCAGGCGGGCGGCGATGTTCGGCGTGTCGCCTTGCGCGAGTTGCTCCCGGCGCAAGCCGCTACCCACCGAGCCGACCACGACGCGGCCAGTGTGAACGCCGATACGGACCTGGAGTCCGGCGCTTTGGGTGGTTGCGGCGTCGTGGTTAAGCGGTTGCATGCCAGACAGGATGTCGAGACCGCAGCGCACCGCACGCTTTGCGTCGTCCTCGTGTGCCCTCGGATAACCAAAGTAGACGAGCACTCCGTCGCCGAGGTACTGCGCAATGTGTCCGTCATGGCGCTCGACGGCCTCTTCACAGACGTGCTGGTAGTCGGTCAACAGGTCGCGCAGGTCCTCGGGGTCCAGGCGTTGCGACAATGCCGTGGAGCCGACCAGATCGCACATCAGCACCGTAATCTGTCGGCGCTCGGTGATCTCTTCCTCGGTCCGGGCAAGTGGGCCGCCGCAACCGCCACAAAAGCGCGCCGCCGCGGAATTGGAGAAGCCGCAGGACGAGCAGATCATGTTCCCTTCGGACGACTATGCTCGTCCTCGTGGCGTGACTGCCATTGAGCCGTTTCGTGCGCGAGTATCGCCAGCGCGCGGGCTACCAGCGAGCCGGGCTCAGCGGATTCGACGGTATCGGCGACCGCCGGCGACGCTCGGTCCACGGCGACAGACTTGGTTGGCATATGGAAACCCGTGCTGCCGTCGTCCGTCTGCCGGGCGGAAGTCGCGTTTGCTGACATGGACATTGGCGGTATCATCCCGTCAATTGAGGAGAGAAATTCCCCGCGCCTTGATGGTATCCGGTGAAGTAACGAGTTTCCAGCTCGGATTGCTGCGAGAACAGTCATCAAGGCACCAGGCGATTGCCGGAGGTTTTCATATCACTTCCAGCCCATCACTTGAGCGCATCGCCAACCCCATGCCCGCCAGATCGACCGGAGAAGACATCGCGGAACGTGTCGACGGGCCGTTGTTGTTCCCGGCGTCTCCTACGCGAGCCGGTGGTGTTGCCTCGTCTCGCGCCTGCCGGCGGCGCTACTGAATCCCATCCCATCGCTCCGCCCAGCTCCCGCTTGCACCCCGTACGCGCCGCAGTCGAACGAGGAGCGGGAGCGCCGGGAGCGGATCACCTAGTCGTTGGACCGGGGGTGCCGCAGGGGCTCGGCGAGGACTTCCGCTACAAGCGCCCGGCGGTGTTCACTCCGGACGGTGTGTCGTTCGATGGCACCAACCCCTGGTCGCAGGTCTACGAGACCCTGTCTCGGTAACTTGGCTTACGTGGGAGCCATGCTGAAGCCGGTGGTGTTCGAGAAGCCTCTCCCCCGGACGGTGCGCGGTGAGGCGCGGCGCGCTGTTCGCACGGCTCCGCTGACCGACCGCGCCTGGAATCAGCTGGCTCGGCCAGGTCGACCGGCTCCCACGCGGCTTGGTCGTCTTCAGCGTTGAGCCCCATTAGTTGATGTCCCATAATCAACTGACTTCAATACGCCGTTCGACGTGACTGACAATTCGGAGGATACCCGATGGCTCTGATAGGTTCGGCGTTGGACGGCGCCGTCGACATCGTCGACCTGATTGCAAAAGGGCTGCATCGTTCGCCGGACGAAACCGCTCTTGTCTCCGCCAAGACGTGCTGGACCTGGGGGCAGCTGGAGTCAGCCGCCAATCGCCTCGCCGGCAATCTCCTGGCCCTCGGTCTTGAGCCCGGCGAACGATTGGCGACGCTGATGCCGAATCGTGTGGCGCTGCTCGTCCTCTATCTTGCCTGCTTCAGGGCGGGCCTTGTCGTCACGCCACTCAACTATCGGTATACGCCGCGAGAAATCGACCACGCCCTTGAGGTCAGCGACGCTGCGCTCTTGTTTTCCCAGACCGAACGCGAGGCCGATTGGGCAGCAAGCCGACTCGTCGGACGACTCCGACGCGGAATCGTGACCTATGGCGGGCCGACCGGCGCTGGCACCCGCTCAATCCGACCGGCAAGGTCGACCGCGTGGCGCTCAAACAGCAGGCCTCGGCGCATCATTGATCGGCCACAAAGCCGCTCTCGGGTCAATGGCGGGTTGACCAAGGCAAGCGAAGCACCCGCCAAATCGTGCTCGCGAGATCTTGGTTGAACGCCCAACGACGAGATGCCCGCGATGTGACATGTCCGGGTCGCCGGTGGTGTCGCCCTCGTGTCGTACCTGCCCGCGGCGCGGCTGAATCCCGTCCCTCGACCGAGCGACCTCTTGCACCGCCGGCGAACTCCGTCAGCCTCGTGGCGTGGTCTTGGCCGATCCGGGGAACCCGCGTTGGCGGTTCAAGGCGGTGGAAAGGCGCCCGGAACTCGTTCGAACTCTGAGATGCTTTGACGACGGCTCAGGCTCTGCCCCCGTTTTGGAAAGGGTGTAGGATGCGAGTGGCGCCCTGCGTGCGTCGTTTTCAACGTTGTGGTAGCGGATTGCCCTCCAACCTCGTTGTTCGAGAGAATCATCAAAGTCCATGCTCGAGAAAGACCCCAGAAATTTCGAAGCTGATGTCAAAGGTTTGTCGCCTGAACAGAAGGCGATGGTCAAGCTCGAGATTACACTCACCCATTTCTTTAAGTCATTCGATACCAGTATTCGGCGCTGGGAACGGCTTGTCTATCCGTCACTGATCGTGATGGCTTTGCTTGGGTTGTCGGGATTTTATCTCATCTATAACATGACAAATGACATGAAGACGTTGACCCAGAACGTCGACCCAAAGATGAAAGGAAATCTTGGGGCGATGGCTGGGCATATGTCGGATTTATCAAATAATATTGCGATCATGACCGGGCAGATCATGGTGTTAGTGGAAAAAGTCGATAGTATGGATTCTCACATCAGCACGATGGATCGGAATATCGGCGCTATTACCAGTTCCCTTGGGCAAGTGCGCGTCAGCATGGACACGATGACGGAAAATGTCACTGAAATGAATGGTTCCGTAAGGGATATGACCCAGAATATCGCTGTGATGAGTCATGCGGTGGGTGCCATGACCGTCAATACAGGCGTGATGACGCGGGATATCAACCAAATGGGCCGTCCCATGCAATTGATGAACTCGTTCGTGCCTTGGTAACCTTTCGCGTGTTTCGTCGTTCAAAAGATGATGTACCGCTTGTCGTTGAATCGTGACTCAAAAGCCTGGTGTCAGTAGCGGTTCCGGCGGTTTTGCGTCAGCGCAGATGTCCGGTGTCATTCCAGCGAACGATGGCGGGCTCATCAAGGCCATGTTCATAGCCAAGTACCGAGATCGCCGCGGTCGACAACAGCAGATAGCGGCCGAACGCCACCGGCAGCCCCAGCCAGCGCGCGGCGAGTACGCGTGAGAAATGGCCATGGGAGAAGACCAGCGCAGTGCCCTCGGCGGAGCGCAGTTGTGCGACGACGCGGTCGGCGCGGCGACTCACCTGGGCGGGGGATTCCCCGTCGGGACAACCGTCTCGGAACAGCAGCCAGTCCGGTCGTTGCGCGTGGATCTCGGTACTGGTCAGGCCTTCATAGGCGCCGTAGTTCCATTCCACTAGATCGTCGTCGGTTTGCACTGTTGCGCCAAAGCCGGCCAATTCAGCGGTGCGGGCCGCGCGCTGGAGAGGGCTAGAGAGGACCAAAGTCGGGGTTAGGTCGGCAAGCGCCTTGCCCGCGCCCTCGGCTTCCATCTCGCCGGCCGGTGTCAGCGCGATGTCGGTGGATCCGGTGTGCTGGTGGCTGGCTGACCATTCAGTCTCGCCGTGGCGGACTAAATAGACGTTCGGTAGCGCGTTCACGGCGTTCTCCGGTTGTATTGTTCAGGCCATAGCCCGTTCGACCGGCCCCGGATCAAGACGGTAGGGCAGGGCGCCTCAGGGGGTGGCGAGCGGTCCTAGGCCTCCTCCTCGCAGGGCTCGAAGGTGAAGTCCATGTTGATTGAAGGCGGCTGAATAAAGCTGCCGGCGGCGAAGTCGACCCCGCTTTGTCGGACGCCGGCGAGTGTTTCTTCATCGTCGACGCCGCTGGCGATCACAGGCACATGCTGTGCGTGCGCGGCTTCGACGACCGTGGTCAGGTGCGTCCGAGGCTCTGTCGCTTGGACGAGCGCGGGGTCGACCGCGGAGCCAACGGGGTCTGGTCTTTCCTTTTGCCTCCGTGAGCGGAACCCGAGAGCCTCGACGGTCGGAAGCCCGCGTAAGTTGGGTGAGTTGCGAAACCGAACAATGATCGCGACAACGCCCCAGTGCCGTGTCCGTTGTTTCCAATGCGCGTCGGCGAGCCCGGTCGATCCTGAGCATGACCGGGACAGCAAATGGAACTTGTTCCCTGACCGAGTCAGCGAGTCACAGAATAGGTCGCGGCTACGACATCTTCGCTCCGAGGCTTCGGTCGCGACGATGCCCCGGCGTCGTCGCCTCCGGCAGTGCACCAACGCAGCGTCCGGTGTTCACTCGGCCCCAGGGAGGTTGCGGGGCCTCACAGGCGGCAACGCTGACTCGCGGTAGCGAGCCGCTAGGCGATCTTAGCCAACTGCTCGACGAAACCCTGCCCCGAGGTCGGAGGGGGCAAGGGTTCACCGCGCTCTTTGAGCAAGAGCAACCACTCATCGACGATGTCGCAAAGCGCTGCGTACACCTCCAGCTCATTATCACCATGACAACATGGCCCGATGATTCCCAGGCATTGGCCGACAAAGCACTGGTCTTCGTCTGACCACTCGACGATCTTAAGATAGTTGGCGCTTTCGTTCACCGCTTGGCCTCTGCGATTTTCCGCTGGACTTCGCGTTCTTGATAGGGTCTTGCATCGTCGCCCGACTTACCAGAGATTGTGATGCGCTGTCCGGAAGCGTGCTCGAAATTCCGATGACTGCCCTTGCCGCCGCGATTGACAAAACCGGCCCGCCGCAGGTCTTGGATGAGTTCCCTTATCTTGCGAGGCATCGAGGACGACTACGGTGGATGGCAGACGGCGTACACAGGAAGGTCTGTATCAAGTCAGGTTACGGCTTCGATCTTCCAAGAAGCTACCCGCGGCCAACGAGCAAGTCAACTTGCCGCGGCTTCCAGAGCATTGCGAGGGCAATGGACGTGACTCAGCTCGTTGACGTCGCAAGCGTCGGCTATCCACGCGACTGCGGACCCCGACCGGCGCGGCGTAGGGTCACGGCGCGGCGTAGGGTTAGGTCTCGGCGCGGCGTAGGGTCTTGTATCTTGCATCCCGGATTTTCCGGACGATACGACTGACCTGTGAGTAGTGTAGTCCGAAATGCTCGCCGATCGCCTTCAGCGTATAGCCGCCGCTCGCGTAGGCAGCGGCGATCGCCTGGTCGCGGTCGGCGTGCAGCGCGGCGTAGTGGGCCAGCGGCTCGGGCCGCTTCCGGCGCTGGGCACGGGGGACTTCCGAGAGATCGCGGTCCGGCGGCAGCGTCTGGCGAAGGCGATCGACGAATGCCTCAGAGCCGAGGAAGACCTGGTGTTTGAGCTGCTCCCAGGGGCCGGGTTGGCCGATGCCGTCATGGACGAACCGGCGGTAGGCCGCCACTGCCGCGTGTTCGGTATCGGCGAAGGTCGACAGCAGCCAGTCGCGACGCAGCCACTCCGGACAGGGAGCATCACCGATGGTCGCGCGGTAGCTGCTCCAGGGCCAATCCTCGGGTGTCGCGACCATGTGCGCACGAACCGGGTTCAGCACGACATACCGAGACGGCTCTTTCAGATAGGCGTCCCTTTGCACGATGATCGCCTTGTACCGTCCCTGGAACACATGACCACAGCGCCCATGCAGGTCGTTGAAGCGTTGCGTATAGACGCCGTTCAGCTGGCGCATTCCTTTCGACAGATTCCCGTCCGGTGTCTCCATCAACAGGTGGTAGTGGTTGGTCATCAATCGGTGACCACTGTTCGGATGCGACGAAAATCTTCGTCGTCGTGCAGCAGAATGAGACCGTTCGTTGTCTATCGCCATCCGGGCAGTCAGGCGGTCGTTGGATGGGCGACCTTGTAAAGGGGGCCGTGTATGGCCTCTTTTCCTTGCTCAACACCGACAACGACAACGACGCCGAGAAGGCCCTCCACGTCGTTTTCGAGCCGCATCATGACGATCGTGTGACTGCGGCTCGCGGGTCGTGCCCGGCTGGGGCATACTCCCACCTCCATGAGCATCACATCCGACAAGACCGTCACCGCTCCCCATTCCGGGTTGCTGATGGTGTTGATGGCGGGACTCTTGACCGGTATTGCGACGCTGGTGGCGGCGACCTCCTTCGCCGCGCTGATCTTTTCCGGCGCGCTTGCACCCTTCGTCACCCGCGGCATCGGTATCGCGCTCGTGTCCGCCGTCGTCTGCGGGCTGGTCCTGTCCTTGCTCGGCAGCTGCAGCCGAGCCATCGCGATCCCTCAGGACCGCATCGCGCCGGTGCTCGCGTTGATGGCCGCCACCATCGTCGCGGCGCTGCCGGCCGGTCTGCCGCCGGCGCAGGTCTTTTCGACCGTCGCCCTCGCCATCGTCTTGTCGACGCTGTTGACCGGATTGTCCCTGATATTGATGGGGCTGTTTCGCATTGGCGGATTGGTCCGCTTCGTGCCCCAATCGGTCGTCGGCGGCTTCCTCGCCGGCACCGGCTGGCTGCTGCTGCTTGGTGGGCTGCGGGTCGCGAGCGGTGCCCCGCTCGATAGTCCGGCGGAGCTGACATTGCTGCTCACGCCAGCGTCGCTGATGCATTGGCTGCCCGGGGTCGGCCTCGGGCTGCTCATGTTGCTCGTGGTCGGGCGCGTGCGTCATCCGTTGGCCTTGCCGCTGCTGCTGATCGCGGCGACAGGCGGTTGTTATGGGCTCGCGGCGCTGCTCGGAATGTCCGCGGGGGATCTGGCTAACGGCGGTTGGCTGCTCGGGCCGTTTCCGGCCGGCGCCGCGTTGTGGCAGCCGCTGGGATTGGCGGACCTTGCGGCGACGCATTGGCCGGCGATCCGCGAGCAGGCCGGCGGACTCCTCACCATCGTCCTGCTGAGCGCCGTGTCGATCTTGATGACGGTCAGTGCCCTTGAGCTGATGGTGCACCGGGATCTGGATGTCAATCGGGAGCTGCGCGCGGCCGGTCTCGCGAACCTGGTCGCCGGGCTTGGCGGCGGTATGGTCGGCTTCCATTCGCTGAGCTTCTCGGCGCTGGTCATCAGTCTCGGCGTTCGGAGCCGGGCCGTCGGCCTGGTCGCGGCGTTGGTCTCTGTCGCGGCCTTGGTCATCGGACCCGAGCCGCTGGGCTACCTACCGCGGCCGGTGCTGAGCGGGCTGCTGGTGTTCCTCGGCCTGTCTTTCCTGACCGAATGGCTGTTGCGCAGCTGGTCGCGAGTGCCGCGTTCAGAATGGGTACTGATCGCCGTCATCGCACTGGCGATGGCCGTGCTGGGCTTTCTGCCCGGCGTCGGTATCGGCCTGTTGCTCGCGATTGGGCTCTTCGTCATCAACTACAGCCGTACCAGCGTGATTCAGGCAGCGCTGCCGGGTTGCCGCTGTCGGAGCATGGTCGAGCGCCACCCGGCCGAGGAGGCCTTCCTGCGGGCTCATGGAGATCGCATCCATGTTGTGCGACTTCAGGGCTATCTGTTCTTCGGCACGACGCGGCGGCTCCAGACGGCGGTGGCCGCACGGCTGGCCGCGGGCGGTGATCCGCTGCGCTATCTCCTGCTGGACTTCGAGCGCGTCACCGGCATCGACCCTTCAGCGGTGTATGTATTCGCGAAGCTTGCGCAGCTTGCCGAGCAGCATCGCTTTAGGCTGGTGGTCACGAATGTCGATTCGGCGGCCAAGCGGTTGCTGGAGGGCGGCGCGCTGGACGAGGCGGGGCTCATGGCGTTGCGGCTGTTCCCGGACCTGGACCACGGCCTGGAATGGTGCGAGGAGCAGCTGCTCGCGCACCACGACGGAAGCGATGTGGAGACGTTGCCAACGATCCTGGCGCAGCTGAGCGCGCGGCTCGACAGCAACACCGACCGGACCGCGCTGAAGTCCTTCCTCGAGCCATTGCGGCTGCCGCCCGGGTCCGTACTGGCGGCGCAAGGCGAGCCCGCCGATGCCTTGTTCTTCGTCGAGGCCGGTACCGTCTCGGTCTACCGTGTCGGCGCCGACGGCACGCGCGTGCGGTTGCGGCGGACCGGGCCGGGGACTGTGGTCGGCGAGGTCGGGCTCTATCTGAGTGTGCCACGCTCGGCTCTGGTAACCGCGGATGGCGATACCGAAGTGTTTCGCCTGAGCAGCGAGGCACTCGCGAGGATGGAGCGCGAGGCACCGCGCCTGGCCGCCGTCTTTCACCGTTTCATTGTCGAGCTGATCGCGGACCGTCTATTGGGCGCGGAGAAGGCGCTGGAGGATGAGGCTGACTGAGGACGGATTGAGCCCGCGGAACGCGCTAGCGATTCCGCCACCAACGGGGAAAAGGGGCTCAATTTCTGCTCGACTTGGACCAGGCCCCGCCGCGGCATCTAGATCGACGGCCTGCCGCTTCACATCGTCCAGTGCGAGCAAAACCGGGGGCGTGCTTCTTCGGCGACCAAGATCGTCTCGCCTAGCTTGGCTGGCTGTGCGAAGCGCTGGAGCGCGAACGCTGCTCGCCTAGGTCCTGATGACCAATCACTCGCATCGGCTGCTCACGCCGGAACGAGCCGACCGCGTGCCGCAGGTGCTGATCTCGGTGGGCCGGCGCTCTGTGCAGTCCATCAATCGTACCGACGGGCTCACTGGCACCCGTTGGCAAGGCCGCTACAAGTCCACATTGATCCGGGTCGCGACGTCTCTGCTGTTCTGCCAGCGCTACATCGAGCTGAACCCCGTCCGCGCGGGAATGGTTACTGATCCCGCCGACTACCGCTGGTCCAGCGACCGCGCTAACGCCTTCGGGGCGTCGGACGCGCTGCTGTCGCCGCACCCGCTTTACCTCGCCCTTGGCGTTGATGACAACGCGCGCCGCGCTGCCTATCGGGAACTGTTCTGCGTGGCGCTCGACGAGCAACCACTCAGCAACCGGCGCCTGGCCCTCAATCAGAATCAGCCGATCGGCGATGCTCGTTTCTATCGGGAAATCGAGGCCATGACAGGCCAGCGCTGGGAATTGCGCCGACGTGGCAGACCACGCAAACGGGACGACAACGGATCAGCCCGCGATGCAGGGGGCGGCGAATTGCCACGGCGACAAATTGATTCTGATCCCGATGACGGCCCGCAATCCATGCGCTTTCGCTCCGCCGCTGAGCTGCCACCGAAGGCCGTCGCCGCCATCACCGAACAGGTGCGGATCCGGGTGCTGCGCTGGTTTGCCCGCAGCGGGCTCATCGAGCGTGACGACGCGCGCGACATGCTTGCTTGGGAGAACAGCGGTTTTTCGTTGGACGCCGCGGTCTGTGTCGCCGCGAATGACCGCGCCGGCCTGGAGCGGCTGCTGTGGCCGTGTGTTCGGCTAATCCATGTCCGGTTTGTAGACCATTGCTGCCGCCCTCAGCCGAAAAGGCGATGTCCGTTCTTGGCCTCTATGTGAAGCTTCACATAGTTTGTAGCTACACATAGTGGCCGGTTGCGGTCGTAACCCTGACTCAGGACGAGCAGGCCTTGCGTAGATCCTCGGTGGGACCGGTTGCGGTGGAGCAATCCGAGCGGGTTAGGGCGGACTGCTCTGAGAAATCTCGCTGAAATACAGTGCGCGATAACACGATCACTGTGGTATCACGGGGCTTTCGCCGTGGCTACGGGGATTGCTTCGAGATACCGATGGCGAGCCGCAGAATCAGGCAACGATGAGGACGCTGGCGTAGCCGAGCGCCAGTCCGACGATGGAGGCGACCAGCACGTCGCTTGGGTAATGCAGGCCAAGAACGATGCGCGAGGCGGCCACCAACACCGTAAATGGCACCAACAGCCAAGCGAGCTGCGGATAGTAGAACAGCGCGACGGTGCTGAAACTCACCGCCTGCAGCGTATGGCCTGATGGGAAGCTGTAGCGGTCGAGTGGCGGCGCCCCGGCGGTGATGTCCATGTCGTAGTGGCAGGGACGCACGCGCCTCGTCATGCCCTTGAGACTCTTGTAAAGCACCAGTGCCACGCCGCTCGTGAGCAACATGTGCAGTGCGGTCTCAAGGCCGTACAGCCCGTCCACCAGCGGCATCACCACCATCAGGCTGTACCAGAAAACACCGTTGCCGAGCCGGCTGATCAACGCAAACGGACGGAAGAACCAGCGCTGGCGCGTGGATTGGCTCCAGCGCCGGCATACCGGTGTCTCCAGCTCATTCAGTAGTCGCAGCCATGGTTTCATGTCGGCCTCTGGCATCGGCGTGATGCCGGATGACTTCGCGCAGGCGCTGCTCGACGCCGCCGATGACCCGATCCCAGCTCAGCGTTTCGGCCGTCTTGCGTGCCCGAGCACCCATGCATCGCAGTCTATCGCAGTCGGACGTTGCTGCAACCGTTGCGTCGATGAAGGCCTCGCGATCGGCCATCGGTACGAGGACGCCGTTCAGCCAACTGTCGATGTGTTCGTGGGCCGCGGCGTAATCGAAGGCGACCACGGGTAGGCCGCTGGCCATGGCCTCTGGCACCACATTGCCGAAGGTTTCGGTGAGGCTCGGAAAGACGAAGCAATCCGCTGATGCGTAGTGCCGAGCCAGGTCCTCCCCAACCCGGACGCCGGTGAAGACATAGTTCGGATGGCGGCGTCGCAGACGGTGCAGTTCCGGCCCGTCTCCGACCACAACGCAGCGCGCGTGGCGATGCGCTGCGGCGACGCCGTCGAACGCGTCCAGTGCAAGATCGATGTTCTTCTCCGGCGCGATGCGTCCGACATAGAGCGCAACCACCGACGCGTCGGCACAGCCCCACTGGCGGCGCAAGGCATCGCTGCGGCGGGCAGGTGAAAAGAGCCTGGTGTCGACGCCGCGACCAAACACGTGCACGTTGCGAAAGCCATCTTCGTCCAGCTCATGTCCCAGCGCCGAGGTCGGCACCAGGGTGCCGTCAGAGCGATTGTGGAACTTGCGCAGGCTATTCATGATCGGACGCATCAATAGCCCGTAGCCGTAGTGCCGGCTGTACTGGTGAAACTGGGTGTGAAAGCCGGTCAGTACAGCGATGTCGCCAGTGCGTGCGGCATTCAGCGCGGCGTGGCCCAGCGGCCCCTGCGTGGCGACATAGACGACATCGGGGCGACGGCGGCGCCAGAGATGACGCAGCCGCCAGAACACGGGCAGACCGAAGCGCAGACCGCGATAGCCCGGAATCGGCAGGCCTGGTACGAGCACTTGGCCCAGTGGCGCCCTGCCGAGTCCGTGGTCGGTGCCTTGTCGGGGTCGTATCACCGTCACCTGATGCCCGAGCCTGGTCAGACCTTCCACCAGCTGGCGCATGGTATTGGCGACGCCGTTGATCTCCGGCGGATAGGTTTCAGTGACGACAGCAATCGTCAGGCCGTTTGGATCACTGCTAGGCATGCGGTTACTCCGCGAGGGGTGTGGTCAGCGGTGCGTTGCGGCACGTGGCCGCGACCGCGTATCCCGCGGCACGCCGGATCTGAGCGCGGCGGCATCCGTTAAGCCGAGTCGCGCGGCGATAGCGACGCGGGCTGAGTCGGACAGGGTGCGACGGGCGCGGTCCGTCGCGTTGACCGGCTCGAGAAAGGCTACGTCGACGCGCATGCCCGGATGCCGCAGCACCCGCAGCAGGTGTGCGACGAGGGTGTCGTCGTCGATATAGGGCGCGATGGGGTCGGGCCTCGCATTGCTGCCGTAGCGGATCGCGACGGGTTGTAGTTCGAGGTCCGTCCGTTGTGCCGCCGCGAATAGCCGAGGATGGAAACGCCGCATCGAGCGGCCGTCGCTGGTGGTGCCTTCTGGAAAGATCATCACGGAACCACCGCCCTCGAGCCGCGCGATGATCTGTTCGATCGTCGCCGCGGTTTGGTTGGCGCCGCGCTTGATGAACAGCGTGCCCGATGCCCTTGCCAGCCAGCCAACGATTGGCCAACGGCGCACCTCGTCTTTCGACACGAAGGTCATGGGACCGAGTGCGCCGAGTACCGGAACGTCAAGCCAAGAGATGTGGTTGGCGACCAGCAAAGCACCCGCGCGCGCCTCCCCGGTCGACTGCAGCCTGATGGCCAGGCACTCACAGAGCCGGCGGTGCCACCATTGGGTTGCCGAGGGCACCCAGCCGGAACGCAGGCCGACTAGGCGCGACAGGCCGCCGGCCAGCGCGAGTAGTGTTCCTGTCACCACATGTTCCGTGACGCGCAGGGCGCGCCAGACCGGGCCGATGACGGCTTCCACGGCAATGTGCGGGTCAGTGTTCGGCAACGCGCTCAAGAAAGTGCCTGGCGTAGGCGGGATTGAGTTGGTTTACATCGAGCAGCATCAGCACGTCTCCAACCTCGAAGTTCGGGTCGCGGCAGGGTTCGCCGCAGGCCTTGGCGCCGAGGCGTACATAGGCCTTCAGTAATGCCGGAAGCGGCGCGTCGAGCATGTTGCCCGGCAGGTTGCGAGTTAACAGCGGCGCGCGTGGGACGACGCGCAGATCTGACGGTGCCATGGCCTGGCGACGCAGCCGGTTCATAATCGCCTGGGCCTGGTAGTCGCATTCCCCCAGTGGCACCGATGCACAGCCGAACAGGTAGTCGATGCGGTGCAGCTGGATGTAGCCGGCAATGCCCGACCAGAGCACAGCGATGGCGGAGCCCTGCCGGCATTCTGGCGCAATGCAGGTACGGCCTACCTCAAGCAAGTGACCGGGCAGCGACGCGATTGGGCCAAGGTCGAATTCGCCCTCCGAGTACCAACGGCCGAGGCGCCGTGCGTCATCGCTGTTCAGTAGTCGCGTACAGCCAACCACGTCACCGCTCCTGGTCTCGCGCACGAGCAGGTGGTGGCAGTAGTCGTCGAACTCGTCGACGTCGAGGCCCGTATGGCCGGGTTTCAATGTTGCCCCCAGCTCTTGGCCGAAGACCCGATAGCGCAGCGCCTGTGCAGCGCGGACCTCGTCCGGTCCCGCGGCCAATTCGACATAGAGACGCTCCCCGCGCTTGACCGGCAGCGCAGACATGCTCGCTCCCATGATTGCCTTACCCCGCAGTGACTGAACAAGAGTCGAATGCGTGATCATAGCGACCCTCGATTGCAGCCGCGTGTGGGTGCCGTGAACGAACGATGAATGCACGGCTCGCGTTGATGTGGTGGGGCGAGTCCGGCCGGAAGCGGCCGAGAACGGCCTCGTGCACCGCTGCGGAAGTTCCGAGGCCGTTGGAGTACCCCTCTGCGCTGTGGGAGCGACTTGCAGTCGCGACTATCCCCGTCGCGGCCGTCGCGATTGCAAATCGCTCCCACAACCGCGGCTGGTCTCGGCATTTTCGCAGTGAAGCACTCGATTGCTTGGGGCGCCGAATGCTTGCAGATGAGTCAAATTTGCGTTCGTCGTTGTCGAAATCGACTACCCGACTACGATTGCGACAACGATGATCACGGCCCAGCTTGCTAAAACGGCGATCATGACTCGTTCGGTCTGAGGCGAAACCTCGCTGCTGCTTGGACGTTAGTCCGCAGGTTGTGGGGGGCGCAGCGACAGGATAGGCCAACCCCGTTCCCGCGCCAGCGCGCTCAAGCGTGGGTCGGGGTCCACCGCCACGGGGTGATCAACGCGCTCCAGCAGCGGTACGTCGTTGATCGAATCGCTATAGAAGTGGCTGCCGGTTAGGATTTCATCCCGCGCCTGCAGCCACTGCTCGAGACGCTGTACCTTGCCGTGTTGAAAGGCGGGGATGCCGGCGACCGCGCCGGTATAGCGGCCGTCGCGCTGCTCCGGCTCGGTGGCGATCAGATGCGGGATGCCGTAGCGCTCGGCAATCGGCGCCGTGACGAAGGCATTGGTCGCGGTGATGATCAGCAGCGTATCGCCGGCCGCACGATGACGCTCGACCAACGCCTGTGCCGCCGGAAGGAGGATCGGGTCGATGCGCCTGGCGATAATCTGCTCGCCAGGCCAGCAGAGCGTCCATGTCGTGCGCGCTGAGGGGTTGCAGCGCGAAATGCAGAAAGGCGTCGATATCGAGCCGCTCGTCGCGGTAGTCGGCATAGAATCGGGCATCGGCCGCCTCATAGGCGGCGCCGTCGACGACGCCGATCTCCACCAGGTGTTGTCCCCAGAGGTAATCCGAGTCGCCGGCAATCAAGGGTATTGTCGAGATCGAAGATGGCAAGCGGCATGCTCAGCTCCCGCGCTAATTGGTTGGTTTGCGACGAAGGTAGCCGGAACGCCGGCATATCAGCAAAGACTGAATTACTCGTGGATTTGCCCCGCCCGCGCAGAGTGTGGAAAAATGCCGGGAAGCTCAATGAGGTACGCCACCTTGATCGACCGGGACGGTTTCAGGCCGAATGTTGGCATCATTCTTTGCAATGATCAGCGCAGACTCTTCTGGGGGCGGCGCATTGGTCAGAATGCTTGGCAGTTCCCCCAGGGTGGCATCAAGCCCGACGAGAGCCCGATGGAGGCCATGTATCGGGAACTCGAAGAGGAAGTGGGCCTGCGCGCGCAGCAGGTCAGCGTGCCGCACGTGCACCCGCGGTTGGCTCCGCTATCGGTTGCCGAAACGCTTTATTCGTCGCCATTGCGGCCCGATCTGCATCGGCCAGAAACAGGTCTGGTAGTTGCTGCGGGTGACCTGCGGCGAGGGCGACTTCTGTCTCGACCGCTCCGCCAAGCCCGAGTTCGATGCCTGGCGCTGGGTGCGGTACTGGTACCCGTTGCGCGAGGTCGTGTATTTCAAGCGTCGCGTCTATGAGCAGGCCCTCCAGGAGCTTGCCCCGCTCCTTTACCCGGACAGTGTGCCGTTGCCGGAGCAGCGACCCGATGTGCGGGAGCAGCTTCCGGAACTCGCCCAGCAGGACGCGCGCGGACTCGGGTATCTGCGCCAACGTCGCTGAGTCCGTTCTTCAGTTGCTGTCGCCCGGCGCGCCGGCTTACCGGTTGAGACCATCATTCCCCATGCTCGAGCCCTTGCGCCGTATCTCGTTCAAGCCGTTAACAAGGCCGCCTCCCTCGAGGACGCGCTGGACATCATCGTACGCGAGGTAAAGCAGGCGGTCGGCGCCGACGTCTGCTCGGTCTATCTACTCGATGCCGACCGTCGCGAGCACGTCTTGCAAGCGACCGATGGGCTGCGCGCAGACGCCGTCGGACGGGTCCGGCTGCCGTTGCACCGGGGCTTGATCGGCTGGGTAACGGAGCGCGCCGATGTCGTCAATCTGGACGACGGCAGCCATCATCCCCGCTACCTCTGTATCGAGGACACCGGTGAAGAAGGTTTTCGAGCCTTCCTGGGGGCGCCCATCATCCAGAACCGCAAGGTGCTTGGGGTGCTGGTGCTGCGCCAGCGCGAACCGCACGCGTTTTCCGATGACGAGGTCACCTTCGTTATCACGCTGGCCGTGCAGCTCGCGGCGGCGATTGCGCTGGCCCGCAACACCGGCGAACTCGACCGCACGCGCTTGCAGGATGGTCTATCGCATCGTTTCCTCGGCGGGATTGCGGCATCGCCGGGTATCGCCTTTGGGACCGCCTACGTTGTCTATCCCGCCGCCGAGCTAGATGCGGTGCCGGACAAGCCCGCAATGGACCCTGAGGCGGAGGTCCGCGCTTTTCGAAATTCGCGCTGGCGGATGTCGCCAGCGATATTTCGGACGGCATCGCGCATCGGTCACGGCCTGCGTGATGAGGACCGCGCGCTGTTTAACGCCTGGCGGCTGATGCTGGAGAGCGAATCCCTGATCGACGACACGCTGTCGCGCATCCGCGGCGGCAACTGGGCGCAGGGTGCGCTGCGCGACACCATCGCTCGAGCACGCCGAGGTGTTTCAGCGCATGGACGACGCCTATTTGCGCGAACGCGGCTCGGATGTCCGTGACCTCGGTCGCCAGGTGTTGTTGCGGCTGCAGAATCGCGACGCCCCGCCGATCGCGTATCCGCCACGCACCATCCTGGTGGGCGATGAGATCAGCGCCATGCAGATTGCCGATGTGCCGCGCGAATCGTTGGCCGGCATCGTCAGCAGCACCGGCTCCGGATCGTCGCATATCGCGATCTTGGCGCGCGGCATGGGCGTGCCGGCGGCCATGGGCATTGCTGAGCTGCCGGTGGGTCGCATCGAGGGCCGCGACATCATCGTCGACGGCTACCGCGGACGGGTCTACGTGCTCCACCGTCGCCGACCGTGCGCGCCGAGTACGATCGACTCGCCGCCGACGACCGCGAACTGTCCGCGGAACTCGACGAGTTGCGCGGACAAGCGTCCGAGACCACGGACGGCTACGCGTTGCAACTGTTCCTCAACACGGGCCTAGTGTCGGAGCAAAGACCGCTGGGTATCGAGGAATCCGCGGGGGTCGGGCTGTACCGTACCGAACTGCCGTTCCTGGTGCGTGATCGTTTCCCGGGCGAGAAGGCGCAGATGCAGAATTACCGTCAGGTACTCGAAACCTTTGCGCCTCGCCCGGTCACCATTCGCACCCTCGACATCGGTGGCGATAAGCCGCTGCCCTACTTCCCGGTGCAGGAATCAAACCCCTTTCTTGGTTGGCGCGGCATCCGCATCACGCGCGACCATCCCGAGATCTTCATCACCCAGGTCCGCGCCATGTTGCGCGCCGCCATCGGCCTCGACAATTTGCAGTTGCTGTTGCCGATGATCACCACGGTGGATGAGGTGGACGACGCGCGATCGCTGATCCAGCGAGCCTGCGACGAGCTGGAGGACGAGGTATGATGTCATGATGCCCCCGGTGGGCGTCATGGTGGAGGTGCCGGCGGCGGTCTACCAGGCGGACGCGCTGGCCCGTCGGGCGGTCCGAACTGTTCGTCTACGAACGACTCGACCCAGTATCTGCTCGCCGTCGATCGCAACAACGCGCATGTGGCGTCCATCTACGACGAATTGCACCCGGCGGTGCTGCGGGCGTTGATGACGGTGGTCGCCGGTGCGCGCGTTTATGGCCGCGAGGTCAGCGTCTGTGGGTATGGCCGGCGATCCATTGGCGGCGGTGCTGTTGCTCGGCATCGGCGTGCACAATCTCAGCATGGGCGCCGGCAGCCTGCTGCGCGTCAAGGGGGTTATCCGCAGCATGAGCCGCGCCCGGGCGCGCGAACTACTCCGCGTCGCACTGCAATGTGAAACTGGCCTTGCGGTGCGTCGCTTGATGATGGAAGCGTTGGAGGACGTCGGCCTGGGCGGCCTGGTGCGGCCCGGTCGCTGAGCCGGGGCACTGAGATGAACCGACGGGTCGGGCGCGGATAAGGCCCGCGCCGACTCCAGCCGCGGCCTCAGTCGCCGGAGTGGTAGGGCCGACTCAGTTCGGTGCACGGCCTCGACCATGGCCGCCGGGTGCTCCGGGTTCACGTCCGGATGGATGCCGTGGCCGAGATTGAAGACATGGCCCGACCCGGCGCCATAGCTCGCCAGCACGCGACCGACCTCGCGGCGGATGCGATCGGGTGACGCGTACAGCGTGCAGGGTCGAGGTTGCCCTGCAGCGCCACCTTGCCACCGGTCAGCCGGCGGGCATCGGCGAGGTCGGTGGTCCAGTCCACGCCGAGGGCATCGCAGCCGGTCTCCGCCATGCGATCGAGCCATTGGCCGCCACCCTTAGTGAACAGGATCACCGGTACCCGGCGACCATCCGCCTCGCGCGTTATCCCGTTGACGATGCGCTCCATGTAGCGTAGCGAGAAGTCGCGATAGTCGCTCGGGGTCAGCACGCCGCCCAGGTGTCGAAGATCATCGCCGCCTGGGCGCCGCTCGCGATTGGGCGTTTATGTACTCTATGACGCTCTCGGCCACCTTGCCGAGCAAGGCGTGCATCAGGTTGGGACGATCGAACATCATCGCCTTGCCGTGGGCGAAGTTCTTGGTGGCGCTGCCCTCGACCACGTAGGTGGCCAGCGTCCAGGGGCTGCGGAAGCTCGATCAGCGGCACCGGCCGTTGAGTTCCTTGCGGATCAGCGCGACGGCCTCCATCACGTAGCCGAGTTCGCTGTGCATGTCGGTGTTGCCCGGGCCGCTCGCCACGTCCTCCGCGTTGTGCCAACGGCGCTCGAAGCGGCGGGCCCGTCGCCGGCGCCAAGGTGACAGGTCGAGGCCGATC
This sequence comes from uncultured Gammaproteobacteria bacterium, assembly GCA_963698775.1. Classification (GTDB taxonomy): domain Bacteria; phylum Pseudomonadota; class Gammaproteobacteria; order Chromatiales; family Chromatiaceae; genus Thiohalocapsa. The sequence goes on from CAVOSE010000028.1 coordinate 128,799, forward strand.
GCGTCGGGCACGGTCAGGATGTCCGAGAACAGGATCGCGGCGTCCAGCGGGAAACCGCCCCAACGGCTGGAGCGTGACCTCGGCGGCGCGCTCGGGCTGGCGGCAGAGGTCCAGGAAGCTGCCGGCGCGTCCGCGCGCCGCGCGGTACTCGGGCAGGTAGCGGCCGGCCTGGCGCATCAGCCAGACTGGGGTATAGGAAACGGGCTCGCGCAGGCAAGGCGCGCAGGAAGGTGTCGTTTTTGAGCTCGGTCACTGAATCGGTCTCTAGTTCTGGTTCGTGGGTCTTGGTCTGGGGCGGGGTTCCGCGAGGCCTGATAATGGGTTCGGCGTCTAGTGGCGCAGGATACTACAGCCGGCAGCGCCGCGGGCAGGACGCGCCGCCTTGCCTACGTCGGCCGACGCCAAATGCGGTACGGTCGGCGATGATGGGTATCGCGCATCTGGCCGAGCAGATCGAGTATCAGGGCGAGAGCGAACAACCTGACCTGGCGTGCCACATGGCCTCGCGCGTTGCGAAAAGGGGTACGCATAGAGGCATTGAACTCGGGCGAGCTATCGTCAACACCAATCGATACGACCGACACTGCCTGTTGGCGCGGAGCAATTCAGTGGCCTACGGTTTAGAGTGCGCGTTGCTTCCATAACAAAATAGTGCGACTTTGCACTTCGGCGTTTTCTTAGGACCGAAGCACAAAGACAGGCACAACAAGACGAGCGGCGTTGCACACCACAGTCGACCCACCATAGTTGAGGAGCTCATTCCTAATGCACATGAAAGCGATTCCCGCCGGCCGTCCTCGCCGCCCTTCTAGCACCCCCTCGGCCGCCGATCCAACGATGGCGGCCGGCAAGGCGAGGCCCAACAGTTTCTGGTGGCCTGATCACTCCAACCTCCAGCCCCTGCGCGATCACGACCCGGCGTCCAACCCCTACGGTGCGAATTTCGATTACGCATCGGCCTTCGCCGGTCTTGACCTCGCAGCAGTCAAGGCGGACCTGAAGACGTTGATGACCACGTCCCAGGACTGGTGGCCCGCCGATTTCGGCCATGACGGCCCCTGTTCGTACGCATGGCCTGGCACAGTGCCGGCACCTACCGGGTGGCCGACGGGCGCGGTGGCGCCGGCGGTGGTCAGCAGCGCTTCGATCCCCTCAATAGCTGGCCGGACAACGTCAACCTCGACAAAGCACGACGTCTGCTCTGGCCGATCAAGCAAAAGTACGGCCGCAACATCTCGTGGGCCGACCTCATGGTGGTCCTCGCCGGCACCGTTGCGATGGAGGACATGGGCTTCAAGACCTTTGGTTTCGCCGGCGGGCGTGCCGACGACTGGGAGCCTGATATCGTCTACTGGGGCCCTGAGGCCGATATGTTCGGTCGGGAGCGCTACTACGCCAAAGGCCATCTGGAGAATCCCCTGGCCGCGACGCAGATGGGCCTAATCTATGTCAACCCGGAGGGCCC
>CAVOSE010000029.1:0-73310 GCA_963698775.1 uncultured Gammaproteobacteria bacterium
TCAATATATTGGCCGATCAGCCGGCCCCAGAAGCGGCTGCCGTCACGCCGCTGCAGCACGCGGTCGTCGCGGAAGATACCGCCGGCGGCCATCTGCGCATAGCCGACACGGCCCACCTCCTCGAAGGCGGCAGGCTCCGGATAGAAATCCGCGGTGCTGCGTCCGATCATCTCCTCTAGGCGCGTGCCGAACAACTCGGCGGCGCGCGGATTCGCGCGCGCGATGCGCCGATCCATCAAATGGATGATCCCCAGCGGCAAGGCTTCGACAAGCAGCCGCTGCTCGCGTACCACGGCGTTCAGATCGCGGGTACGTTCCTCCACCCGCTGCTCCAGGCGCGCGCGGATGTCGGTCAGCTCCGTGTCGCGCCGCTCGATCTGCGCCAGCATCGCATTGAAGCCGCGATACAGGATGCCGAACTCGCCGTTGTCGTCCGGCGGTGTCACCCGCAGCGAATAGTCGGCGTGCTCCGAGACCGTCCGCGTCTTGGCCGCCAGCTCCAGGATCGGCTCCGAGACCCGGCGTTGCAGCCGCCAGGCCAGCAGCAGCGAGATGGCCAAGGTCGACACCAGCAGCAGTGCGACGATCAGGGCATAGCGCTTCAATTGCGCGGCCAGCTCATCGGTGCGGGCGTGGATAAAGATCCGGCCGATGGGCTGCCCACGCAGGCTGAGCGTGCGCACCACCTCGATGCTGCCGAGCCCCAACGGGGAAACGTTCACGAAGACCCCGTCACCGGCCTGCGCCGGCTCCGGCATCGGTTCCGGCACCGGCTCCGCCGCATCCCGCTGGTAGCTCGCGAAGCGCCGGCCGGCGGCGTCATACAGCGCCGCATAGCGGATCTGGTATTCGCGGCGCAGGCTGGCCAGGTTCTTCGCCGCCGTCTCCGGCGCATCGAAGTCCAACGCCGACAGGCTGTTGTCGCCGACCACCACCGACAGCACCTCCAGGTCACGCGCCATTTGCTGGCGCAGCATGGCGACGTCGTTGATGACGAACAGGGTGCCGGCGATCGCCAGCGTCAGCACGCTGATGGCCGCGGACAGGGCCAACAGGCGCTGGCGGATCGAGGTCACTCCCGGCAGTCTCACTGCACCACCTCCGCCACGTCGTAGAGCTGCGCGGAGACGGTCAGCCCCCGGCCCTTGAGCGCCTTCGGATCGATGCGAAAGCGCAGCCGGACCTTTTTGCGAAAGATGTCCGATTGGTCGAACAGCTCAATGGCCGCACCCTTGCCGGCAAAGCCGGGTGTATCGCCAACCAAGAGCACCGGCTTGCCGGCGCTGCGCCGGGCAATGGCGCCCAGGCGACCAGCGGCGGCGGCGCCGATGAACAGGATCTGACAGCCGTCCATGCCATCGACGCCGGCGAGCCCGCGCACCCGGATCAACCGCTCGCCCACCCGCCGGGCCGGCTCGGTCAGCTCGGCGAGCGCCGCCTGCATGGCCGGATCGGCCATGACGCAGATGACGAATGGCGTACCGGCCTGTGCCGCGGGCCAGTCGACGAAGCTGGTGAACTTGTAGACGAAGGCCGCCTTCAGCGCTCGCAGCGGGTCATCCGTGGCGGCGGACACCGGCGCCAGGATCAGCGCGATGGCCGTCAGTAGCAAAAGGGCCGCGAGGGGCACGAAGCGGTGGGCACGGCGGAGACAAGACACGGTTGCAGGCATGGGCTCGGGGGGTCCGCCGTCCGGGTCGGATCGATTGCCGCCCGACGGGCGTCCCGACGGCTCCGAGGCGCCTGATTCTAGCGCAACCTGGCCGAGCGGTTCTCGACGCCGCGGATGCGCCGCGCCTGAGCGCAGCTCGACAGGCCGGCGGCGCAGCGCTAGCATCCCGACATTCTCAGTGATCTCTGGTTACGAAGCTCCAGCTTCGTAACCCCGTCTTGGAAGCTCCAGCTTCCCGAGACCCATTACGACCAACGAAGCCAACGCCGAGCATGCGCCGGTTCCGGGAACAGGCTACGCGGGTTCGTGGAGATCAAGCCTACGTGCGATTCTGTCCAAGCGTTGATCGATATGGTCCATGCGTTGATGCGCGACGGCGTTGTCGCCGTGGAGTCCCGCGACCTGAGTCTCCAACGATGATAGCCGCAGCTTCACGGTGCCAAGGTCCTCGGCCATCTGATCGACTCGACCGCGAATATGTCGCAGATGTTCTAGGATGAGGTTTTCCACGTTCTCTGTCATGCTTAGGCTCCGCGGTTCGAATTCAGTCCCCGGAATCACCATTATTAGTAAATTGTGTCCGGAATCGCCGTCCGGATCGGATCGATTGCCGCCCGACGGGCGTCCCGACGGCTCCTAGGCGCCTGATTCTAGCGCAACCTGGCCGAGCGGTTCTCGACGCCGCGGATGCGCCGCGCCTGAGCGCAGCTCGACAGGCCGGCGGCGCAGCGCTAGCATCCCGACATCAGCAGCGTTGCGGAGACCGCCATCTTGGAGGCACTCAAGCGACAGACCGTCGCCGACCTGCTCGTCAACCCCGACGAGCGCGTCGAGTTGATCGATGGCGAGATCGTCCGCCGGCCGATGGCCCGCGCTGAGCATGGCGCCGCGCAATCAAACACGTCGGAGGAGCTCGGGCCGCTCAAGCGCCGCAAGGGTCCAGGCGGCTGGTGGATACTCACCGAAGTCAGCGTCGCTTACGAAACCCACCAGTGCCCCAGCCACGACCTGGCGGGCTGGCGCAAGGAGCGCCTGCCCCAGCGCCCCCGCGGCGTCATGGAGCTGACCCCGGACTGGGTCTGCGAGATCGTTTCCCCCGGCCACGAGCGAAAGGATACGCTGACGCTGTTCCTGCTGCTGCAGCGCCATGGGGTCCCGTTCTACTGGCTCATCTGGCCCGAGGACCGCACCCTGATTGCCTACGCCCTGGACGGCGGCCAGTATCGCATCTGCGCCACCATCACCGAGCCGGCCCCGGTGCGGGTGCCGCCCTTCGAAGAAATCGCCCTAGACCTCGGCTATATCCTCGGAGACTGAGCCGCCGCATCAACGCCCGCGCCTGGCTGCGCTTGCGAAAGTGTTCTCTGGTTACGAAGCTCCAGCTTCGTAACCCCGTCTTGGAAGCTCCAGCTTCCCGAGACCCGCCGCAAATGGCGTGCAACCGCTTCGCCGCCGCCGCTCCCGTGGCGCTGGTCACCCGCTGGGTGCTGTCGGTTGTTGCCGCGCTGGACGACGCGCCCTCGCTGACGCGCGAGAGCGGCGTTTACAGCCCCAAGTGCAAACGGATCGCCGCATCGACCTCTCGCAGCTTGTCCGCCGCTAGTCGGCCCAGCGGCGTGCCGGTGATGCGCTCCTTCGCGATGGTGCGGATCTGCTGGGCCTGGGCCTTGGAATCCTTAGGCAAGCCGGTGTCCGCCCGCGACAGGGCGACCTCGAAGGGGTAGACCCGGGTCAGGTTGGACGTGATGGGCAAGACCGTGACGGTGCTTGCCGCGCGATTATTGGCGTCATTGCTCACGATCAGCACCGGGCGGCGTTTGTTGATCTCGGAGCCCACCGTGGGGCCGAGATCGGCATAGATGATGTCACCACGTTTCATGCGACAGTCCGTCGCCGACCGTCGCGTCCCAGTCCGGTGCATCGGCCGCGGATGCCTCCCGGTAGGCTGATTCCAGTTCATCCTCGCGCAACCGACGCAACGCCTGCTCGATGACTTGGGAGCGGCTCTTGATCGCATGGGCGGTGCGATAGGCATCGATCACCCCGATCGCCTCGGGGGTAAGCGAAATGGACAATTTCTCGGTGCGCACGGGGTTTCCTCCAACGATTGCCACCCATGATGCTACCCCTACTGCCACCACGCGGCAACGCGATTCTGCGCGCTCGGGCAACCGGGAAAAGGGTTTGCGTACCCTTGCGCCCTCTACCCCTTATCAATAGCTGACTACAGACTTGCGACGGCGGTCGGCGACGCCGCACCGCATCCCGCTCATGGCAAATCAAAATTCCCAACCGACCGTGGCGGTGATGATCCGCCCCGGCCCAATCAGACCACGCTCGAAGTCGGCGAACTCTTTGGCCGGGTAGCGGATCTCGGCATCGAGTAGGTTCGAGACGTTGAGATCCGCGTAAAGCCCGTTGCGTGGATGCCGGTAGCGCAGGTTGGCGCCGAGATTCCAATAGCCGTCGACGCGCTCGCCGATACGGTCAGTGACGCCCGGCGTGGGCCCATCGACGAAGTTCCAGTCCGGCTCCATCGCGCCAATGTAGTAGGCATAGGTGGCGTAGGTGAAGGCCCCGCGGCTGTAGTCGGCCTTGAGCTTCACCAGCAAAGCGGGGGAGTAGCCGGGGTCGATGCCAGCCTCGTCGTCCTCCGTGTCCTGCCAGGTGGCGCTCGCGCTGAGGTTCAGCGCCGGCAGCGGGCGCAGCTCCCCAATCAGTTCCAGGCCATGGGTCGTCCACTCACCGGAATTGTCGTCGACCGCCCGGTAGTCCCCGGTCGCCGGCACGAATTCCTGGATCACGCGCACGAGGTTCGAGGTGCGGTTGCGGAACAGGCTGGCACTCAGCATCCAGTCTCGCCGCGCCTGCTGATAGACCAGCTCCGCGGTCTCGATGCGCTCCGGCTCGGGGAACTGGATCTGGTCGTTGTCCTGCGCGGCGGTGCCCCAGATCAGCTTGACGACCTGGTACGCGTCTAGGCTCCAAAGGGCGGCCACGCGCCCGGTAACCAGGTTGGGGTCCGACACCGCATAGTCCTGCTCGGTGCGTGTCCCGGCCATGTAATCCTCGCTGGTGTAGCGGTACTCGGTGGGTTGCCGCGAGAGCCGCACACCGCCGATGAGTCGCAACCGCTCGGTCGCATCCCACGACAGCTCGGCGAACAGATCGTGGATCGTGAAGTTGTCGACCAGGTTGTTCGCATCAATCAGCGGCGGCACCGCTGGCCGGTTCCGGATGTCGTCCACAAGTCGGAACCGATAGCCAGCGAGCAGATTGAGGTTCGGCCGCGGGTCCCACAGCAGGTCGAGCTCCAACTCCCAGCGTCTACTCCCCGCCTGCTGACTGCCGCCGAATCCGGGCGAGATGAAGTCGTATCCGCCCACGTCCACGCGCTCCTCGCTGGCGATGGCGCTGGCGCGCAGCCCTAGGTTGTCGGCGACGGCATGCTCCCAGCCCAGGGCCAGGTGCCAGGTGTTCATGCGCAGCTGATTGCCGTCGTCGAAGCTCGGCGTCAGGGCGTAAAATCCATAGTCCGTTCGGGTGTAGCGTAGGTCGGCGGTCCAGTCGCCCCAGCCGGCCGACAGGTCCAGGCTGAGGTCCTGCTGCGGCATGTCCCCGTCCATGCTCGCGTGCATGCCGGGGGCCAGCGCCGCGCGCTGATCGGCGCCCAGCATGTCTGCATAGGCCCCGTCCAGACCATCGGTGCGATAGCCGCCGACATTTAGCGCGATGAACCCGTCCTCGGTTTGCGCCCCGGCACGGGCGAACAGGCGACCGCTGTCGCGGCTGCCATAGCTGGCCGAGACCCGGGGGCCATAGCGGTCGATCTCGTTGGTGACCACGTTGATCACACCCAGGAAGGCGTTGTTGCCGTAGATCACCGACATCGGCCCGCGAATGATCTCGATGCGATCGATGGACTCCACCGGGATGTTGACATGAGCGATCTCGGGGATGGTCAGCGCCTTCTGCCGGGTCTGGTGCTGCGGTACACCGTTGACCAGTAACTGCACGCCGCCGCCGACGGTACCGCGGTTGCCGATCAGGCGCTCCTCGGTCGTGTCCAGGATGAAGAAGCCCGGCACGTTGCGCAGCAACTCCTCGAAGGTCACCCAGCCGTAACGTTGGATCTCCGCGCGAGTCAGGATGGTGACACTGGCCGGGATGTCGCGGATCTGCTCGTCGCGCTTGCCGGCGGCGCGGACCTCCACCGCCAGCAGGTCCTCCAAGGGCAAGTCGAGCAGGCCCGCATCGGCCTGCGCCCGCGCCGCGGGCAGCAGAACACCGCAGACCAGGACGGCGAAAGAGAGTCGGCGGTTGCGGCTTCGGGGTGGGGCAAGCATGCTGTCAGTCTGCCAAGGGAGATGCCTCTATCATCGTCATTGCGGTGCCGATTGTACTATTACCGGGCGGGATGCCATCGGTGCGGTTCTATCCCGTCGGGTGCGGTAAGCGAGAGCGAACCGCACCGAGCCGCGACTACATCCCCGCCAGCGGTGCGGTTCCTGCGTCACCGCACCCTACAGCCCGGCCAAAACCATCGACCACAGTGTCCCGTTCCTCAACGCGTCGTAGGGTGCGGTGAGCGGCAGCGAACCGCCGAGCCGACCACACCAACGCCATCGGTGCGGTTCTACAGCCCGGCCAAAACCGTCGAGGTCGGTGCGCCGCCACCGGCGACAGCGCATCATTCCCCCGCATCCAGATCATCGCCACCCTGCCAGGCCCAATCCGCCGGCAGGAGTCCTTGCTCCACATACCGATGGAAGCTGGAATAGGGCCAATCCCGGACCCGCGTTACCCAGCCGTGCTTCACCGGATTCCAGTGCACGTAATCCACATGGCGCTGGAAATCGAAGTCATCGCGAATCCCGTGCTCCCAGAAGCGCCGCTGCCAGATGCCACGCTCGCCGCGCTTACGACGGCTCGCCGAGCGTGTCTCCTCTGCCGGCAAGGCGCGCGAGAACCCTGCCTTGATCAGGCCCCAGCGCGTCGCATAATCCGTGTCGCCGGGCGGCAGCGTCAGCACACAATGCAGGTGCTCGGGCAGTACCACGATGGCATCGACCCCGAACGGGTGGGCCGTCTTCACCGCCCGCATGCTCTCGCCCAGCAGCGCCACATGCTCGACGAGCAGCCGGTGTCCGCGGCGTCGAGCGCAATTGACAGTAAAGAAGAAGGTGCCGCCCGGAACCCGGACTCTGCGATAGTGAGGCATGAGTTAAGACGCGCACATACGCGCTCTTCCTCAAGGTGACCGGATGTGATGATCCTAGCATTCTGCACCCAAATCCGCGCCCACGGTGCGGTTCGCTGCGCTCACCACACCCTACACCCGGACACCGCAATCGAGGCCAGCCGTAGGGTGCGGTGAGCGATAGCGAACCGCACCGAGTCGCCACCAAATCTGCACCCACGGTGCCGTTCCTACGTCACCGCACCCTACAGACCAGCCAACACCGTCGGGGACAATACGCCATCGGGCGCGGCACCCCGTATGCTGCGGTGAGCGATAGCGAACTGCACCGAGCCGCGCCCACGTCTGCGCCCTGGAAGCTCTGACTATGCAGGTCATGCCGCGGGCAGGCCGGGATGATGATCAAGGCCTTCACGTGGCCTCTTGGCGTCCTTACCAGGGGGTCAGATCGACTCCAGGTGCTCCCGGCCGGCGTTCTGCACCGCGGCCAGCGGGATCGCGCGATCGAAGGTCACCAGCCGCCCGCCCCGTCGCACCGCGAGAGCCAGGAGGTAGACATCGGTCAACTGGCGCGAGCCGAGTACATGGCGCCAGTCCACGCACCCCGGATCAAGCAAGCTCAGGTCATCAGCCCAGAACGCGTGCCATCGCATCCCGGTCGCCTCGGCCAAGCGGGCGGCCATCAGAGATGGCGGCTGCGAGCCGGGATAGGTTGGTTGGGACAATATCCGGATACAGCCATTTTGAGTGAGTGGGCAAGAGGCCCAGCCCCGCTCGATATTGGCCTCGAGCCAGGCGCGGGCAGCGGCGTGACGAACGTGCGCGGCGTCCAGCAACGCGATCAGGACGTTCACGTCGAGTAGCGCCCGCATCAGATACCTTCCTCCTCGCGCAGTCGCTCGACGGTGCTGTCGCCGACGACCCGCCCTCCCGCGGCCAACGGGCGGAAGCCGAAAAAAGCCTCCGGCTCGCGCTGGCTCTCGCCCAACTGCGGCGCGGGCTGCGTCAATGCCCGACGCACCAGCTCCGAGATCACGGCGCCGGCCGTCGTGCGCTGGTGTCGCGCGATCTCTTTCGCGGCGGTCAGGACCTCGTCATCGATCTCCAACGTCGTGCGCATGGCATACCCCAAGAAACGCCAAGATGGCGTGATGCTATCGCATCAGATGCGCTCCAACAAGCCGCTGTCTCCAAGGTTGGCGTCTTCGCCGCAGACCTTCCCGGTCAGTGTCGAGTTAAGTCGCCGTATCAATCAGATCGTATCTCAACCATCGTCCAATTGTGCTTTGTGGCAGCGTCCGATCAGCTCCTCAGCGCTCAGGCGGCGTCGCCTCGGGGTCGAGCGCCAGCGGTGCGGTTCGCTGCGCTCATCGCACCCTACAGACCCGCCAACACCGTCGGATGCAGCAAGCCGTAGGGTGCGGTGAGCAATAGCGAACCGCACCGAGCCGCGCCTAAATCTGCGCCCGTGCGATAAGCCGCACCATGCCTCTGTCAGTAAAATCCCCGACGTAATCACCCCGGCATACAGCGCGCCTGGGTCTCGTTAATATCCAAACCCGTATGCTTGCGCTCCGCCACGCGACCTGTCACTCAGTATTGCCATCCGTATCGGTCGTTACGCACTACACCGATTTGACCCGGTCAGCCGCTCAATCGGTAACCGCATGCCAAGGGGATGACCAACCACGCACGCCAGGCTTCTGTTGAATGCGGTGCGTCGATTCAGTTCATAGCCTGTCATCAGCGCCGAGCGACAACGCTTTGTTTAGAAAACGGACCTTGACCTTGCTATTTCCGGCGCCGCCAGCACCGACCTGGTGCGGCCCGAGTCCGAAAACCAGTTCCACCACCGAAACGAGAGGATGCAGGCCGTACACAATGTCACGACCAGAAAGCCGACCCGCCGGCATTGTCGCCTGGACCCTGTCTATTATCCTGGTGGCCTTGACCACCGTTCTGACCGCGCACCCGGCCGCGGCCGACACCTACACCGTTACGAGCACCCAGTGCGAGGGGGGCGGCAGTATCACCGAGGCCATGGGCCTGGCCAACGCCAACACCGGTGTAGTAGACACCATCACCTTCACTCAAGGTCTGAAGGTTGACGCCGGCACCTGCCCGGGGACCACCTTTTGCGCAACCACCGACTCCAATAAGTGTTTCTTCCTCCAGGCAACGGAGTCGGTGACCTTCGAGGGCAACGGCGCTTCAGTCGTTGGTCAGATCAGCATCATCTCGTCCAGTGGGGATAACATTGCGGGACAGCGATGCACAGTAGCCTCGGATCTAATATCGGCTGTGACGCCGGGGTTCATCCAAGTAGGAGTTTCCGGCGCGGACAACACCGGTATCGTCGTCACGATTAATGATCTGGATATCGAAGAGGTCCACGCGGTCGCGGTGATCTGGGAAAACGCCTCTCTGATCATCAACGACTCGGCAATGGCCCGGATCTATGCATTGCCTAAAGCAGGCGGCTGCAGACAGGCCGCAGTACAGGCTTACGCTGGCGCGAGTTTTGAGGCGCGTCGCACGGAATGGTCGTATCTCGCGCAGTTCGCCGGAGCGCCGTTGGGCATCGTCTTCAACGGCGCAATCAGCGGTTCAAACGCGGGCGTCCTCACAATCGTGGACTCGTACTTTGAGTTCGTGTGGGATTCCGGCGTCATCCAGTGGAGTGGGGGGGTGAACAGCGATGTCAACATTGTGTCCTCGCGCTTCTATGACACGGGAGGCATGGTCTTCAACACACAGGCAACGTCCAACATCGTCAACAGCATCTGGTCTACCGAGGATTACGGCAACACGCTGGACGACCGGATCCTCAACGGCTCCAGCGAACAACTCAATATCATCGCGTCGACACTGTCGTTCGGGTCGGTGGGTTGCAACGTCAATGACTGCGCGGGAGACGCGGGCCGGCGAGGCCTCGTCCATCGCCTTCCGGGCGCGGGCACGATCAACTTCATCGAATCCGCGATCGGTGTTGATCTTCCCGATGTGCCTCTCAGCCAGGGATATTTGGAACTGCTGGATCCGGATAGCTTTGACCCCAACCCACCCGCATTCGGCTTCAGTGCGGACGAGAACACCTGGATTCAGCCGACGGGGACCTCGGACAGCGAGCCGGGGGGGCAAGACGCCGCGACATTGAAATTGCTCACTAACCAGCCTAACCTCCTGACCGACGCGCCCGGACTACCCACCTTTCCGCCCTTCCTTTCCGGACAAGTGCAACGTGCGACACCGCTGGTTCCGGGGGAGCTCCTCGACCGTATCGCAAACGCGGCCTGCACTGAGGCCAACGAGCTCATCAATCCCATCGACCAAACCTGTATCACCCAGGACGCGCTGGGTAACGACCGGGTCGACGGCAATGGCAGCCGCAACATCGGTGCCGTGCAGCTGAACGAGGCGCCCCATCTCAGCGTCATCGCCGTCGGCGATGGAACGGTCGATCTGAGTTGGACCAAACCACGCGACGTCACCGGTCTCTGCGGTTACCGGCTGACCTATCGCGAAGTGGGCACGGCAAACGACGTTTCCGTGGACATTTTGGACCCCGACACGCTGACCCGTCAGGTCACTGGCCTAACCAACGGCGTCGATTACGAGTTCGAGGTTGAGGGCTTGGCCGACTGCACGACCACGCCCGTCGTGTCAGGGTTCCCGAGCAATCTCGTCACGGCCACGCCGATGGGCCAGCTCGGCATCGCCCAACCGACCGCGGTGACCTCCGGCGACGGTTCGCTGAAGGTGGACTGGAATGCGCCAACGGACTTGGGCGGCTTCAGTGGCCAACTGTCCTACAACGTCGTCTATCGGCCCGTCGGTACCCAGACCTGGATCAACGGACCGCAGGGCATCCCCGCGCTTACTGCCACACTGACCGGTCTCGTCAACGGCACCACCTACGAGATCGGCGTGCTGGCACAGACCACGGACGGCGGGCTCTCGCCGACGCCTGGCACCATCAATGGGACCCCGCAGGCCGCGCCGACGTTGAGCTACGCCACCCCGGGGACTTGGCCGCAGGGCACGCCGCTCACCCTGACCCCGACGGTAACCCAGCTGCAGGGGGCCGGCGCCTACACCATCCAGTCCGGCGCACTGCCGTGGGGCATGGGGCTCGATCCAATCACCGGCGTCATCTCCGGAACGCCGACGTCCGCGTCGCAAAGCCTCGTCGCCACCATCCGCCTCACTGACGGGACGACCGGACTGTTCACAGAAGCGATGGTGCCGCTGAGCATCGTCGCCCTGCCGCCGAGCCCGCAACTCTGGTACCCGGTGATCCAGACCACCGTTGGTGTCGGTCCCGTCAGCGCCACCCCGACCCAGGCCAACATCCCCGCCGGCGCCACCTTCAGCGTCGTCGCCGGTGAGAGCCTGCCCGGCGGCTTCGGCATCAACGCCACCAGCGGTGTCATTAGTGGCACGCCGACAACTGCGCCGGGGCAGGTCCTGAGCGTCGACATCCAGGCCTGCTGGGGCGGCTGCGACCCCATCGCCGGCGAGGTGCGCATCGCACCGGCGCTGTTCTACATCCTGCCGCGCCTGCAGTACCCGGCCAACACCAACGCCACCGCCGGTGTCGCGACCACCATCACCCCGACCGTCGATCTGTGGAGCGGCGGCGTGTTCAGCATCAGCGCCGGCAGCCTGCCGGCCGGCATGAGCCTCGACCCGACCACCGGTGTCATCAGCGGCACCCCGCAGACGCCGGGCAGCAACGCACTCACGATCCGCTACAGCACCGGGGTGAACGTCTTGGTACCGCCGCTGGAGTACGTCTACTCCACGACCCAGATCAACGTTGCCAGTCCAACGATCACCCTGACCTACCCAGCGATTACCGGGGTGAGCGGTCAATATCTCTCGGTGCTGCCGAATGCCACCGGTTTGACGGGCACCCCAGTCTACTCGTTGGTCTCGGGCTCGCTCCCGCAGGGGCTGCGTCTGAACTCGGCCACCGGCGCTATCACCGGTGTGCCGACCGGCCCGGCCGGCAGCTATCCGGTCGTGATCCAGGTCACCGACCCCTACGGCAGCCAGCGCACCAGTGTGGTCATTAACCTGCGGCGCGGCGGCGGCGGAGGCGGAGACCCCTCCAGTATCCCGGCCCTGTCGCCGCCTGCATTTGCACTACTGGCGATCCTGCTGATGCTGATGGGTGGTTGGGCGCGTTCGTCAATTCGACGTCGTTGATATCGTCATGGCCACGCCAATCAGCGGTGCGGTGGGGCTTGATTGCACAGCGGCTGTACCGATTTCGTTTACACTGCAGCCGCCGAACCGCAAGCTTAGGTCTATTGATGTTCTGGGAATCATCGCTCCTGTCGGCGGCCCGATTGCAGGCTTCATCGCCAGCATCGCTCAGGACGAGCCAGTGGACGGCAAGTGGGACGGGAACACATCTGCGGATGCGGAGGGTATCGGCACGGGTACGGCCAGCGTGCACACCGAACGTAAGCGTAATGGGAACGGGTCCGTTTAACTGTTTTATTCACAGCATCGAATGATGGTGGTGCGCATTGCAAAGGCGCTGTCACCGTTGGCGTACCCAAGTACCTAAAGAGGGATGCCGTGAACGATGGCCCCGGGTTCGATTCGGCCAAGCCGTAGGACATTTCATCCAACGGTTCGGACCAACTCCGCTTTCAAGGGTTGGTCCGGAATCATCGGTCAACTACCTGCAAGCATGACTGAAAGCAGAGAACTGTCCGAGAAATGTCAAACTGCTACTGTCTCCCCCGCGAGGCCACGGGATTTCCCGTCTTTGATCAGAGTAAAGACCCAGCGGCCACTCGGGGGAATGCTTAGGAAGGAGGGGAAACGGTTAGGCGCCACAGCGGCGCCTTCAGCGACAGTCCCCGAGATTCTATCTGTTGGCGTTCCAGCCGGCCTCGTAACCGCGTGCGAAATAGGGCTCGAACCGCGAGTCATAGCCCTCGTGACGCTGGTAGGCCATGCTCATGCCCATCTTGCCGTCCGCTGCGCCGGCCCTGTAGCCGTCCTGGTAGTACTCGCACTCGTTACCCTTGATATCCGACGGGCAGGTTCCTGTCTGCATTCCGCCAGCGCTGCCCGTCTCTGTCGCGCATCCGCCAGTGGCAGACGTCAGGGTCAATGCTGCCGCGAGCGCGGCGATTTTGAATCCATCGTACGGCATGTTCTTTACCTCTTGATCATTATGAGTGGTTGTGGACGCCGGGACGTCGGGGCGGCCAAACGATTCATCGAACCGGCGCGGCCGAGCTCGAATGCTACCATCATTATCCGGCGGCTTCAGGACTGTGCGCCTTCGCAAGACAATAATATGATTGCCCTCGGATGTGCTGTTTGAAACGATTGTATCGCTTGCGTTACATCGCTATTCATGATGGTATTGAAAGTAAGTAGACTCCACCGTTTCTGGCCGAGATACCAACATTGAGAGACATCCCATGAAGACTGCAATCATCGCCATCGTTTTCCTGCTGATCGGCGGCGCCGTTGGCGGATTCCTGGCACTCGGCTACGGGGCGGGGATGGGCGCTGGCGCCGGCATCGTCGTCGGCTCCCAGGCGGGGGCCTGCCTCGCCATGGAGTCGGCGAAGGATCAGGGCCTGCTGAGCGCCGAGCAGATCGATCAGGCCCTCGCCGGTGCCATCGGCAAGATCAAGGGCAAGGCGCAGATCGCGCCGGACGCCGAGTTCGAGTGGGTTGGCACCGCGGCGGATTGTGCCGCCATGATCGCCAAGCTCGAGACGGCGGCGGAGAGCCAGCAGTGACCCACCGCTTGCAAGCCTACCTGCTCCTGTTGATCAGCACGCTGGCGATCGCGGCACCGCACCAGATCGTCCGCGCCGAGGCGGCAGAGGAGACCCATGGCGACTGGCGCGTGATGTGCGACAACGGGACTGCAACGCCTATCAGGTCGGCACCGGCGGGGCCGCGCCGGTCATCCTGCGGGTGCTGCGCGGTGATCCGCCCGCGCCGGAGGTCCACATCGAGGGCGGTCCGTTCGACGCGGCGGGGCTGGTGAACTTCAGCATCGACGGCAGGGAGCGCGGCGGCGGTCCCGCGGCGCCCGGTCGCACCGGGACGGTCGACACCATCATCCTTGGGCCGGACGACATCAGCCTTGGCTTGAGCCGGCAGATGAAGAAGGCGGCCAGCCTGTCGATCGAGGTGCCCTCTAGCGGGGGGGCGGAGACGATCGAGTTCGGTCTGGACGGCTACAGCGCCGCGCTCGAACGGGTGCAACAATCGGCGCACTGAGTGTTGTTGTCGCTCACTCTACTCCACGAGAATTTCTCAGGCTGATCCGGGCTGGCCATGCCGGATTCTTCCACCGCCATTACGGGTGTCTCTGAGAGAGCATATCGTGGTTCGATGCGGTCGGCCCTGGCGTCCGCAATCGGCCACTATGTGGAGTTAGCAACTATGTGAAGCTCGCAGCGGCTGTCACCGCAAGTTACTGAACCGGCCAGGCATTGCAGCGGGATGCACTGCCCGGCCGGGGCCAGAGAGTTGGGGCACGGAGCCGTGGGCACCTCTCGGCTCCGTTGCCGCACCCGCTTCGTCCGTCACTGTGACGGGCCTGTATATCGGAAATTTATGGAGCGATCCATGTATTGTCGCGGAATAGTGGGTTTGACCTTATCAGCCGCATTGGTCGCGGTCTGCTCATCGGCATTCGCCGGATGGGGCTTCAACGGCTCGCCGTCCCCGAACGCCTTCATCCAGGCCGGCGACATGACGCTCGAGCTGCAGTGCGACCGGATGCGCTTCGCACCCGCGGGGTACGAGGACGCCCAGGACATCGAGCGCAAGCAGGGCCTGTCCATCCGCTTTATGAAGGACGGTGCGACGGAGGTTGGTGCTTTCCAGGCGGGAGGGGACAACGCCGAAATACGAATCGTCGACAACTACCCCGTCGAGATCGTCTTTCGCGACAAGGCGGACTACGGCTTCGTCCTCGATCAGATCGGGAAGAACGCGGTCCTGAACCTCGCCATGATCGATCAGGACGTCAGCTACGGCATCTTCGACCTCACGGGATCCGGGGCGGCGATCAGGTCCCTGCGCACCGCCTGCGGTCCGCGCCCGGTTAGCGGCGCCCCGGCTCGGATCGAGGCGCCCGAGGGCGTGGTCTACTGCGGCGGCGGGGGCATCAAGCGCCAGATCGAATTCACCATCCTCGAGAAGCCGGAGGATAAATGGGACGCCCGGGTTACGATCAACGGCGAGACCCTACGCGCCATGACGGCCTACAGCTATTTCGGCAAGTCAGAACCACCGCGCGGCTTCGTGGTCGCCCTGTTGCGCGAGGACCGAGCGGAGTTCCTGGTCTTCAAGGACGGCGACGAGGACTGGCTGGAATTCGGTGACTACACCTACCGCAAGTGCAACTGAACGCCGTCCATGAGCTCGGGTGACGCTGATTCTCCGGCCGGGGTCCCTGTCACCGGTACTCCGCTGGACTACTCAGAGGATCTGTACGGGTTCTACCTCGAGACAGTCGATGTCGATGGCACCAACCGCGTGCTGAGAAGCTTTCTGGGGCCGCGGCACGCGCAGCGTCTGCGCCGACTTCCGAACGGCTTTGAATTCGCCGCGCCCATCCAGTGCGTCCCCGACCTGATCAGGCTCCTGACCCAGGAGAACATCGCCGTTTACCAGGTTGTGCGGCAGGCGAAAGTCGAGGGGACGTGGCGATGAGAAAAAGGCCCCGCAATCGTTACGCAGAGGCGGCCGGCCGTTCCGGCGACGATGGGAAATGACGGGTCTCAGTCAACAAGCGTCCGGGGACAACGACAGAACGAACATGAAGCGTCTAATTGCCACCGCGGTACTGGCATTCATGCCGATGGCGGCCAACGCCCTGGAACTCACGGGGCTTCCCGCGGCCCTGGCGGAAAAGGTGACCGTGGCCCGGCAGGCCTGCGCGGATAACGGGAACGGGGAATTCGCCCTGGAATGGGGCGCAGTGACACGAACCGACCTGGACGGCGACCTCAACCCCGACTGGGTGCTCGACGAAAGCGCCTACGCCTGCTCCACGGCCGTCTCCATGTTCTGCTCGACAGGTGGCTGTGTGTCGCACTTCCTGGTCGGCGACGTCGTCGCCTCTTTTCTCAACCAGGGGTGGACGGTGCTCACATTCGGGCGCAACCCTGTCCTGCTCACCGACGTCCATGGCACGGATTGCGGCGGGATCAACCCAACGCCTTGTTTCGTCGCTCGTGCGTGGGATCCGGATGCGAAGGTGTGGCGGTCCGTTGAGGCACGGACGGAGTAGCGGCGCTTGTGTCAGGGCGCCTAGTACGCGTCCTGCTTTTCGCGGGTAGATAGTGCGGAGCGCCAAGCAGGCCCGGATACTATCCAGCTGCCAAGCATTTCATAAGTTGCCATCCCCATGACAGTCCACCAGAAGACCGCATTCCGAACGGCCGGGATTTTCCTCGGCACCTGGCTGCTGCTCGCCCTCGCAATTGCCGACTTGCCGCCGCCGCCCGGATTCGTGATCTTGGTTCTGATCCTGCTCGCCTGCGCAATCCTGGTCTACCTGCGTGTACCCGTGTATCTGCGCTGGCAGGCGGAGGGCGCCAACGGACGCATACTAAGGGTGGCGCGGGACGGCTTTCTCGGCGGCGGCGCTATCGCCTTGCTGTCCTTGCTCAGCCCTGGGGAGCCCAGCATCCAGCCCGAGTTGTCGGACCGGTTGATCGGAATGAGCGTGTTGACCGGACTGGGCATCGTCAATGCTCTTGCAGCTAACGCCTTCGGCTCATGGTTATGCCGGCAAAGACCCGGCTGAACGGCGAGTCGCCGTTGCCTCGGCGTCGAGCGCAATTGACCGTAAAGAGGAAGGTGCCGCCCGGAACCAGGACTCTGCGATAGTGGGACATGGCCTAAGACGCGCTCGCACGCGCCGTTCGGGTCAGAGCCCCTTTTTCCAAAACGTTTCGGACGGGACGCATGCCCCGTCCGGCCAGGTTGCCGGTACCGCCTAATCGATGGCGCGCCGGAACTCTCCTGGTGACGCGGCTCCAGCCGCGCCACCCACGCGATGAAGCTCCAGCTTCGCGTCGCCAGGTGTCAGCGGCTGCGGGCCCCCTCGACTCGTGAAGCTCTAGCTTCATCACTTCGGTGACGAAGCTAGAGCTTCGTCACCAGCGCAAACCCGATCAACCCGCTTGCCCAATTGTCTGTTGTTAACCGAACACTTCGCGAAGTACGTCCGGCCGTTGTCTTGCAATCCGAATCAACGATGCTGCGGCGCGACTGGGTTGCCTTCGACCTTGCTCCCAATCTTGAAGGGTCCTGACCGATACTCCAAGAAGTTCGGCAAACTTTGGTTGAGACAGTCCGGTCTTGTTTCTTGCCTCGACGACGGGCGAAAGTTCAACGGTATGAACAGCACCCACCTTCCCGGCCTTAATGCTTTTCACCGCGTCCAGTGCTTCCTGCCAAACATCGCGATTCAAATCACGCTCGACCAATTCTTTCTTACTCGGAGCCATTGATAAGTTCCTCCTTCAGTGCCTTGAGGATGTGTGCAGGTGCGTTCTCTTGCCGGGATTTGGCGTAGATCGTCAGAAGCCAAATCAAACTGTCGCCGAGTTGATTGTAGTAGATGACTCTCACGCCTCCTCGTTTACCCTGGCCCTCTCGGGACCACCGGACCTTACGAACGCCACCCGACCCTGGCACGACATCCCCCGCTTCGGGATTCCGCGCAAGCCAGGCGGCAAACTTGCCCCGCTCGTCTTCTGAAAAATAGTCCGGCCAACGCGCAGAAAATATCGGGGACTCGATAAGGGTGAACATCCCACGAAATCTACGGCAATGCCGTATGCTTTGCAAGCGCAGAAAATGACTCGTGCCTGAGCGTTTGCCCTTTCACTATTGGCATCGTTGATGATCCGGTGAGTGAAGTATGTCCCCGGAATTCTGGGAATTCTGGGAATTCTGGCTCACTCCGACGTCTCAGGCCAGCACCCAAATTAAGTAAACTGTCATCGGAACTGGCCCGTCCTCTACCAAGTCGTCCAGCAGCACCTGGAGACCTATCTGGCGCTCGCAGGGAAAGACGACTGGGACGGGCAGCGCGTGCCGGCCTACGTGGAGCGTGAGTTCCGCCACTACCTCGAATGCGGCATCCTCGCCTACGGTTTTGCGAGGGCCAGATGCCCGGGCTGCGGGCATGACTTCCTGGTCGCCTTCTCGTGCAAAGGTCGCGGCCTGTGTCCGTCGTGCAACGCCCGGCGCATGGCGGAGACCGCGGCGCACCTGGTCGATCACGTCATCCCGCCGCTGCCGGTGCGCCAGTGAGCTTAGAGCCATTATAAATCAGTGACTTGCAGAGCGCAGAAACGGACGCGAGGGGGTCGGATGCCAGCCCGGGGGCACCAAAACCAAGTATGCGGCTCATGAGCAACCAGGAACTTGACTCTGCGCCTCCCGCGTAAGCTGCGGATATACGAGACCGATACCCTTAACTTAGTGCCATTCGAGCCTGGCCCCTTTTCCCTCTACGAGTCATGGCCGGCGCTGGTCAGGTCCGCATACTGATCCTTGTCGTTGTCCTTGTTGTCTTTACCGCGCTCGTTTTCCTAACGACCACGACAACGAGAAATTGGACCCATCTGTGAAAATGCGGCGCGCTCAAGCACTCTCGTCGCGCGGATCAGCGCGAGCGGCCCAGAGCGCCGTCACCGGCACCGCGAACCTGTTGCGCCCGAAGGCGACGACCTGCTCGCCGGTGTACAGAACGACTCCGGCGCACAAGCGCCCGCCTGCATCTTGGTCCAAGGCATCGATCCCGGCAAAGTCTTTGGCGGCCACGCCGCGGGCCGACTTGACCTCGATCCCGGCGATTCGCCCGGCCGCGTCTTCGATCACCAGGTCGACCTCTCGGCCGGCCGCCGTTCGATAATGGAACAGCTTCACCCGGGTGTCGGACCACGCGGCCTGCTTGCGCAGCTCCGCGACGACGAAGGTCTCGAGCAATCCGCCAAGGTGCATCGGGTTCGCAGCGAGAGATTCCGCCGTGTGTCCGGCCAGGTGCGCGGTCAACCCGCAGTCGATGAGATGGACCTTGGGCGACTTGGTCAGCCGCTTGCCGAGGTTCGCGGACCAAGCCGGGAGGGGCCGGAACAGAAAGGTGGCCTGCAGCAGGGTAAGATAACGCTTGAGCGTCGTCTGCGCGATGCCGGTGCTGCGCGCCAGCTCGGACATGTTGAGCAGCCCGCCGACCCGTCCGGCGAGCAAGGCCAAGAGCCGCGGCATCTCGGTTAAACCCTCGATATTGGCCAGATCGCGAACGTCGCGTTGCAGCAGCGCCGTGATGTACGCCTCAAACCAGGCGGCCCGGCGCCTGCCGGCCGCGCGTGCGAGGGCCTCCGGATAACCGCCGGCGACGACGATCTCGGTCAGCGATGCCATGGGCTCCCCGGCCAAGTTCGGCAAGTTACCGGCGAACAGCGCATCGATAAAGGACTCCCGTCGCCCGCGCAGTTCCCCCTGCGACAAGGGCTCCAACGTGACGATCTCCATGCGCCCGGCCAGCGACTCTGACATGCGCGGCAGCAGCAGCACGTTGGCCGAGCCGGTCAGCAGGAACCGCCCGGGCCTGCGGTCTGCGTCGACCGACAGTTTGATGGCCTGGAACAGCCCCGGAGCCTTCTGCACCTCGTCGATGACGACGCGCTCCCCGAGTCCCGCGACAAAGCCCTGCGGATCGGCCGTCGCCGCCGCCAGCGCGGTCGCGTCATCAAGCGTCAACGCCGTGGCCGAGCCGGCCCCAGTCAGCCGTGCGGCCAGAGTGCTCTTGCCAGTCTGGCGGGCACCATTCAGCAGTACGACCGGCGTGTCAGCCAGCGCCGCCATCAGCTCGGTCTCGGAATTTCGCTGGTACATGGCGGAATATTAGCCACGGTGTGGTGAATAATCCACCACGGTGGGGCAAGAATTCGTGCATCGTCCTGGGCGCCTGCGCTTGGCCGCTCAACCAGACCTTGGCGTCGCTCGGCGCATAGACCGGCGTCCGACGGCCGGTCACAAAGGAACGCCGCAGACCGACGAGGGCGCGCCCGGCCTGTGCCTTGCGCCCGAGCAGCATACGGAAGCGCAGGCTGTCGCGGTCGGTCAGCGCCAGCTCGACCGGCCAGCGCTGACCGACGACGATGAGGTCGGCGGTGATAACGCAGCGTTGTTCGCGATCGCCACCGAAATCGGTGACGGTGCGCCGGTCCAGCAGCGGGGCCTCACAGTGGACAATCAGGTCATCGCGGTCCTGCACCGGGTGCACCGTCGGTGGCGCATCTGGCCGGCGCACTGGCCGTGCCCACCTGGCTGCTGCTGCCGTACAACGCCGACTGGCGCTGGCAGCTCAAGCGCAGCGACTCTCAAAGACGGCGCCAAGCTGGACCCTGACCACCTGCCGCCGTGGATGGACACCCCCGAGATGAGGCAAGCCATGAGCACCCTGAACACCTTTATCAGAAAAGGAGCGCGCCTATCACGCCTATCAGGCGCGCCTCGAATACCAGCGCGTCCAGCACGCGATGCAGCAGGACATGGAAGAGCGCACCCGCGCCCTGGAGCAGTGCTAGCGGGACGGGGTTTGCAACCCCGTCCCGAACGTTTCGGGGCTCGCAGAAAAAGGGATGCCGCAGGTGTTTTGGAGGCCGAAAACGTTTCGGACGGGGCACATGCCCCGTCCGGCCAGCAAGCGACATGGAGAGCAACGGAAAGCACGTCACCCGCGACGGCGTGCGCGTGGACTACGCCACCGGTCCGGTGGTCTGGGGGCAGCCGGGCACGGATGGTCAGCATGCGTTCTACCAGCTGATCCACCAGGGCACCGAGCTGATCCCCTGTGACTTCATCGCGCCCATCCACAGTCACAATCCGCTCGGCGATCATCACACCAAGTTGCTGGCCAACTGCTTCGCGCAGGCCGAGGCATTGATGACGGGCCGCACCTTGGACGAGGCCCGCGCCGAGATGCTGGCCGCGGGGACGTCTGAGGCGGAGGCGGAACGTCTTGCCCCGCATCGCCAGTTCGATGGCAACCGGCCCAGCAGCACCATCCTGATGGATCGAGTCACGCCGCGCACGCTGGGGGCGTTGATCGCGCTCTATGAGCACAAGATCTTCGTCCAGGGTATCGTCTGGGGGATCAATTCCTTTGACCAGTGGGGCGTGGAACTCGGCAAGAAGCTCGCCGGCGTGATCCTTGCGGAACTCAGCGCCGGCAAGGTGCAGGCCGAGCACGACGCATCCACCAGCGCGCTGTTGGAGTACTATCTCAAACGGCGGTGAAATGGCGGCAAATAGGCTCAGTCCGCGGCGGACTGAGCTTGGGGCGTCGCCTCGGATCCTTCCTGGGCCGGCTCAGGGTCGGCTGTCAGCGGGGTCAGGGCGCGAGCGAAGTCCTGCGGATTCAGGTACTGGATGACAACGCCGCCGTCGTTGTCGCGGGCGATGTCCATGCCCCTGTCAGGGTAGAGCCAATGCACCACGCCGGTGGGCTCGGTGCGTTGCTCGGCCGGGGTGCCGAAGTTGCCGTCGATATCGCGGGGCTCCAGGCTCTTCCAGGGTAGGTAGGTCAGGCCGCGGATGGGCACGCCTGTCAGATTCTCGATGTCTTCCGGAGCCATGGTCACCCTGCGGCTGCCGCTGCTCATGGTGCTGACGCGCAGGCCGCGATCGTACATGGCGGCCAGCTGATCTTGGTCTAGTCCCAGCGTGACGATCCAGTCGGCGCGTATGTTGCTCAGGATAATGTCGTCGAAGTAGACCTCGACCGAGTAGCTGCCGTCCGGGTTCGAGAACAGATTGACCTTGCCTTCTTCGTCCAGCAACGCACGAACGTCCGCGAGGGTGCTATCGCCCAGAGTGAGATTGAATACCCGCGTGCGCCCAGCGGCGTCTTGGGTGACGTCCCAGGGGTAGAGATGAAGTCCGGCCCGCTCGTCCGGGATGATCGACAACAAGAGCCATAGGCCGATGAATGCCATCAGCGCGGCGGCGAGCACGGAGAGGATGATCTTTCGGTCCATGGACGATTGTTTTCCGGGTTGGTGCCTAAGGGGAAATGTCCGGGCGGAGGTCAGCGGCGATTAGCCTCAGAGACGGGGTTCAGCCACCTGCCAAATACGCAGCCTTTCTGGCACCGATGATTGGCCGACCTTGGGGCCGACTGAAGTCGGTTTGCCCGCCTGCGCGTTCGCCGGGGTCAACCTAGCAGCAGGCCCGCGGCCACGGGTCGGCCTTCGCTGACCAGGATGTTGTAAGTGCGGCAGGCGGCGCCGGTGTCCATGATCTCCACGCCGATGCCGTTTTCGAGCAATACGCGATAGACCGCCGGGTGTGGGAACCGTTGCTGTGTTCCCGTGCCGAGGATGACGACCTGGGGCCGCAGCGCCAACAGCGCGTCGATGTGTTCGTTGGTCAGCTCGGCGCCGTCGCGTGGTCCCCAGTCGACGACCAGTTCTTCCGCGCTCACGGCAAGTCCGGTGCCGTAATCCTGGCCGTTGATGCGAATGTGGGCTGCATCATAAGCCTCGATCAGGTGCGTGCCGGCATCTTCGATCTGGGAGAATTTCATGCGCTGACCTTATCCAATTTTGGGTGGCATGGCCAATGATCCATGTCCGGTCCGAGGGACAAGCCACTGCCCGTCACCTTGGCCGGAGCCGTTGTAGCAGGGTTGCCGCGTCCAGCACTTCGCCGGGGCCGCCGGTACTCGGGGAACGGTAGCGGTGCAGATTCATGCCGCGTCCAATTGGCGGCCAGGGCGGGGGCGGGTGCTGCCAGCGGCCGTTTGGTTGGCGCATGTGGCCGCGATCGCTGGCAAACTCGCGGCGATAGTCGCCGCACGGGATGAGCCGAAACCGTGGTGAAAGGTCCGCCGGCAGCCGGTCGAGAAACGGGAAACTGCCCGCCACCCAGTCCCGCGCCGGCAAGGGTAGGCCGAGACGCGTATCCAGGTCCCAGATCCGGTCTTCTGCATCGAGTACGACGACGTGATAGTCCCACCAAATCAGCTGGCCCGGCGGCGCGGCGCGTTGACCTGCAAACGGGCAATGGCCAAAGGCGTTGATAATGAAGACGACATAGGTGCCCGTGCTGCTTGGCGCAACCGCGCCGCATAGCCACCAGGCGTTCTCTTCGCAGTAGAACGGATGGTAACGTAGGCCTCGTGGGGGCGGCGTCGCGCTCGCCATGCCGTTGCTGCTTGTGGCTCCTGCTTCCGGTTGCGCCATCTTGCTGCTGCCATCTGCCGGTGCTTGCTGCCGTTCGCGTTCTGTCGCAGCTTTTCGTCTCGAGAAGGAGACGGATCAATCAGCGTCTCCCTAGGCGTCTGCCGCGATGACGAGGTCACGACCGGCACCGATGGCGCGATCGAGGCGTTGTTCAGCGATGCGGATCAGGACTTCGTGATCGGCGTCCGTTTGCTGTATGGATGTGATCCCGACGCTGACGGTGATCTTAATCTCGGCGTCGTCGTCCGGCATCCCCATGGGTACCTGGGCGAGGATGCGGCGAAAGCGCTCCGCGGCAATGATGCCTTTGTCCAGAGGGGTAAGCGGCAGCACCAGACCGAAGCGGTGGCTGTCGATCCGTCCGAGCAGGTCACAGCCGCGGATGGCGCCGGCGAGGTGCGCGGCGCATTGCATCAGCACGGCCCCGTAGATCCCGCGGTCGGTTGTGCGTGCGAAACGGTCGTCTGAAGCCATCGTTGTTCCTTGCGGTTCGTCGTGGTCGATTGCCGTGAGGCCTCGGTCGCGGTGGTGTTGCAGGGCAGCAGCGCGATATTCCGACCCATTGTTGCCGGGTTGATCATCGCGCATTTGAATCCGGCGGTCCTAACGGTACACTCTGACCTCGTAAATCCAAATCCTTTCACAGTCAGAGGTCCAGAGTGGTCGCCCCGGAACCCAATTTTCGTCGTATCGAGCGGCTTCCGCCGTATGTCTTCAACATTGTCAATGAGTTGAAGGCCGCGGCGCGAGCCCGGGGTGAAGACATCATCGACTTCGGCATGGGCAACCCGGATCAGCCGACGCCGCAGCATATTGTCGACAAGCTGGTCGAGGCGTCCCAGCGCCGCGACACGCACCGCTACTCGGTCTCGCGCGGCATACCGCGCCTGCGCCGTGCCATTGCCCGCTGGTATTCGGATCGCTATGACGTGCAGTTGGACCCGGACACCGAGACCATCGTCACCATCGGCTCCAAGGAGGGCCTCGCGCACCTGGCGCTGGCCACCATGGGTGCCGGCGATACGGTCCTGGTGCCGAATCCGGCCTACCCGATCCATCCGTATGGCTTCATTATCGCAGGTGCCGACGTGCGGCATGTGCGCATGACGCCGGAGGTGGACTTCTTCGAGGAACTGCAGCGCGCGATCTTGGATTCCTGGCCGCGACCGAAGATGCTGGTGTTGAACTTTCCGGGCAATCCGACGACCGAGTGCGTCGAGCTGTCCTTTTTCGAGCAGGTGGTCGAGATCGCCCGCGAGCACGGCATCTGGGTGGTGCATGACCTGGCCTATGCCGACATCGTCTTCGATGGCTACAAGGCGCCTTCGATTTTGCAGGTGCCCGGCGCCAAGGACATCGCCGTGGAGTTCTTCTCCATGTCAAAAAGCTACAACATGCCGGGCTGGCGCATCGGTTTCATGTGCGGCTGCCCGGTGCTGGTGTCGGCGTTGGCACGGATCAAGTCCTATCTTGACTATGGCACGTTTACACCGATTCAGGTGGCTGCCATCCATGCGTTAGAGTCGTCGCAGCAATGCGTTGCCGAGATTCGCGATATGTACCAGAGCCGCCGCGACGTGTTGTGCGAGGGCCTCAGCGCCGCCGGCTGGCCGGTCGAGAAGCCCAAGGCCACCATGTTCGTGTGGGCACGCATCCCGAAGCAGTATCAGCACATGGGCTCGCTCGAGTTTTCCAAGAAGTTATTGCGTGATGCCAAGGTGGCGGTGTCCCCGGGCATCGGCTTCGGCGATTACGGCGACGACCACGTGCGCTTTGGTTTGATCGAGAACGAGCACCGCACCCGGCAGGCCGTGAAGGGTATTCGGCAGATGTTGCGCGAAGATGCCCGTACCGGGTTTCTTGCTGAGACGTCTGAGCAGTCGCCACAGCCGGCCCCGGTCTAGTCGGCGGCGTTCCCAGTCAGACGCCGTCGCGGCGTCAGTGCTCGCCAAGGCCGACCACTCGCTTATCCAGTCTAGAACACGCGCTTTCCGGTCCTGCCAGGCGTCGCCGTGCGCGGCGTTCTGGCAGCAACAGGCCGGTCACGGCACAACAAGAGGACAAACTATGGAACCGGTCAATATCGGACTATTAGGGCTCGGCACCGTGGGTGGGGGCACCGCCACGGTGCTCACTCGCAACGCCAGCGAGATCGCCCGTCGGGCCGGGCGCGACATCCGCATCTCCCATGCCGCGGCGCGCGCCTACAACCCAGAGGGAATCCATGGATTGGATCAGATCGGCCGTATCGGCGACGACGCCTTTGCCGTGGTCGATGATCCCGAGGTGGATATCGTCATCGAGTTGATCGGCGGCTATTCTCCGGCCCGCGAACTGGTGCTGCGCGCCATCGCCAACGGCAAACACGTGGTCACCGCCAACAAGGCTCTGATCGCCATGCACGGCAACGAGATCTTTGCCGCCGCGCAAAAGCAGGGCGTCACGGTCGCGTTCGAGGCCGCGGTGGCCGGCGGCGTTCCCATCATCAAGGCCGTGCGGGAGGGCTTGGCGGCGAACCACATCGAATGGATTGCCGGCATCATCAACGGGACTGGCAACTTCATCCTGACCGAGATGCGCGACAAGGGCAGGGACTTTGCCGACGTGCTGGCCGAGGCGCAACGACTCGGCTATGCCGAGGCAGACCCGACCTTCGACGTCGAGGGCATCGACGCCGCCCACAAGCTGACCATTCTCGGCTCGCTGGCGTTCGGCATCCCGCTGCAATTCGACAAGACCTTTACCGAGGGCATTTCCAAGATCGAGCCCCAGGACGTCGCCTACGCGGCCGAGCTCGGTTATCGCATCAAGCACCTTGGCATCACTCGCCGCACCGATGCCGGCATCGAGATGCGCGTGCATCCGACCCTAATCCCGCAACGGCGCCTGATCGCCAACGTCGATGGTGTCATGAACGCGGTGCTGGTCAAGGGCGACGCGGTGGGGCCGACGCTCTACTACGGTGCCGGTGCGGGTGCGCTGCCCACCGCCTCTGCCGTGGTTGCCGACGTCGTCGATATCGTACGGGCGCTGACCACGGATCCGCACAATCGCGTGCCGCATTTGGCGTTCCAGCCCAATGAACTCAGTGACACGCCGGTCCTGCCCATCGACCAGATCGAGACCGCCTACTACCTGCGTATGAACGCCCTCGATCGGCCCGGCGTCATGGCCGGCATTGCAGGGATATTGGGTGAGGAAGGCATCAGCATCGAGGCCATCAAACAAAAGGAGCCCGACGAGGGCGCGACCCACGTGCCGCTGATCATGCTCAGCCATCGGGTTCAAGAGGCGTGCATGAACTCTGCGTTGGAGCGGATCGCCGCCCTTGGGGCCGTTAGCGGAGACATCGTGCGTATCCGCATGGAGACCTTGGAGGGGTGAAGCAGTCGCCTTCGCGCCTGGCGATGAAATGCCCATACACGACGTTCGGGTGCCGGCCTCCGAAATCTGCAGGCGTCAGGCCAGCCGTGCCGAGTGGGACGCCTGCATGACCGATGGCGGCAATTCGTGTAGGCCATACTGACGAAGGCTGGGGGGTGGAGATCCCCCGGTGAGCAACGTCTCCTGGGACGATGTGCAACCGTATGTCGACGGCCTGAGCCGCAGGATCGGCATTGTCTACCGTCTACCGTTTGCCGAGCTACGCCGAATGGGAATACGCAGCGCGGCGGCGCCCTTACGCCTGCTAGACGTCGAGCGCGTCGGCGACCGCCTGCGCCACTGTCCGATTCGACAAGTAGCCCGGAATGGCATGGGCGTCATCGCCCGGGTTCTCGAAATCGCCGATGTTCTCGATGGCGGCGGAAAAGCGCGGCGCGCCCAGGTCGCGGTTCAGGCTGACGAAGTCGTCCGGGTCGCGGAGGTTGATCCAGCGGCCGACGTGGCTCGGCGTCGCGAAGGACGGTCCAAGCGCGCGCTGGACCGTTGACAGGGTCAGCGGCGTGCCAACGGCGACATAGAGCGGCACGTCGACGGGATAGCCGGCCTGCGCCAACTCCCGCAGCAGCTTGAAGCTCACGATGGTGCCGAGGGAATGCGTCACCAGCACCACCGGCCCGCCCTCGAGCGCGGGGCGCACCAGATCGTCCACGGCAGGGGCGACGCCGGGCTTCTTGAGATAGGCATGGGCCTGGCCCAGCAGCCGCGGCGCCAGGTCGCCGCGCAACGGCGAGACCTTTTCCAGTGCGCTCACAATGGCGTTGATGCGTCGGCTCATCGGAAAGCCCTGCTCGACTGCGTCCAGCGCCTGTTCCTCAGCGGCCAAGCGCTCCTGCTCGTTACGAATCTCGGCGGCACCAATGTGCTCCGCCTTGGCCTGCTCTATCCAACCCCTCGGACAGAAACTCCGCCAGCGCCTGATCGTCGGCGGTATGCTAGCGGGACGGGGTTTGCAACCCCGTCCCGAACGTTTCGGGGCTCGCAGAAAAAGGGATGCCGCAGGTGTTTCGGAGGCCGAAAACGTTTCGGACGGGGCACATGCCCCGTCCGGCCAGCAAGAGCAACGGAAAGCACGTCACCCGAGACGGCGTGCGCGTGGACTACGCCACCGGTCCGGTGGTCTGGGGGCAGCCGGGCACGGATGGTCAGCATGCGTTTTACCAGCTGATCCACCAGGGCACCGAGCTGATCCCCTGTGACTTCATCGCGCCCATCCACAGTCACAATCCGCTCGGCGATCATCACACCAAGTTGCTGGCCAACTGCTTCGCGCAGGCCGAGGCATTGATGACGGGCCGCACCTTGGACGAGGCCCGCGCCGAGATGCTGGCCGCGGGGACGTCTGAGGCGGAGGCGGAACGTCTTGCCCCGCATCGCCAGTTCGATGGCAACCGGCCCAGCAGCACCATCCTGATGGATCGAGTTACGCCGCGCACGCTGGGGGCGTTGATCGCGCTCTATGAGCACAAGATCTTCGTCCAGGGTATCGTCTGGGGGATCAATTCCTTTGACCAGTGGGGCGTGGAACTCGGCAACGGCGCCGGCCGGCTCCAGCGTCAGGCCCAGCACGAAGCGCGGGAGCGCGGCGCCGCCGGCCCAGCGACCGTCGGCCAGTTGCACCAAGAGCGGCAACGACCGGCGCAGGCCATCCTGGCCGTCCCACCAGGCGTCGGCGCGATGCGGCTCCGGCGGCAGGATGCGCCACCAACCGGTGCCGGGCGTCTCGCTGGCCGTCCCATGGGGACCGAGCAATACCCGGGCAATGGCGGCACCGGACAGGCTGAACCCCGCCCCGGTGGCAACGCCCGCCGCACTGCGGCCGGTCTCGAAGGTCGGCAGCGCCGCCGCCGTCGTGGTCAGCTCTTGCTCGGTGCTGCGGGCAGGGCCTCGGCCAGCAGTCCGGAGAAGATGCACCGGCTCTCCGCCGGCGTGCGCCCCGGGATCATCCAGGCCGCGCGCGCCGGCGATGCGGCAAACCACCAGTCCTGCTGCGGGGTCTTGGCATCGAAGGGACGGCGCCTCAGCACCGGGTCGCCGATCAGATCCGAGGCGTCGGCGCCGAGCAGCGACCGGCAGGCGTCCGAGATCAGCACCAGCCGCTGCAGGCCGTAACAGCGCAGCCGGCCGCGCAGCTGGTTGATGGACACGCCGCGGCGTTCCGCGTGCCAGCGCGACGGCAGCCAGAGGTCGTCCGCCACCGCCATGGGCAGCGAGAAGCCGTGGCCGGCGAAATAGACCAGCAACTGCTCCCGAACCCCGTCCAGCAGCTGGCCCAGCGCCGCGCGGATGTGCGGGATCTCGACCGGGTCCTGCTCGTCGGTCAGCAGCCTGGTGGTGTAGCCGCGTCGCCTGGCCCAGGCGGCGATGGCGTGGGCGCCGTTGACGGCGCCGCGCAGGTAGTCCAGCGGCGGGGCATCGCCGATGCCGATGGCGAGGCAGGCTGTGGTCATGGCGGTTTACTCCGGTGCAGCGGCGTCGATTGGGCCGACGTTAGGAGGCCCAACGTGTTCCACGATGTCAGCGTTGGGCCTCCTTCGTCGGCCCAACCTACGCGGTTATCCGTCTTCATGCGGGAGGCGCGCCAGCTCCAGCCAGGGCTGGATCTGTTCCTGGACCTCCGCCGGCAGTGAGCCAGGCTCCAGCACCCCGTGGACAACGGCCGCGGCGACAGCCACCGCCGGGTCGTCGACGTTGTAGCGTTTCCAGATCTCGCGCGCCTTGCCGTTGTGATATTCGTGTACGGCCTGGTCGAGCGCATCGGTGGAGAGGTCGCCCTCTCGCCAGCGGTCGAACTGCTCGCCCAGCGCGTTCAGCGCGGCGGCCATCTCCGTTTCCCACGCCCGCGCGGCCTGCTCCCACAGCTCCGCCAGCGCCGTGTCGCCGTCCGGGTAGCGGGCCGGCAGCGCGGCGAACAGGGCGCGAAAGCGCACCCCCTCCACCTGCTCCACCGCGTCGCTGATCCGCGCGAAGGGCGGTGGGGCGTCGGGGAGGTCGGTGCGGGCGAGGTTGCGCAGCCCTTCAGCCAGTTGGCCAGCAGCCCATCTGGATGCCCAGCACCGCCGCGGCGGCGCAGTGGGCGATGACCAGGGCCGGGTCCGCGCCCGTGCGTTCGAGCTAGTTCGCCAGGTTGTTGTGGCTGATGGCGCAGTCCCGCGGGTCGCCGGACTGATACCTGTAGCGCAGCGCGACCTGCTCAAAGCCCACCGCGTGGGCCTGGCCGCCGGTCTTGTCCTGGAGATGGGCCAGGGCGCTGTAGACGTTGCCGAGGTAGACCAAGTGCTGCTCGCGCTCGAAGACCGCCCGGCAGTCCTGGAGCAGCCGCGCGCAGTCCGCCAGGCGGCCGAGCCGCAGCAAGGGCCCGTAGTGGTTGAACCGCGTCGCCGCAAGCTCCAGCTCGCCAGCGCCGCGGTCGCGCTGGGAGGCCAGAACCTCGGCGTTCAGGTCCAGGGCCTGCTGCCAGTTGCCCGTGCGCAGGGCAGCCTCACGACCGGTGTTCAACAGGGCCTCCCGGACGTTCCAGGGCGACACGGCCTCGTCCTCGTCGCCGGCGTCCGGCAGCGCCGCCATGCGCCCGCGCAGCGCCTCGACGGCGCCGAGCACCTCGTCGTAGCGGCCGAGCTGGGCCAGGATCTACAGCGGTCTGACCTCGTCGGCGAACAGGGCCCCCAGGTGGGGCAGCTCCCGGGCCAGCAGCACGCTCTCGGCCAGGCTGAGCGCATGGATGGCCTCGGCCAGCATCTGCTCGGCCAGCGCGCCGCCCGGCTGCAGGTCCCGGGGCAGCCGGCGCGAGGTCAGCACCACCCGCGACAGGCCGGTGTGGCCGGCGAGCGTGGCGATGACTGCGCCCCAGAGCGGGTCGCGCCAATCGCCCGCGTCCGTCAGCAGGTGCTCCAGGTTGTCCAGCACCAGCAGCAGGGCGTTCTGCTCCAGCAGGGCCTTGAGCCGGGGCAGAATCAGGGCCTGGAACCGGGCCGGCTCGTCCAGGTGCAGCGCCAGATTCAGGTCCGGGGCGCCGAGCTGGTGCTCGATGGCCTGCAGCAGGTCGCCCAGGGCGTTGACGATCTCCTGATCCTGCTGCGGGCCTTGGTACCAGACCTGGGCGGCGAAGCGCCCGCGCTCGTGGCGGTAGGCCAGCTCCAGGGCGCAGGCGCTCTTGCCGGCGCCGGCCATGCCGTAGAAGATCAGCCCGCGTGCCTCGGCCCGGGGCGCCAGTACCTGGCTCGCGCGCAGCATCGGCCCGAGCCGGCCGACGAAGCGCGGCGGCTCCGGCGGGAAGGCGGCGAACCCCACCGGGGGCAGCGCGATGTCGGCCGGGGGCCGCTCCGGCGGCACCAGGCGCAGCGCGGCGGCGCGCGGGCCGAGCAGCACCGGCGTGACCGCCGCCAGCGGCAGCCCGGCCAGCTCCACGCGACTGGCCGCGTCGTCGCCGGCCAGGGCCTCGTCCAGGGCCAGGCTCAGCGCCGCCGGCAGCGGTTGGCCGCGGTCGAGCAGCCGGCGGTACAGGGCCAGCATCAGGTCGGTGGCGAAGCCGTCGCCCACCGGGAAGCGCATCGCCAGCGCGGCCCAGTCCAGGGCGCGGGCCAGGTCCTCGGCCAGGCTCGGCAGCGCGGTGGCGGCGAAGGCGGCGGGGATCGGCGGGCGTCGCGATATCGGGATCGCTATCGCTATCGCATATCGAAATCGCTATCGAAATCGCGCCCATCGCGTTCACCGCCCCCTCCCGCGCCGGCTCCAACCCCAGCCCAAGGCTCGCACGAGCCGCC
Source organism: uncultured Gammaproteobacteria bacterium (assembly GCA_963698775.1). Taxonomy (GTDB): domain Bacteria; phylum Pseudomonadota; class Gammaproteobacteria; order Chromatiales; family Chromatiaceae; genus Thiohalocapsa. The sequence continues at coordinate 31,342 of CAVOSE010000029.1, forward strand.
CGATGGCTCGCCGCCCCGCTCCAGCAGGCATCCAGCACCAACAGCTTGACCCGCCCACGGGTGGGGCGCAGCAGCCGACCGAGGGCCTCGGCCTCGATGGGGTCCGGGCTGCCGTCGGTCTGCTCCAACACCAGGGTGCCGCGCCCGCCGTGGCCGGAGAGCTGGATCAGGTCCCAGCCGGGGGCCTCCTCCAGCGCGTCCTGGAGCGTCGCGCGGGTGGCGCCGTATTGGATCACCCGAAGCTCAATGGCCCGCTGGCGCGTCTGCCCCAGCTCGCGGGAGAGCTGCTGTATGCCATGGCGCTCGCGGCGCAGATTCAGCGGGTTCTCCCGGTCCGGCAGGCTGAAGCAGCAGAGGATGCGCAGCGCCGGCTCCGGCGGCTCCTTGCGCCTGCTGCCGTCCGGCAGGCCCTCCGGGTGGTAGATGAGCCGCAGCCCGAGCTCCCCCAGCGTCGGGCCGTCCCGCCCGTCGAGCCGCGCCAGCTCGAACGGGCGCGCGAGCAATGCGCGGGCGGCAGCGGGAATGTGCACATGCACGGCCGTGGCGGGCGGCTGGGCGGCGTCGAGCAACGCCGGTGCGAGGCCGCCGAAGACCTGCGCGCCGATCCAGGCGCCCAGGTCCTTGAGCTGCTCCGCCGGCGGGTGCACCGGGCGGTAGAAGTCGAGCCAGTCGCGCAGGTCCATCAGGCCGCGGTACTCGGGCGCCGCGGGGTCGAGCCGCACCTGATGGTCGCCCAGGAAGCGCCCGTTGGCGTCGCTGAGCTGCCAGCGCCAGGCGGTCTCGTCGCGGTAGTCGGTGATGGTCAGTTGCAGCGCGGCCATCTGGACCTCCTTGGGACTCTGTTCAGGGTCTTGACGCTGCCGAGTGTGCCAGATCGTGGACAACCTGGCCATCGCACGGCCATCCTGGGGCCGAAGGGGCGCGGCGCCATAGCATCATCCTAGAAACGGCAGTTGGCCGGCCCCCACGTCAAAAGGCATCCTTTCAACGTCGTCTGCTACCATGGCACTGTCGCATGTTGTTGCGCTTACCTTGGGGTCCAATAGCCCCTTGGTGTGGTCTTGATCGATCCTCCGTCCCCAACTAGTTTCAGGTGCTAAGCAGTCCTGAACACCGACGGGTGTTTGGGTTTCCCATCCTTTACTCATGCCGTGGTCGCGAGCATCTGCAACGAGGGTTACGATGCGATTCTTCAACACCGAAGGGCCGAACCGGGCCGCGGATCACTACTCGCTGCCGCCGCTGACGCGTTGGGACCTGGATCAGATACTGACGCTGATTGCGCAGAAGAAGTATTTCCTGCTACACGCCCCGCGCCAGACAGGCAAGACCACCTGCATGCTGGCGCTGACGGAACGGCTTAATCGCCAAAGCCGCTACCGGGCGCTGTATGCCAACATCGAAGCCGCACAGACCACGCGGGAGGACGTCGGGCGCGGCATGGCCGCCATCTGCAGCGTGCTCGGGCGCTCCGCACGGCTGTACCTTAATGACGAGCGTCTCGACGAATGGTGCGGCAAAGAAGGGGCCAAGGTGCCGGCGGAGGACCGCTTAAGCCGTCTGCTTGAGTTCTGGGCCGCCGCCGATCCGCGCCCGGCGGTGCTGCTGCTCGACGAGGTCGACGCCCTGGTCGGCGACACCCTGATCTCGCTGCTGCGCCAGCTGCGTGCCGGCTACAGCCAGCGTCCCGAACGGTTCCCGCAGACGGTGATGCTGTGCGGCGTGCGCGACCTGCGCGACTACCGCATCCACGCTAGCTCCGAGACCGAGGTTATCACCGGTGGTAGCGCTTTCAACATCAAGGCCAAGTCGCTGCGCCTCGGGGACTTCAATCAGGACGAGATCAATACCCTGCTGTTGGAGCACACCGCCGAGACCGGGCAGGTCTTCACCCCAGATGCCCTGGAACGGGTCTGGCACCTGACCCGCGGTCAGCCCTGGCTGGTCAACGCCTTGGCCTACGAGGCCTGCTTTGACATGCGCGCGGGGCGCGATCGCAGCCGCGCGATCGACCTGACCATGATCGACCAGGCCAAGGAGAATCTGATCCAACGCCGGGTTACGCACCTGGATCAGCTCGCCGACAAGCTGCGCGAGCCGCGCGTGCGCCGGGTCATCGAGCCGATGCTGGCGGGGACCAGTCTGGGCGAGGTGCCCGAAGACGACCGGCAATATCTGGTCGACCTGGGGCTGTTACGGCGCGAGGGCGCTGGCGGACTGACGGTGGCCAATCCGATCTATCGCGAGGTGTTGCCTCGGTTCCTAGCCAGCGGCCCGCAGGATTCGCTCCCAAGGATCAGCCCGACCTGGCTCAACCTCGACGGCAGCCTGAACTCGGAGCAGCTGCTCGGCGCCTTTCTCTCCTTCTGGCGCCAGCATGGCGAACCGCTTCTGGGCAGCGCCCCCTACCATGAGATCGCCCCGCACCTGGTGTTGATGGCCTTCTTGCATCGCGTCGTCAACGGAGAGGGCACGCTGGAGCGCGAATATGCCATCGGTTCCGGGCGCATGGACCTGTGCCTGCGCTACGGCCCCGTTACCCTCGCCATGGAGCTGAAGGTCTGGCGCGACGGGCGCCCCGACCCGCTCAACGAGGGCCTGGTGCAGCTCGACGACTACCTGGCCGGGCTCGATCTCGATCAGGGTTGGCTGGTGATCTTTGATCGCCGCGGCGCGCAGCGGCCCATCGCCGAGCGCACCACCAGCACTGAGGCCCGCAGTCCTGGAGGTCGCTGCATCCAGGTAGTGCGGGCCTGAGATCTCGGGGCCCGAGCGCTTGTCGGTCTGAGGCATCGCCTCGCTATCCTGACGGCTTCAGATGCCCTATGCCTCTGAGTCCCTCGCGTCGCCGTCGCCGTGACGATGGCTCTGTTCGCTGGCCTCGACCGACAGGATGGAAAGCCTGCCATGGCGCACGCCGGGTTCGGCGATGACGGCATCGGCGAAGGTTCGTACCTGTTCCGCGGGACCGCGCAGCACCACGGTCTCCATGCAGTGGTCGTGATCCAGGTGCACGTGCAGCGTCGACACCGCGAGGTCGTGGTGCGCGTGGTGGGAGCGGGTCAGTCGCGACGCGAGTTCGCGCTCGTGATGGTTGTAGACGTAGCTCAGGTTCGCGACGCACTCGCCCCGCGGCTGTTGCTCCAGACGTTCGCTATCGAGTCGGGCGCGGATCAGATCGCGGATCGCCTCTGAGCGATTGTAGTAGCCGCGCTGTTTCAGAAAGGCCTCGAACTCCTGAACCAGCGCGTCGTCGAGCGTGATGGTCATTCTCTGCATGGGGCCAAATACCTCGTCGGCATGGGATAGCGTACCTTCGGCAACTGGGCGTGCCTGAAATTAGGTGTTTTCGTTGGGGTCTCCGTGGCGGTATGATCTTACGGCAATTCGTCATACTGCTTTGGGCCGTTCCCCAGTGCGTGGTGTTATCGGCCTATTATTACCCCGCGGAGCCCGTCATGCGTCCCCTCGGTTCGATGATCGACACTAGCCAGCGGCAGGATAAGTACCAGCACGGGTCCGGACGGTCTCCTCGTGCCGCGACCTTGCTCTGTGCGTTCCTGGCCGCCCTGAGTACCCAATCGCTTGCCCATTTCCAAGAGCTGATCCCATCCACCGAGATCGTCGATGCCGCCAGCGGCCGGACCCTGCGTCTGGACTTGCGCTTCACCCATCCGATGGCGCGGGGGCCGGTCATGCCCATGCAGAAACCGGCGCAATTCGGCGTGCTCGGGCCGGCTGGGCGACAGGATCTGCTCTTAACCCTGGAGCCAGGCAGTATCGACGGCGCGTCTGTTTTTAGCGCGGCATTCACCGTCGAGGCGCCCGGCGATCATGTCTTCTTCGTCGAGCCAAGGCCCTATTGGGAACCTGCTGAGCAGAAGTGGATCGTGCATTACACCAAGGTGGTGGTGGACGCCTTTGGCGGCGGCGGGGCCTGGGACGCGGAGGTCGGACTTCCGGTGGAGATCGCGCCACTGGTGCGGCCCTATGGATTGTGGACGGGTAACCTGTTTCGCGGCATCGTCAAGCACCATGGTCAACCGGTGCCCTTTGCGCTGGTGGAAGTGGAATGGCGCAACGACGGCTCTCTAACGCCGCCGGCGGACGCCTTCGAGACGCAACTGATCAAGGCGGATGCCAACGGCACCTTCGCCTATGCGATGCCGCGCGCCGGCTGGTGGGGGTTCGCGGCACTGCTGGATGCGCCCGAATCCAGGCCCGGCCCCAATGGTGCGTCGGCAACCCTGGAACAAGGCGGGCTCATCTGGGTGCGGACCCGCGACATGGCGCCGGTTTCACGCTAACCAGAGTCGAGCGACTCCATGGCACACATCCCCGACGGTGTTCTTGCCGCTCCGGTTCTCATCACTGGCGCCGTGGTTTCGGCCGGGTTGCTGGCGTTGTCGCTGCGTCGGCTCGACGACACCCGCATCCCCCAGGCGGCGGTCCTGTCGGCGGCCTTTTTCGTCTCCTCGCTCATCACTATCCCCATCGGTCCAAGCAGCGTGCATCTGTTGTTGAACGGACTCATGGGACTACTGCTTGGCTGGATGGCGGTGCCCGCGCTATTGGTGGCGCTCATTTTGCAGGCGGCGTTTCTCGGCTATGGCGGGCTCACCGCGCTCGGCGTCAACGCCATGAACCTGATGCTGCCGGCGCTACTGTGCGCGGCAGCGCTGCGGCCGCTGCTGCGGCATCTGACGCGTCGCCGCGCCTGGTGGACCGGCGCGGCCGCCGGTGCGCTCGGTGTGCTGGGCAGCGGCGTCATGGTGTCCGCAAGCTTGGCCCTAAGCGGCGAGGCGTTTCGCCCCGCCGCACAGCTGGTGGCGCTGACCTTTGTGCCCCTGGCGCTGGCCGAGGCCATGATCAGCGCCGTGATTGTCGGTTTTCTCCAGCGTGTGGAGCCGGAATTGCTCGCCCTGGGAGGCTCGGCTGATGGTTGACCCTCGATTCCGAAGTCCTTGTCGATCATTCGAGCAGAGCAATGGCTTCTGGGCCCTTTGTAGGTGCGACTTCAGTCGCACAGAGAGCATTGACCTGGCGAATGAATTCGCCCCCACACACCAAGCAATCAACGGGGCAACGCCGTCTACTTGCGGCGTTGCTGTGACGCTAAATGGGCAGAAGCGAGGAGGCGCGGCTGACGATGGCGCGCGTTGGTCAGAACTCGACCTACCACTGAGCCGACGGCCGCGCGCCAGACCGTTCTTGCTCGTGCTGCTCCTCATCTGGGCCTGGAGCGCGACGCCTGTCCTGGCGCACCGCTTGCAGGTCTTCGCAGTAGCCAACGGCGCCCTGATCGAGGGCTCCGCCTATTTTGCCGGCGGCGCGCCAGCCTCCGGCGTCGATGTCAGGGTCGAGGACGCCTCGGGACGGGTGCTGGCCGAGCTGACCCCCGCTGCCGATGGCCGCTTCAGCTATCGCGCCGCGGCCCCAGCGGATCATGTGGTGGTGGTGCGCAGCGCCGATGGTCATCGCGCTGAATGGACCGTGCGGGCCGCGGAGTTTGCGCCGGCCTTCAGTGTCGCTCCGTCGGATGAGCCGCCAACAGCGCTCAGCTTCGGCATGGACGCCGCCTATCCCGCGCCCCCCGATGGCGCGCAACCAACTCCATTGCCACAGGCGCCGCGCGAGACTATTCCGTCCCGCGAGAACGTCAACACAGCCGCGCTCGGTCAACCCAACATCGATCCTGCCCTGACGGCCGCGCTGGAGCTTGCCGTTGCCAGGCAGTTGCGACCCCTGCGCGAGGAGCTGGCCGCGGCGCGCGCCACCGCGAGTATGCGGGATGTGCTGGGCGGCATCGGCTACATCCTCGGCCTCGCCGGGATTGCGCTTTGGTGGCGTGCCCGAGGGTCCGGTGCCCGCACCGACACTGGTTCCGCGAACGATGCCGATGATGAAACCGAGGCGGGCATCGGTACCGGTTCCAACTCGGGCCGGTCACGTTGAGCAACGCGCTGCGAGGCCTGCTGCGGGCGGCGCGTCCCGGTGCGGATTGGATCACGGAACGCGACCCGCGTCTGCGCATCGTCGCCGCGGTGTTGTTCGCGCTTTGCGTGGTGACCTTGCAGCGGCCGGCGACCTTGGCGTTGGCCTTCGCGCTGGCGCTGCTCGTGGCCGTTGCAGGGGGGCTTGGCGGTCGCTCGCTGTTGCTTCGGCTGTTGCCGTTGGAACTCTTCATGGTGCTGCTGTTGCTTACGCTGCCCTTTAGCGTCGCCGGGGAGCCGCTCCTGCGTATCGGTCCGCTGACGGCCAGCGAACCGGGCTTGGAGCTGGCGCTGATGATCCTGCTACGCGCCAATGCGGTACTGCTGATCGTGCTGGCGTCCGTAGGGACTATGGAGCCCGCCCGGCTCGGTCATGCGCTGGCGCGCCTGGGCGTGCCGGAACACCTCGCCCATCTGCTGCTGTTGACGGTACGCCAGATCCATCTGGTAGGTGACGAGTACGCGCGGCTGCGTCAGGCGATGCGTGCGCGTGCCTTCGTGCCGCGCAGTGACCGGCATACCTGGAACAGTATCGGTTGGCTGATGGGCATGTTGCTGGTGCGCAGCCTGTCTCGCTCGCGCCGGGTGCTCGACGCCATGCGCTGCCGGGGCTTCGACGGCCGCCTGCGCCTGCTCAACAGCCTGCACTGGCAGGCCGCGGACAGCGCCATGCTGGGGGCGATACTGCTGCTGGTCAGCGCCCTGTTGGTGCTCGACCGCTTCGTGATTGGGGTCACCCTATGACCGGGTCCGTGACGGGGACCACGAGGGCGGCCATGAGCGGGGCTGGCGAGGAGTTGCTGCGTCTGGCGCGGGTCGAATTCCGTTACGGCGCCCGCACCGTGCTGCGCGGCGTCGACTTCCAATTGCACGCCGGCGAGCGCGTCGCCCTCGTGGGGCCAAACGGTGCCGGCAAGACCACGTTGCTGCATCTGCTGGTGGGGCTGGCGCGTCCGGCGGCCGGCAACGTGATCGCCTTTGGCAAGACTTGTCGTGCCGAGGCGGACTTCCTGCCCGTGCGCGCCCGGGTCGGACTGCTGTTTCAGCACAGCGACGACCAGTTGTTTTGCCCGAGCGTGCTCGACGATGTCGCCTTCGGCCCGCTGAACCTGGGCCGAACGCCGGCGGAGGCCCGCCACGATGCGGAGCGCGCGCTGTCCGATTTGGGCCTCGCGGACTTCGCTGAACGCGTCACCCATCGTCTGTCCGCCGGTGAGAAGCGCCTGGTCGCGCTGGCCACCGTGCTCGCCATGCGGCCGCGCGTGCTGCTGCTCGACGAGCCTACCACCGGGCTCGATCAGGCCAGCGAAGAACGGCTCATCGGGCATCTCGGGGCGCTGGATCAGGCCATGCTTATCGTTTCCCACGACCGCCGCTTTTTGGAACGACTGATCAACCGCGCGGTGGTGCTCAAGGACGGCCGTTTGCGCGAGGCGTTGCTGCACCGACATCCCCATGTGCACAGCCACGAGCATCTGCATCTACACCTGCCGGACGACGGCGCGTTGCATCAGCATGGGGCGGCGCCGGCGGCATCGGCGTCCGCGCCGGAGCATCCTGATCATCACCAGGCCGAGTAGCCTGTTTGCTGATCATCCGGCTCGTCAGACCCTCAAAAAATGGCCCCGAGCCGGGTGTCCGGTCGGGGCGTCAAGACTGGGCTCTTAGAGTGGAGCCGTCCTTGGCGTGTCGGCGTTTACCCAAGATTCGGCTGCATTGGCTGGGCCAATGAATTCGCCCCGACGGCCGGGGCAACTGCCGGTTTCGGGTTTACGGATTATTCAGCGAGGTGCTCAGTCCGCGTTCCGGACGTGAGAACTTGTGACAGGTCGAGCAGTCCTTGCGCTTGTCGCGCACGTGCTTGTCGTGCAACTTCGAGAAGCTCATGTTCTCCTTGTCGTCGTGGCACTGCCGGCAGACCTGATTCGCCGGCCCTTTTAACTCGTAGCCGAGTTCGCCCTTTAGGTCCATACGCACGGGACCGCCGCTGAGGCTGCTGTGGCAGGCCCCGCAGGCCAATGCCTCATCAGCGGGTTCCACGCCGTGGTTGATGCTCTGGTAGGTATGCACGCCGACGATCTGATAGGGATCGCTGGTCGTCATGCCCTCCATCTGTTCCAGGCCGCTCAGAATGGCCGCCTCGAAGTCGCCGGTGCGGAAGAACTCGAAGGTCGAGTGCGCAACCAGGGTGTTGGTCTTGGTGTTTAGCGCAACCTTGCCGAGGTGCTCCTTCATCGGCGCCAACTTCGCCCCGTCGCTGGCGACGCTGCCGTTCGGCATGCCCAGCACATAGGCGTCGCTGCCGTTGGCTAGGCCCAAGCTGGAAGCCTGCTGATTGCTGAGCGGAATCGTCGGTACGTTACCCGCCACCGGTTCGGTCAGGTAGTAGACCTCGCTGGTGCCGTCGAACCATTGGTAGGTCGGCGTCAGGTCGGCGGCCTTGTCCTCGCGCGGCAGCCAACCGCCGCGACCGTTGCATGCTGCATCCGAGTAGTGCGGGTCTTCCCAATCACGCGCCACCTCGGTGGCAACGCCCTTGGCGAAGGTCGGAATGTGACAGGTTTGGCAGGCGACGTGTCCGGCGTGGGTATCGCGTGCGCGGCCGTCACGGCTGTCGTAGTCGCCGTGGGGTCGATCCTCGTGGCAACTGGTGCAGGTGAGCCGCGCCGGCACGTCGTTCGGGCGCAGGTCGACACCGCGACCGATGATGCGGTGATCGCCCGCCGCATGGCAGTCCGCGCAGACCATGCCTTTGCCACCGCTGCTCATGTGATAGTCGGTGTGCGGATCAGGGTCGACCAGTGCCGACGAGATGTCGCCGCGCTTGGTGCCGTCGCCGCCACCCGCGCCGGCATGGCAGTTAAGGCAGCTCTTGCGCGTCGTCGCATGCACGGTTCGCGCAGCCTCGATGGCCGAGATCGCCATGAACGCGGCGGGAGACCCAGCCAGGTCAGGGTTGGTCGGGTCCGCCGGCACGAAGTCGAAGTCCATTGTGACGGGGTCGACCACCGGAATGCCTGCCAGGCCGGTGCGCAGGATCGGCGTGAGCGTCGGGTCCGGCTTGCCGTCGGCATCCGGCCTCACGATCGCCAGGTTTTCGAATACGCCCTTAGGATCCGGGAAGCGCTTGTACTGATCCTGATGGCACATCAGGCAGTCAATGTTGCCTAGTTCCTTGAGCTGTGCGGCCTCATTCAGTCCAGCGAACTCTTGCGGCGTCTTTGGGAAGCGGCCATTGCCAACGTGGCAACCGGCGCAGGTGAAGCGGGGGCTGGTCTCGTGCGCACCGCAGTAGGTGTTGATACCCGAGAACCCGTCGCCGGGAATGCCGTTCCAACGCTCGCCGGCCGGGCCGTCGATATTGGTCGCATAGTCCGTCGGGCCGCTCTGCTGGTAGTGCACCGAGCCGTGCATCGCTTGTGCCTCGGGTTCGTGGCAGGCAACACAGGTGGACGGGCCGTCGTAGGCCGTGATCGCCGCGTGCGGATCGCCATCGACCGCTGATGGGTTGACGGTCACCGAGACCACGTCCGCCGCGCTGTTGTCGCCGTCGTTGTCCGTCACGACTAGGCTAAAGCTGTGCGTACCGGCACCGAGCATCAGGGTCGGGTTGACCACATCGTCCGGATCAGGTGTGCCGCTCCAGATCCAGCCGACCACGCTGCCGTCCGTGTCGCTGGAAGCGCCGCCGTTGATTATCACCGCCATATTGGCGAAGCCGGGGGGGAGGGTGACATTCTGATCCTGGCCGGCATTGGCGGTGGGCGGCAAGTTCTCGGCCGGCGGAGGGGGGCCGTCGCAATCGGAGGGCGCGTTGCGCACCGCGGCCTCGACGATGTCGCCGCCGTCGAACAGCGTGCGTACCGTGCATGGCACCGGGGACGGGCGACGTTTGCGCACGCGCCAAGTGTCGTCGCGTCGGTCCCTGTCTACGCCGATCAGCTGCGCCGGGTCGGCGGCGCTGACGACACGAACGGTAGCACTGCGCTCTTTGTTGCCGCTGACCTCCAGCCGTTGCCTTCTGGCATCCCAACTCGCGTTGCCGATCGTGAAGTGGGCTCCATGCTCGCTATCACCATCACGTTCACCGTCGCCATCACGTTCGTGCTCGTCGGCGAAAGCGGTTCCCGCGGCAAGCAGCGCAAAGGACGCCGCGATTAAGAGCAGAATCTTCCTCGACGCCCGTCGGTAAGGGGGAAGCTCGGCTCTGAGCCCGTCCTTGTTGCGCCGGCGGAAGGTGCGCGTTTCAGCGTTCATAGGTCAACCTCGTTTTGTTATATGTTGGTTTGCCACAGCGCAAGGCGCGACGTCGCGGCCATTCCACAATCAGCGCGCCTCGTTGTCTGGCGACAACGCGTGCGGAGCTTCCACACCATGGGAACCATCGATCTACCCTGGTGAGGATATCCGGGGGAACCTTAAAAAAGCCTTAAATGCGTGGTGAAATGGCGTGTGCGAGCCGAAGCCGCACCAAGGTTCGCTGGGAGGGTCGCTGGGAGGGTCGCTGGGAGGGCTGGGTTGAAGACTGGGGGTTAGCTTGGGCGGTCCAACATGCGGCGTGCTTTGGCGACACGTGGCAACACCACCTCAACCCGCAGCCCGATGCCGATGCCTGCCGTATCGGCGTTGGTTGCTTTGGTATCGCTGGGAATGCGGTTTGCCTGGCTTAATGTGATCGTCGCGCCGTGCAGATCGCAAATGCGCTTGACGATCGACAAGCCGAGGCCGGCGCCCGGTTGTTGCTGGTCTGATTGTCGGCAGAAGCGATCGAAGACGCGTCCGCGTTGGTCCTCGGCGATGCCGGGCCCGGTATCGCAGACGCTGAGCCTTAGCGCGTCGCCGCCGAGCGCGGTTACCTCAACGGAGACGCGACCACCGTCGGGCGTGAATTTGATCGCGTTGTCGACCAGATTACTGATCAGCACGTCGAGCATCGAGGCCGGCATGCCAACCGTGCAGATATCGCTGGTTGGTAGCCGATCGGTCAATTGGATCGAACGCTCGGCGGCGGCCGGCCGTCTGTCGTCGAGTACGTCGCAGACCGCGAGCAACAGCGATCCGCTATCGCTTTCGCGTTTGGCGCTCTCGTAGTTCAGGCGCGACAGCGACAGCAGTTGCGTAATGAGGCGGGCCGCGCGATCGACTCCGTGCAGGACGTTTTCGAGCGCCTGCTTGCGCTGTTTGGCGTCGTCGGCCCGCGCGGCGACTTGGGCATGGGTGCGAATGATCGCCAATGGCGTGCGCAGCTCATGTGAGGCATCGGCAGCGAACCGCCGCTCGGTCGATAGGGTCTGGCGCACTTTCTCCATGAGCGCGTTCAGCGCCCGAACCAAGGGTACGGTTTCGGCAGGAAGTTCCGCCTCAGAAATGGGCTCGAGATGGCGGTCCGATCGTCCGGCAACCTCCTGCGCCAGCCGCCTGAGCGCACGCAGCCCGTCCGACACCGCCAGCCAGACCATCAGCAGCGCGATTGGTAGCGACCACAAAATCGGCTGCAACGCGTGCAGGGTCAGATATTCGACCAATTCGCGCCGGATCGTCTGGTCCTGCGCGACGTAAAGCGCCTCGGTCGCATCGGCGCCGGGTAGACCGAATACGCGCCAGGTGATGCCGTTGACGTCCGTATCTGAGTAGCCGAAGTGGTCTGCCAGGCGCGTGGTTGGTGCCCCACCGAAGGCGCTCGTCAGCGTATCGCCGTCCCAGAGCTGGAAGCTGATCTTGATTTCGTACGGATGTCCGATTGGCGCCAATACCTGCGGCACATGGCCGATGTTCGACAGGTTGCCGGCCAAAGCGATGCTGCGTAGGACGTTGGCCGTCTGCGCAAGTTCGGCGTCGAGCAGTTCTTCGACTTCGTGGTTGGCCCGCTCGACCGTGACGACCGTGATGGCGGCCCACACCGTCACCCAGAGTCCGAACAGCGATGCCAGCAGACGATTGCGGATGGACATCAGGACCCTGCCCGAGAGACCAGTTGATAGCCGACACCGCGCACGGTGAGGATGCGGTGTTTGCCCAGTTTCCTGCGCAAATTGTGCACGTGCACCTCAAGCGCGTTGCTTTCCACGTCGTGCAGCCAGCCGAAGGCGGTGCCGTGCAGCCGACCGCGTGGAACCACCCGATCGGCCTCGGCAACGAGTACTTCCAGCAGCGCAAACTCCTTCGGCGATAGCAGCAAGGGGCGGTCGTTGATTTTCGCCTCGCGCCGCAGCGAGTCCATGACAAAGTCACCGACGCGAAACAGGGCCAATGACTGACCCTGCGAGCGGCGGATCAACGCACGCAACCGGGCGCCCAACTCGGCGAGGTCGCACGGTTTGACCAGGTAGTCGTCGGCCCCGGCATCAAGCCCGGATACGCGGTCTTCCAGCGCGTCGCGCGCGGTAAGGATCAGCACCGGCAAGCAAACCCCGGCTAGGCGCAGTTCGCGGATCAGCGATAGTCCATCACGATCAGGCAGACCGAGATCGAGAATTGCGGCGTCGAAGTGCTCCTCGCGCAACGCATACGCCGCCGACTTCGCGTCCCCCACCCAGTCCGCGGTGCAGCCTTCTTGGCGGAGGCCGGCCTGTAAACCGGTACCGAGCAGCTGATCATCTTCGATGATTAAAACGCGCAACGCGGGCTCGCTGGCCAGCGAACTGAGCCGACGGTGTGGATTGTCAGGCTGTCATTGATAATCCGCATAAGAGTAAACTGAGTCTAGTCCTTGGGGGCATAAAGCGAAAGCCCGTCCTAGTTCAGGCGCAACCTGGTGGATGCGGGCCGTTCGCGTCGAAGTCTTCGTCCCGCGGGCCGACCGGTGTCTTGGTTTTCTGCTGGTCGCCGGCGCAGCCCACAGTGACCTGACGCTAACCCTCTCCAAAGCATGGAACTACCGATGAGCAAACCCGATCGCGTCCTCGTCTTCGGCACCTGCCTGATCGATCTGGTCTATCCCCAGGCCGGGCTTGCCGCGATGCGCCTGATCGATCGCGCGGGGGTGAAGGTGCGCTTTCCCCCAGGGCAGACCTGCTGCGGGCAGCCGGCCTACAACGCGGGCTTTCGCGAGGATGCCCGTCGCGTCGGTCGCCAGCAGCTGGACGCGCTGGCCGGCGATGAGCCGGTGGTGGTGCCGTCCGCCTCCTGTGCCGGCATGCTGCGCGAGCACTATCCGCGTCTGTTCGCCGAAACAGCCGATGCGGAGCGTGCCGTTCAGCTCGCCGAGCGGGTGGTGGAGTTCTGCGATTTCCTCGACCGCATGCTCGATGTCGAACTCGTCGATCAAGGGCCGCCGATCACCGTTGCGTTGCACCAGTCCTGCTCCGCGCGGCGCGAGATGGCGGTGGCGCCGGCGGCCCTTGGGCTGCTCGGGCGGTTGGCCAACGTCACGGTTGTGGAGCCGGACCATGCCTACGAATGCTGCGGTTTCGGCGGCACCTTTGCGGTCAAGGAGCCCGAGATCTCCGCCGCCATGGCCGCGGACAAGGCCGCCGCCGTCGCCGCCACCGGTGCCGGGATGCTGGTGAGTCAGGATTGCGGATGCCTGATGAACCTCGACGGCACCGCGCGCAAGGCCGGACTCGGTTTTCAGGTCCGGCATATCGCCGAATTCGTCTGGGAGCGGACCGCGGACAGCGCGCCGGTCGCCTAAGCCAACATCCAGTCGTTGGTCCGGCCGCAGGTGATGTAGGTGTTTGTAGGTGCGACTTTAGTCGCACGGAAGGCATCCACCGTGCGACTGAAGTCGCACCTACATCGCATCAGCAATATTCGGTTTTATAAAGAGTTTAGACGCGATCCACCGGGCGTCAGGCATCAGCTTTACCCTGCGTAGCGTCGGTCGCGGGCAGCTCAATCGGTGCTGACCAGGCCAGCGCGAATCGCGAATTTGACCAACCCCACCAGGTTGTCGATGCCAAGTTTTAGCATCAGGCGGCTGCGGTGGGTCTCCACCGTCTTGGCGCTGATGCCAAGTTCTCGTGCGATCTCCTTGGTGCGCTGCCCCTGAGCTAGGCGGCATAGCACCTCGCGCTCGCGCTCGGTGAGCCGGCCCTGATCCAACTCGGCACAGCGTTGCGGATGCGGCGCCTGTGACTCAGACAGTGCCGGACTGATGAAGGTCTCGCCCCGCAGCACTGCATGGATGGCCTGTTCCAATTGCGCACCGGCCTCGTTCTTCAGCACATAGGCGTCGGCGCCGGCATCGAACATCCGCTGGCGGTAATGCAGGTCGCCGTACATCGACAGCGCGATGATGCGGGTGTCCGGGGAGACGCCGCGGATGCCCTCGGCGGCCTCGATGCCGCTGACGCCGGGCATGGCGACATCGAGCACCGCAAGGTCGGGCTTGTGCTCGTCGGCGAGGCGGATGGCCTCGGCGCCGTCGCCGGCCGTCGCCACGATGCGCCAGCCCGGTTGCCGCGCAAGCAGCACGGCCAGCCCCTCGCGGAACAGCGCGTGATCGTCGCAGAGGAGTATCTTTAAGTCCATGGGCAGAGATTTGCGTGTAACGAGTTTCGAGAGTCGCCTTGCAAGAGTCGTCGTCTAGAATCGTTGTCGTTGTCGTTGTCGTTGTCGTTGTCGTAATCGAAGTCGTAATGAAGCCCCGAATCCTACCTAGGCTTCGCCTCAGATCAACGAGTCGCGATCATCGGTATCGGTATCGGTATCGGTATCGGTATCGAAATCGGTATCGAAATCGATATCGGTATCGGTATCGAAATCGAAATCGTAGCGAGGCGCGAGTGACTCGATCCCGATCCCGATCCCGAGCCCGATTTTTTTGAGCCTCGCCAGTCCGATACCGCGTCGAAACTGGACTTGTCCGCAAACATTTGGTGCCCTCAAGCAATCTTCGCGCGTCCAATGGCTTCTCGCCAATCACCATGAAGGTCGTAGCTCTGGCAACGGCAGGTGGATTACGAGCAACGCCCCACTGACGGCGGATTGGATCTCCAATCTACCGCCGAGCAGTTGCAGCCGTTCGCGCGCGCTGTAGAGCCCGTAGCCCCCGCCCGCCGCGCCGTTGTCGACGGCTGCGTTGGTTGCGGCGAAGCCGCGGCCGTTGTCTTGCACCGTCAGCGTCAGCCCGTCGGCATCAGCCGCCAACCGGATCATGCCCCTGGTCGCACCGGAATGCTTGATCAAGTTGTACACCAGCTCTCGGGCACATTGGAACAAAATGACGGACTGCTGGCGGCTCAGTGTCGGCAGCTCGACATCGGCCGCATAGCGCAGATCGATGCCCCAACGCTCGCGGGTGTTCCCGGCGAGCCAGTCCAGTGCGGCGGATAACCCGCGCTTGTGCAGCACCGGCGGGCTCAGCTCGAACTGCAGCGTACGCAGTTCGCCGATGGCCTCGCGCATCAGTTCGCTGCCGGCAGCGCGCTGTTGCGCGGCCTCTTCGCGGCTGTCGGCGTCGTTATCGCCTTCCGCGGCGGCGTCGATCTGCATCTGCGCCAACGCCAGCTTCTGCATTGGTCCGTCATGCAGTTCGGCGGCCAGGCGCGCCTTTTCGGTCTCTTCCAGCAAGGATAAATCCGTCGCCAGGCGCTGCAGCGTGGTATTGGCTCGGTCGAGCGCAGTCTCGCGTTGCTCGATCTGCGCCAGCATCTGGTTGAAGCCTTGCACCAGGGTGCCGATCTCGCGCTCGGCCCGCGGGACAGGCACCCGCAGCGAAAAATCCTGTCGCTCCGACACCGCGCGGGTGGCGTCGACCAGTTCCAGGATCGGCCGGGCGATACGTCGCTGCAGCCAAAGCGCCAGCAGCAGGGCGGTGGCCAAGGTCAGCAGCGCCAGCACGGATGCCAGCCAGGCATAGTTGCGGCTTTGCCGCGCCAATTCGTCCAGCCGTACGTCCAGCACCAGCCGTCCGACCGGGCGCTGGTCGAACCGCAACAGGTGCTCGATCGCGACCGTCGGGGCGTGGCTCGGCGACGTCTCCGGCGGCCGTTGCCAGCGCGCGAAGGCGGCGTCCTTGGCGTCATAGAGCGTCGCCGAGCGTACCTGGTATTCACGCGTCAGCGTGGCCAGGTTGCGCTCGGCGCTCTGCGGGCTGTCGAATACCAGCGACGAAACGCAGTTTTCACCGACTACAGCTGCCAGCACTTGCAGGTCGCGCAGCATGTGATCGCGGAACAGCCGCAGGTCCATCAAGGCCGACAGGCCGGTTGCGATGGCCAGCGTTAGCAGCGTCATCGACATCAGTGCCAGCATTAGGCGGGTGCGGATGGAGCGGGGCCGCCTCATCGCACGATCTCCGCCACGTCGTAGAGCTGCGCCGAGACCTGGAGCTGCCGGCCCGCGAGCGCCTTCGGATTGATCTCGAATCGCAGTCGCCGGCTATCGCCGAGGATGTCCGGGGCGAGGAAGAAATTGATGGCCGCGCCGCGCTTGGCGAACCCAGGACTGTCACCGACCAACAACACCGGCTTGCCCTCGGTGCGCGTGCGCAGGCGCGACAGCTGGTCCGCCGCCGCGGCACCGATGAAAAGAATCTGCGCGCCATCGACTTGGTCGCCGCTGGTCACGCTCCGCACCCGAATCGGCCGCCCCTGAACCTGTTTGTCCGGCCGCTCGAGCGCGCGCAGGGCACGCGCCAGGGCCGGATCGGCGACCACGGCGATGTCGAAGTGCTCGCCCAGGCTCGTCGCCGGCCATTCGATGAAGCGGGTGAAGTTGTACAGGTAGGCGACCTTGAGCCCCTGTTCCAGGTCGTCGGCCGCAAGGCCTGAGCGCCAGGGCAGCGAGCAGGGCGAGCGCCAGCAGCAGCCAGGCGGCGGCGCGATGGCGGGGAGCGGTCATGCGCTCATGGCCCAGGCTCGCCTGTCTTGGAACGGCGTTGTTTCGCGCGGTGTCGCATGCTGTAATTGGCGTGTAGGAGCAGGTTTCAACGGCCATGAGCCGAATGTTTTTTAGCGCCCGGCAGGCTCGGTACGGTTGCGGATGCCGCGCTGACCAGTAACGCTTCGCCTAACGTCCCTTGGATCTTCGGATACTCCAAATGCAAACGCCTCTGCATGCGATCGAAGCGATGCTGCCGCGGCTTTCTCTCCAAGAGAAGGCGCAACTGCTGGAACAGATCGTCTTCGACCTTTCTGGTGCCACGCCCGGCATTGAGAAGGCGCCTAATATCTGTGGCGGAGAAGCACGAGTCGCCAACACGCGCATTCCCGTTTGGGTGTTGGTTCAGGCGCGCCGCCTGGGTGTCACCGAAGCGGAACTGCTCGCGATCTATCCGACGCTGCGAGCCGAAGATCTGTCGAGCGCCTGGCGTTACGAACGGGCGCAGCATGCCGAAATCGAGCATGCGATCGCTGAGAACGAGGAAATCTAAGAGGGGCCTGAACCGGAGCGGTTGACTTTGGGCCTGATGCAGCGAGCTTTTTTGCGTCCTTTTGCGCTTGTTTGGTATACACCAAGCGCCAACTCACCAGTCGACATCCTTGCGGCAGTCGGTCGTTGGCGTCTTCATGCCTGCTTGTATCGATTCACGCATTCCCGGAACGGAGAGCAGGTGCAGGGTCTCGGTGATTGCTCGCCAGTCCTCTTCTGCAATCAAGACGGCGCTGGCCCTTTTGCCCTTGATGATGACCGGTTCATGTGACGTCGCTGCTTCGTCGATCAGGCTGTAGAGCCTGGTCCTCGCCTCCGTTGCGTTGAGGATGGTCATAATGGTCTTGCTCGTTGGAAAATGTACGGGAAAACGTACGCTAGTTTTCGGTGTAACGCGCGTTGCGGCGTCAAAACTCATAGCCCACGGTCGCCGTCAACGTCCGCCCCGGCCCGATCAGCCCGCGGTCGAGATCGGTCAATTCGTTGGCGGGGTAGCGGTTGTCGCTGTCGAGCAGGTTCGATAGGTTCAGCGCCGCATAGGGGCCGGGCGCGTTTGGGTGTCCCCCCGGATTCCAGCGCAGGTTCAGCCCGATATTCCAATAGCCCGGCACCTGCTCGCCGATGCGCTCCACAACGCCTTGCGCGGGTCCGGTGACGAAGTCCCAGTCCGCCTCCATCGCGTCGACATACTGGGCATAGGCGGCATAGGTGAAGGCGCCGTGACTGTAGTCGGCCTTGAGCTTGGCGAGCAGGGCGGGGGAGTAGCCGGGGTCGATGTCGCTGCGTTGGTCCTCGGTCTGCTGCCAGGTCAGGCTCGCCGACAGGTTCAGCGCCGGCAGCGGTCGGGCATCGGCGATCAACTCCAGTCCGCGCGTGAGCCAGCGGCCGCTGTTGTCGTCAACCGAGGCGTAGTCGCCGGTCTCGGTGTCGAGTACCTGAATGGTACGCGCGATGTTGTTGGTGCGGTTCTGGAACAGGCTCCCACTCAGCATCCAGCGCGGGCGCGTCAGGGTGGCGTTGAGTTCCAGGGTCTGGATTTGCTCCAGTTCGGCGAAAGCGCTGTCTCCGCTGTCTTGGGATGCGGTGGCCCAGATCAGCTTGACGACCTGATCCGCGCTCGGGCTCCACAACAGCGCCAGGCGACCGTTGAGCTGGTGGTCGTCATCCGAGCGCAGTGTCCTGTTGGTGACCGTACCCGTGTCCCGGTCGACGCGCTCGCTGCGATAGGCCGCTGGCAACAGAGTCAGCCGGGCGCCGGCGACCAACCGCAGACGCGGGTCGAACTGCCAGCTGGTCTCGGCGAACAGGTCCTGCATGCTGTAGCCGTCGAGCCTGTCCGTGATGTCGATCACGGGTTGAAAGCCGACCCGGTTGCGCAGTCCGTCGATACGCAGTAGGCGATAACCGAACAGCGCGTCGATCTGGCGCCGCGGGCGCCAGTGCAGATCCGCCTCGAGTTCCGAGCGGCGAGAGGTCTGATATTGATCACCGTCGAGCTCGGCGAGCAGAAAGTCCGCCTGATAGACGTCGTAGTGCTCTTGGCTGTGGGTGCCGGTGACGCGCAGCCCAAGCTTGTCGCTAAAGCGATGCGCCCAGCCCAGCGATGCGTGCCAGGTGTCGAGCCGAATGCGGGTGCCGTCGTCGAAGGCCGGTGTAAAGGCATAGATGCCGTAGTCGCGCCGCGTCCAGCGCAGATCGGTACTGAGGTCGCGCCAGCGCCCCGAGAACTCCAGGCTCGCCTCCTGCTGCTCCATGTCGCCGTCCATGTCCCGATGCATGGCCGGGTCCAAGCCGGCGAGCTGTGCCGGGCTCATCATGTCGGCGTAGCTGCCGGTCAGGCCGTCGTCTTTGCGTGCGCCGGCGTTCAGTACCCAGTTAGCGTCGTCGCTGGCCTGACCGACGCGCGCGAACAGCCCGCCCGTGTCGCGGGTGCCGACGCTCAGCGATGCTCGTGAGCCGTTGGCGCCGATGTCGTTGGTGACAATATTGACCACGCCCTGAAAGGCGTTGTTACCGTAGATCACCGACATCGGCCCGCGGATGATCTCGATGCGGTCGATGGCCTCGACTGGCACGTTCAACCGCGCGATCTCCGGCACCGTCAGGGTCTTCTGTCGGGACGGATGCTGCGCGATGCCGTTGACCAGGAACTGCACCCCGCCGCCGACCGCGCCGCGGGTGCCGATGAAGCGATCCTCGGTGTTGTCGAGCAGGAAGAAGCCCGGCACATGGCGCAGCAGGTCTTCCAGCGTCTGCCAGCCGTAGCGGGCGATCTCGTCGCGGGTGACGATGGTGACGCTGGCGGGGATGTTGCGGATCTCCTCCTCGCGCTTGCCGGCGGAGCGGATCTGCACTTGCAGCAGGTCCTCGAACGGCAGTTGCAGCAGGTCGTCGACCGCGGGCGTTGCGGCCCGCGCGCGCTGCGCGCCCGCGGTCGCCAGCAGGGCACACAGGGCCAACGAGCACAGGGTCCGACCCGGCGCACAGGCCCTTGGGGTGGACGGGCCCGGTCGTCCCGGTCTCATCGGCATTGCGTTCGATTCGACTCGGGGGCACGCTTGTCGAACGCTGTGATTGTCTCGGCTAATCACAGTTTCCAGTTGGTACCGCCGAAGCGCACGGGCTTGGTGCCTTTGAACCATTTCGACGCTTCCGTTGCCCACAAGCA
The DNA here is from genome assembly GCA_963698775.1 of uncultured Gammaproteobacteria bacterium. GTDB lineage: Bacteria > Pseudomonadota > Gammaproteobacteria > Chromatiales > Chromatiaceae > Thiohalocapsa. The sequence goes on from CAVOSE010000029.1 coordinate 51,319, forward strand.
ATAGCGATAGCGTGCCTCGGTGGTCGGCGCGACCAGCTGGGGGCTGCGTTCCGCCGGCGATTGCACCCAGCCGGTCTCGGTCAGGCGCCGAAACGCGGCGCGGTCATCCGCGGTCAGTCTTGCCATACCAGCCTCGCATTCGTTCTAGTTCCGACCGCAACCCGAAGATATCGAGGTAGTCGGTCATCAGCGCCCAATCCAGTCTGTTGCCATTTTGCGCCGACAGCTCGATCAAGAGCCGGATGTCTGCCCAGTCCGAAGCCGCCCGTTGCTCATCGTTAACCGCTGCCTGAATCTTCAAGCCAACGATATCCTCGGTCTGGACCACCGGGAGGGTCAACCCTTCGGCGATTTCGATGCGCTCCGCACGCGCCAGCATGCTGAGACTGGGTCCGCGGAACGCATGTAACAGATCGATGCGTCCCAGCGCAGCTTGCACCGCAGTGTAGTGGGACACGTTGTCGCTGTGAAAGACACGCCGATACCCGGCACCAGTCAGGATGCGGTCGGCGCGATCGAGATCCTTGAGCATCAGGATGAAATCCAGATCCACCGTGGCGCGCTGGACGCCCCGCAACGCCATCGCAAACCCACCGATCAAGGCGTAGCGAACCCGCGCCGCGTCCAGCGCCCCACCGACCTGTCGAATCACCGCAAGGAAGTCCATCTCTGCCTCTCGTATTGCGGATGGTGAGCGCGTTATCGCCGCCAAAACCTGACTCTTCGGCAAGCATTGGGTAGCATTAAAGAGTTTACTCGGCTCGTCGCAGCCAAGCGACGTGCGTTTGGTTGCAACTGCGCTGGTCTGCGTTGATCTCCTGTATTGCGCCGAAGCATTCTGGGGATGTCGAGCAGGCCGAACAGGAAGCCGCCGACCACGGCGACCGCCTGAGCGCACACGCCCCCGCCCTAGCCGCTACACGGAGGCCAAGCGCGCCTACGGAGCCCCGTCATGATGTTGATCTTGGGGCCCACGGTGGGGCCGAGATCGGCATAGAGGATCTCGCCAGGTTTCATGCGACAGTCCGTCGCGTCCCAGTCCGGTGCATCGGCCGTGGATGCCTCCCGGTAGGCCGATTCTAGTCCCGCAGGGTGCGGCGAGCGCGGCGAACCGCACCGGTCGAGGCAACGGAAAAGGGGTTCAGATCGATATCATATGGACGTTGGCTCTGTCTCAGAGACTCGATGCGCGTCGATCGAGACGGGACGCGATGCGGTCGGGGGCTGCAGCCGCGCAAGCACGGTCAGCGCAGCCTCCGCGCGGGCGAACAGGTCGGCGCACAGGTCGGCATCGACGGGCGCGTCGCTCGCCAAGGCCAGCTCGAGGCGCTCCGCCGACTCCGTCAGGCCCTGGGCGCCGAGCGCGGCGGCGCCCCCGCGCAGGCGATGCAGCAGGTCGGCCGCCTGCGCTCGGTCGTCGGCGTCCAGCGCGGTGCTGATGGCGGCGACAGTCGCCGGGTATTCGCCGACGAAGGCCCGCACCATCACAGACCAGGCATCGGGTGCGTGGTCCAGCCAGTGCCAGACCTTGGGCGCATCGAAGCCGGGCAGCGCGGGCCGCGCGGCAGCAGCGGGCGCCGGCTGCGGAATGTCCTGCTCGTCTGACGCGGGGCGCAGCCAGCGGCAGAGCTCGGCGTAGAGGGTCTCGGGCTCCAGCGGCTTGGTGAGGTAGCCGTCCATGCCCGCGGCCAGACAACGTTCGCGCTCCTCGGCCAGGGCATTGGCGGTCAGGGCGACGATGGGCAGACTGCCGTTCGGCAGGGCGCGGATACGCCGGCATGCTTCCAAGCCGTCCATCTCCGGCATGCGCATGTCCATGAGCACGATGTCGAAGTCGCCGCGGGCCGCCGCGGCGACGGCCTCGGTACCGGTGGCAGCCAGCGTGACCAAGGCGCCGCGCCTGCCCAGCAGATCGCGCGCCAGTAACTGGCTCACCGGGTCGTCTTCGGCCACCAGCACACGCATACCGCGCAGCGCCGTCGGCGTCGGCGCGGTCGCCACCGAAATCTCCTCCGCGGCCCGGGGGAACACCAGGCTGAACCAGAAGCAGCTGCCCTTGCCTTCGATGGATTCCAGCTCAAGACGACCGCCCATGAGTGCGACCAGGCGCGCGCTGATCGCCAGTCCCAGACCGCTGCCGCCGTGGCCTCGGGTGGCCGAGTTGTCGACCTGGGTGAAGGCATCGAACAGGTCGGCACGGCGCTCCTCGGGAATACCGATGCCGGTGTCGGTGACCGTGAACGCCAACTGCAGCTCGCGCTCGTTCTCGTCCTCCACCCAGGTGGCCAGCGTCACGCGGCCCCGCGCGGTGAACTTGACCGCGTTGCCGACCAGGTTCAGCAGCACCTGGGTGAGGCGCAGGTCGTCGCCCAGGAGCGTGCCGACCGGCTCCGCCGGCCCCTCGATGCGCAGCTCGAGCCCCTTCTCGGCGGCCTGTTGCTCGACCATCGCCCGCACCCGCGCGAGCACCGCGTCCAGCGCTAGCGGCTCCCGGCGCGGTCGCAGCTTGTCCGCCTCGATGCGGGAGAGGTCGAGGACGTCGTCGATCAGGCCGAGCAGTGTCCGAGCGGACAGGTCGATCTTGCTCAGGTAATCGCGCAGCCTGGGCGCCGGGTCGGTCTCCAGCGACAGGCGGGTCAGGCCGATGACGGCGTTCAGCGGGGTGCGGATCTCGTGGCTCATGTTGGCCAGAAAGTCGCCCTTGGCGCGGCTGGCCCGGTCCGCCCTGTCTTTGGCGCGCAGCGATTCGGCCTCCGCCTGCCGGCGGCGGGCCACCTCGCGACGCAGCCGGCGGTTCCAGTACAGGATGGTCGCCAGGATCAGCAACGCCACCGCCAGCACCTGCCACACCAGGCTGTAGTCGGGGGCGGTGACCAGCTGGCGCAGCAGCCACTTATTGTGAATGGCGGCGCGCTCCTGGGGGGTGATGGCGGCGATGGCGCGATTGATCAGCGGCAGCAACGCTGCCTGGCGCCGGCCCACCATGACCTGCAGCGGGAACTGCACGTCGGTGACCCCAACCAGCTTCACCCGCCCCGGCGTGAAGCCCTCGATCTGGTGATTCAGCACCGGCAGGATGTCCACCGCGAACTCGGCCCGGCCGGCCGCGACTGCCTCCAGCGCCGCGCGCGTGTCGTCCACCAGCACGAAGTCGACCCCCGGTGAGCGCGCCTTGAGCAGATGGTATGCGCTGTAGTCTCGGCCCACCGCGACGCGCCGCCCATCCAGGGACGCGGTGCCGGCGAACAGGCCCGCGTCGGCGGCGCCGGCGATGGCGATGGGGTAGCGCTCGTAGGGGTCGGAGAACAGGGCGTAGCGCTCGCGATCCGCGGTCCGCGTGGTGGATGCGTAGAGGTCGATGGCACCCTGCTCCATGGCCGCGAGGATGTCGCCGAACGGCCGACGCTCGCCGGCGGTCTCCTGCAGGTCGAGCTTGTCGCGGATCAGCCGCCAGTAGTCTTCGGCAACACCCGCCGGCGTGCCGTCGGCATCGGCAAAATCGAACGGCATCCAGGCCGAGGCCAGGGCACGGCGAAAGACCGTCGCGTCCAGATAGGCCCGCTCCGCGACGTTGAGATCGACCTCGCCGGCGCCGGTCGCTTGGGTGAACCAGCGGTTCCAGATGCGCTGCAGCTGGGCATCCGGCATCCGTGCGCGGGCCTTGTCCAGAATCGAGGCCAGCAGGGGCAGGCGTCGGTCGACGCCCCATTCGTGTATCGGGTAGCTCCTCCGACCGCCAAGCACCGCATCCGCCTTAGGCTCGAGGCCGGTGAGCAGATGGCGCCGCAGCGTCTCCTTGCCCAAGGCCGATTCCAGTATGGCGGCGTCGGCGTGGCCGTCGGCGACCAAGCGGAACATCGCCTCGACGTCGGCCGCGGTGACGATGCGCGTGTCCGGCAGCAGCTCGGGGAAGTGGGCGTTCCAGGGGTTGCCCCGGTAGGTCGCCAAGGTCTTGCCCGCCAGGGATTCAACGCCCTGGATGTCGCGGTCTTGCTTGCGGGCAAAGACCTGAAAGACGAAGCCGACGGACGCCTTGGAGCGTTCCAGCTGTGCCTCGGGCTTCTGCATGGGGTCGACGGCCAGGGTGGCGTCCAGCCCGACGCCAGCGATGTCGTCGAGCAGCTGTGCCGGTGGCGCGACCTGGAATTCGGCACGCAGGCCGGCCCGGGCGGCCACGGCCCGCATCAGCTCGACCAGATAGCCGTCCACCCGCCCATCGCGCGCCTGCATGTAGGGTGGCAGCGGGTAGGCACCGATCCGGATGGTCGGATGGGCCGCGATCCAGGCGCGTTCTTCAGCGCTGAGGTCCAGCGGCGCCTGCATGCCGCCGTCGGCTACCGAGGCCAGCCAGCGCTGGCGAATGGCGATGTGCTGCTCGGCGGGGATGGCGTCCAGCCCCTTGTCGATCAGCGAGATCAGCGGCGCCCAGGCCTTGCGCGTGACCATCGCCTGCTTGTGCTCGCCGAAAGCGGTGGGGCCTGCCATCCTGAGATTGGTGATGCCCAGGGCCTGCATCAGGTAGTCGGTGACCAGCAGGTTGCCGACATAGCCGTCGGCGGTACCGGTCGACACGGCCAGCAGCGCGTCCTTGGTGCTGTCGTGGACGGACAAGTCGATGGCAGGCTCGGCGCTTTCCAACAGGCCCTGCATGACATAGCCGCGCTCGACGGCAACGGTTCTGCCTCGCAGGTCGTTGAGCGCGTGAATGTCGCGCGTATCCGTGCGGGTGAAGATGGCCCAGGGGGAGGTCAGGTAGTCCTGGCTCATGGCCAGCGTGGCGAGGCGCTCGTCGGTGCGTTTGGCGGCCGGGAGCAGATCATAGTGGCGATGTGCCCCGGCAATGTCCTCGAAGCCTTCGACCCAGGTGTCCGCGGCGGGCACGAAGTGAAAATCGATGTCGAACAGCTTGCCGATGATGCGCAGATAGTCGACCGCCATGCCCTGGGGCTCGGGCCTGTTGATCTCCCAGGGCGGGTGCTCGCCAATGCGCACGCGCACGCTGTGCTCCTCCCGAAGCCAGGCACGCTCATCCGCGCTGAGCGCGATGTTCGGGGACTCCGCGTCGCCCCACTTGCGCAGGATCGCCATCATCTCGACCGGCTCGATGGCCGTGAGCGCCTTGTCGATGATGCCGAGCAACGGGGCGTGCGCCTTGCCGATGGAGTAGCGCAGGTCGATCCTGCTGCCGGGCACCGGAAACGCCAGGTGCAGATTCGGCAGCATGTTCTCGGTAGCGACCCAGACCAGATTGGCGCTGGAGATGGCCGCATCCACCTCGGCGTTCTGCACGGCCACCGCCAGGTCTAACGGACTGTCGAGTTCCACGCGGACGATGTCCGGCCAGGCATCGAGCAACTTCAGGTCCGAGAGGTTGCTGCGCAGCACGGCCACGCGCCGTCCCGACAGGTCCGCCATCGAGGCGATGGGGCTGCCCCGGCGGGTGAAGATGAATTTGTGCGTGGCGTAGGGACTGACGCTGAACAGGAAGCGCTCGGCCCGCTCGGCATGGCGGGCGGAGGCCGCCAGGCCATGCAGCTCGCCGGCCTCGGCGCGCGCGACCATGTCGGCCCATTCGCCCAGCACCAGTTGGAGATTGGCACCGGTCAGCGCGTTGATGCGCGCGATCAAATCGGCCTCGATGCCGACGGCGCTGCCGTCGTTCTCGCGCCAGACGAAGGGGCGCCAGCCGGCGTCGCTGCCGAGCAGAATACGGGGGTTCGCGGCCAGCCAGTCGCGCTCGGCTTGGGTCAGCTCGACACCCTGGGCCGCGGCAGACTGGGGCAGGGGCAGCCAACACAGCAGCGTCAGCACAACAGCAAGTACTTTCATGGAATGCTGGTCGTCCGGGTGACAGAGCCCGCGGGTTTGCCGTGGCAACCGGAGAGATAACGGCGTTTCAGGTAGGCTGGGTGCGCTGCAAATCAAGCCGAAGCATAGCCCGGTGGCGACCGGGCGTATAGTAGGCGCGCTATCGGCTGCTGGCTGGACATCGCATTCGCCCCGGACGGAACGTTCTGACGCGAGCCCCGGATTTCCCTGGTCGGGTGGGCAAGCGTTCGGGACGGGGTTGCAAACCCCGTCCCGCCTGAGGTCTACCTGTTCGAGCAGGGCCGTGGAATGAACGTTGGCGGAGCGATTGGCTAGCTGCTAGTCCGACCACAGTCTTTCTACGCCGAAGCTGTCGAAGAGGGTCTCGTTGCTAACCAGTATCAGCCCTTCCATGAGCGCCTGCGCGATCAACATTCGATCAAACGGATCGCGGTGCATACTCGCCATCAAGCCGGCACGACGCGCATGGACCAAGGAGATCGGCAAGCTTCGGAATTGCTGATCGGCGATGACATCCGGTAAATGTTCGGCGACATAGACGGCGTCGGGGAGTTTGCCGATGCGGACCTTGGTCGCGATTTCCCATGCCGAGGCGGCACTCACAAGGATCTCGTTTGCTCCGTCCTCAATCGCTGACTTGGCGTTGCCAGACAACTTCGGGTCACCGTCCAGCCACCAGAGCAGGGCATGCGTGTCGAGCAACAAGCGCATTGGCCTACTCCCAGCTGCCCAGCTCTTCCTCGGACAACGGCTCGAAGAAGCGCTCATCGACCTTCGCCTTGCCGCGCAGCGCGCCGAAAACCCGGCCGTTTGGTTGTGCGTGGATGGGAGTCAACCGGACCATGGGCCGACCGGCCTTTGCGATAATGACCTCTTCGCCTTGGCACGCCTGCTCGATGATCTTGGAGAGGGTTGTCTTCGCTTCGTGTATATTGACCTGGATGGACATTGGCCCAGACCTCCCGGATTTTAGGGTTAGCTAGACTTGTTAGCTAATGCTAGTGCCTCGTCGATTACCTGTAAAGCCAACCAGAGAAAACCTCGTCCGCCGCCGAGCAGAAGCTGCGCTAGACGTGAACCTGCTCATCGCCCTGTTGGACGGTGCGCACCAATGTGCTGGGGTCTTGGCAGCTGACCGCCGTCTATCTGCTTGCCCTTGCCGTGCATCGCGACGGCCGTCTAGTGACCCTCGACGGGGGTGCCGATGCACGCGATACCGGGTGCCGGGCGCGCGCATCTGCTGTCGATCCTTGTCAGCGCATTCAAGAAGAGCGCATCACGCGTCTGCCTCCCACCAACGCCTCATACCCAGCAAAGAGAAACCGGCCCATGCGACCAATCCAACTTGCCTCGGCCCCCGCGCCGGGCCGCTGGTCGTGAGCGACTGGCGTGACCCCGAGTCGAAATCCGTCACTTCAATTCACTAACGAGCAAGACCATCAATCGACAACCTTGCAAGAGGACTCTCGATGAACAAGCTGCTCCCCACCGCCTCGCTGCTGCTGCTGGGAGCGCTGGTCGCGGTTCCCTTCTCGCTGCTGGGCTTGATGGTCTTTAAGGGCAGCGCCGCCGGCGAGACGCTGGTCCTGGTGTGCAGCTTCTTCGTCGCCGCCGTTATCATTGAACAGCCGTTTCTCAATTTGGTCCTGGGCGTGACGGTTTTCGGTGCGACCCTGACCTTCGTCCTGTTGCAGAGCCTTGATCCGCGCGCGCGAGCGGCGCGGGCACTGAGGCCGGTTTGAGAGGCAAGGCCGCCGTCGGAATCGCGAGACGCGACGCGGTCATCCGCGATCAGTTCCGCCCCACCGCAAGGCCACGCATCAGCGCCGAGCGCAGCTGCGCCGCGTCCAGCGCCCCGCCGATCTGTCGAATCATCGTCACAAAGCCCATCGCTGCCTTGTTGGATGCCCTTCCAACTGGTTTTTTTTGGGGGGGGGTCAGGAATTTCCTTACAGAAAAGCACCGATACCAATCGGCGTGCCTAGCCTCCACAATGCCAAGCGAACAGGTTTGTTTCCGATCTCGATTAATGATTGATCATGCGCCATTTCGCCATCGCTCCCGGTCCCCGCATCGCGCGGCTGACGGCGGCGCAGGACGTCGGCGATCGAATCCGGCCCTTCCAGCAGCGGGCCAGTACCCGGCGCGGCGAGGCCTTCCGATTCCAGCGTCCTCGTCAACCCCCGCTGATCGTCTGCGACGTCGTTCGTATCCAAAACAGCCGCCGGCCATCCGTCCTGAGCTAGCGCCCAATGACCTCAATCCGTGGAGACTGAGCCGATGACCCCGAAACGCTCCCTGCCGCTCGCCCTGATGCTGGCCGCTGCCGGCGCAGCCCAGGCCGCCAGCCCCAGCTTCGACTGCGCCAAGGCGTCCAGCAGCGTCGAGAAGCTGATCTGCAACGATGCCGAACTAGCGAAACTGGACAACAGCCTGTCCAGCCTCTACCACACGCTGATGAAGAACACGCCAGCCGCCGAGCAAAAGACCCTCAAGGCCGAACAGCGCGGCTGGGTCAAGGGTCGCGACGACTGCTGGAAGAGCGACGACATGCGCGGCTGTGTGGTCAGCGAGTACCAGTACCGGATCAATGAATTGAAGGACCGCTGATCGGGTGCGGGCAGCTTGCCCTGATGCCCCTGACCGCAATTGTTCCGTGCTGCCCATTGCAACGACCAAATGCAGACCACCCTACCCGGAGACTTTTGACCTCATGATAAAAGACCATCCCAACCACGACGCCGCGGCCTGCCCACCTATCCGGCGGCTCGGCATAATAAAACGCATCATCCCGTTTCTGCTGCTCGCCGTGGCCCTGGCCGGCGGCGCCCAGGCAGGGACGGTGGTCACGGTCCCGACGGATCTGAACCCCGGCGACCAGTACCGTTTGGTGTTCGTAACCAATGGGACGCGCGACGCCCAGAGCACGGACATCGCCGACTACAACACTTTCGTCACCACCGAGGCCAATCTGAGCACCGAACTCGCGGCGCTGGGCACTAGACTGGTCTGTGATCGGCTCGACCAGCACCGTCAGCGCCCGGGACAACACCGGTACGGATGGCGGCGGCGGCGTGCCCATCTATCTTCCGATTGGCGGGGATCACCGCATCGCCGATGACTACAACGACCTGTGGGACGGGACTATCGGCCACCCGTTGAACATTGACCAGTTTGGCGATTCAGAGGATTGCGTTCCCATTCACCGGGTCCGGGTCCGATGGGTCCATTTTGGCTATCGCCCCCCTGGGAACCAACGCCAGTGGTAACAGCAGGTCGGGTATTTCGCTCACGACAAACCCGAGTTGGATCTCGGACGGGGCCTTCATCAGTAGCCTCTCGCAGCCGTTTTACGCCATCTCCGACGTCCTCACGGTCCCCGGCGCCGCGGTCTGCGACGGCACCACCGCGGTCGGCAGCGAGGCCAAGCTCAACGATGCCATCGCGGACTTCAACGCCGAGACCATCAAGCCCTGCGTGCACACCATCAAGCTGACGGCGGACATCGCCCTGAGCACCAGCACGACTGCCATTGACAACAGCCTCAGCGGCGTCAGCCTGGTGATCGACGGCAACGGCTATCAGGTCGACGGAGGGAGCCCGACCGGCGGGTTCTTCTCCACCCAGCCCTTCACCATCGAGACCGGCAGCGTCGTGAGCATGGAAGACCTGACCATCACCGGCGGCCGGTCGTTCGGCAGCGGCCCCGAGAATCGCGGCGGCGCCATCCGCAACGACGGCACCCTGACGCTGACCCGATGCACGGTTGCCGGAAACGAGACGGATTTCCGTGGCGGCGGCATCGCCAACACCGGCACCCTGGAGATCGTCTCCAGCACCATTTCCGGGAACTTCTCCGGCACCACCGGAGAGGGGCAGGCCGCCAGTGGCGGCGGCATCTACAGCGAAGGCGGCTCGGTGACCGTGACCAATAGCACCATCTCCGGCAACGGCGCCGAAAGCGACCAGATCAGCGACTTCGGCGGCGGCATCTTCACCACTGGCAGCTTGACCATCGAGAGCGCCACCATCACCGACAACGGCGCGAACGAAGGCGCCGGCATCTATGTCCGGACCGCCGACGGCGACCTGACGGTCGGCAACAGCATCCTCACCGACAACCAGGCATTCCTGGACTGCTATTTCAGCGCGACCGGCACGGGCAGCGTGCAGGATCAGGGCTACAACCTGTTCACGGGAACGGATGGCTGCGGCTTCAGCGACGGAGCCAACAACAACATTCAAGGGACCGCGGCGCTCGACCCCCTGGCCGACAACGGTGGCCCGACCCAGACCCATGCCCTCAATGCGAGCCTGAACAGCCCCGCCATCGACGCCGGCAACACGACGCTGACGGTCGATCAGCGCGGCGTGGCGCGCCCGTCCGGCGCGGCCGACGACATCGGCGCCTTCGAGAGCCTGGGTTGCGAGGACGCACCCTGGTCGGTCACCAACCTGCCCGAGCTGAGTTACGCCATCGAGTGCTTCAATGCCGTGACCACCGCCGGCGTCTATACCATTTCGATTGACCAGGGCTTTCCGGCGACCGCGAGCACCGCGGCCATCGACAACCCCACCTCCGGGGTGGCGTTGGTGATCGAAGGCAACGGCAACAGCGGCTGATTGGAACGGCAATCTGTTCCCCGGCGTGCGGCCCTTCCTGATCGAGGCCGACACCACGGTGACCATCAATGACTTCGCCATCACCAACGGAAATGTGCAGGGCACCGAGCGCGGCGGCGGTATCCACAACCTCGGCAACCTGACCATCAATCGATGCAGCATCGCCGGCAATCGGTCCGAGTACGATGGCGGCGGCATCAGCAATGGCCCTGACGCCGTGATGGCGATCAACGACAGCACGGTGTGGGGGAATGTGATCGAGGGCGGAACCGAGTCCGTTGCGGGTGGCGGTATCTACAATGCCGGGAATCTGACGATCAAGAACAGCACCGTCTCCACCAACACCAGCAGCAATGACGGCGGCGGGATCGCCTCTATCGGCCCGCTCGAGCTCGATAGTGTGACCGTGACGGCGAACTCAGCCCAAGGTGCCGTTGGAGGGGGCGCGGGTGCCGGCGTATTCATCGGCTCTAACGGTACACTTGTTGCCAAAAATTCGATCCTTGCCGGCAGTTTGGGCGCGGATGCAGAGGATTGTTGGTCATTTCTGAACACCGTGACGGATGGCGGTCACAACCTGGTGGAAACGCAACTTGGCTGCGAATTTGTCGATGGCGTCAACGGCACCATCGTCGGCCAGGACCCGCTGCTGGGCGCCCTGCGCGACAACGGCGGACCGACCCGCACCCACGCCCTGCAGACGGGCAGCCCGGCCATCGACGCCGGCGACACCGACCTGACCACTGACCAGCGCGGTGAACCGCGCCCGGGCGGACCGGCGGACGACATCGGCGCCTTCGAGGAGGAGCAGCTCGGCACCATCACCGTCGTCAGGGAAACTGCCGTGCCGGACCCCACGAACGTCGACTATTCGATCGCCGGCGGCGCCCTTGCAGCGCCCATCGACTTCCAATTGGACACCAGCCTGGAAGACCTCGACGGCATCTGGTTCAGCAAGTCGTTCCCGCTGGCGGCGGGCGATTACAGCATCACCGAGATCCCCCCTGTGGGCGTGCCGGGATCTGTCGCCATCGAGTGTGAGGACGACAACGGCCCGTTGGGTCGCTTCACCGGGGATACCGCGAACGTCTCCCTGGTGGCGTACCAGCACATCACCTGCACCTTTACCGACATGCCGAGCCCGCCGAGCTCGCCGAGCTGCGCGATCCTCGGCACTGAGCGGGTCACGATCGGTGCCGGCTCCATCCTCACGGCCGGCACTGACGAGATCTGCAGCAACGGCACCCTGAACACTGGCGCCACGGTGAACGCCGATTCCAGCCTGTTGGCGCTTGGTGCCATGGACCTGGGAGACGGAACTACTGTTGCCAAGGACGCCTTCAGCAATGGCAACCTCCGCACCGGCTCCAGGGTAGCCATTGGCTACGGGGACAATCTCAATGACCTCGACGTGGCCACCGGCGGCGATCTGTCACTGAGCAGCGGCACGCGTGTCGAGGGTGAGTGCCAGTATGCGGGTAGCCTCAGCATCGTGCAGACGGCCGGTTGCGGCATCGAAAACCAGGTGTCCGCTCCGCCGTTCACGGAGCCGTTTGCGCTGCCTGGCTGCACGGTGACGCCACCGACGGCCAGCGCGCCATCCATCAGTACCGCGCCGCTGTCGACGGCCTTTTATGACACGCCGCTTGTACCGGGCGACTATGGCGATGTGAGCTTTGGGGGCCGAAACCGGGTTGCGCTCGAAGCGGGCGTGTACCACTTCCAGTCGCTCAGATTTGGGCCGAATACCGAGGTCGAGATTCGCGGACCCGTCACCTTGCACGTCGTCGACGCTCTGAACTTCGGCAGTGGCACACAGGAGGTCTTGGCCGGTGGCGCCCAGCCGAGTGAGATCCTGTATCTGGTCGACAGTGTCAATACCAAGCATGGGGCTGGGGCACGCACCGTCCTGTTTGGCACCTTCTGCGGTCTCGACTCAACCATCAGCGTTGGCAGTGGTAGCGAGTTGACCGGGGCCGTGATCGGTAAGAAGGTCCAGTTCGGCGCGGGCGTCGAGTTCACCGCCGACCCGGCCCCGACCATCGGCCTCAACTAGCCGCGTGCACCCTCCCGGCCATTCGAGGCCGGGGGGTGCGTTGTTCTACCTGACCTCTGCCTATGAACTGGCCGGACGGGGCATTTGCCGCGTCAGGCACGTTTTTCCCCGAACCTCGGCTTTCCGCGATGGGGCAGGCAACCATTTGGGAGGGGGTTGCAAACACATTCTCGCTTGGGCGCTGTTCATGACACCTGAACAACCAGATTACGTGACTCGGCTCGAAGCCACCTACGGTGGGCCGACCCAGCCGGGCGTCGGCAGTGCCGTGTTTTCCGAAACCTTGTCGAGTTCCGACGACCTGCTGCAGGTATCGCTCGCGAAGTTCAAGATCTTCTTCGGGCCGCTGCGGGACCGCCACGGGGAACAGGCGTGTATGGGCCCTTGGAGAGAGGTCGCTGCGCGCAAGCCGGGTGTGACACCAAACATCGTCGCCGAATTGCGGGACATCGCCGACGACGACTCGCGGCGGTCCGTGCCCATTCTCCTTGACGACATCGATGGTGCCGAGGCAGCCAGAGCGGCGTTGTCTGCCGCCTTCGACGACCCAGCGGTCGCGGAGCGGCGGACCTTCAATCTGGGGAACGGCGAGGCAATGTCCGGGCTATTGATCGCCGGTCGGCGCGGCGCCAACGGCGAGACTATATTCGTCGTCGTTCTTTTGAACAAAGTTTTCCCAACGAACTAACCCGGATGTTTCACGCGAAGCCGCGAAGAACCCGAAGCTATGGATTTTTCGGGCAAGAGTCGATCGATGCGCCTAATTGCGAGACAGGAGGTGCCATGTCGGCGAATCTGTCCAAAAGGAGGGTTTCCTTCGCGTCTTCGCGCCTTCGCGTGAGTTTCATGAAATTTCCGGGTTGAGGCCCAGCCGATTGAAGCGGTACGGGAAGTCGGCGCCGTAGGGATGACCTTGACTTGCCGGCTTCTCCCGCACGAATCGTGGCGACATCCTCGCGCTCGACGAAATACCGCAAACGTAAACGCATCTTTCAACAACGGGGCCAATCACTATGCCGAGAACAGACGGCGACACGGTCGCCAAGCTGCTGCACGTCACCCGCGGCGCCAGACTGCAACTTGCTTTTCTGGCCATGCTGGCACTGGCGCTTGGTCTTCCTGGGGCAGCGCTGGCCGGGGAGCGCATCCAGTTTGCCCGTGGCAACGACAATGCCGCCGTGGATGGGGCAGTGACCGGCCGCGACTACCGGGATTATGTGCTTGGCGCGCGCGCCGGCCAGACCATGTCGGTGTCGCTGATCACGGAGGGCACCGCCTACTTCAACATCCTGCCCCCGGGCAGTCGCGATGTGGCCATCTATAACGGCTCCATCAATGGTGAAAACGCCAGCGCGCAATTGCCGGCGAACGGCGATTACAGCATCCGCGTGTATTTGATGGGTGACGACAAGGACAGCGGGCGGACCGTTCCCTTCACGCTGTCGGTCACGATCATGTAAGGGCGCGGCCCATTGACCGTATCGCGCGCTTCACTGGGGGCGAGATTGCTCGGCGGCCTGAGCGTCCTCGCTCTCGCGGTTTGCATGATGGGTTGCGATCGGCGCTCGAGTCATTGTGAACCCATCAGCAGGTTGGCGAGCAACGGCTTTGCCCGAACAGCCGGGGAGCCGCCTCGCGGCAGCACGGGTGAGGTCTGTGTTTGGGGTTACGTGGATCGCGGCAATCTCTATGGTGACCCGGCAGCGCAACGCCTGTTGGGCGACTGGTGGGGCGGTCCGGCGCCCAGCGCGAATACCTGGCGCTTCGACCTGCTGGGGCGGCCGGACGCCGCGCCAGGACGGGGCGTGCCGGTGTATGTGTCGAACGACCCGGGCCGCGACGTCCTGCTGCGGACCTTTAGCGAGGACGCCAGCGCAGGTCGGGCCACGCGGGTCTGTGCGCGTGGCCGACTCGTCGGCACCCCCGCGCCGACCAACCTGCGCACGCTAACGGCCCTGTCGTTGCTCGCGCGGTCCTCGGGCGACATCTGGTTGGCAGGTGGCAGTGGGGGAGGGGCTTGCGGTCGATGACCGTTTGTGTAGGTCCGTGGGGAGAACCCGGCCTAGGGAGAGACTGATTGAAGGTCCATCCTAGCCAGGAATCAGACGGAACAGGAGAACGCGTTTTTCTGGTTCTTTCGAATTTGAGCGCTTGCGCGCTTGAAAGTGGTGGGGCGTTCTGCCTCGCATCGGAAACGCTGACAAAAGCAGCCTTTCCCTAAAGCCCCCGTGCCACCGCATCCGCGGGCGCGTCGGGCACTGTTTATCCATCCATCGTAGAGACAATCCGAATGAATAATGCCATCCGTTTCGCCATCATCGCCGCCGCCGGCCTCACTCTGACCGCCTGCGCCACCGACGGCTACGACTCAGGCTCCGGCAGCAGTGCGCTGCGCGACGCGAGCAGTGGTGCGGAGGTCGCTTGCACGACCGCGGTCAACGCCAATTACGGCGGTAACGTTAAGAGCGTCAGAGTGGCCAGCTCCGAGTTCTCGCAGGCCAACTCGATGGTGATGGTGAAGGCGGGTGGGGTGCGGGGCGGCACCACCACCGAAACCTGGAAATGCCTCGTCTCGAACGACGGCAATGTCGAGGAACTGACCATCGTCGGACCGTAGTCATGCAAACGAAAGACGAGCGGCGCACGGAAGGCGCATGGGACATCATCACTGAAGAAGCTGGCGCCGATTCGTAGACATTATTGCCTGTTTTTCGTGTACCTTTCGCGCGACCGAAACACCCGATTGGCCGGCATCGGCCCGCGCGAACGGACACGCCCAACACCTAACCGGAGGAACGCATGGGACTGTTCAATTTCGCCAAAGGCATCGGTAAGAGCCTGTTTGGAAAAGACGCCGAGGCCAGCGAGAAGATCAAAGAAGAGATCGAACGGGACAATCCTGGGATCGACGGGCTGAACGTCGGTTACGAGGACGGCGTGGTCTCGCTCAGCGGGACCGCCGCCAGCCAGGAGGCGCTGGAGAAGGCGGTGTTGATGGCCGGCAACGTCAAAGGCGTGGCGGAGGTCAAGGCCGATCAGGTCGCGGCCCCCCCAGCGACCGCGGAGGTGGAATTCTATGTCATCGAGAAGGGCGATACCCTGTCTGGCATTGCCAAACAGTTCTACGGCGATGCCAACGCCTATCCGCGCATCTTCGAGGCCAACCGCGAGGTCATCAAGGACGCCGACCTGATCTTCCCCGGCCAAACGATCCGCATTCCGCGCTCAGTCGACTAGATCTGGCAGTCGGACCTTTTGTAGGTGCGACTTCAGTCGCACGGTCAATGGCTTATGTGGGATGAAAGTCGCATCGACGAAAGCACTGAACTGAATGTTCTTAGAGGCCTGGCAACGGCAACTGCCGAGCCTAGGATCAGTGATTTCAACCAACCTGAGAGAGCTCCTTGTCGTTGTCATGTTCCGATTGAGTTTGCCGATGATGCCGGCGTTGCTGGCGCTAAGCTGTGGTCCGGCCGTGGCGAGCGCGCCCAGCTTCGACTGTTCAAAGTCCAACGGGGAGGTCGAAACGCTGATCTGCGACGATCCGGCCCTGTCGGCCCTGGATCGCAAGCTGGCCGCTGCCTACGACCGGGCGCTTGAGCGGGTCGCGCAGGACAGCTACGAAGACCCTCGCGCGATGCAGCGTGGCTGGGTCAAGGGCCGTAATGATTGCTGGAAGGCGGCGGACGTGCGCGCCTGTGTCGAGACCAGCTATCGTGAGCGCATCGCCGAGCTACAGATTCAATATGGCGATATGGAGGTGCCGTCGCCGGTGAACTATCGCTGCGGCGACTTGGATTTGGCGGTGGTCTTCTATCCGGAGACCGATCCGCCGACCGCGGTGCTGACGCCGATGGGCGCCAACGACGCAGGACAGGTGATCACTTTCCTCGCGCGCTCCGGCAGCGGGGCCAGGTATGAGGGACCTAATGTGAGTTTTTGGGAACACCATGGCGAGGCCGCACTGACCTGGCAGGGTAAGGAGATGACCTGCCGTATCCCGAATCTCGACTGACAATTGGAGACGTAGCATGTTTAAGACCTTGTTCGGAAACCTGTCGACGGGTCGTCTGCAGCGGTTGCCGTATCTCGGGTGGTATGCGGCGCTGGCGGTGCTCGTGCTTGTGATCGGCTTCGGCATCGGGGCATCGATTGGCCTCGCGGAGCGCGTGGTCGGCGGTGAGGTGGCGGACGCCCAGATGGCGATCACGGAGCACCTGGGCATCCCGGGTGTTGTGGTGATCATTGCGATTTTCTCGGTGCTGCTGTTTGCGCATCTGAACATCGCCGCGAAGCGCATCCGAGACATGGGGTTGCCGGGCTGGCTGGTGTTGTTGGGCGTGATCATCGTCAGTGGCCTGGTTGGCACTCTAGCGGGGCAACAAATCGGTGCTCTGTTCAATCTGATTGGGCTGCTGGCGCTGCTATTGATACCGAGCAACGCACTCGGTGGTCGCCCTAAGTAATTTTGTAATAACAAGTTAAACAGCTTATCTGCTTGGGTGTCGCTAGCCATCTAGTCGGCATCGGTATCGGCATCGGCATCGGTATCGGTATCGGTATCGGTATCGGTATCGGTATCGAGCTGACTAACCTCGCAATATCGGTAGACCCAACCGACATACTCGATGGCCGCGCGGTAGTCGTCGAGCTTTTCATGGCCGAATGCCATTGGGCGTCTTCTCTCTCGATTCCGATTCCGATAGCGACCCCGACCCCGATTGCGCTCAGCCCACCAATAGATCGAGTTGTGTAGGTTATTAGTGAACCGTTACTAATCAGCGAGCAGCAAGGGCTCGGTCTTCTGGATTGGACACTGTTCCATCATAGCTATGGAGGCTTTGCGTTAGATCGACGAGTTGGGACCGCCGTTTCGGAAAGCTGTGCAGCGGTCATCATTGTCGTTGTCGTAATCGTAGTCGGGTAGTCGATTGCGACAACGACAACGACAACGACAACGACAACGACAACGACTAAAGCAAACTTGACTCATCTGCAAAGCGTTGGCGCCCCCAAACGATCTATTTGGAGAATCAATTTCGATGCGCTCGAACACCGACACCTTGTCCCTCCCGCCCCTGACCCTGCTACCGCACGCGGCGAGTTGGGTATTGTTCGTTTGCCTTGGGCTGCATCACATCGGGGCCAAGGCCGAGGCCGACGGTCCCGACTTCTACCGCGTGAGCGGCGTTGCCGCCGATGACGTGCTGAACATCCGTGCCGAGCCGAACCCGCATGCGGCCCAAGTCGGCAGCATCCCGCCCAATGCGGACTGCGTGCGCAACCTGGGCTGTCAGGGCGGTCTGACGTTCCAGGAGTTCAGCACGCTTAACCAGACTGAACAGGCCGAGCGCCTGAAGCAAAACCCGCGCTGGTGCCGGATCGAGTACCAGGGCGACACGGGCTGGGTAGCCGGGCGCTACCTGGCCGAGGGCGGCTGTGCGCAGTAGCCGCCTTCGTTTCCTTCACCTGCTTGCCCCACGCGGGGCGTACAACCCTCGGAGAATCCCATGGACCTGACCAGCCTGTTGATCTTCCTCGCCATCGGCGCCGTTGCCGGCTGGCTTGCCGGCGTCTTGATGAAGGGCGGCGGCTTCGGCCTGTTAGGCGACATCGTCATCGGCATCATCGGTGCGATGATCGGTGGCCTTCTGTTCCCGCTGTTTGGTGTCCAGCTCGGCGGCCTGGTTGGCGCGATCGTCATGGCGACGGTTGGCGCGGTGGTGCTGTTGTTCGTGATTCGGCTGTTGAAGAAGGCATGAGCATGGGATCAGCGCGTTTTCGTTTGCTCTTGGTGCTGTTGCTGTGCGTGACCACCGAGGCCCTGCTGGCAACTCCGTTTTGGGGCGCAAACCGGTCATCGCCGGCGGATACACCGCTCGATGCGTTGGCGCCCGGCGAGTTCATCTGGGAAGGCGGTGTGGAGCAAGACGGGCCGGTGGTGGTGGTCGTCAGCCTGCCCGAGCAAATGGCCTATGTGTATCGCAACGGCGTGCGCATCGGCGTGTCCACCGTCAGTAGTGGAAAATCCGGGCATGGCACTCCCACCGGTGTCTTTACCATCCTGAACAAGGACAAGAACCACCACTCGGCGACCTACGGCAATGCGCCGATGCCATATTCGGAGCGGCTGACGTGGGACGGGGTCGCGTTGCATGCCGGGGGGCTGCCCGGCTACCCGTCGTCGCATGGTTGTGTGCATCTGCCGAGCGCGTTTGCTGAGCGCTTGTTCGGCATTACCCACAAGGGGACGACGGTGGTCATCGCCGACGAGGCGACGGCGCCGCGCGATGTGGTGCATCCGGCGGTGCTGGCACCGGTGGATGCGTTGACCGGCGCCGCCGAGTCCCAACCGTCACTCGGCTTCACCGAGGGCTGGCGCCTAGAGCCAGAGTCGGCGCCTGAGGGGCCGCTGACCTTGGTCGTCAGCGGTGCCGATGCCCGGGCGGTTCTGATGCGCGACGGGGTCGAGATCGGTCGCGCAAAGGTCCATGTGCGCGACAGCGGGAGACCGCTTGGCACCCATGCCTACACCATGCTCGGCAGTACCGACGCGGGGCATAGCCGCTGGAGCGCGATTGCGCTGCCGCGACATGCCGGTGAGCCGGCCTCGGCCCCGGATCGAGACCCGCTCGCGCGCATCGACTCCCCGCGTGGATTCAGTAAAGGGCTCGCGCAACTACTGGAGCCGGGTACGACGGTGTTGGTGACGGACGCGCCGGTGCTGGAGCATACCACCGGGCCGCGGCTCGACGTGATCGCCACTGGGCCGGCACTGGTGGAGGAGGCATCCACGAGCACCCCGCCGATGCCGGGTGCGACCGATCGCGGCGTGTCGGACGAACTGCGTCGTCCACCGCCGTCGAGTCCGTTCATCAATTGATGCTGGCCGACCGGCAGCTGCGCGCGTCGCAGTGATTGCACGCATCCTGACCGGACTCTATTTGGCCTTCGGTCTGTTCGCCGTGGCGGTGGTGATCATCGACCCGAGCGATGATCCGCTCTCCGCGGTCTTTCTCGCGATCGCGGCCATGCCCTGGACGCTGGCCCTTGGCTGGCTGGTAGACCGCACCGGTGAGCTGCCGGTGTGGCTGAACCTGGTGCTGCTGTCGGCCGGCGTTCTCGCCAACGCGGCCCTGCTCTATGGACTTATGCGGCTGCTGCGTCGGGTTTATCCTCGACTCCGCTGGTAAATCCGGCGCGCAACCGCGCGTTGCGTGGCAGACACGATTCTCAACCCCGCATCTCAAGTTGGCGCGCAGCACTGTTTGAACAGGCACGTCCGGACCTGAAGGTCCAGACTCCCGGCGCTGTAGCGCGATACCCGGCCGTCTGCGTCGGCCTGGAGTACGTGGCTTCAGCCGCGTCGCTGCCGTCAGGGGGTTCGGCAACCGAGAGTGGTGACCGGCCCCTGCGTAGCGCGCGAGGAGGCCTAGTATCAATGACCGCAGGGTCGTGCCCTCCCAGTGCTCGATTACCGCCGCATCGTTCTGCCGGGCAACATTCGTTTTGATCGCACCCTATCTGCTCGTGCCACTTGCATCTTGATGCGGATTCGCGTTCATTAGCGGCCTTGTTGCCGATCCCCCGATGTCCGCGGAGAGCTGTTCGATGTCCCTTCCATCCCCTGGCCGAGCGACGACCTCGATGTTGTTGCTCGCGTTGCTCGTTGGCGTCTGCGCGCCGCTGATGTTCGTCTCTGATGCCTTCGCCGCCAACGCCGCCCGGCCTCGGGTGGGCTTGGTGCTCGGCGGCGGCGGTGCCCGCGGCATGGCGCATATCGGTGTGCTGAAGGTGTTGGAGGAGATGCGCGTTCCGGTCGACTGCATCGCCGGTACCAGCATGGGTTCGCTGGTGGGTGGCGTGTATGCCGCTGGCGTCTCCATTGACGAGATGACCGACTCGCATCGGTGCCATCGACTGGAATGCCCTGTTCTCCGATGATCCACCCCGCGTCGAGAAGCCCTTCGGGTCAAGCGCGACGACTACGAGAACCTGTTCCGGTTGGAGCTTGGCCAGCGTGGTACCAGCCTGTTGCTCGCGCCGGGTACCACGTCCGGCTATAAGTTCGAGTTTCTGCTGCGGGAGATGGTGCAGCAGGCGGGCAACTTCGCCGATGAGGATTTCAACGACTTGCCGATCCCGTATCGGGCCATGGGTACCAACATCGAGGACGGCACCAGCAAGACCTTCGCGCGCGGCGACCTGGTGAAGGTGATGCGCGCCAGCATGTCGGTGCCGGGGGTGATCGCCCCGGTGGAGATCGACAACGCGCTCTACGTCGACGGCGGCCTGTTGCAGAACGTGCCGGTGGCCGCGGCCCGCAAGGCCTGTGCCGATGTGGTGATCGCCGTCAACGTGGGCAGCCCGTTGCTGCCCCGCGACGGGCTCGACCCGCGTCGGCATCACGCTGCAGATGGTGTCCGTGCTGAGGAACAGAACGTGCGGGTCTCGCTGGCCTCGCTGCGCCCCGCGACGTCTTGATCGAGCCCGAGCTCGGCGACTTCAGCGCGGGCAACTTCGAGGAGGGCATGACGCTGATCCCGAAGGGCGAGGCGGCCGCGCGGGCCAAGGCGCAGGCGTTGCGCGGGCTGTCGGTGTCCGAGGAGGAGTACCGCGCCTGGCGCGCGTCGGTCGCCGCGCGCTTGCCGGTGGTGCCGCCGGTGACGGAGATCCGCGTGGTGGCCAGCCGCGGCCGCGTCAATCCCGAGGTGATCGAGCGCGAGCTGCTCGAGACTCCCGGGGTTCGCTTAAAGCGCAACACCGACGGTGCGCTGACGTCCGACGAGTTCAGCCTGGAGCACCTCAACGCCCGCCTGGAGCAGATCTACGGCCGCGGTGATTTTGAACGCATGGACTACTCGATGGTCGATCGCCAGGGCACCCGGACCGTGGAGGTGCGTGGGGTGGAGAAGTCCTGGGGCCCGAATTACGTCAAGTTCGGCTCGGGCTCGCGTCCGATTCCCAGCAGACGCGCTTCAATGTCAATCTGAGCCAGCGCAGCACCTGGCTGAATTCCCGCGGCGCGGAGTGGCGCAACGACCTGCAGCTTGGCTACCGCAAGTTCTTCATCAGCGAGTTCTTCCAGCCGTTCGCGTTCAACAATTCCGCCTTCGTCGCGCCGCGTATCGATCTGCAAGACGAGCCGATCAGTTATTACCTCGACGGCAATCGAATCGGCGAGTATCGGGTCAAGTTCGCCCGCGCCCATCTCGATGTCGGCGTGCAGAACAAGTTCGGCGAGTTCCGCTCGGGCCCTTCGCCGGGCGGCTGAAGGCGACGAAAATTTCGGTCTGTTTCCGTTCGCTCCTGACTTTAGCCTCACCCAGGTCGGCTACGACATCAGTGCCATCTATGACCAGATCGATAGTCCACGCTTCCCTCGCGACGGGATACTGGCAACGCTGCGCAGCTTTGGTACCGTGGGCGGCTGGGGCTCTGGCGACGACTACAACAAGAGTGAAGTGATGGTGATGGGCGCCAA
>CAVOSE010000030.1:0-37281 GCA_963698775.1 uncultured Gammaproteobacteria bacterium
GCGACTATATCGGGCAAACACCAGCCGTGAGTTGACCGATGAGTGGTCCACACCTAAACGGCCCCGGTACGCCAAAAGCGCGACATCGGGCTCGGGCGCACTCAGGTTTCCTAACAACATCGGATCCATCCAGGACACCAAGCGCAAGGAGGACGGCGCAGCGCTGCCCAGATAGTACGCAAACTTAGGCTTGCCCAGACGCTCTCGCTGGTTCTGCGGGCTAAGGCGACGAGGTGCAAAGCGACCGCGGTGTGCTGACCACGTCGGGCGAGATCAGCAAAGTGCGAGTCTGCTAGACTCGGCCACCAGCGGCGTTGTTCTTGCCTGAGTGTAGTAAAGCCCCATGGAATCCGAGCGAAAAGACCTGTCGGTCGATACTGTGCTGGCGACCCGAGAGCATGGATCTTGGTGAGCCGACCACAAAACGCTGCCATGACAGTTCGGGAGGCGAGAATCGACTTTCCGGGTCGATAGCGCGCGGTCCGGATTGTCGGTAGCGGGGACAGGCATCCTGACAGGCATTGCGACATGGGCCTGATCCGCAGTTATCAGTCGGCGTTCGTCGCACTCTTCCTGGTGCTGTTGATCATCACCGTGAGCAGTGTTGCGTCGAATGCCTATCGGCGCGCATCGCAGGTATCCATCGACCTGTCAGCCGACATCATGGCCGAGATGTCGGAGCGACTGGTGGAGCGCGCTGCTGACATCTTTGCCGACGCCCGCGGCTATCTGGAGTCGGATGCGTTGGTGCTGCGTTCGAACGGCATCGTCGTCAACCGGGAAGAGCTTGAGTGGCTGTTCTGGACGCAGCTGTCGCGTAGCGCTCAAATCGAGTCGATGTATGCGGCGGATGCCGACGGCAGCTTTCTGCTGGTCGGCAAGCAGCCGCAAGTGATGACGCGTTTGATCGACCGCGCCGGGGACACCCCCGTTGAGCAGACTGTTTATCGCAACGAACGCTTCCAACCCATTGCCCATATCAGCGGCGATGCCGCTTTCGACTCGCGCACTCGCGACTGGTATCAGGGGGCCATCGCGGAGCCCGATTCGGTCTTCTGGACCTCGATCTACCGCTTCGAGAACGACGGCATGCTGGGTATCACCATCGCGCGCGCTGTCACGGACAGAGACGGCAACGTGCGTGCAGTGCTGGGCGCCGACATCGCGCTGCAGGACCTGTCCGGCTTTTTGTCGGATCGGAATCTTGCCGAGGGCAGCGTTCCGTTGATCATTGACGACGACGGCCAGTTGGTCGCCTATCCGTTCGCGCTGGAACTTCGCAAAGGGGCCGACGAAGAGACGGACAGTCTGCCGCGCATCAGTGACCTTGAGGCCGAATGGTTGCGGGATGCCTACCAAGGCTTGCGCGACGGGACCGCCCACATACGCAACAACGGTAACGTGGATTACGCCCTGAGTACGACGAACGGTAGCGTTTACCTGACGCACCAGCAGTCGTTCCCACCGGAGTTCGGCCTAGACTGGACGCTGTTCATCGTGGTGCCGGAGGCGACCTTGTTGGCCTCTGCCCAGCGGCTCTTGAGCGAGTCGGTGGTCATCTCGCTCATCATCCTCTGCGTGGCGGCGTTTGCAGTCTGGCTGTTGGCCCGCCAGCTCTTTGTCCCGCTGCGCCTGCTCGAGCGCAACACCCGGCGCATCAAGAAGTTGCAACTTGACGATGTGAAGCATGTTCGGTCGCACTTCCGCGAGATCCAGGCCCTGGATCAAGCCATCTGGAGTATGAAGCGGGGGCTGCAACGGCTCGAGAAGTTCGTGCCCGCCGACGTGGCAAGGCAGCTCATCGAATCCGGTGACGAGATCAAGCTGGGTGGCGAACTGCGCGACCTGTCGTTACTGTTCACCGGCACCGCGCGGCTCTCGGTCTTGTGCAGGCAGTTGCCTCCGGAGCGGGTCACCCGCTTGCTGGCTGCGCAGTTCGATCGCTTCAGCCAAGTAATTTTGGATCTGAACGGCACGATCGACAATTATCTCGGCGAGAGCGTGATGGCCTTCTGGGGCGCGCCCGTGGTCAGTGAGAACGGCACCGAGCGTGCCTGTCTGGCGGCCTTGGCCTGCCGACGCCTGGAGGCGGAGCTCTACGCGGACTGGAGCGAGACCGAGAGCGCGCCGCCGCACAACCTGTATTCCGTGCATCGCGGTGAGGCGATCGTCGGCACGATCGGCTCCAGCCAGCGCATGAGCTACACCGCCCTGGGCGACAATGTCGCGCTCGGTCTGCAATTGCGCCGCCTCAACCATCGCTATGGCACGCGTATATTGGTTAGCGACGCCGCGCGACGCCAAGTCGCTGACCGCTTCTGGTTCCGCCGGGTGGATCTGCTGCCGCTGGAGGATGGGCGCACCTGGATGCCGGTATTCGAGCTGGTCGACGAGCGTCGACAAGCCCTTGCGCCAGGTCAGGCCGAATTCATCGAACGCTATGAGGCCGCACTTGCCGCGCTGCAGGCTGCACGTTGGGAACAGGCCGCGGAGCTGTTCGAATCGCTGGCAAGGGAGTACCCGGACGAGCGCTCGGTGGCGCTGATGCTTGGGCGCTGCGAACGACGGGGTCGGGAGGCCTGCTCGCCAGTCGAGTGCATGAGGCTGGATTTCGCGGCTGGCGGCCTAACGCCACGCAAGAACGGGGAGAGGTGACCTGATATGGACCCGCGCGATGAAGACCAACTCGACGATGCGATCGAGCGCTTCGCCCGGCTCATGGGGGCGATCGAGTCGCGTCAGTCTCGGCTTGAGTCACGCCTAAGCTCCGCCCAGCAGCTGGTGTTCGTGGCCTTCTTGATCGTCGTTGCGTCGCTCTCGTTTATGTCGATTCTGCTGTCCCAGCAAGTGCCCGGCATGACCGCGGCCATTACGGAAATGAATGGCCGCTTTGGCGATATCGCCGACGACATGGTGCACATGGAGCGCGCGGTGCGGATGATGGGGGACGACATGAACTCGCTGCCCACGATGGTCAGCCATGTCGACAACATCCATGGCGGTGTGGCGTTCATGTCCAACGACGTGGCCGACATGTCCGGACACATGGCTCAGATCGACAACGGCGTCGGCGCCATGGAGCAGAGCATGCTGGAGATGCGTCAGTCGTTCGAGATCATGGAGCAGAACGTCGCACGCATGGGACAGGACGTGAATCACATGTCGCAACCCATGCGGATGTTCAACTGGATGAACCCGCTGCGCTGATGAGGGTTTGCGTCGACCCCCTTCGCACCTGCCCCATTGACCGTCCATCCCGACATCCAATCCGAACCCCGACCCAGACTCCGACTCCGATCCAAATCAGGCCATGAGTGATCGCGCCCGCATCGACCGTCTGAACGAGACGCTGAGCCAGTTGGAGCACCGTCTGGCGCAGAGCAAACAGGCCGCTGCGGCACGTGCGCGTGGCGTGACAACGGCGGTGCGTATCGCCGCAGCGCTCACCGCCCTGCTGGCACTGTCGAACCTCTATTTCATCAACGAATTGACCCAGGAAGTGCGCGCGATGATCGGGCGCATGGAGCAGATGACCAATCATTTCGATCACGTTGCCGACCGCATGCATGCGATGCGCCTGGAGGTGGACGGTATGCAGCGCAACGTCCGGCTGATGCCCGTCATGGATGCGCAGATGCGCGAGATCGCGACCCATGTCGGCTCCATGCGCGACAGCGTCGGGCGGATGCAGGGTAGCACCGAGGCTATCGACGGTCGGGTAGGCCGCATGAATCTCAGTGTCGCCGACATGGCCGCGCGCTTTCACGGCCTCAATCGCAGCGTCGGCGGCATTAGCGGCGACGTCAATCAGATGGCGCTGCCGGTTCCCTAACCTCGCCACGACCGATCTCTTTGGGACGCCATCGACAGCCCCATCATGACTCCCGGATGCGCACTTGCCAGCTGCGTGCGGCGGCCAGGATTGCATCGGGATCCAGCGTCAGCGGTCGGCCGTCGCGGACCACCTGGCGGCCGGCGACCCAGACGTGCGAGACCTGATTGCTGCTAGCCGCGTAGACCATTTGGGAGCAGGCGTGGTAGAGGGGTTGTGTGTGCGGGTTGCTTAGGTCGACGGCGACGATGTCGGCTGCCTTGCCCGGTTCTAGCGAACCGGTCTCGTCGTCGATACCGAGGGCCTTGGCGCCATTGATGGTGGCCATGCGCAATGCGGCCTCGGCCGGTACGGCGGAGGCCGAGCCGACGACGCCCTTGGCCAGCAGGGCAGCGGTGCGCATCTCTGCCAGCAGGTTGAGGTCGTTGTTGCTGGCGGCGCCGTCGGTGCCCAGGGCGACGTTGACACCGGCTTCCAGCAATCGCGCCACCGGGCAGAAGCCACTGGCGAGCTTGAGATTGGACTCTGGGCAGTGCACCACGTGGCTGCCGGTCTCGGCCAGGCGTTCGATCTCGGCGTCTTCGAGCTGGGTCATGTGGATGGCGACCAGCCGCGGGCCGAGCAGGCCGATGCGATCGAGCCGCGCCATGGGCCGCTCGCCATGATCCCGCAGCGATTGCACGATCTCGTCGTGAGTCTCGTGCAAGTGGATGTGGACCGGTACGTCAATCTCATCGGCCAGTGTGCGCACCCGCCCCAACGGTGCCTCCGACACGGCGTAGGGGGAGTGGGGCGCAAAGGCCGTGCGCACTAGGCCGTGGCCATTAAAGCGATCGTGCAGATCCAGGCCTCGGCGCAGGTAGTCGTCGGCGGACTCGGCGTAGCGGGTCGGAAAGTCCACCACGATCATTCCTGCGAAAACGCGGATACCGGCCTCGGCGGCGACCCTCGCGGTGACCTCCGGGTAGAAGTACATGTCATTGAAGCACGTGACGCCGCCGCGCAGCATCTCCAGCGCGGCCAGCCGGGTGCCGTCGGCGACGAATTCGGTGTCGACCCAGCGCGCCTCGGCGGGCCAGATGTGCTCGTGCAGCCAGGTCATTAGGGGTAGATCGTCCGCGAGCCCACGCAGCAGCGTCATCGGCGAGTGCGTGTGGGCGTTGATCAGGCCCGGTATCAATACATGATCGGGCAGTTCCAGCACGCGTTTGGCCTGCACCTGTTGTTCCGCCTCGGCGCGAGGCAGCAGCGCAGCGATGCGGCCCTGGTCGATGGCGAGGCTGTGCTGGGCCAGGCTGCTGTCGGCGGCGTCCACCGGCAAGATCCAATCCGCGTGAATCAGGAGTTCTGCTTGCATGGGCGTCATCTCGATGGGGTTTTGGGCCTGCGGCTGGTTGCCCCTTGAGCCCGGCTGCTGAAAGGCAAACAATAGTGCGCTACTTTGCCACAAGGGTTCGAACCATGGAAACGCCTGCTACCCTCGCTATACATCCCGACAACGCCGTCGTCTGGCACGACGACAAACTCTATTTGCTCGACCAACGTGTGTTGCCGACGGAGACGCGCTTCGTGGTCTGTGCCACCGCCGCCGACACCGCCAAGGCCATCAAAGATATGGTCGTGCGCGGGGCGCCAGCGATTGGGGTCACGGCGGCTTACGGCGTCGCACTCGCCGCCCGTGATCGCTTCCAGACCGACGCCGCAGATTGGCGCGGGGGACTGGATGAGGATATCGACCTGCTGGCGGCGGCCCGACCGACCGCGATCAACCTGTTTTGGGCGCTGGAGCGCATGCGTCAACTGATCGCGAAGCTCGATCAGCTCGACCCGGTGCCGGCGCTGCTGGCGGAGGCCACGCGTATCCATGTGGAAGACGTCGCCGCCAATCGCGCCATGGGCGATTTGGGTGCTGCGTTGATCCAGGGGCCGACGGATGTCATCACGCATTGCAATGCCGGCGCGCTCGCCACTGGCGGCTACGGTACCGCGTTGGGTGTAATCCGCAGCGCCTATGCCGCCGGTAAGATTCGCCGTGTCTATGCCGACGAGACCCGTCCCTGGCTGCAGGGCTCCCGGCTCACGGCCTGGGAACTGCAGCAGTCCGGTATCCCGGTGACGGTGCAGGCGGACAACGTCGCCGCCGCCCTGATGGACCGCGGCGAGGTTGGCTGGGTCATCGTCGGGTCCGACCGCATTGCCGCCAACGGCGATGTTTGCAACAAGATCGGCACCTACGGCCTGGCGGTGCTGGCCCGGCACCATGGCGTCCGCTTCATGGTCGCGGCGCCGACCTCCACCATCGACATGCAGGTCGCTCGCGGCGCGGACATCCCGATCGAGGAGCGCGCCGCCAATGAAGTGCTGTCCTGTGGCGGCTCCCGAGTCGGCCCCGAAGGCGTCGACGCCCACAATCCCGTGTTCGACGTCACGCCGGCGGCGCTGGTGGACTACATTGTCACTGAGCGCGGCGTGGTCGAGCGGCCGGATGCCGAGAAGCTGCGCGCGCTGATGGATCAGTAGGCCCGGGCTTTGGGGGCGGTACCGCGCGATAGCTGTCCCCGACGCACGCGATTTTCAGGCCTTGCGCTGTGGGAGCGGCTTGCAGCCGCGATTGGGCGGCGGGGGAATCGGCTAGCGTAGCCTTCGCGATTGCAAATCGCTCCTACGGCCGGGGGTTGGGCTCGCGGTCGCGATTGGGTTGGTCAAAGGAGAATTGCCGCCACCGAGCCCGGGCGCGGCATCCGGCATTCTGCGGACATTCTTGTCCCGTGGCGACGGACTCAGCCGGCAGTGTGCTGGTGTCGGGGAGGCGTCCCCTTGGTGTCGTGGACGCGCCCGGCTCCGCAGAAGCAGTGACAGCGCCGCCTCGGCGAGCCGCTACTGAGGCGTCGGTGCGCCAGTAATTCCAAAGTCGCCCTGATTGCATCGCTGGCGAGGCGAAGTTGAGCCCGCCACCGCCGCCCTTGCGGAGCTGAAGCTCCGCACTCCTGCAATCGCCAAATTTGCATCGCTGGCGAGGCGAAGTTGAGTCCGCCACCGCCGCCCTTGCGGAGCTGAAGCTCCGCACTCCTTGTAAAATTTCGCCAAATTTGAAATTGCTGTCGGTGCGCGCGGCAGCTGCCGAGGAACCCCTCGGCATGCTACAATCTCGCTCTTTTTGTTAGCCCGCCCGGCAGCCTGATACAGTGTCCGCCGGCGGCCCGGCATGCCGCCACAGCAGGTACCTCTCAGACCTAACCATGGCCGATTTCGCGAAAGAAGTTCTGTCCGTCAATCTCGAAGACGAGATGCGTCGGTCTTATCTCGACTACGCCATGAGCGTCATCGTCGGGCGCGCCTTACCCGACGTGCGCGACGGCCTCAAACCAGTGCATCGCCGGGTGCTGTTCGCGATGAACGAGCTCGGCAACGACTGGAACAAACCCTACAAGAAGTCCGCCCGTATCGTCGGCGACGTCATCGGTAAGTATCATCCCCATGGCGACACTGCCGTGTACGACACGATGGTTCGCATGGCGCAGCCGTTTTCGATGCGCTACATGCTCATCGACGGCCAGGGCAACTTCGGCTCGGTGGACGGCGACTCGCCGGCGGCGATGCGTTATACCGAGGTGCGCATGGCGCGCATCGCGCACAGCCTGCTGGAAGACCTGGACAAGGAGACGGTCGACTTCGCGCCCAATTACGACGAGTCGGAACACGAGCCGACGGTGCTGCCGGCGCGCTTCCCCAATCTGCTGGTCAACGGCTCCGCCGGGATCGCGGTGGGCATGGCCACCAATATCCCGCCGCACAACTTGGGCGAGATCATCGATGCCTGTCTGGCCATCATCGACGACCCCTTGGTGACGACCGAGCGGCTGATGGAGATCGTGCCGGGGCCGGACTTCCCGACCGCGGCCATGATCAACGGCGTGCGCGGGATCCGCGAGGCCTACCGAACCGGCCGCGGGCGCATCCAGATGCGCGCCCGCACCCACACCGAGACCGAAAAACGCAGCGGGCGCGAAGCGATCATCGTCGATGAGCTGCCCTACCAGGTCAATAAGGCACGCTTGCTCGAAAAGATCGCCGAGCTGGTCAAGGACAAGAAGCTCGAGGGCATCGCCGAATTGCGCGACGAGTCCGACAAGGACGGGATGCGCATGGTCGTCGAGGTCAAGCGCGACCACTACCCGGACGTGGTGCTGAACAACCTGTATCAGCACACGGCGATGCAGAGCGTGTTCGGTATCAACATGGTCGCGTTGGTGGATGGCCAGCCGCGCATCCTGAACCTCAAGCAGATGCTGGACTACTTCCTCCGGCATCGCCGCGACGTGGTCACGCGGCGCACCATCTTCGAACTGCGCAAGGCCCGCGACCGCGCCCACCTACTGGAGGGCTATACCGTCGCGCTGGCCAATATCGACGAGGTCATTGCGCTGATCAAGGCCTCCGCCAGCCCGGCCGAGGCGCGTGAGGGCCTGATGGCCCGCACCTGGGCCGCGGGCGCGGTGTCCGGGATGCTCGAGCGCTCCGGCGCCGCCGAGACCCGTCCGGATGATCTCGCGGCCGGCTTTGGACTTTCTGCCGACGGCCAGTATCGGCTCAGCGAGCGCCAGGCCCGGGCCATCCTTGATTTGCAACTCCAGCGCCTGACCGGACTGGAGCAGGATAAGATCATCAAGGAATTCGAGGAGATTCTGAACAAGATCGCGGATCTACTTGATATCCTGCGGAACCCCGATCGGCTCATGCAAGTGATCCGCGACGAGCTCACCGCGATTCGCGAGCAGTACGCTGACGCCCGTCGCACAGAGATACTGCACGACCATACAGACCTGACCCTGTTGGACTTGATCGCGCCCGAGGACGTGGTGGTGACCATGTCCCACGCCGGTTACGTCAAGGCGCAGCCGTTGTCGGAGTATCAGGCCCAGCGTCGCGGCGGCAAGGGCCGC
This sequence comes from uncultured Gammaproteobacteria bacterium, assembly GCA_963698775.1. GTDB lineage: Bacteria > Pseudomonadota > Gammaproteobacteria > Chromatiales > Chromatiaceae > Thiohalocapsa. Next base: position 8,776 of record CAVOSE010000030.1, read on the forward strand.
AGCGCGGCCAGCACCAAGGACGAGGACTTCATCGACCGGCTGTTCGTCGCCAACTCCCATGACACCGTGCTGTGCTTCTCCAGCCAGGGCAAGGTCTACTGGCTGAAGGTCTATGAACTGCCCCAGGCCGGTTACAACGCGCGTGGCCGGCCGATCGTCAACCTGTTGCCGCTGGACCCGGGGGAGCGCATCAACGCGACCCTGCCGGTGCCGGAGTACGAGGAAGGCAGTTTCGTCTTCATGGCGACTAGCAAGGGCACGGTCAAGAAGACGCCGCTGTCGGACTTCTCCCGTCCCCTGGCGCGGGGCATCATCGCCATCGACCTGCACGAAGATGAACATCTAATCGGCGTCGCCGTCAGCGACGGTCGCCAGGACATGATGTTGTTCACGTCGGCCGGCAAGGCGGTGCGCTTCAATGAGTCCGCGGTGCGCTCCATGGGCCGCACCGCCCACGGCGTGCGCGGTATCTCTTTAGAAGAAGGTCAGCGTGTCATCTCGCTGTTGGTGGCCGAGCCCGGTACGGTGCTGACCCTCGGCGCCAACGGCTATGGCAAGCGGACCCCCGTCGAGGAATTTCCGACCAAGGGCCGCGGCACCAAGGGCGTGATCTCCATGCGCATCAACGAGCGCAACGGCGAGCTGGTCGGCGCGGTGCTGGTGCGCCCCGGCGATGAGATCATGCTGATCACCGAGGCCGGCACGCTGGTGCGCACCGGCGTTGATGGCATCTCGGTGATGAGCAGAAACACCCAGGGCGTCAAGCTGATCAACCTCGGTGAAGGCCAACGTCTGGCGGGCATCGAGCGTGTCATCGCGCTGAACGGAGATGATGACGCCGACACCGAGCCAGACCCTGATGGTGACTCGGGTTCTAACGCATCCGACGACCCTTCCGGTGATCTTTCCGGCCAGGCGCGCAACGATCTCGCGAGCGATGACGACGGCGACGAGGACAGCGCCGGTGACGAGAACAGCGACGGCGGGACCGACGACACCGACTGACCATGGAGGGCCGCGTCGCGCAGCCTGCGCGTGCCGCCCGATGACGGCCCCGTTGACCAACCAAATCATTCCATCCCGATAGAGACGGAGTACAGAAGATGTCTCGACCTTACAATTTCAGCGCGGGTCCGGCGGTGCTGCCCGAGCCGGTGCTGCGTCGCGCCCAGGAAGAGATGCTCGACTGGCACGGCAGCGGCATGTGCGTGGCCGAGATGAGCCATCGTGGCAAGGAGTTCATGTCCATCGCCGAGCAGGCGGAGGCGGATCTGCGCGAGTTGATGGCGGTGCCGGACGGCTACAAGGTATTGTTCCTGCAGGGCGGAGCGTCCAGCCAGTTCGCGATGGTGCCGATGAATCTGCTGCGTGGCGCCGCTGGCAACGGTGCCTCGGCGGATTATCTGAACACCGGCAGCTGGTCGAAGAAGGCCATCGCCGAGGCGCGCAAGTTCTGCGAGGTAAAGGTCGCCGCCAGCACGGCGGAGGAAAAGTTCACCCGCGCCCCGGCGCAGGACGAGCTCGCGTTGTCCGTGGATGCCGCCTACCTGCACTACACGCCCAACGAGACCATCGAGGGCGTCGAGTTTCCCTATGTGCCCGAGACCGCTGCACCGCTGGTGGCGGACATGTCCTCCACCATCCTGTCGCGACCCATCGATGTGTCCCGCTTCGGGCTGATCTATGCCGGCGCGCAAAAGAATATCGGCCCGGCGGGACTGACCATCGTCATCGTCCGCGAGGATCTGATCGGCCAGCCGATCAGCGGCACTCCGGCCATGTTTGACTACAAGGTGCATGCGGACAACGGCTCCATGTACAACACGCCGCCCACCTATGGCTGGTATCTGGCGGGCCTGGTGTTTCAATGGCTCAAGGATCTCGGCGGCCTTGCTGGCATGGCGGAGATCAATCAGCGCAAGGCCGACAAGCTGTATGCCGCGATCGACGGGTCCAGCTTTTACGCCAATCCGGTGGAGCCGGCGTCGCGCTCCTGGATGAACGTGCCCTTCACGCTGGCCGATGCGACGCTGGATGCAGACTTCCTGGCGGGCGCAAAGGCCGCCGGTCTGCTGACGTTAAAGGGACACCGCTCGGTCGGCGGCATGCGCGCCAGCATCTATAATGCGATGCCAGAGGAGGGCGTGGACGCCCTGATCGGCTTCATGACCGAGTTCGAGCGCACCCGCGGCTAAGCGACGACGCGCGCCAAATCACGCGGGTCGAGCGGCGAGGTGTCAGGCGCGCCGCCGAACCCTCGCCGCCGCAACCCCACACTGGTTTTCCCATGTTCAAGATCCAGACCCTCAATAACATCTCCGTGGCCGGCCTGAACCGGTTGCCGCGGGAGTCTTACGAAGTCGCGTCCGAGCTGTCCCACCCCGATGCGATCCTGGTGCGTTCTGCGAAGATGCACGACATGCCGATCCCGGACACGATCAAGGCAATCGGCCGCGCCGGTGCTGGTGTCAACAACATCCCGGTCACGGAGTTGAGCGCGCGGGGCGTGGCGGTGTTCAATGCACCCGGTGCAAATGCCAACGCCGTCAAGGAATTGGTCATTGCCGGCATGTTGTTGGCCGCGCGCAATATCGGCCAGGGCTGGCATTTCGCGCGCGGTCTCAGCGGCGATGATGCCAGCATCGGCAAGGCCGTGGAGTCGGGCAAGAAGCAATTCGTCGGCTTCGAGTTGCCCGGGCGGACGCTCGGTGTCATCGGCCTCGGCGCCATCGGGGTCCTGGTGGCCAATGCCGCGCGTGCCCTGGGCATGAAGGTCATCGGCTACGATCCCAGCATCACGGTGCGCAGTGCCTGGAAGCTGGAGGCCGACGTCGAGGCGGCGCTGTCCATTGACGACCTGGTGTCGCGCTCGGACTTCATCACCTTTCATGTGCCGCTGACGGAACATACGCGGCACATGATCAATGCCGAGCGTATCCAGACCATGAAGGATGGCGCGGTGCTGCTGAACTTCTCACGCAACGGCATCATCGACGACGATGCGGCGGTAACGGCGCTGGACGCTGGCAAACTCTATGCTTATGTCTGCGATTTTCCGAGTAATTTGCTCAAGGACCACCCGCGTGTCATCACGCTGCCCCATCTTGGCGCCTCCACCTGCGAGGCGGAGGATAACTGTGCGGTGATGGTGGCCGAGCAGTTGCGTGCCTATCTGGAGGACGGCAACGTCTCCAACTCCGTGAACTTTCCGGAGATCAGCCTGCCGCGCAACGGTGGCTACCGGATGGCAGTGGTCAATAGCAACGTGCCGAACATGGTGGGGCAGATCTCCACCGATCTGGCGGCAGCCGGCCTCAACATCCTGGATATGCTGAATCGCTCCCGCGGCGACCTGGCGGTGACCTTGATCGATATCGATCAGCCTTGCCCGGAAGAAACCGCGCGGCGCATCTCCGAGATCGAGGGCGTGTTGTCGGTGCGCTGCCTCGGCGGTAAGGATGGCAAGGGCGGTGGCTCCTGAATTCTGGACTTGAGACAAGGCTCGAACGGGGGCTAAAAAGGGGCGCGGCGATGAACGATGAAGAACACCTGAAACAGGTCCGCGATCGCATTGACGCGATCGATGTCGACCTCCTGCGCCTGATCTCCGAGCGCGCCGCCTGCGCCCAAGATGTCGCCAAGATCAAGGATGAGCGTAACCCCGGCGGCCGGCACTATTATCGGCCCGAGCGTGAGGCTGAGATCCTGCGGCGCATCAAGGAGCAGAATCCGGGACCCCTCGACGACGAGGAGGCAGCGCGTCTATTTCGCGAAATCATGTCCGCCTGTCTGGCCTTGGAAAAGCCCTTGTCGGTGGGCTATCTAGGCCCGGAGGGCACCTTCACCCAGGCCGCCGCACTGAAACACTTCGGCCACTCGGTGCAGACGCAGCCGTTCGGCGCCATCGGCGACATCTTCCGCGAAGTGGAAGCGGGCTCCTGCCACTTCGGCGTGGTGCCCGTGGAGAATTCCACCGAGGGTGTGGTCAGCCATACGCTCGATATGTTTCTTCGCTCGCCGCTGCGGATCGCCGGCGAGGTGACGCTGCGCATTCATCACCATCTGATGAGCCGGGCCACGGAGATCGGCGCTGTGCGTCGCGTCTATTCGCATCAGCAATCCCTGGCCCAATGCCGGGGCTGGCTTGATCGCCATGTGCCCAACGCCGAGCGCGTTGCCGTCGGCAGCAATGCCGAGGCCGCCAAGCTGGCATCGCGCAGCGGCGACAGCGCGGCGGTGGCGGGAGAGGCTGCCGCGGACCTTTACGAGGTGCGCATCCTGGCGACACGTATCGAGGACGAGCCCGGCAATACCACGCGTTTTTTGGTCATCGGGCCGGAAGATGCGCCGCCGAGCGGCCGGGACAAGACCAGTATGCTGTTGTCGTGCCGCAACGAGTCGGGCGGTCTGCACCGGTTGCTGACCCCACTTGCCGCGCAGGGCATCAGCATGACGCGCATCGAATCGCGTCCATCGCGTCAGGGTGTGTGGGATTACGTGTTCTTTGTCGACATCTGCGGGCACCGCGCCGAGCCGTTGGTGGCCGCGGCGCTGGATGACCTTAAGAATGCCGCCAATCTGTTCAAGGTGCTTGGGTCCTATCCGGAGGCGGTCTTGTGATCCAGAGGTTAACGTGAAACAAGTGCTGCATCATCGGGCGTGGCATTGGGCCATGCACCTGAGCGGTGAGGATTGACGGGCGGGAGAAGCAGAAGTGATGGTGTCGAAGAATCCCTTTTTGCAGCATGCCGCGCCGCATATCGGCGGTCTTACCCCCTATGTGCCTGGCAAGCCGGTGTCCGAGCTGGAGCGTGAGCTGGGCATCAGCGACTCGGTGAAGCTGGCGTCCAACGAGAATCCGCTTGGCTGCGGCGAGCAGGCGCGAGCCGCATACCTGGCGTGCGCCGATGACTTAGCGCGCTATCCGGATGGCGGTGCCTTCGCGCTGCGCCGGGCGATTGCCGCGCATCACGGGGTTGGCGACACCCAGGTCACGGTGGGCAATGGCTCAAACGACGTGCTCGACCTGATCGCCCGAACCTTCCTACATCCAGGGCGTGAATCGGTGTACTCGGAGTATGCCTTCGCGGTCTATCCGATCGCGACTCAAGCGACAGGGGCGACCGCACGGGTGGCAAGGGCCAGCGACTTCGGGCACGATCTCGACGCGATGGCCGCCTTGGTGACACCGCAAACGGGGGTCGTCTGGATCGCTAACCCGAACAATCCCACCGGCACTTGGCTGGCAGCAGGGCCGTTGCGCGCCTTCCTTGCCGCACTGCCGAAACACTGCATCTGCGTCGTCGATGAGGCCTACTTCGACTATGTCGATGAGGCAGACTATCCGGACACCGCCACTTGGCTGTCCGAGTTCCCCAACCTCATCGTCACGCGTACCTTCGCCAAAGTGCACGGGCTGGCGGCGCTGCGGGTCGGTTACGGGCTCAGTCATGCGCATGTCGCGGAACTGATGAATCGGGTGCGGCATCCGTTCAACGTCAACGCACCGGCACAGGCGGCGGCGATCGCGGCACTGGCCGATGAGGCCCACGTTGCCCGTTCAGTCGCCCACAACCGAGCCGAGATGGGGCGCCTCGCCGCCGGACTCGAAGGGCTGGGGTTGGGCTGGATTCCATCGGTGTGCAATTTCATCACCGTCGACCTCGGCCGGCCCGTGGGGCCAGTGGATCAGGCGTTGCTGCGCGAGGGCGTCATCTGCCGTCCGGTGGCCAATTACGGGCTGCCGAACCACCTGCGTGTCAGCATTGGTCTGGCGGAGGAGAACGATCGACTGCTGGCTGCATTGGAACGGGTGCTTGCGGCATGATCGAGCGCCTCGCGATCATCGGGGTTGGACTGATCGGAGGCTCGCTGGCGCGCGCGCTACGGGCGGCCGGTATGGTCGGCGAGGTGATCGGCTGTGGTCGCTCAGCGGAGAATCTGGAGCTGGCCTTCGACCTCGGCGTCATCGACGGTTGTACCAGAGATCCAGCCGTGGCCGTGAAGGATGCGGACATGGTGTTGTTGGCGGTGCCTTTGGGTGCGATGCGTTCGACCTTCGAGCGCATGAACGGCGCATTGTGCGGCGATGCCGTTGTGACCGACGCCGGCAGCGTCAAGGGCAGCGTCGTTGCCGATGCCGCGGCCGTATTTGGCCAGGTGCCGGGCTGGCTGGTGCCTGGACACCCGATCGCCGGCACTGAGCGAAGCGGTGTTGCCGCATCCTTCCCGGAGCTTTACCACAACCGTCGAGTGATCCTGACGCCGCTGCCGCAGACGGACCCCACCGCGGTGTCAAAGGTCCGCGCCATGTGGCAGGCGGCCGGGGCTCAGGTGACGGAGATGGACATCGCGCATCACGATCAGGTGTTGGCCGCCACCAGCCACTTACCGCACATGTTGGCCTTTGGATTGGTCGATACCTTGGCCCGGATGCAGGACACCGACGAGATCTTTCGTTATGCGGCCGGGGGCTTTCGCGACTTTACCCGCATTGCGTCATCCAATCCGGTTATGTGGCGGGACATCTGCATCGCCAATGCCGACGCATTGAGCGGCATGCTGGACCGCTTCGGCGAGGAGATGTCGGATCTCTCGCAAACCATCCGGCGCGGTGACGGCGATCACCTGCTCGAGATCTTCACCCGGGCAAAGCAGGCGCGAGACTGTTTCGTCGATGGTGTCGACGGCAATTAGGCTGATTCAGTCGCGGCGGTAGCCGAGCTCCACCAGCGCCAGCACCAGATTCCAGCGTCGTCCGTGCCCTCAATGCCGACAGCCATCGAGCCGTTGGGCCGCGTTCGGCAGCAGCGCATCCACAAACACCGCGGCCAGTACCAGGGCGCCGCTCAGGACCAAGAGCAGCGACAGCTGGCTGGTTGGTACGGCGAAGGGCGTGGTGGCGGCAATCAGCCCGAGGAGAACCCCAAGCCCGAGCAGACCGGCGGACAAGATCACGGCGACACGCATCGAACTGCAATTGAGCATGTCTGAACTCCCTTAAAGTTAGAGAATAACCAAATTCTAATATACTTTTCCATTTCTGTCCATGCCGTTTACCTGCGATGCCCGATGCGGCAGGGCAACTCCATCTCCTAACCTGGCAGAGCCAGCACCAAAAAACCCGGTCGAGGGGTCTGCTCGTGTCGTTGTCGTTGTCGTTGTCGTAATCGACCAATCGCGCAACAACGACAACGAAATCTCTCCGGCAGTGCGTTTAAGCTGAATCCGGCAGTTGCGCCGACAAGGGGAGAAGTTATTCGCCGAGTAGATGCCTAGCGTGCGACTTTAGTCGCACGGAATCGATCGACAGTGCGACTGAAGTCGCACCTACGATAGGCGCGCAATCGATTGATCTCATTAAACTATCGGTGCGAGCTGCCGAATCTAGGTTTGAGCGTTGCGCAGTAAGGGACTAAATGCCGCTCTTCACTTTGTCGACCAACGCTTTGCCCTGTTTGAGCATTGCCTGCTTCACCGCCTCCGCCAGCGCGGGCCTGGACAGGGTATTACCGTTCAGGACCATCTTCGACGGCGAGGCAGCGTACGACGAAAGCGGATCGCTCAGCGCCATCGCCGTGTCCTCAACCGCGTTGTAGTCATAGAAGCACGACGCTGAACCGTCACCGTCAGCGGCCGACCAGCGCAGCTTGACCCGTGCATATTGATAGCCACGGGTTTCTGTGCTCGCTTCGGTCCAGTTGCGCCCTGGCGAACTGCCGAGCTGAACCGCGACAAGGTCTTTGCAGAGGGTCACGCGCACGTCTTCGCCGGAGCCGGAGCAGCCGGTTAGGGCGCCGACCAGGGTCAGGGCACCGGCGAGCAGCGTGGACAGCCGGGACGCGGTGGCGGAAAGGGTGATGTGACTCATGGGACGTATTCCTACTCTGTTGGGTGTGCGTTTTCGGGACGTGCTCGGTGTGCGCATCGATGGTTCGGCGCCTCGGCGGTCGAGATGCCGGTTGCACGACGATCGCCGCTGCTGGGCCTCGGTTGGCGGCAGCGACGCGGTCGGTATTCTGGTGGCTCAGCGGACTGGTGTGTCTTTATCGCGGGTAGCTGGGATGACGTCCAGCTCGGAACGGACCAACGCGTAGTCCTCAAGCCTGGCATCGTTCAGCGTCGTCTCGGTTTCCTGAGCGGAAATACCAAGCCCCTCCATGGTCTCGGCCGCGAGTCGCAGGCTCGCCTCCACGGCCTCTGGCAGTGCCTTGTTGGCGCCGGCGCGATACAGCGCATCGCAGGCGGTCAGATCATGGGCGCGGGCAACAATGGTGATCTGTGGCGCGCGCGCGCGAATCAGTTCAGTGGCGTTGACCGCGGCCTGGGTGCTGTCGATGGTGAGCACCACCAGCGGGACGCGGTCGATGCCCGCCGCATCCAGCAGATGCGGATCACAGATATCGCCGAAAAAAACGGGGAACCCGTCCTTGCGCCAACTTGCGACCAGCGCCGGATTGCCGTCGAAGGCAATATAGCGGATACCGTTCGCGGACAGGATCGCACCGATCGTGTGGCCAACCCGGCCATAACCGCCGATGACCACCTGCGGTGCGTCCTTGTTTGCCTTGGCCTGGTAGTAGAAGCGTTCATCGACCTCGTCTTCAGTCTCGGTGAGACGGTTCGCTAATCGATTGCCTAGATTGCTCAAGAGCGGCGTCAGCAGCATGCTCAGCGAGATCACAGACACCGCCATGATGAATATGCGATCGTCGATGACGTGCAGTGCCTTCGCCGTGCCGAACAACACGAAGCCGAACTCTCCGGCCTGTGCCAATACGAACGCGACCCGCAGCGCGACCGTGCGCGGGTTGCCGAACAAGCGGCAAATCAGGTAGATCAGCGTGAGCTTGATGCCGACCAGCGCCACCACATGCAAGGCGAACAGGAACGGCTGGGCGGCCAGCACGCCAAGATCCACGGACATGCCGACGGCGACGAAGAACAGGCTCATCAGCAAGCCCTTGTGGGGCTCGACACTCGCGTGTATCTGCACGCTGTAGCGTGAGCCCGACAGCATCATGCCCATGAGAAATGCGCCCAGTGCCATCGACATGCCGGCCATGTCCATGGCCCAGGCGGCGATGAAGACGGCCGCCAACACCACCAGAAAGAAGGCCTCGCGATTGTACTGGCGCGCCATCAGGTCGAGCACCAAGGGCACCAGATAACGTCCGCCTGCCAAGACCAATAACAGCATCAGTCCAACGATCCCGAGCTGCTCCCAGAGCGGCAGGTCGGCGGGTAATGGGCCGCTGTCGGCGATGACGGGGATCAATGCCAGCATCGGCACCACCGCCAGGTCTTGCATCAACAGGATGGCGAAGGCGGTCTGCCCATGGGGCGTTGCGATTTCGCTCTGGTCGTACAAGAGCTGCATCACCAGCGCCGTCGACGACAGCGCCAGGCTGAGCCCGATCAGTATGGCCACCGGCCAAGAATCGATAAAGAACCGGAAATACAGCGCCAAGGCGAGCCCCGACAGCAGGATCTGCAGCGAGCCGAGGCCGAACAGCGTTCGTCGCATCTCCCAGAGTCTGCGCGGATGCATCTCCAGTCCGATCACGAATAGCAGTAGGACGACGCCGAGTTCCGTGAAGTGCCGCAAGTCGTCGACATGACTGGTCACAGATGGTCCGGGCGTATGCGGGCCGATCAGCACTCCTGCTACCAATAGACCGAGGATTGAGCCCAGCCCGAAGTGTCGGAACAGCGCAACCGCCCCGGCCGCGACCAGCAGCAGCAGAACCGCCGAGTAAACAAAGGATTTAGGGTCCATTTGATGCGTGCAGAGCAGCAAGACCCGGGGTATCCGGGATTTTTTGGTGTGGTCGACGAGATGGATCGGGGCCGAACCCGGCAATCCGGCATCACCGCTTGGCGCCGTTGCGACCGACCTGGGTGTCTTAGGGACCGATGATAACGCCCGGGTCGGCTTCAGTGGAAATCTAGCAGGGGGACCGACAGGATGGATCGATTTGTGTCAGGCGTGGGGATGGCCCAGAATTGGAAGCCATTTTCCGCGGTGTGCTGGGTCCCTATGTGTGAACTGTTTGCGATGTCGAGCCGCGTTCCGGCAACGCTCAGCTTTTCGTTGGAACGCCTGGCCCGGCATGGCGGCGCCGACGGCCCCCATCGCGACGGTTGGGGGGTCGCATTCTACGAGGGGCCCGACTGCCTGCTGCTGCGCGAACCGCGTCCCGCGAGCGAGAGTTCGCTGATGCACTTCACCGAGCGCCAGGGCTTGCGCACGAGCATGGCGCTGTCGCATATCCGGCTCGCGACCTTTGGCGCGCGCTCGTTGCGCAACACGCAGCCCTTCGCGCGGGAGTTGGGGGGGCGCATGCACCTGTTCGCGCACAATGGCGACCTGCCGGCGTTGCTGGATAGGCCGGTGGCGCCCGATGCGGCGTTTCGTCCCATCGGGGACTCGGACTCGGAACTGGCGTTCTGCGGCCTGTTGGAACGGGTGGCGCCCCTGTGGTCTGGCCTGGCGGGGGATGCATTGCCGCCGCTGTCGGCGCGTCTGGATGTGGTCGCGGACTACGCGCGCGGACTTCGGGAAATGGGGCCGGCCAATTTCATCTATGCCGATGCCGATGCCCTGTTCGTGCATGCCGATCGGCGTACCCAGCGGGATGGCCAATTGCGCGCGCCGGGTATGTACCTATTACAACGCTGCTGTTGGCGGTCGGCGACGGAGTTGCAGGACGCTGGCGTGACGCTGTCGACGGTGCGCCAGGACGTTGCGCTGGTGGCCAGCGTACCGCTCACCGATGAGCTTTGGGAGCCGTTGGGTGAAGGCGAGTTGATCGCCCTGTCCAACGGTCTCTGTCATGGAGCCGACGGGGTGCCGACGACGCCGGAAAGACTCGCGGGGGTGCCGCGGTCCGGGCGCATGGGGCACTAGACGCAGCCGGTCGGCTTGGGCAGGCCGCCCCATTTGCAGATCAGCTTCATGGGGCCCTTTTTGAAGATGCCGTACAGGTCCTTGGTGCTGACGCCCTGCTTTTTCGCGAAGATGCGGATGGGCGGAACCACGCCGTCGTTTTCATACATGGCGCGGGCATCGCGGATGAATTGCATCACCTGGTCGCTCATCTCGAACTCGTCGGCCACCGCCATCTCGGTGGCAAGCTCTTCTGTCCAGTCGTCTCGGTTGACGAGAAAGCCTTCTCCGTCTACAGGTACGCTAATGCTCATTGGGTTACCTCTTTGTGTCAAATTCATCGCAAACTGTACGCTTTGTGAACCTCAGATTGTGCTGTGTTGCCCTGTATTCTACCCCTCTTAACAATAGGTGATTTTCCGCCAGGACGGCCGATCGATCAGTATTTCCCTAAGTCCGAGGCTCGGCTTGATCGATGGCGGCGGCGAGCAGCCTGTCGGCGCCCAACCACCGGGCGGTGGCAAAGCCGCCGTTGTAGTGAAAGCGCAGCGGCTCCAGTCGATACAGTCGGAAGCCGAGCTGTTCAGCGTAGACGCGGCCGTTCGGGAAGTGCCGGCAGTACCTGGTCAGCGCGTCCGCGTTGGCATAGGCATGGCAATCGGCGACGCAGGTCAGGCGGCGCCCCTGTTGGATGTCTCCGGCAGGGCGCTCGAAAAGCGTCAAGGCGCAGCGCGGGTCCGCTGCCAGGTTACGGCTGTGCTGGGCGAGGTGGCTGAGCAACAGTAGCGGGCGCCCGGTCTGGTCCAGACACAGCGGCACGACGGAGCCGAACGGGTAGCCGGGCACCGCCAGGGACTGGGTCGAGATGACGCCATCGAAGCTGCCGTACCACAGACGGCGGGCGTCCTCGATGGCTGTATGGGTTGTTTCTGCCATTGCGCCGGCGGAGTCCGTTGGCTGGGGGCCGTTGATGCGTTCAGGCACGGTTGGCGCGAACGGCTTCGAGCACGCCGTCCCAGAAGCGGAGACGTGCGCAGACCGCCTCCTCCGCGGCGGTCGCGGCCTCCTCCAGGCGTTTCGGGTCATCCTGACACAGGGCTTCGAGCAATTGCAGCGACAGTGGACCGTGGAAGTCCTCGTCCAGATGGATATGCCGCTGCAAATAGGTGTGGAACGCGGGCGCCTGATCCGCGCCGATCCCCATGCCGTCGATCAGTCGACGGAACATGTCGGGTATCACCCGCTCGCGCCCCACCGCCAGCGCGGCGGCGGCGGCGTGGGGCTTGTCGTCACGGATGAAGCAGAACGTCGTTTCGGTAAAGTAGCGCGCCGGCAGCGGGACCAGGTCTGAGTACAGTGCCTCGTCTAGGCCGTTGCTGGCGACCAATTGCAGGAATCGGCCAGGCAGGTCGCCGTCCGCGCCGATCTCGTTCATGGCCTCGCAGTAGTACTCGAAATGGCTGCTATATCGCGGACCGTTGTCGGTCTCGATGCAGTCCGATTCCTCTTCCAGCACGAGTTGGTTGATGAAGTAGCGCACGCTGGGGTTGCCGTGCGGTGTCCAGGGTATCGTTGTGGGCGCGACCACCTGTTGCAGGTGCTTGATCAACGACATGAAATCCCAAACCGAGAAGACATGGTGCGACATGAAGACCTGTAGGTCGCGCCGATCCTTGATCTCGCTGTAGATCGGATGCTGGTTCAGCTCTTGTTGCAGGGCGTGGATGGGTTCAAGATCTGGGGCTGCCATGTCGTTGTCCTCGTGGTGTCTCGTTACTGCATGAGTCTGGAATATACGTCCGCTTCGCATAAACCTGAATGCGCGATCGCATCCGCACGGTTGCGAATTGTCAGTCTGACGCATCCACGCCGCAATCGGGTGAGCTTTGAATAGCGCCTTTGTGATCGCGCCCGTGGTCGGGCTGTTCAGCGCGCTGCACTGCGTCGGCATGTGCGGCGGCATCGTCGGTGCGTTGACTTTTTCACTGCCCGAGCGGGTCCGTCGTGATGCCGGGCGCCTTGCGGCCTTTACCGTTGCCTACAATGCTGGACGTATTCTGAGCTACGCGCTAGCGGGCGGGCTGTTCGGCTGGCTCGGGGGGCTGCTCTTCGCGGCCGACAACGCTGGGGTGGCGGCCTTTGTGCTGCGTTTGGCCGCTGCGCTCGTGACGGTCGCCGTGGGCCTCTACATCGCCGGATGGTTGCCCCGCCTCGCACGCATCGAGCAGCTCGGGGAACCACTCTGGCGAGCCCTCGAGCCCGTCGGGCGACGCCTGCTACCGGTGTATACCCTGTGGAGAGCGCTCTTGTACGGAGCGATCTGGGGTTGGCTGCCCTGCGGACTGGTCTACGCCATGCTGATCGCCGCGCCGGCCCAATCCAGCATGCTCGGGGGGGCGCTGTACATGTCCCTGTTCGGCCTCGGTACCCTGCCGGTCATGTTCGGCGCCGGGATGCTCGCGGGAAGACTGCGGGGTTGGGTGCATAAATCTACACTGCGGCAGTTCGCCGGGCTTGGGGTGGTCGGACTTGGGCTGTTCACGTTGCTGTCGCAGTAGTTATAATTCACGCTATTTCGTGTGGGAAAGCCCGCTACCGGACGGTCGTGGGGCAACATGGCCCCAGCGGTCCGTGAAACCCTTGGGTCACCCTGATACCAATGCGTCATCTTGCGGGATGGCCCCGCACCATGAACGTACCCCTGAAACAGACGTGTCATCTTGCGGGATAGCGACGCACTATGAACGTTAGCGAGCAAACGATGCGAAGCACGACGGAACAGTCATTGATTGGGCAAGATCCCGAATTGCGGCGGGTTTTGAAGGCCGCCAAGGTCGTCGCCGCAACGGACGTCAACGTGCTGCTGATCGGCGAAAGCGGAACCGGCAAGGAGATCCTTGCACGTAGCCTGCATCGCTGGAGCCCCCGTGCGACAGGTGAATTCGTCAGCGTGCGCTGTACCGGCCTCGACGAGGCGCCGGACCTGCCGGCCCTCTGCGAACAAGGTCGCGGCCACGGCACGCTGTTTCTGGACGAGGTGGTGGAATTAACACCGCGCGCCCAGGCGGGTCTGCTGCGCTGCCTGGAGACACTGGAGCTCGACCGCGATCTGCCGTCGCTGCGCGTGGTGGCGGCGACCACACGCGATCTAGATGCAGCGGTGCGCGCCGGCCATTTCCGGCGCGATCTCTACCACCGCCTGTGTGTCGTGCCGCTGTCTTTGCCGCCCCTGCGTGAGCGCGTGGGCGACATCGGGCTGCTAGCGGATCATTTCCTTCGCACAGCCGCCGCCGAGCATGGGCTGACGGCGCCGCAGTTCAAACCCGCGGCGTTGCGTCAGCTCAAACGCTATGGCTGGCCAGGCAATTTGCGCGAACTGCGCAATCTGTGCGAGCGCTTGGTCATCCTGCTCCCCGGCGTGGAGATCACGCCGGCCAATTTGCCGGCTGAGATTTGCGGTGCCGAGGCACCTCGCGGTGAAAACGGCGACAACGCGCTGGGCTTCCGCTTACCCGCTACCGGCGTCGATCTACAACAACTGGAGATCGAAGCTATCCGTCAGGCCCTGGCGCTGGCCGCGGGCAACAAGAGCAGGGCGGCCCGTTTACTTGGCCTCACCCGCGATACGTTGCTCTATCGGATGCGCAAGCACGTTATACAGGCTTGACCTGTTGGTCCTCTGAAGCACTGACTCGGGCTGTAGGTGCGACTTCAGTCGCACTGTCGATCGATTCCGTGCGACTGAAGTCGCACCTACATGCTTTTCGTCGGCTCCCGCAGAAAGGTGCCTGTCACGCGGCGTGGCGCGTGAAATCTCAGCGGTGCTTGCGGCCGATGTGGTCGACGTGGTCCATCCAGGCGCCGAACATGCCTTTGTCACCGTGCTGCGCGCGTCGGCCTCGGAATGTTCCGAAACACCGCTCTTCTTCCTCACCGAAGCGCGCCGACCCCACGGCCAACAGCGCCAGGATGGCGAACGCGTTCAACGCAAGACCTACAACCAACAGAGGTCCCCGGGTCAAGTAGTCGCCGCCCAGCCAGTGCAAGACCGGCTGGTTATACTCCAGCGTTGCCCAAACCGATGCGAACAGCAGTGCGACCGCGAGCAGCGAGAACAGATCAGCGATGGTCTCGTGGGTACGAGAGAACTTCTTGATGTTTCTGCAGACGGGCATTGGCGGCCTCCGGCGATGTGGTTGGGTGTCTGGTGAACGGGCCGTAACCAGCGCCTCGGCTCGTTCGTCTAAGGGTATTCCCTCGGAGGCATTCCGTAAAGCCCCAGTAAAGAGGCGACAATGCGGCGTTAATGGGGTGAGAATCTCCGCCGTAGACCTGTATATTAACGACCTCCTATCACTCCACCGTTGATGCACTCGGGGGTAAGCAAGCGTGGAATTTGTCTCTGACGCCATTGGTTACGTAAACGGCCTGGTTTGGGGGCCGCCGATGCTGGTGCTGATTTTGGGCACCGGTCTGTATTTATCCGCCGGCCTCAAGGTCATGCCGTTGCGCAAGATCGGCTATGGCTTTCGAATGCTCTGGAAGGGGCGGCACGAGCAGGGACAGGGGGACATCACACCCTTCAATGCGCTGATGACGTCACTGTCGGCCACCATCGGTACCGGCAACATCGCCGGTGTCGGCACCGCCATCGCCATCGGCGGACCGGGGGCGCTGTTCTGGATGTGGATGACGGCGCTGGTGGGTATGGCCACCAAATATGCCGAGGCGGTGTTGGCGGTGCGTTATCGTGAGGTCGACGACAACAACAACCACGTCGGCGGCCCCATGTACTACATCCGCAACGGGCTGGGTAAGAACTGGTTCTGGATGGCGACGCTGTTCGCGGTGTTTGGCGGGCTCGCGGGTTTCGGCATCGGCAACATGGTGCAGGCCAACTCGGTGGCCGATGCGCTGCAGTCCAAGTTCGACGTGCCGTTCTGGATGACCGGTGTAACGATGGCGGTGCTGGTCGGTCTGGTCTTGATCGGCGGTATCCGCTGGATCGCGCAGGTGGCAGGCAAGCTCGTGCCGTTTATGGCCGTCGCCTATCTTCTGGCCGGCCTGGTCGTATTGGGCATGAACATCAGCGAGGTCCCCGCGGCCCTCGTGACCATCGTGCAGGAGGCGTTCACGCCGACCGCCGGCGTCGGCGGCTTTGCCGGCGCATCGGTGATGATCGCGATCCAGATGGGCGTTGCCCGCGGCATCTTTTCCAACGAGGCGGGCCTGGGTAGTGCGCCGATCGCCCACGCGGCGGCCGAGACCGATAGCCCAGTACGCCAAGGCACCATTGCGATGCTTGGTACCTTCATCGACACGATCATCATCTGCAGCATCACCGGTCTGGTGATCGTCGTGTCCGGGGCCTGGACCTCCGGTGAGAACGGTGCCAGTCTGTCGGCGATGGCCTTTGGCAATGAGCTGCCCGGCGCGGGTGCCTACGTGGTGGCCTTGGGGCTAGCGGTGTTCGCCTTCACTACGATTCTGGGCTGGAGTGTCTATGGCGAGCGCTGCGTCGAGTATCTGTTTGGTATCAAGGCCATCGTGCCTTTCCGTATCCTCTGGGTGTTGGCGATCCCGGTCGGCGCGATGGTCAAACTCGACTTCGTTTGGCTGGTCGCGGATACGCTGAACGCGATGATGGCGATTCCGAACCTGGTGGCGCTGCTGCTGCTGAGTCCGGTGGTCTTCAAGGTCACGAAGGAGTTCTTCGCTCAACAGCGCGCGGCGAGTTCGTAACCGGCAGGTCGAGAGCGGCCGCAAGGCCGCTCTCGACCCTGACATGGCGCCCGATTCGCCGATCCCTTGGCGGGTCGGGTTTTTTTCGTAGGGGCGAATTCATTCGCCCGCTCGCCTGCAATTATTTTTCCCTCGGGCGAGTCAATTCGCCCTACGCCTTGGAGCCACCCTGGCACTGCGGCGACTCTGGCGCCGGGCCTCCGCCTTTGTCGAACCATTCCTGCGGTGTCCAGGCATGAATGGCGAGGGCGTGCATGCCGCCCGCCAGTTCGTCGTTGAGCAGGGCATTGATGCGGCGATGACGCCCTACCAGTCGCTCGCCGTCGAATTGCTCGCTGACCACCAGCACCTTGAAGTGGGACTCGGCACCCGCGGGCACGTTGTGCATGTGGCTTTCGTCCGTGACTTCGAGATGCATTGGACTGAGTTCGCTACCGAGCCTTTGCTCGATTGTCTGTTTTCTGCTCACTGGGGGCTCCGGGATAGTGACGAGGGGAAAGCGTAGACGGTGGAACTGCTGCGCTTGTTCGGCCCTAATCGGCGTGTGCTAACGCCACCTGCATGACGTCGATGCGTTCGTCGACGAAGCCCGCCTCGCAATAGCAGAGGTAATAGCGCCACATGCGGATGAAGCGTTCGTCGTAGCCGAGTGCGCGCACCTCGTCGAGGCGTTGCTCGAAGCGCTCGCGCCACAGGGCTAAGGTGCGCGCGTAGTCGGCGGCATGGAAGCTGCGTTCGATCACCTGCAAGCCGGCGTCGGCGACGGCCTGATCGAAGCGCTCGACGGTGGGCAGCATGCCGCCGGGGAAGATGTAGTGCTGAATGAAGTCGGGGCTGGCCTTGTAGTCGTCGAAGATGGACGGGTCGATGGTGATGACCTGCAGCGCGGCGCGCCCGCCGGGGCGCAGGCGCTTGCGCAGCGTATCCATGTAGGTTGGCCAGTAGGCCTCACCGACCGCCTCAAACATCTCGATGGAGACGATGTGATCGAATGTGCCGTCGACGTCGCGATAGTCCTGTAGGCGCAGATCGACGCGGGGTTGCAGCGGCGTGTCGGCCACGGCCTGCTGCGCCCAGGCGAGTTGTTCTGTCGACAGCGTCAGGCCGGTGACCTCGAGTCCGGCGGAGGCGGCCTCGCGAGCGAGGCTGCCCCAGCCGCAGCCGATCTCCAGCACCCGCTGGCCGGGCTTGGCATCCAGCATGGCCAACAGCCGTGCGTACTTGTTGTGTTGACTCTGCTCCAGCGTGTCGCCTTCGCGCTCGAATACGCCGGAGGAATAGGTCATGCTCGGGTCGAGCCAGAGTCGGTAAAAGTCGTTGCCGAGGTCGTAATGATGGGCGATGTTGCGCCGGCTGCCGGTCTTGGTGTTGGACCGCCGGCGATGCTTCCAGGGCGAGAGCACGCGGTGAAACCAACTGCCTTCCCAGGCCTTGGCAAAGGCCTGTTGGTTGACGGCAAGGGTGTGGAGTAGGGCGGTCAGGTCGGGGCTGTCCCAGTCGCCGGCCATGTAGGCCTCGCCCAGGCCGACGTGGCCGCGGGTGGCGATGCGGCGAGCAAACTCCAACGGCCTTACCAGCCGTAATTCGCCACTGGGGCCGGCCTCGGCGCCGTGCATCTCGTGCACGTGCTCGCCGAGTCGGATACGCAGGTGTCCGCTGTGCAGACTGTGCAGCACTTTGCTCAGCGGTCGCAGACCCGGCAGACGTGTGAGCGGAAGCGCTGCCTCTGCGGTCTTGTCGCTTGCCATCAGGTGACCTCTTGGTGGGGTGGATCGGGTTTCGGGAAGTAGCGTGCGCCGCTGATCCAAATCTTCAGCGCCTGCCAGTGAATAGCGGTCATCACCTTCAGCGTCATCAAGGGCGTGCGCAGAAAGGCGCGCCATAGGGCCTGATTGGTTAGTGGTGCGCCCTGGCCGGTTTGCGTGGCGACCAGCTTCAACTTGCCATGTTCGTCGTATTGGCGGATCAACACAGCGAGGTGCTCATCCGGGCGCGACAGCCTGAATTGGTAGTCGCCCTGCATGTCCATCAACGGTGAGACGTGGAAACATTTTGTTGCCGCGCCCCGCATGGGCCATTCGATGGGGTCGCCGGCGTTGGCCAACAAGTAGAAATGATGTTCACCGAAGGTGTTGTTGACCTCGGCGATCACCGCGCGCAAGCTGCCGTCGCTGTGCTCGCAGTACCAGAGGCTTAGGGGATTGAACCCGAAGCCGAGTACGCGCGGGAAGCACAGCACCCGAATGCGCCCGCCGTCGAGATCGATGCCGCGTTCGCCGAGCATGCGCTCGGCCCAGGGCCGCAGCGGTGAGCCATCCCGAGGACCGTGATCCTTGAGTTCGAAGCGGAACAGGTTGAACCGCGCGCCGGAGATGAGCCGCGGCAGCCGGTCCAGGGCATCGACGTCCAGCAACAGCGTGAAGACGCGGTACTCGAAGCGATATTGAACCGGGAAAAAGCGCTTATGCATGACCCGGGTGAAGAAGATGCGGTGGGGGCCGGAACGGGCCGTCGGATGGGCCATCAGGCGGCGACCTCCAGCGCGGACCGGGTGTCGGTCTGCGGGCTGCGTGCATCGTCGGCTGTTCCGGTGAGCCACGCGGTATCGGCACCGAGCAGGGTGGCGACGTTGGTGGCGGCGCTGAGGGCGTCTTCATGGAAGCCGTAGCCGAAGTAGCTGCCGCAATACCAAATGCGGTCACGGCCCTGCAGCCGGTGGAGTTCGCGTTGCGCAGCCATGGCGGCACCGTCAAAGACCGGGTGGTCGTAGGTCATATCGGCGATGATGTGTTCCGGCGCCGGATCGCGCAGCGGATTCAAGGAGACCAGATAATCCCGCCGAGTGGATAGCCCCTGCAGCCGGTTCATCCAATAGGTCACCGACACGGATCGCTGTGCGTCGCCCTGGCCGGCGGTTGTCTCTCCGGCCAGGTAGTTCCAGGCCGCCCAGACGCCGCGGCGCTTGGGCATGAGGGCGCTGTCAGTGTGCAGAAAGGTCCGATTCGGCTGGTAGCGGAAGCAGCCGAGCAGGCTCGCCTCGTCGTCGCTCGGCTGGTCCAGCAGCGCCAGTGCCTGGTCCGCGTGACAGGCCATCACCAGCTTGTCGAATCGGCGCGACGCACCGGATTGCAGAACCACCTCGACGGCGCCGTCGTGGCGCGCCACCCGGGTCGCGCCATCCATCAGCACACGATCGCGGCCGATATCGTCAAGTAGGCGCTTGACGTAGGCCTGGCTGCCGCCGACGACGGTCCGCCACAAGGGGCGGTCGACGATATTCAGCAGGCCGTGGTTGTTAAAGAAGCGCGCTAGGCTCTCGGCGGGGAATGCCATCATGGTCTGCGTCGGGCACGACCAGATGGCGGCGGCCATCGGCAACAGGTAGTGCTCGCGGAAGGTCTGCCCGAGGCGTTCGCGATCAAGGAACTCGCCGAGGCTCAGGCCGTCGAAACCGCCATCGCCCAGGAGCTGTTTGCAGCGTCGGTTGAAGCGGAGCATGTCCGCGAGCATGCGCAGAAAGCTTGGGCTCAGCAAGTTGCGCCGCTGCGCAAACAGCGTGTTCAGGCTATCACCAGAGTACTCGATGCGGCCCGGACCGATGGAGGCGGAGAACGACATGTCGCCCTCGCGGGTGGCCACCTCCAGGCGCTGGAAGAGTCTGGTCAGCAGGGGATAGTTCGGCTCGTTGTAAACGATGAAACCGGTATCTACCGGCACCTTGCGTTCGCCCTCTACGACCTCGATGGTGTGGGTGTGACCGCCAACGTAGTCCTTGGCCTCAATGAGGGTGATGTCGTAGCGTTGCGACAGCAACCAAGCGCTTGCGAGTCCGGAGATTCCGCTTCCGATAATTGCGACGGTTTCTGACATGTGGGGTTTGAGAGGATCCTAACTACGTTGTGTGATTCAAAATCTGGCCAGCGCTGGCCGGAATCAATGGTGCGATGCTCCGGGCGCCGGCTTTCGCCATGCGCAGGAGGGTTGCGTGGGCCGCTTTAATCCGCTGCTGTCGAGGAGCGACCGCGTGGCAACTGGTAGTGGATCGCCGGTAGCGGAGATCGAGCAGGCTGCTCGTCGACTCGCGGAGTTCATCCATCGCCAGGCACCGCTCTTTGTCTTGTCGGGCGCGGGTTGCAGCACAGACTCGGGCATTCCGGACTATCGCGACGGCGATGGTCGTTGGAAGCGCGCCGAGCCCATTCGCTACCAGGCGTTCGTGCGCGACGAGCGCGCGCGCAGGCGCTACTGGGCGCGGAGCTTCATCGGCTGGCCGCGCGTTCACGAGGCGCGCCCTAACGCCGCGCACTGGGTGCTCGCGGACCTGGAACAACGGGGACTTCTGACGCAACTGGTCACGCAGAACGTCGACGGGCTGCATCAGCGCGCAAACTCACGACGCGTCATCGATCTTCACGGACGGCTCGACCTGGTCGATTGTCTCGCATGTGGCCGGCGTCTGTCACGAGCGCGTATGCAGACGCTGCTTGCAGCCTGTAACCCGCTTTTTCGTTCTCAGGGGTCAGAACAGTCCGCCCCCGATGGCGATGTGTTGCTGGACGATCAGCTCGCGAGCGGATTTCTTGTGCCGCCCTGTCCGGACTGCGGCGGGATGCTCAAGCCCTCGGTGGTATTCTTCGGCGAGAACGTGCCGAAGCCGCGGGTTCAGCGTGCCTTCGCACAGCTCGCAGAGAGCCGTGGATTGCTTGTGGTCGGCTCATCGCTGACGGTCTTTTCCGGATACCGATTCTGTCTGCGGGCAGAGCAGCAGGGATTGCCGATTGCGCTACTGAACCGTGGCTGCACCCGTGCCGACGCCTTGGCCGAGCTCAAGCTCGACCTGGGCTGCGCCGAGGTGCTGACCGGCGTGCTGCCGCAGCTTGGAATCGCTGAGAGCTCCCGGGGATCCATGTCGTCAACTCGTTAATGCTGTTCTCTGCAAAACCGATTAGGCACGACAACCCCGCGCGTTCAATGGGAACAAGTCGACAGTAGCAAGCGATCATCTCAACCGTCCAAGCGGCCAATTTCCGCCCCGCAACGGAGGTTTCTTCGTCATGACCCAAGTCCGCGTCAAACACGACCCACCAACACCGCTGTCGCCGCGGGTCTATCACGGCGATAAACAGCAGGCGATGCCGCTGACCCATCATGAGATCCTGTCGCTGATCGCCCCGTTCACGCGGCGGGGGTTGCATGCCGACCTGACTGCCAGCGATCGCGCCGCGCGCAAGTTGGCGTTCAAGCCGATGGTGCAGGCCGCGGAGGGCGAAACAGGGCCCGCCTTGCGTGCGACGCTGGTGCTGGAAGCGGAGTCGGCGACCAAGTTCCGGCTAGTGCGCAGCGTCACCATCGACGGCGCCACCGACGCTGCCATCCATGCAGCCCCGGCCGGACAGACGCTGGTGTCGACCCTGACCGCCGAAGGCCCGGACATCGATGGGCTGTTGGACCGGGTCGAGGCCGTGCCGCTACGCCGGCAGATCAAAGTCTACGGCGGCATTCCGGTCGCGCGCAGTTACTATCTCGACGCCATGCCGGTGGTAAACGATGCCGATGCCGCGCCGGGTTCTGCATCCGCGCCCGCCATCGTCGAGGCCCGGGCCTGGATCAAGGGCATCAACCTGGTCGCCCAGGCCGACCGTCGACGCGGCATGCCGGTCGACCTCAAACTCACCGCCGACCCCGGCCACGAGCTGCGCCTGCCCGAGGACATGCTCGCCGTGATTGGCTGGCGTTGGCGCCCGCTGGTGCACATCGTCAGCTATTGGCGCGGCACCATCAATGTCGCGCGCAAAGAACCCGAACGCACGCCGGAGATCGAATCCAAGCTCGGGCGCACGGTCACCCACCTGGCACGCACGCTGGACAAGTCCCCCGAGCGCTTCCATGGTGATCACCTCCGGGCCCGCTGGCGGGTCACCTTTCAGCGCGCGATTCCGATGCTGATCGGCGTCGCGCTACTGGCCGCGACTCCCGCCATTCGCTTTCTGGATATGGACAGCAATTCGATCCTACGCATGCTGATCTTCCATGCGCCGCCGATGATGTTGGTGGGCTTCTTCCTGATGCGGGAGATGCCGCGACTGGAGATTCCGCCGTTCCCGCGGCCCTTGCGCAATCGCGCCTGGATTGTGCCGATGGGGGAGGGTGACGCCCAGGCTGCCAAGCGCGATGCGGCCAAGGAGCCCGGTGCGCGTGGTCGGCCGCTGGAGGTGGAGTCTTGAGCTTGCCCGGCTCCAAACTGCCCTGGCCTGGTTCGAGCCTGGCCCCAATCTGTCGACGACGCATCCAAACCGATGACGCACTCAAGCCGATAAGGAGCACCCCTTGCAAGGCGACCCGATGAACATCCCGCCGGTCTCGATCGCGGCGGTCAAGCATGCGCTGATTGAGCAGTACGCCGACGCCACGCTGCGCCGACGCGCGTCGATGCTCTGGGGCACGCGCGGTGTCGGCAAGTCGTCCATCGTGCGGCAGGTGGCGGAGCACTTCGACGCGCCGCTGGTGGACCTGCGCCTGACCACCATCGAGCCGGTGGATATCCGCGGCGCCATCTACGCCGACGATGCACAGCACAAGACGGTCTGGTTCCCGCCCGAGTTCCTGCCCGGCGAGGAGCAACCCCAGGGCATCCTGTTCCTGGACGAACTCACCGCCGCCGATCAGCGGCTGCAGATCTCGGCCTATTCGCTGATCCTCGACCGCCGCGTCGGCAACTATCGGCTGCCGGACGGCTGGCTGGTGGTGGCGGCCGGCAACGCCGCCTATCACGGCGCCGTCAGCCACGACATGGGCACGGCGCTGGCGGATCGCATGTTCCACTTCAACGTGCAGTCGGTCATCGACGCCTTCCTGGACTATGCGCTGGAGCACGACTTCGCCCCCGAGATCATGGCCTACCTGAAGGTGCGCCCGGACAAGCTCGACGACACCCAGAGCCAGCTCGCCAACGACCATCTGGTCGGCGCCAGCCCCCGCGGCTGGGAAGACATCTCCAACGTGCTCAAATCCGACCTGTCCGACGCCGGCAAGCGGATATTCGTGCAGGGGCGGATCGGCGCCGCCAATGCCGCCGAATTCTTCGGCGTGCTGCGGGAGATTCAGGCCGGTACCGATGTGCTGCGGCTGCTCGATGCCGAGCCCGGCGACGAGACCGCGGCCTTGCTGCCAACCACGCTGGACGGCCTGTACGGCATGATCTACGGCCTGCTCGCCGCCGCTACCGACGAACGGCGCATGGGGCGGGCCATGGAGATCGTCGACCAGTTACCGGACATCGCCGCGCCTGAGCCGCTGCCCATCCGCGAGGCGCAAACCCTGACCATGGAGTTGCTGTTCCAAAAGGCCCTGGAGCGAGGCTTAGAGGCCGCGGTGCTCGACAGCGCCAGCTATCGCCGCTACGCCGAGCAACGCGAGCGCGACGCGCAAGCGGCGTCCTGAACATCCGACCGCCACCGGCGGCCATCGCGATTGCAAATCGCTCCCACGAGCGTCTGTGGGAGCGGCTTCAAGCCGCGATCGGGGCAGGCAGAGCTGTGCCGACGTCACCAACGCGATTGCAAATCGCTCCCACGAAACATGGAGCAACCGATGCAAGCAGTAACCCATCCGGGCGCCGGGCCGGCGCGCAGTCTGCACAACCACCGTGGCACCCGCGCGATCCAGAAGATGGTCGAATTCGCGCCCTCCACCGGCGGCCTCGCGCTCTGGGTACGCCACCATGACGTCGACGGCAGCCAGGCGCCCGTCCTCGCGGCCAACGACGGCACTAGCATCTTCTACGGTCCGGGCTTCGAGGAGCTGTCGCTGGCGGTGCAGGTCGGTCTGGTCGCGCACCAGGTGCTGCATGTCGCGCTGCGGCATGCGCAACGCCGCGATGGGCTGGCCCGACTGGTCGGCGACGTCGACCCGCAGCTCTACAACCTGTGCGCGGACGCCATCGTCAACAGCACCCTGAGTCACCTTAGCTGGCTGGAACTGCCGGCGGGGTCGGTGTTGCTGGAAGACCTGCTGGCGACCTCGCTGAATATCCACCAGGGCGTCGATAAATCATTGCTGGAATGGGACCTGGAGCGCCTCTATCGCGCCGTCGACGACCGCAAATGGTCGAGCGCGGCGTCCCGCGGGCGACGCAGCGGTAAGGGCAGCGAGCGCAACAGCATCACCGGCGACGGTGCCGGTCGCCAGGCGGAAGAGGGCACCCTGCAGGCCGCGGATCAGGAACGGCCGGCGACCGACGGCCAATGTGCGGCGCGGGCAAGATATCTGGCCGATCGCATGATCTCGGACCTGCTGCCCGCCGCCGGCGCCGAGCACCCCGAGGCCGAGGCAGAGCAGTCCCGCGAGTGGCGCGAGCGCATCGTCCGCGCCCATGCCGGCGACGGCGTGCACTCAATGCTGCGGGAGTTGCTGGCGGACCTGCCCAAGGTGCGAACCCCGTGGGAGCAATTGCTGCGCACGCAGCTCGCCCGGGGCCTGTCGCACCAGCCGGACCTGTCCTGGTCGCGACCATCGCGTTCCTATGTCGCCAATCAGGGTCGCATCGGTGGCCGGCGCATGCCTTGGGAGCCCGGTTTCTCCACCGCCAAGGCGGTGGCGCGGCTGGCGGTGATGGTGGATGTGTCAGGGTCGATCGATGCACCGCTCCTCGGGCGCTTCGCCGGTGAGATCGAGGCCATCACGCGTCGCCTCGAGGCGGGGGCCGTGGTCATCATTGGCGACGACAGGGTTGCCGCCGTGGAGCTGTTCGAACCCGGTCGCTCGAACCTGCGAGACATCCAGTTCAACGGGGGCGGCGGCACGGACTTCACGCCGTTGCTGCGCGAGGCGGAACGCTACGCACCGGACATCGGCGTGTTCTTGACGGACCTCGACGGCCCCGCCAACTATCGGCCGGCCTTTCCGGTGCTTTGGTGCGTACCGGTGGCGCACGCCGCAATGCCTCATCCGTTCGGCCGCAAACTCGTGCTCGACTGATAACAGCGGCCGAAACAGCCTGACGCTTGTTGCCGGATTGGGGTGAAATGAGTGCAAGTCACCATAGGGTTGGTTACCATTGCGCCTGTCCGATCACAGTCAACTATGGAGTAGTCCGCATGCAACGAATCATCCAAACGACGGTTGCCTCTTGTCTCGCCCTCGGTTTGGCCGGCATCGCCGTGGCCGGCGACCTGAAGCCGGAAGAGCAGATCCTAACCCGCCAGGCCGGCTATACCTTCATGTCTTGGAACATGGGGAAGATCAAGGCCAATCTAGAGGGTGACTTCAGCCAGACCCAGGTATCGGCAGCCGCCAACGCCATCGCCGGCATCGCCAATTCCGGCATGGGCGCACTCTACGGGCCAGGTACCGACAAGGACATCGGCGACGTCAAGACGCGCGTCGAGCCGGCGCTGTTCACCGAGCCTGAGGAAGTTGGGCGTGTCGCGACCGCCTTTGTCGAAGCGGCCAACAACATGGCCGAGGTCGCCGCCATGGGCGATCCGGCCGAGGTCAAAGAGGCCTTCGGCGCACTGGGCAAGTCCTGCAAGGGCTGCCACGACAAGTTCCGCAAGGAAGACTAAGCAACTTGGAGCGCCGACTTTCCAGTCGGCGCTCTCAACGCCACTCCAGCATCACCCCACCCTCTCACCAAGCGGGCGCCGGCGCTGGTGGAGGCGGCGGAGGCAGCAGTCCTCCGTTAGCAATCCAGACCGCACCGCCCGCGATCGCCAACGCCAACAGCAGCGCCCACAAGGGGCCGCCGCGCGCCGGACGTGCATTCGGACCCTCCGATTCCTTGTAACCGGTGACCATCGGCCGGATCAGATTGTTACCGCGGACGAATGTGTAGAACAACGCCGCCAGAATGTGTAGCGCGACCAGCCCAACGATCAGCCACAGCCCCTGACGGTGCAAGCTGGTCAACCAATCGCTGGTGGATTTACTGACCAGATCGTACAGCGGTCCGTCGAAGGCGATGTCGTCGTTGCTGAAGAGGCCGCTGCCGGCCTGCCAGAGCAACAGTGCCAGCAATGCGAACACCGACAAGGCGCCGAGGGGGTTGTGCCCCAGTCCCTGCCAGCGACCCCGTAGGTAGGCCGAAATGCGACTCGGCGTCGGCGCAAAGTCCACGAACCGCGCATAGGTGGAGCCAAGCACGCCCCACACCAGCCGAAACACCAACAGCCCCAATGCAAGGAGGCCGAGCCGCGCGTGCCAGATCATCCAGTTGCCACCCTCCAGGGCGGTCAACAGCGACACGGTGACGGTGACGAACAGTAGCCAATGAAAAACACGGGTTGGCAAGTCCCAGACTTTGATCCGCACGGGTACAACTCCGGATGGGATTGGTTGATTCGACACGAAGAATTTGTGCCGCCGTTGTAAGTCTCAATCGGGCAAGGAAATCGGGTCCTTACGCTCGGGATTGGCGCGAAAATAGATGGCGACATTGCCGATGCGCTGCACCAACTGCGCGTTGGCGCGCGTGGCGATGGCGGACACCTCCGCATCACGCGCGTCGCGGTCGCCGCCGTTGACGCGGACCTTGATCAACTCGTGGTGATCCAGCGCCAGTTCGATCTCCGCCAACACCGCATCGCTGAGTCCGGCCTGGCCGAGCAGCACGACCGGTTTCAGATGATGGGCCTGCTGCTTGAGCCAGCGCCGCTGTTGGCTGCTGATCGGGGAGGTTTCAGTCATTTGCTGTCCAAGATTGATGTGACGCTGACGCGCGAAGTGAGCGTGAGGGGCGCGGTCAATCGAGCCACTCACGGGCGGCCTAAAGTAGCGGAATCGAACGCTTCGTGCCACCACCGGCCATAACAGCCGTGGCAACCCCGGTCTTGGTGGGGCGCGTCATTCGGGGCGCTGTGCGATTCGAGCAATGGGGCGATCGTATGCGCCGTCACGAACAAGGCGCGAGGATCTCGGTTGGTGAGCGACATCGCCTTATCGCGGCACAAGGGTCGGCACGAAAAAGGGCCCCGCAGGGCCCTTGGATCGCTCGCGCTACTCGCGCTCCCTCATGCGGCTACGGCTGTTTTTCCAGTTGCAGCTTATGCTCTCGTTACCGCTGCCGGGAGCAGTGGTATCTCCGTTGTCCAAGAGCGGCCTGCAATTAGGAAGCGGAGCGTATAGCGGTCTATCTGCTCGATGAATGCCAGGTACTCGGCCTCGCTCATCGAAGTACGAACCTGCTGGAGGAGATCGATGGCATCCACGAACAAATAGGCGTAGATCTTGTCTTGCGACACCGTCTCGAAGACCAGCTCGTTGATTCCGGACCCTCTTGCGAGATAACGATACTTGCTGGCGGCGCTGGACACCGACCCAGCCGGGACCGTCCCGACGAATGCGCTGTAGACCTGCGTCGGGTTTTGGGGATCGGGAATCTCCGCAATGACGGTGACGTCCTGATTGAAAGGTAGATCAAAGACTTCTCCACCAACAGGTCGCAGATAGCCGTTGAAGGTGAGTCGGTCGACCCCCGTCAGATCTGGCGGAGCGTAGTACATCGTCAGCTTCGTCTTGATCCCGTCCACGATGCCGGGATCGGCAAGTACAACGGTCGCGACGTCGGACGCGCTGGTGTCGTTGCCGTCGTTATCGCTGCCCGACGCCGTCACCGTGTTGGTGAAGATGCCGGGAGGACCGGAGACTGCGCCGATGAAGGTGCATTGATAGCTGTCACCCGGCTCTCCGTTGGGCGCTAGGTTAAACGGAACCACGCAGGATCCCAGACCGTTCAGCGGCCCGAAGACGTCGTCTGCCAGTGCAGCGATGGTAACGGCCTCGGACGCGTCATTCGTCACGCTGACGGAGAACTCTACGTCACCACCCGGCAGGTCCAATGCACTCGGGTCGGCGGTCTTGTCGACGCTGATCTTGGGCAG
>CAVOSE010000031.1:0-46320 GCA_963698775.1 uncultured Gammaproteobacteria bacterium
CATGAAGAACGACGGCGTACCGGTGCTGGCGAGCGTGGCCGCGATCTTCTTGCCGATGATGCCGGACTTGCCCATGCCGCAGACAATGACGCGGCCAGACGCCGCAAGGACGGCCGCGACCGCGGCCGGGAAACTGCCGTCGAGGGACAAACTCAAACCGCGTACCGCGGCCGCCTCAATCTCGAAGACCTCGTGGGCGATGGCGGCGAAGTCTGGTTGGGCAAGGTCGGACATGGGTGGGCTAGAATCTGGTGTCTAGATTCTTGACCTTGTCGCGGAAATCGCGGGTGACGGTCTCGATGTCGCTGTCGCTGGCGATGACGCGCGGGGTAAGCACAACCACCAGTTCGGTGCGCGCGGCCCTCTTTGCCGTTTGGCCAAACAACGGACCGATGAGCGGTGCACGGTAGAGACCAGGAACGCCGGATTTTCCGTCTTCACGCGCGTCTTGAATAAGCCCACCGAGGACCACGGCCTGATTAGAGCGAACGGCGACGTTGCTGGTGATATTGCGGGTGCGGAAAGTCGGCGAGTTGAGGGCGCCGCTTTCCGACTCGACCGTGCTCACCTCCTGCTCGATTTCCATCTGCACCAGCCCCCCAGGCGTGACGCGCGGCTTCACCGACAGCATGACGCCGGTGTCTTTGTATTCGATCTGGTTAATGATGCGATCGGTGGTGGACGTGCCCTGCTGCTGTGTGGTTGCAATGGGCACCTGCTCGCCGACCTGAATCTTGGCGGTTTGATTGTCCCTGACCATCACCGAGGGCGATGACAGCACGTTGACCAGGTCGTCTTCCGCAAGGGCGGACAAGGTCGCTCGGATGGTGTCTGGACGCAGGATGACGGACCAGTTGAAGCCGGGGAATGTCGGGGCGGGGGTACCGTTCTGCGTCAGCGAAGTCTCGCCGCGGTAACCGCCGCGGTTGCTGCCCGTTTCGGGATCCCACTCACCGCCCGCGGCGGGTCCGAAGAACTGCCATTGCACCCCGTACCGGAGATTGCCGGTTAGCCGGATCTCGACGATGGTCGCCTCTACCAAGACCTGCAGTGGCAGGATGTCGAGTTGCTTCAGCGCGTCGAGTATCTTTTTGAAATCGCGCGGGCTGGAGCGGACCAGCAGGGAATTGTTGGTGTTGTCGGCGACGATACTGACCGGCGACGACAGCTCAATGGTGGTGGATGTGGCGCGTCGCATGGCGGTCCCGGTGTCGGCCCCGCCGCCGTCCGCGCCGTCTCCGCCGATGGAACCCTGCGCGAGCCCTGGCGCGACACCGCCGACACTCCGCCTGCTCGCTGACGCGGTCTCGTCCCCGGAAAAGAGCTGGCTCAGGACGTCCGCCAGGTTTTCGGCATCGCCGTGACGGACTCTGTAGACGTATAGGCGCTGAGCGACACCGCCCGAGGCCTCCGCCAAGTCGAGGCGTTCGATCCAGGTCTGCATTTGCTGCAGGTAGGAGTCCTGCGGTGAGACGACCAGCAGGGCATTGGCGGACTCCACCGGGATGAACCGAAACAGCCCCTTGAGCGGGGTGCTACCCTCGTCGCCCAGTAAGGTTTCAAGCTGGGTCACGACATCGGAGGCTTTGGCATATTCCAGCGTGAAGAACCCGACCGAAAGGCCGGCCATCCAATCCACGTCGAAGATTTGAACCGTGTCGAGCAGATTGCTCATCGCTGGGCTGGCGCCGGCCAGGATGATGAGATTGCGCACATTATCGACGCGGACAATGCTTCCTTCCGGGGCCAAAGGCTCCAGGATCTTGCTCATCTCATCGGCGCCAATGTACCGCAACGGCACCACCTGGACGCTGTAGCCTTCCGGTAAGGCACGCGAGGAGTCACCCAACTGCGGAACGATCCTGCCACTGACGGCGTTAGACAAAGGGACGATTTCATAGGTGCCAGCGTTGTCCACCAGCGCCGCGTTATTCATACGCAGCAGAGTTTCCAAGGTCGGGATCAGCAGGTCGCGACGCAGCGGCCGCCCGGTCTGCAACGATACGGCGCCTTGCACTGCCGGGTCCAGGACATAATTAACCCCTAAGAGGTCACCGAGGATGACCTTGACGACTTCACGAATGTCAGTGCCGTCGAAGTTCAACGTCACGTCACCGGGGGTGGTATCGACGCTTGGTGGGGAGACCCTTCTCACGAAAGTGCCAGTTCCGCGGACGATAGAATCCTGGCCTGCGGCACATCGTCGTCGCCGATCGCAAAGCTCTCGGTGTCACGAAAAGTCCTGGTGGTAGCCCCGCGATCGCGGTCCTTGTCGGTGATATGGCCCTTCGAACTACCGATGCGTTCGCTGGGATCCCATACCAGGCTGTTGCAGCCAGTGGCTGCCAGCACGACCAGAAAAAATGACAACCAGATCAGCGCCAGCGGGCGCTTGGCCGAGAACCTGCGGGCGTTGGGGCGGCATGGTTTCCAAATCGTTGTTGGTTGACATCGGGCGTCGACTAGTACTGGTCCTTTGAATTACCGCACGACCCGGCACTACCGCGCGGCGGGTCTCGCGGCTCGTTGACGCCTCGCGGGAGGCGCTGCTCCAGGGTCTTGGCCGTCAGCGGTCGGCGGCGTCGGCGGCGTTTGCTGCTGTCGGCCAGTTGGTTGTCGCCTGGCTGCCGGCATGCGCGGCGGCGGAGCCATGGCTGAAGCCTTGGTGTAATCGCGCAATACTAACTGATCGGTCTCCCCCTGTCGCTCCAGGACAACCCGGTCAGGCTCGATCGTCTTGACCACCCAACCTTCGAAATCATCGCCGAGCCGCAAGCGCTGTATCTCGCGCTCGTTGGGCCGGCGGATCCAGGCGGAGACTGTCGTCGGCGTGATGACGACGGCAGTCAGGTCCATACCGTCCAGCTCCGTGAGCGTCTCCGGCTCGGCTTCGTCTTCCTGCTCCGGCTCGTCCGGCGGTGGGCGTCGATCTGGTAGGAAGAGGGGCCGCTCGATGACAGAGGCATAGTCTTCTTTCGGCGGCGGCGGCGCCAGCAGTTCACCTGCCGAGGGCGGCTCGCTGACGCCCGGCAGCGCCTCGGCGGCGGGGCTCGGCGAGGGTGCTGGGACGTCGGGCGACCAGTCGCGCCACTGCCAGTAGAGCACACCCATGAGGAGCAGGGAGATCACCGACAGCGTCAGCTTCATTCATCCGCCCCCAACGAGTAGCCGAAGATATCGAGCCGCACCGTCAGCATACCGACCTGCGACTGCGACTGCGGGCGGCGAACGACGCGCCTGGCGTTTCGGCGTGCGGGCGGCGCCCGCGGCGTCGTGGACCGGATCGACACCTGGTCGACGAACAGAAACGGGCGAGCCTCCTCGATGCGGTACAACACATCCAACAGTTCGTCCGTCGTACCCTGAAGCTGGGTGCGGATACGTACCCGGGGTGGATGTTCGTCTTTGTCCACCGGAAGGATCTGTGTGCTGATGGGACGCGCGCCGGCAGCCCGAACGACCTCCTGCACCTCACTCTGCAGGCGAGCGCCGGCCAAGGCCGGGGTCTCCGCATCGAAATAGAACGCCTTGAAGTCGTCGTTGGCCTGCTCCCGCTCCAGCTCGGAGCGCAACCCCGGCAGCGTGGCAACCAGTCGCTGATAGCGCTGTAACTGATCGGTGCCGCGGGTAAGTTGCTCGTCCAGATCTTGCATCCGCTGCCACCAGGGCAGCGCCACCAACGCCACGAGCAGCAGCGGCAGCAACAACGCCAGCCCCCACGCCAATGCGCAGGAAAGCCGATCAGGAGAACGCGCGCTCATGGTGTGCTCGGCTGGCTGTATTGCAGGGAAATGTGAAACCTCTCCTGGCCGGTCGACCCGACCTGCATCACCGGCGAGCGAAAACTGACAGCGCTGATGCCAGGTCCCTGCTCGAGCAGACCAATCAAGGCCGTGGCCTGCGTGGACTCGCCGCGAATGTCGGTTTCGCCATCACGATAGTTCATGGTTTGTACCCAGGTCCCGTCCGGCAACAAGTCCGTCAGCTCGCGCAACAGGTTCGTCATGCGCGGCTGTTCGCGCTTACGATTCAACACCTCGACGCTGCCGAGACGCGCCCGTTCGAGTGCCTCGCGGACCTGCTCCACCTCTTCGGCCGCGGTACGAATACGGCGCAGCTCTTGAGTCAGATTCTCGTGCGAACGGGTCTTCTGAATGATTGGGGTCATCAACACCGCGGAGACCAGCAGGAGCAAGCCGGCTGACAGCATGGCACCGACCAAGGAACCGAATCTGCGCGGGCGCGGACGCTCCTCCAAGGGAAGCAGATTCGCCTCCGGCCAAGCCCCGGCCCAGGTCAATCGGGACGCCGACGAGCCACCCTCGCGCAGGCGCTCCAGCCAATCCGCGACCAGGTCGCGGCGGCACAACGCGAGGCGGACATTCAGCTTGGTGCCGCGGGCAAGGGTGCCGTCGATGCGGGTATCGAAGTAGACATCCGTCACCTGGAACGGGGTGAGTCGGTCGATTTCGTAGGAGACGACCTTACGGAGGTTGTCTTTAACCTGGACGGGCAGCGCGATATCGCGGTGCAGCACCTGCGCCGCCGGCAGTTCGATACAAGTCTCACTCCAGCCCTGCTTGGGATTCGCCGGGATCACGGACGACAGCAGCCCGCCGGTTCGCAGATCGATGCCGCCGATGGGCTCACGCTCGTCGCCGAGTTGTCGCAGCAATTCGGCATCGTCCCCATTCGGGATCACGACCAACACCGGACTCCGCAGCGCGATTCGACGGCGCAAACCATATGGCAGGCAGCTCAACAGCGTCGTCCGCCAGCGTTTGAGTAGGTCGCGCCCCGGAAGCGATGCAGCAACCGGAAGCCGCAGGTTGTTCAGAGTGAAGGCTCGGGCCATGGGAATCTAACGACGATGTTGTGGATGTGTGGCTACGGCGCTCCCGTCGCGCCAGCAAGCAAGCGACGAGGCAGGTGCCGTGACGCTGCAAATTTTTACCCCACCCCGCGCAGGGAAGCAAACAGGCGTCCCCGATCAGAGCGACTCGCTACCGTCGTCGGGCGCTACCTCAAGCGGTTGCTGCATCAAGCCGTAGCGACGCCAACGGACCTCGAAAGGCGGTGTCTGGCCCGGCTCAAGCGACACGAGGCCCTCCATGCTACGGCCGACGCCGTCGCTAGCCCCCATGGCGACGCGGATGCGGTAGAGGGGCCCCCCCCGGCTGACGGCCGTCGGCTGTTCAGCGTCGGGTAGAACCGGGGCGTTACGTTCGTCAACGACGCGTTGCGCATCTTCCAGCAAGAGGCCCTGCGAAGCCGCCAACACCGCGGCTGACGCAAACTGTTGGTCGATGCCGCCGGTGTCGTTGTCGACACTCAAGTCTGGGGCTAGACGCTGATACAACGCCCGCGTCATTCCGAGCACCTGCTGCAGTTCGTCGACGCTCTGAAACGGTTCGTCCCGCGCTCCATAGGGCAGGCCAGCAGCCTCGTAGTCGCCATCTTCGGCGCCGTTGAGCTGGGTCAGGTCGTCCGCGTCGCGCCAGTCGACGATGACATCCGCCAAGGCATCGCGTTGGGCTTCGTCAAAACCTTCCTCTCCCTGGGCAAGCTCGATCAACGTCGCCAACTGCTCGGGGGTTGCCGTGTTGAGGTCCAGCCGCGATCCCTCATTGTACAGCGTGACCGAGAGTTCCTCGCCTTCGAACATCAGCGTTCGGGGCGTGCCGTCCGGCACCCAGACGTTTCCCGCGGACTCAGTCTCGAGCGGCGTCGACAGAAGATTCAGCACCGTGAGGTTAATTGCCGCTTCAGCCATTGCGCGGAAACGGGCGCCGTCGAGTTGGTTTTGCGTGAGCGCGCTTTCGGTACGCTGCGTCGTGGTCAGACCCAGCGCCATGACCGTCAGCAGGGAGATGATCCAGAGCACGAGGACCAGGGCAATGCCGGTTTGGCGCGTCGGGTAACTGAAGGACATCGGATGACCCAATGGGGACCTTGTACTTGGCCGCTGTGATCGTGCGAAGCGAGGTCAATGCGGTCGGGACCGGCCGGCTCACGAGCCTGAGCCATTGTGTTGCTTGGCGCTAGGGACAAACGTGAAATATAGGCTTCCCAAAGACAGCCGACGGCTTACCAAGACTCTGCTCCGCGAGCCAGTCCGCCATGTTGGACTTGGTGAAGTCGATGTCTTGCTGGGTGAGTGTCATAGCCCCTCCATAAAGATCCATGCGAAGGAGTATAGCAAGCGCGCCCTCCCCACCCTATCCGCCTGCGCCCGGCGCTGGGGTGTCTCCCGGCGGACCGCCGGACTCGTCGGGACTGGTTGCATCATCAGGGGCAAGCAATCCGAAGTTGGTTGCGGCTGCGCCGGGCAATTCGATGACGGTGGCCGGCCAGGACTGACGAGGCGTCGTCAAGGCCAGTCGGACCTTGAGCGGCAGCCGGGGTTGTTCGAGCCATTCCTCGAGCCATTCGGGCTCTTGCTCGCCCTCGGCAACACCGAAGTAGGCGAGTTCGAAATCGCCGACCTCCGGTAGCAGCACGGTGCGGCCGTAGGCGCCAGCGGCGACGTCGCGGTCCAGCGGGCTACTATCGTCGAACAGCGACGAGGCATCGAGCATCGGCTCCCAGGCTGGATGATCGTCACCGCCCTCGAGTGTTTCCGGATGCATTAGCCAGCGTGCCAGGACGAGACGCGGGTACTCGCCGGCGTCTTCTAAACCCAGGCGCAGCACGTAGAGGCCCGGAATCCCCACATGTTCGGACAGCGGTGCAACCAGCTCCACACTCTCGGCATTGCCGGCGAAGACGGGCAGGGTTTCGCCGTCAATCACTAGAGTGCGCTGCTGCGCCTGGCGTAGCGTTCGCTCGATGAAATTGCGCGCGACACGCAAATCGCTGACGCGCTCGGAGACGGTGTCGACCCCCTCCCAGGCGCGCGAACCTAAGCGCAGCCCGGAAAACATCAGCACAGTGATGATTGTGAGCAGCACCAACGCGATCAATAGTTCGACCAACGTGAAGCCGCGAGCCACGTTCCGCCGACCGACCAGATGTCGGGACCAGGGCCGACGTCCGCGATGGTCGGAGATATCCACCAATCAAAATGCCTCACCCAAGCGTACCGTGCGCAGCACAACACGTCGCGCGCCGGCGGTACTGGGCCAGGACGCAACAGCGGTGATCAGGTATGGCTGTGCCGGCGGCGTCTCATCCAGCCAGGACTGGGCCGGGTCCTGGAGCCGGTAGGGCTCGATATTGACGATCCAGTCCATGCCATCCTCGGGCTCGCCGGAGTGCACCCCTGCTTCCAGCGGAATGTCGGCGCCGACGCTGTTGAGCTTGGCCTCGGCAAGGGCCACGGCACGGCTGTAGCTGCCGCTCAGAGCGGTGGTGTTCATGGCCCGCGAGAAGATCTGCATCAGGACGCCCAGGGACAACGCGAGGATGGCAAAGGCCACCAGCACTTCGAGGAGCGAGAAGCCGCGTTGACGGCCTGGCCGACGCGGCACTGAGCAAGCAGTCCGACGAATCAGCCCCATCACTCCCGCTCCCAGTCGGCGACCAAGATACGGCCGGTGAGCCAATTGACGCCCACCTGGTAGCCACCATCACCGCGTTTGAGAATCACCCGCCCGCCGGTTGAACTGCCGTCCGGAAAGAAACGGATCGCGCCGACGGCGTCGCTTTGCATCTCGTCTCTTGGCTGCCACGAGTTCAACCTCGATGACCGGCGGGGATGCTACCGCTACGATGATCGCCGTCGATGCGGTAGCGGTTAGCTTTCGACGTCGATGACCCAGGCGGCGTCGCGTCCGCTGGCGATGGCAACCTCGCGCGCCAGGCGCAACGCTCCGGCGGTGCGGCGGGCGGCGGCCTTGAGTTCGACGCCGGGCATGGCGGCCGAGATCAGCGGTGGCGTCACCGCGAGCAGCAGGCCCGCGATGGCCAGGACCACCAGCAGTTCAACCAGGGTGAAACCCCGTGGCATCGATGGCATGTGATGTCGCCGGAGCGCCGTCAGGTCGACTCCCAGCTGCGCAGGTCCTGCGCCTCGCCTTCGCCGCCCTCTTGGCCATCGGAACCCAAGGACCAGATGTCATAGGGGCCATTTTGCCCTGGCGCCCGATACTGATACTCGCTGCCCCAGGGGTCCTTTGGCACCTCGGCCTTTTTAAGGTACGGACCGTTCCAGTTCGGGGCGTTACCGGGGTCGGATACTAGGGCGCCCAAGCCCTCTGAGGTGTTCGGGTAACGGCCGACCTCCAGCCGATAGAGATCCAAGGTCGCGGCCAAATCCTCGATCTGTAAGGCCGCGGTCTTGGTCTTGGAACTACCGAGAAACTTCATGACCTGGGGCCCGACCAGACCGGCCAACAGACCCAGGATGGCCAGAACCACCAGCAGTTCAACCAATGTGAAGCCCTGTCCAAAACGGCGGGGCAAGCCTGTACGCGTCTTCATCAAAAAAACCTCCGCGGGATGACACTCTTAATGATAACGACGATCTCGTGTCTTTGTGTGCAAACTCAGTGAAAATAGGCTGGGGGCTGTGGGCGCGTCGACGCCGTTGTCGCGAACGGCGCAAACGCCCTGGAGCCGGTGGAGTGGGGCGAGAGCGGATACCCCAAGCGTGGAGACTGTGCAAGTATTCCTGAAATCGCCGGAAAGGCGACCCGCCGTAGGATGGGTAAAGCGCAGCGAAACCCATCAATCAGCGACTCAGGTGGTACCCCGCATGGGTTTCGCTGCGCTCTACCCATCCTACAGCGAATACTTGCACAGTCTCGTGGCCCGAGGCAGCAGGTGCTGGGGTTCGTTTCTTACCCATTGGCCTACCCTCGACCGAGGTTGGCTGAGAGAACGGAACCCCGCGTGGACCACCGCGTGCACAGCCTGGCAAGAGTACATTGTTATTGCCTGGCGTGTCAGCGAGATGGCGCTACGCGGTGTCTTTGGGGCGGCGACAAGGCCACTGTTACCTCTGGACCAGGGTCAGAAGACGAGTTCATTCGCGCCCAAGATGGCCATCAGGATCGAGATAATGATGCCGGCGACGATGATACCAAGGCCCACAATGAGCGCCGGCTCCAGCAGCGTGAGCATGCGTTGCACACTCTCCTTGGTCTCGCGGTCGAAGATGTCCGCGACTTTCGCGAGCATGGCGTCCAGCGTACCGGATTCCTCCCCGACACGGATCATCTGCAACGCAAGTTCTGGCAAGACCTCATGGGTAGCCAAGGGCTCGGCCATGCCGCGGCCATGCTTGAGGTCATCGCTGACCTCATTCAGGCCATCGCCGATTTTTCGATTGTCGACCACCTCCTTCGCCAGGTTCAGGCCGCTCAGCAGGGGTAGACCGTTCTTCAGCAGCGTCGAAAGGGTATGGCAAAATCGGGCCGTCTCCATCTTCCAAATCAGATCGCCAAACAGCGGCAAGGACATCACCTTGTAGTCGAACCGGCGGCGATTGTCCGAGTCCTGCAGCCAGCGCTCGACCAAGAGGGCGGTCACCGCGATCAGCACCAGCAGCGCCCACCAGTAGCCGCGGACGAAGTCGCCGGCGCCGACGACGATCTGCGTCGGCAGCGGCAGCGCGGCGCCCATGTCCTCGAACAGCACCGTGAACTGCGGCACCACGAAAACCAGCAACATAATGACCGACAGGCCGGCGATGACCAACAGAATCATCGGATACACCAGCGCCGATTGCACCGTGCCACGCAGCTCCGCGCTGCGTTCCAGGTAATCCGCGAGCCGGGTCAGCACCTCTGCCAGGGCGCCGCTGGCCTCGCCGGCTCGGACCATGTTGACATACAGCTTGGGAAACTGGCCGTCCTGGGCCTCCAGCGCCGCCGAAAAGGTGGCGCCGCCGCGCACGCGGTCCTGGAGATCGGCCAGCACCTTGACCACATGCTCCTCGGCGGTCAGGTCGACCAGCACCGCCAGGGAGCGGTCGAGTGTCAGGCTGGCCTCGATCAGCGTGGCCAGTTGGCGGGTCAGGATCTCGATATCCTTCGCCGACAGACTCCGTCGCTTGCGGCGCGCGAGCTGCGCCGTGAGTCCGCCCGCGGAGCGTGTCTGGATCGGGATCAGGCCGTCGGCCTGGAGCTTGCGTATCAGCGCGTCCTCGTCCGACGCATCCTGCTCGCCTTCCAGCTCCTCACCGTCGAGTTTGACTGCTTTGTAGTAGTACCTTGGCATGCGGGACTTTCAATCGATAACCGGGGCATAGAAGCCAGACTGGAAAAGAAAACACCGCGCGCCAGAGATGACGCTCGGCGAGGCCATGCTGGCGGGAGGTCTCGCACGCCTAACTCACTCCGCCGCGGCCACCCGCAACACCTCTTCGATCGTCGTGCGGCCGGAGGCAGCCTTCCTTAGACCGTCCTGATACATGGTCATCATGTCCTCATCGATGGCGATGCGCTGGATTTCGGTGGAGGTGGCGTGCGATAGCACCGCATGCCGGACCTGGTCGCTCATCAGCAGTACCTCGGCGATGACGAGGCGACCGCGGTAGCCCGTGCCGTTGCATTCAGCACAGCCGCGAGGACGGTACAGGGTCAAGGGCCCATCTTCGACCATCGGCAAGCGCAGGAATTTTGCTGCTATCTCTGGCAACGGTTCGTAGGGCTCGCGGCAATGGGGGCATAGCCGACGGACGAGACGCTGGGCCAAAATGCCGTTAATGGTGCTCGTGAGCAGATAGTCCTCCACGCCCATGTCCAACAGCCGGGTGACGCCGCTGGCGGCGTCGTTGGTATGCAGCGTGGAGAGCACGACGTGGCCGGTGAGCGCGGATTGCACGGCGATGCGGGCAGTCTCGAGGTCGCGCATCTCACCGACCATGATGATATCCGGGTCTTGGCGGACGATGGCGCGCAATGCGTTGGCAAAGGTCATGCCGATGGCGGCCTTGACCGGGATCTGATTGATGCCAGCGACCTGGTATTCCACCGGATCTTCGACCGTGATGATCTTACGGTCCTCGGTGTTGAGTCGACTGAGCGCCGTGTACAGCGTGGTGCTCTTGCCGCTGCCGGTAGGACCGGTGACCAGGAAGATGCCGAAGGGCTGATCGAGCACCTTGATGACACGGTCCCGCGGCGGCCCGTCGAAGCCAAGGGCATCGAAGTCGAAGCTGACGCTCTCCTTGTCGAGCAGTCGCATCACCACGCTCTCGCCGAACATGGTGGGTACGGTGGACACGCGCAGGTCCAGTTCCTTGCCCTGTATGCGCACCGGAATACGCCCATCCTGGGGCAGCCGACGCTCTGCGATATTGAGCTTGGACATGATCTTGACGCGGGAGATGACCGCGGCGGTGGAGCGCACCGGGGGCGATTCCGATTCCTTCAAGATGCCGTCGACGCGGTAGCGGACCTTGAGCTGGTCGGCGAAGGGCTCGATGTGAATATCCGACGCACGCAACTCGACCGCCCGCTGCATGATCTGATTCACCAGTCGGATGACCGGCGCCTCGCTGGCCAGGTCGCGCAGGTGCTCGATGTCTTCCTCGCTGAAGTTGCCGAGATCCGCGTCCAGGTCGGCATCGGCGTCGGTCTCCTTCGGCTGCTCGTAGAGCCGTTCCAACACCGCATCGATTTCCGCGGACAGGCCGACGCGCGGTCGAACCCGCTGCCCGGCGGCCATCTCGACAGCCTGCAACACGTAGCTGTCGACGGGGTCGGCGATCGCGATCTCGAGACCGTCGCCGTCCTCGCGCAAGGGCACGATGTGGGCGTCTTTGAGAAACCGCAGACTCAGTCGGTCGTCGGCGATCGGTTCGTCGGGATAGCCGTCAGCGCCGATAAGTTCTAGGTCTAGCACCGCTGCCATAGCGGCCGCCATGTCACGATCGGACACTAACCCGAGGCGGACCAGCATGATGCGCAGCGGATCGCCACCGTCCTCGGACAGCTTGCGCGCACGGGCCAGATCGCCAGCCGGCAACTTCCCGAGATGCTGCAAATGCTCGATCACCCGCGCCTCCGGCGACAATGGCGCGCTCGCGTCCGGCGCCTGCGGATATGGCCGTCGCGGCGTCGTCGACGCCCTGCATCCGCTGGTCGGGGGACAATTGAGTTGTCGCCAGGGGCTGCGCCACATCCAGCGAGCCATTCGCCATGGTTTGATCGTGGATTTCCTGGACCGCCTCGGAGCCGGGCGCTGAACTCGGCTCGGCGACGGTCGTGGGATCCAGTTCAGACGTGGGTTCCGAGGTGGGGTCGAAATCGGGTTGGCTACCAAGCAGCGGGCGGTGCTCCGTTTCATCGCCAAGCGGGTCTTGCGCTGTCTCCACGGGCTCCGCGGGTCGAGTCGCGGACTGGATTTGATCCGAAACCCGGGGCAGTAACTGGACAGGCGGCGGATCGGTACCCTCCGTCGACAGCAACTTGCCTGCGTCCGTGTCGCTGTCAAGCGGAGATGGGAGGTCTCGTGGTGAGAAGTCTTCCATGTCCGGGAGGTGGGTGAACTCGCGCGCAGGCCCGTCCCCGTGATCGCCGGCGGTCGGGTCGGCGCCACGCCCCCGCAGATCGCCAAAGTCGATGTCGTCCTCCAGACCCAGCAGCGGGTCTTGTCTGGCCGGATTTAGCTCGGGCAGGTCAAGCTCCGACATCGAAAGATCGGCAAAATCCATCTCTGGCAGGTGGGTATCTGCCAGCTTCGTCTCCGAATGACCCCGTTCGGACAGATCCAGATCGTGCAGCTCCGGCTCCGGCTCCGGCTCCGGCTCCGGCAATTCAACGGCGCCGTCCAGTGTCGGTGCGGCCCGGCCACGCTGGCGTGCTCTGTCAGTGTTGACGGATTGGTTCATCGAGCTCCTCCCCATCGGATTCGTTTTCGGCGTTCGCAGTCTCGGCCGCGTCGACCGTCGGTGCCTGCACAGACCACTGCGGTACCAAGCGTTGCAAGCCGTTCACCAGGGCGTCCGGATCGGCTCGCTGCAGCGCGATGCGCAGCTGTTCCAAGACCTGTTCCGGCGACTCCATCGCCGCAGCATGTTGAGCAACGGGCTGCCTTGCGGTCCGGATCTTCGGATGACTGGTGGCGATCAAGTCCTCGGCATCGTAAAACAGTTCTTCGAAGCGTTTCTCCCCGGGACGCAGACCGATGTAACGGATGGCTATATCTAGGTCTGGCTCACAGCCGGCGAGACGGATCATTTGCTCCGCCATGTAGCGAATCTTGACCGGCTCGCCCATGTCGAGCACAAAGATCTCGCCGCCTTCGCCAATGACCGCCGCCTGCATGATCAGTTGGCAGGCCTCGGGA
The DNA here is from genome assembly GCA_963698775.1 of uncultured Gammaproteobacteria bacterium. Lineage (GTDB taxonomy): Bacteria > Pseudomonadota > Gammaproteobacteria > Chromatiales > Chromatiaceae > Thiohalocapsa. The sequence continues at coordinate 13,237 of CAVOSE010000031.1, forward strand.
ATGGTCATGAAGTAGCGCTCGATCTCCGGATCGGTCACCGTGACCGGCCCGCCATGCTCGATCTGCCGCTGGAACAGCGGCACCACGCTGCCGGCGGAGCCGAGCACGTTGCCAAAGCGCACGGTGATGAAACGCGTCTGCGAGCGCGTGGCCAGTTCCTGACATAACACCTCGGCCACGCGCTTGGTCGCGCCCATGACATTGGCCGGATTGACCGCCTTGTCGGTAGAGATCAAGACAAAGCGCTCGCATTGCCAACGGTCCGCGCTCTCGGCCACGACGCCGGTGCCGAAGACGTTGTTGCGCACGGCGGCGCGGATTTGATTCTCCAATAGCGGTACGTGCTTATAGGCGGCTGCGTGGAAAACGATCTGCGGACGTTCTTGCTTGAACAGGGCGTCGACCCCGACGCGGTCGCCGACGTCCAGCAGGTACCGCGCGAAGTCGAGGGTTGGATGGCCTTCGGCGAATTCGGTTTCCAAGCGATAGAGGTTGAACTCGGTATTGTCCACCATCACCAACCGGCGCGGGCCGGCCGCCACCACCTGGCGGCACAATTCCGAGCCAATGGAACCGCCAGCGCCGGTCACCAGCACCACACGATCGGCCAGGCCATTGCGCAGGGCCTCCCAATCCAGCGTGACCGGCGTGCGCCCAAGCAGGTCTTCGATTGACACTGGGCGCAGCTGGTTGATCGTCACCTGCCCGGCCAGCAGGTTTTGCAACTGCGGTACGGTGCGAAACGGTTTGCCGGTGCGTTCGCAGAGCCCCACCAGGCGCTGCATGTCGGCGGCCGATGCGGTCGGGACCGCCAGCATGATCAGGTCGATAGACAGTTCTTCGACCAGCCGCGGGATGTTACCGGTCGAACCCTTGATGGGAATCCCGTGAATTTCGGCCCCTTGGCGCCGCGGTGCGTCGTCGACAAAGGCGACCGGATCATAGGTCCGCGTACCGTCTCTCCGCATCTCCCGTGCCAGCGTCTCGCCAGCGCCGCGGGCACCAACGATGAGCACACGTTGGCCGGAATGCAGCGCCACACGATGGTCTTTGAACCAGCGATAAAACAGCCGCGGGCCGGCAAGCAGCGCCAGCTGGAATAGCATAAACAACAACGGCACCGAACGCGGCACGTTGTCGGCGCGATTGTAGACGAACAGCGTCAGCATCACCGCGACGGTGGCGGCAACGACCGCCTTATTGATGAGCACCAGATCCGGCAGCGACGCAAAGCGCCAGACACCGCGATAGAGTCCGAAGGACCAGTAAACGGCGGCGCAGACCAGTATGACCAGCGGCAGTGTGTGCAGCGCGTTATCGAGGTATTGCGGCGGGATCTGCTGCAGGTTGAAGCGCGTCCAATAGGCCAGCATCCATGCGACAGGCACCATCAGCAGATCATGACTGAACGCGGCGGTGCGTGAGCGCAGCCGGTCGAACCAGCGCTTGACCGACGGAGAGCTCGCCGAGTTCATGGCCGCTCGGCCCGCGCCAGGCGCTCCGCAAGCCCCACGCGGACATGCACCAGGACATACACCGAGGCCCAGGCTAGCAGCAACATCCACTGCTCGGCGACCGGTAGACTGACTGCCGCGACCGCGCTCGCGGCGGCGGCCAGCATGATCAGGTAGCCCCGTAGCAAGGTGCGACGATGGCCCCAGCCCGCTAGCACGAGACGTTGGTAATGATGCGAGCGGTGGGCACGCCAGAACGGCTCGCCCTTCGCGATGCGACGCAGTAAGGTCCAGGTCGCATCGACGATGAATGGCGAAAATACCAGGCAGCCGACCCAGAACGGGAACAACCCGAGGTTGGCACCCCATAGGGTCATGCTGGCAGCCAGCAGCCCGAGCACAGACGAACCGATGTCGCCCAGGAAGATACGCGCGGGCGGGAAGTTGCGCGTGAGGAACCCGGCGGCGGCCGCGGCGATGACCATTGCCGTGACGGCGAAGGGCAGCACGTCGCCCATCAGGCCCAGCAGGGCCATGGCACCGAAGCCGAACACCGCCATTCCGCCCGCGAAGCCGTCCATGCCATCCATGAAGTTATACAGGTTGATCATCCAGACAATGTAAAGCAGCGTGAGCCCGAGTGCGAGCCAGCCCGGCAACGTAACATCAAGGCCGGGCAGCCCGGCTTGATCCCAACGCAAACCACCGAGGTAGAGCGCGATGGCGCCCAGCGCATGGACCAGCAGCCGGTAACGCTGGGACAGATCGCGGTGATCATCCACCAGGGAGATACCACCGACCAGCAGTGTGGCCAACGCGATCCAAACCAGCGGACTCCAGCTCAGCGGTGCGGCCGAGGCAGTCATCAACAGGCCGATTCCTAGACCCACGGCGATGCCGCAAATGACGGCGACGCCGCCGGTGCGCGGCACGGGAGTCTGGTGCAGGGAGCGCTCGTTGGGGTGATCAACGATGCGCAGGAAAGCGATCGCGTTCCGACTCAAGGCCAGGGTGAGCGCCGCGCTGACCACGCCCGCCGAGAGCGCGGGCACGATGATGGCCAGCCAATCCGGTTCCGCCATGTTCACCGCACCCGATCCAGTACTGGGTTCAGCGTCTGATTGTACATCGGCATGCCCTGGGACCCGGCGGCGATTCGGTGTTTAGGCGGGCCGCAGCAGTGCCGCTTCGACGTCGACACGAGTGTCACGGCCGCACAGCAGTTCGACCAGCTGCAGGGAAAAGTCCATCGCGGTACCTGGACCGCGGGAAGTGACGACCTTGCCATCAACGACGACGGGCTGCTCGACCAGACGGACCGATGGGAAGCGCGCCGCCTCCAGCGCACCCGGGTAGCTGGTCGCTTGGCGGCCATCCAGCAGGCCGGCATTGGCCAGCACCTGCGGCGCCGCGCAGATCGCAGCGCTCCAGCGCCCCTGCTCGACCTGGCGTGCCAGTAGGCGATGCACCCGCGCATCCTGATCGAGATTGGTCGCTCCAGGTAACCCGCCGGGCAACACGACCATGTCGAAGTCCTGATCGAGCACCTGCTCTAGCGTGGTGTCCGGCAACAATCGGACTCCGCGGCTCGCGGTCACGGGTTCGGCATCGAGGCCGGCGGTGACAACCTCGATCCCGGCCCGGCGCAGCAGATCGATGATGGTGACGGCCTCGAGTTCCTCGCAGCCTTGGGCCAACGGGACCAATACGCGGGGCATGACTTCCTCCTACTCGGTTGCGGGTGATTGAATAGTGGCGGCCGCCTTACCATAGATACTTAAGCCCTTGAGCACGTTCAGCGCCTCCGACAGCTGATAGTCTTCCGCCGCCAAAGCGGCCTCGTCTTCCGCGTCGGCGTCTGCCTGATCGCCGTCGGCGGTGTCGCCTTCTTCGAGATGACGCATTAGATCGGCCTCTTTCAAAGGCTCGACTCCGGACTCTTCGGCCAAGGTCACACTCCCGCGGGCCAGCTCGATGTCCGGCTCGATGCCCTGCGCTTGGATCGAACGCCCAGAGGGCGTGTAGTAGCGGGCGGTGGTGAGCTTCAGCGCGGTACGTCCGTCGACGGGCACGATGGTCTGAACCGAACCCTTGCCGAAGGTCTTGCCGCCCATGATCAGGGCGCGCGCCTGATCCTGCAGCGCACCGGCGACGATCTCGGAGGCGGATGCACTTCCCCCGTTGACCAGCACCACCAACGGTGCGCCGTCGAGAACGTCGTCGGGGCCGGCCTTGAACTCGAGCTTCGAATCGTCGATGCGGCCCTTGGTGTAGACGATCAAGCCCTGTTCGAGGAAGGCGTCGCTGACGCCGACCGCCGCGTTCAACACACCGCCTGGGTTGTTACGCAAGTCGAGCACGACGCCCTTCAGACCGTCGGTGTTCTCCTGCTTGAGTTCGGCGACCGCCTTGAGCAGATCCTCGGTGGTACGGGCCTGGAAACTGGCCACACGCAAATAGCCATAGCCTGGCTCAAGGGTACGACTCTTGACGCTGGCGACCTTGATGACGTCGCGCTCGATACTGATGGTCAGCGGGCTGCCTTCCCCTTCGCGTGCCACCGTCAGCTCGATGCTGGTGCCGGGCTTTCCGCGCATGAGTTTGACCGCTTCGTTCAGGTCCATACCTTTGATCGGCTTGCCGTCGATGCGCACGATCAGGTCGCCGGCCTGCATGCCCGCGCGCTGCGCGGGGGTATCGTCGATGGGCGAAATCACTTTGACGAAGCCATCCTCCATACCGACTTCGATGCCGAGTCCGCCGAACTCGCCGGTGGTGCCGACTTGCAGATCCTTGTACTCGTCGGGGTCGAGGTAGGCCGAGTGCGGATCGAGACCACCCAGCATGCCGCGAATGGCGCTCGACAGCAGCTTGCGATCGTCGACCGGTTCCACGTAGTCGCTCTTGATGCGCCCGAACACTTCGGCAAAGATGCGCAGGTCTTTTAGCGGCAAGCCTTCCGGCTCTGCTTCCTCAACTGTGTCCACGCCGTCAGCGCTCGCGTCGTCGACAACGTCGGGGGCGGCCTCAGGCTCGCTCCCCGTCTCGGTATCAGCCTGACTTCCCGCTTCAGTCGCATTGCCGTCTGTGGTTGCTGGTTCGGCTGTCTCAGTGCCCGGCGGCGTGCCCGATTCCCCCTGGCTCGGCGCGGCTGCATCCGGCACTTGCACCGGCGCATCGAACTCGGGCCCTGGAGGATCAACCGGTGCGGGCGGTTGATGGGGCACCAGCTCCGGGCCTGGACCCTGTTTTGCCGGGGAATTGGAAGCGGGGGGCTGACTGGCCGCGGGCGCGGGTGAGTCCTCGGCCCATGCGGGTAGCGCCGCGAGGGCGAGGGCGGCGAGGGGTAACAACAGCAAGGGGCGAAGGATCATCGTGGTCTCCGACATCGGATCTTGGCATCCGTGGTAAGTGTTTGGGCTGGCCGCCGGGGCGCTCCGGGCGAGCAGCTTTAGAGGGTATCGCGGTGGCGGTGTTCCGGGGACAGATCCGGATTTGCTACTGCCTCCGCCGACTCTTTGGTCTTTGCTCGTCGTGCTGTCGTTTTCGAACAACGGTTTCGGGCCAGACTCTTTCGGCATATCCCTCCGCGTCGACATACGAAAGGCCTGACATTAGCGTTGCTGACAGGCTCAGCCTCGACTGCGACACCATTGCTCGGGGTCCAATGGTGCACCCTGATGACGGAGGGCGAAGTATAGCCCGCGACTGCCGCTGCCGCCGCTAGCACCGGTGAGCGCGATCACCTCACCGGTCGCAATCCACTCTCCGACTTCGGTCAGCAGGGTCTGGTTGTGGCCGTACAGCGTCATATAGCCGTCGCCGTGATCGATCACCAGCAACAGACCAAATCCGCGCAACCAGTCCGCATACACGACGCGCCCGTGATGAACGGCGTGCACCTCACTGCCCTCTTCGGCTTCGATCAGCACCCCGTCGGCGTGCAGGTCCTGATCGCTGTCACCGCTGCGGAATCGGCTGGTTAGCCGGGCCTGTGCGATGGGCCAGGAGAGCTTACCCTTGCGTGACGCGATGGCCTCTTGGCTGACTCCGATTTCGGCGGCAATCTGCACCTGCCGCTGCAAGCGATCGATCAGCGTCCGTAGCTGCTGCGCGTCAGCATGCAGCGCCTGAAGTTCACCCCGACCCTGACTAATGATCGCGTCAAGGTCGGCGACGATGACGTTCCGCTCGACTTGCGCCGCTTCCAGGCGACGCCGAGTCTCTGTCTGGCGTTCGGCGAGCCGCAGGAGGCGCTCCGCCTCATCCTTGGCCTCGGCGCGTAACCGCTCGAGTTCGGCGGCGAGCTGGTCAACCCTTTCGACGCGCTCGGCGCGGACGCGCCCGATACAGCGATAGTAGCCGAAAACGCGCTCGCTTCGCGTCACATCCTCTCGGTTCAGCAACATGCGTAACCGATCGCCGCGACCCATTGCGTAGGCGGATCTCAGCAGTTCTGCAAGGTCTTTCTTGGCCCGGAGCAGATCATCCCGGGTTCGCGCCAGCCCGGCCTCCAACTCGGCAACGGCACGCTGCTGATCTTCAACCATCGCTGTCAATTGCCGTCCCGCAAGCGCCAACGCCGCGATATCACGCTCGTTGCGTTCTAGTTCCTGATAAAGCGTCGCGCGCCGCTGCTCGCGTTCACTCAATGTCTCCTGTAGCTGCCTGACCCTCCCCTCCAACTCCCCAAGCTGCTGAGTACGCTCCTCCATCTCGGTTTCGATATCGGTATCAGGAGTGCTAGCCGCTTGCTGGTCACCGGACCGGGTGGCCGCCGCATCCAAGGCTGGCGCAGAGTGCGCAGACAGCATGGCCCAGACCTGAAAACAGAGCAGGGAGGCAAACGCAAGCGGACCGAGCGCCCAGGGCTTATTGGGTCGGCGGAGCAACCAAGCAGGGTCCCGCAACGGGGGTTCGGTGGACATCAGATGACGGAGCATGGGCAGACGGTTGCCGGCGTGCGGGCGCGGAAAGTTTATTATCGTATGATGATGAAATGATATAGACTATTGACCATGAGCGCAGAGCTAAGACAAACCGGGCGTCCCGTGCTGAACACCAGCGACGCGGATCATCGCGTCAGCCCTGCTGTAGCGCAGGGCGAGGCCATTGAGTTGTTCGCCGATGACGCCGACATCGAGCGCGCGTCGCGTTCCTTGAAGGCAATGTCGCATCCATTGCGGCTCAAGATCTTATGCACCCTCGGCGATGAAGAAGTCAGTGTTCAAGACATCGTGGAGCACGTTGGCACATCGCAAAGCAATATCTCCCAGCACTTGGCAATCCTGCGCGACAAGGGCATCCTGGCCTCGCGAAAAGACGCCAACCGTGTCTACTATCGCGTCGGAGACTCTCGTACGTTACAGCTCATTGGCATGATGCGCGAGGTCTTCTGCCACCACGGCCGCTAGTGCATGCCTTCCCCGCGGCCCACCAAAGGCCGTAAACGCTGATTTCATCGGCGGCTGTCGCTATACTTGCGCCCTCCCAAATCCGTCCGGCGTCTCACCACGCCGGCTCCGCTGCCCATCCAACGCATACGAGCATCAACGATGCAGGCCCAACTGATTGAATTTGTCGGTAACCACTGGTATTTGTTCTTGGCCCTTGGGGTCATTCTCGGACTGCTGACCTACAACCTGCTGGTCGGCGACAAGGGTTCGGTGGACCCGAACGGCGCCACATCTCTGATCAACCAAAATGATGCCGCGGTGATCGACGTCCGCCCCGCCGCTGACTACGCGAAGGGGCATATCATCAACGCCGTGAACATTCCGATGAACGGCTTCAAGAACCAGACCGCGGCCTTGGGCAAATACAAAGACAAGCCCGTCATCGTGACCTGCCGTTCCGGCGCCCAGTCACAAAGCGCCTGCCACGTGCTGCGCAAGGCGGGATTCCCGGAAGTGTACAACCTCAAAGGGGGCGTACTTGCGTGGGAAAGCGCCAATCTGCCGCTGACCCGCAAGAAGCGCTGAGCGTCTAGCGTCTGGCAACGCCCCGGCTCCACTACGAACCCGACCAGGGAAACAACGCATCATGTCCGAAGAGAAACCGCAACCCGCGCCCGGTGAAAACCCGGAGCGCCAGTTCATGCTTCGCAGCGTCTACGTCAAGGACCTGTCATTCGAGTCTCCGAATGCGCCCGAGATCTTTCGCGGCGAGTGGAAACCGGAGACAGGGCTGAATCTCGACATTAAAGTCGCAGCGCTGTCCGAAGACACCCACGAGATCACCCTCACCGTCACGGTCACCGCCAAGATCGAGGACAAGACCGCCTATCTGATCGAAGTACAGCAGGCGGGCATTGTCTCCTCCAGCGGCTTCCAGCAACAGGAACAGGGCCCGCTGTTCTACGTCTACTGCCCGAGCATCCTGTTTCCCTACGCCCGTCAGGCCGTGAGCGATCTGATAGCCAAGGGCGGCTTCCCACACTTTGTGCTGCAGCACATCAACTTCGACAGCATTTACGCGCAAAAGCTGGCGGAGCAACAGCAGGCCGAAGGTGGCGACAAGCCCCATTGAGCACGATGTGGCGTGCCGCCGCGTGACAGCCCAATAATCCCATGACTCAGCACCAAGCCGCTCGAGGCCATCGCGATGTCCGCCACAACCGGCAAGCAACACCAGGTCGAACAAGTCGCCATCCTTGGGGCCGGTTCTTGGGGTACGGCGTTGGCGATTCTGCTCTGCCGCAATGGGCATCGGGTCAGGCTTTGGGGCCATGATCCCGCGCACATCGCCCAGCTGAAAGTAGACGCCGAGAACAAGGCGTTCCTCCCCGGATACAGCCTGCCCGCATCGCTCGAACCCGTCGCCGATCTGCCGGTGGCGCTGGCCGATGCCACGGCGGTGCTGCTCGTGGTGCCGAGCCAATTCTTTTCCCAGGTGCTCGCACAGGCGGCGCCACTGATTCCCGCCGGACTCGGCATCGCTTGGGCGACCAAGGGCTTCGAACCCGGTACCGGGCGGCTCTTGCATGAAGTGGTGTTGGATGTCGCGGGCGATCGCGGTCTGGGCGTCTTGTCGGGGCCGAGCTTCGCCGCCGAAGTGGCCCGGGGGCTGCCCACAGCCATCACCGTAGCGGCCTCCGAGCCGGCCTTCGCCCAGCGTTTGGCGGCCCTGGTGCACGCCGAGCGTTTCCGAGCTTACACCCATGACGACCTCATTGGCGTTCAGGTGGGTGGTGCGGCCAAAAACGTGCTCGCTATCGCCACCGGCATCGCCGATGGGCTCGGTTTCGGCGCCAATACCCGCGCTGCGCTGATTACCCGCGGTCTGACGGAACTGATCCGGCTCGGCGTCGCCCTCGGTGCCCGCCGGGAAACCTTCATGGGGCTGGCCGGCCTCGGCGACCTGGTGCTCACCTGCACCGACGACCAATCGCGCAACCGCCGCTTGGGGCTGGCACTGGCTCGCGGCGACTCCGCCCAAGCGGCCATGGCGAAGATTGGACAGGAGGTTGAGGGCGTCGTCACCGCCAGGGCCGTCAGGACCATCGCCGAACGGCACGGCGTTGAAATGCCCATCTCGGAGCAGGTCCACGCGGTCCTCTATGAGGGACGCTCACCAGAGGCCGCCACCGCGTTGCTGCTGGAACGCGCGGGCAAGGCGGAGTTGGATTGAACACGGCGACCGGCGAGTACCGCTTTTGATCGGAAGATAGCCATTAGCCGGTGCTCGGTGGCCACAAGCCGGTGTGTCGGTTTCGACCCGGGACGAACGGCCAGCTCAGCCCTGACCGACGGACCGTGCAATTTGGTTCCTGTCTCAGCGGTCGGCCCCCGCAAAACCACACTGACGCCACGCCTCGAACAGGACCACCGCCACGGCATTCGACAGGTTCAAGCTGCGATTGCCAGGCTGCATCGGTATGCGGAGTCGCAGCGGTGGCGGCATGGCATCGAGCAACGAAATCGGCAAACCGCGGGTCTCGGGACCGAACAAAAAGGCGTCGCCAGCGGCGAAACGAGCTTTCGCATAGGAATGGCCGCCGCGGGTACTGAGGGCGAACAATCGGTTGGGCAGGATCTCCGCGAGGCACGCGTCCAGCGATCGGTGCAGCCGGACGCGGGCGTATTCGCGATAGTCGAGGCCGGCGCGGCGGAGTTTCGCATCATCCAGCGTGAACCCCATCGGTTCAATCAGGTGCAATGCGGCGCCGGTGTTGGCGCAAAGCCGAATGATGTTACCCGTGTTGGGTGGAATCTCGGGCTCGTACAGGATGACATCGAACATTTTCTGGAGTCCACGGGCAGCGATCTACCCTTTTTGGGCTACTTGACCCATGCCGAAGCCCGCATGGTATATTAAGATTTCGGCATATACTTGAGCAGCCGACAGGTTATCCATAGATCGCAAAACCCGCGGGGGAGACGAAGATGAGTGACATCAACGCGCTGAAAAAGGAAAAGCAGGAGCTGATCGACAAAATGCTGGAGATGCAAAAGCAGTTCATCGACCACGAGCATGAGCACGGCGTCACCGGCAAGGACTATTGGGCATCGAAAGACGGGCTTTTGGCCGACTATCGCCAAGACTATATGGACATGGCGAACCGTGTGGTCGATCTCGCCCACGAGATCGTCGGTTCGCATCGCGGCTGATTACCGACAGGGCAGGGCGTCAGCGGACGCCGGTGCGAAGGAGACCCGTATTCATCGATGCGGGTTTTTTTTCACCCTCGTTTTCTTTCTGCCCTTTTCGGGAGTCTGACCCGGTTTTTGGTCCGACACTAGCCGCGCAGGTGGCGAATGTACCTGGGGGTATCCGCCATCACAAGACGAACCGTTTCGCCGTTCACGACGATTCGCCCCCCACCGTCGCGTAGACGCAGATCACATCGCGTACGTCCGCGACTCTCCAGAGGAATGGGGATCATATCCCGATAGGTGTAGACATTCTCGTCGATGTCGCCGCCGTCACAGATCGCTGGGCCTCTTGGTAGAGGTTGCTCGGCCTCTGCGCCGTCCATGATCAGCTCACCGGCCTGCCACCACAAGGTCGACTCCTCCGATCCCGTCATAGTCTTGACGATAAGGGCGTGGGAGAAGGCGACACGAAACACGCCGTCGACAAGGCTGATAGCCGATATCTCTGAGTCAGGTAGCTGAATACTGCTGCTGTCCAAGGACTGTCTCCCAAAGCGTTCGAAAGCCGTCTTGCGGGACGTCAAGCGCGTAGGCCATGGCGCCTTAGGCGTCCCTCGGTTAGCGGAGGAGAGTGGGGGTGAAACCCCATATTTCAGCTGTGGTAGCTGCGATCGGCGTGGCGCCGACGCGGGCTTCTGCCTCAGGCCGCGGCCTCGTCTTCGTCCCCGCCCGGGCTTGGACCGAAATCCATCCCCAGATCTTTGATTTTTCGGGTTAAGGTGTTGCGCCCCCAACCCAGCAGCTTAGCCGCCTCCTGCCGACGGCCGCCAGTATGTTCGAGCGCCGCATGAATCAGTATCTGCTCAAAGGCGGGCAGGGCGGACTGGAGGAGCGCACTGTCGCCCTGGCGCAGACGCCGTCGGGTCCAAGTGCGTAGCGCCACCTCCCATTGTTCGTCGTCATGGCTGTTCTGCTCGGGGGTGTTGAGATCAGGCGGTAGATCGCCGACGTGAATCTGTTTGGTCGACGCCATCACCGTCAGCCAGCGTGCGGTATTCTCGAGTTGGCGGACGTTACCAGGCCAATCGAGCCGTTCCAGGTGATCCAGCGCATCGCTAGCCAGCAATTTGGGCTCGCAGTTCAACTCGTCGGCTGCTTCGCTGAGGAAGTGTCGCATCAGAAGACCAATGTCTTCGCGCCGCTCCCGAAGTGCCGGCAAATGGATTCGAATCACGTTCAGGCGGTGAAACAGGTCCTCACGAAAACGGCCCTGCCGCACGTGTTCCTGCAGATCTTGATGGGTCGCGGCGATGATCCGTACGTCGACCTTGATCGGCGCCAAACCGCCAACCCGATAGAACTCACCATCGGCCAGCACGCGCAGTAACCGGGTTTGGAGTTCGGCGGGCATATCGCCGATTTCATCCAAGAACAGCGTGCCGCCGTTGGCTTGCTCGAAACGTCCCTCGCGGCGGGTTTGCGCGCCGGTAAACGCACCGCGCTCGTGGCCGAAGAGCTCCGATTCCATCAGATCACGAGGAATCGCCGCCATGTTTAGCGCAATGAACGGGGCGCTTGCACGGGGGCTGTGCCGGTGTAGGGCGCGCGCGACGAGTTCCTTGCCGGTGCCGGACTCGCCGTTGATCAGTACCGTGATGTTGGAACGGGCAAGGCGACCGATCGCCCGAAACACCTCTTGCATCGACGCGGCCTCGCCGATGATGTCGGGGCTGTTCTCTATTGGCGCGGCGGCGGCGTCGCCCTGTTGCTGGTGACGGCAAGCTCGCTGCACCTGATCGACGGCATCGTCGAGGTCGAATGGCTTCGGCAAATACTCGAAGGCCCCGCCGTGGAACGCGGAAACGGCACTGTCGAGATCGGAGTGCGCCGTCATGATAATGACTGGCAGATTCGGATGACGGGCGGTGATCTGCTGCAACAGGTCTAAGCCGTCGATGCCGGGCATCCGAATATCGGACAGGATTACATCGGGTCGGTCGCGATGCAACGCATCCATGATGCCGACACCGTTTGAGAAGCTTGTCACATCCATATTCGCCTGCCGCAGCGCGCGCTCAAGTACCCACCGGATGGAGCGGTCGTCATCAATGACCCATACCCGAGGAATCTTAGTCATCGTAGGGCTCCAACGGCAGATAGACGAAAAACTGTGTCTTGCCTGGCCGGCTCTCGCATTCGATCAGTCCACCATGTTGGTTGATCAGTTCCTGTGCGATCGGGAGGCCAAGGCCCGTGCCCCCCGAACGCCCCGATACCATCGGGAAGAAGATTCGATCGATCAGTTCATCTGGAATGCCCGGACCGGTGTCTTCAATTTCGATCCGAAGCACAAGACGATAACGAGTATTTCCGACGGTGAACTGGCGCAGGACACGCGTGCGCAAGATCAGCTCACCCTGGTCGCCCGCCGCGTGGGCGCCGTTACGGGCAATGTTAAGCAGCGCTTGGATCAGTCTGTCCGAATCGGCCATGAAGGCGGGGATGCTCGGATCGTAATCGCGGACGATGCGTGGTCCGCTCGGGAACTCCGCGCGCAGTAGCCCGTGCACGTGCTCGATGACGTGATGGATATTGGCATTTGCCAGTTTCGGCAGCTGGTTCGGGCCGAGCATACGGTTCAGCAAAGCCTGCAGCCGATCCGCCTCGTCGATGATGATGCGGGTGTACTCCCGCAAATCCTGGTGTGGCAACTCCCGTTCGAGCAATTGCGCGGCGCCGCGCAGGCCACCGAGAGGATTCTTGATCTCGTGCGCAAGCCCCCGCAACAATGCTTGTGTGGCCTGATGCTGCGATAGCAGATGCTCTTCCCGGTTGATTCGGATCTGTCGGTCGACCTGATGAAGCTCCATCAGGAGCTCGTCATCGGCCCCGGGCTGGTAGATGGGCAGGACGGTGCAGTTGACTCGGATGAACTCGCCATCGGGTCGTTGCATCTCCACCTCCCGTTCGGTAAACGGCTGGCGCGTCGAGAGGGCATCACGCAGCCGATCCGCCACCGGTTCCGCCGGGCAGCGCACCAGTTCGCCGGCATGCTTTCCCAACACGACGTTCGCGCTCAGCGCGAGCAGCAGTTCCCCAGCGGGGTTGATGTAGCGTAGTCGCAGGTCGGCACCGAATAACAACACCGCGGTGTTGAGGTTACCGAGGATGGTCGCTTCCAGCGTGTAATTCAGGTTCCGGCTTGATTTCATCGATTCACAAGAATCCGGGCTCAAAGGCGGTGACGCGTCGAAGGGCGGCACGGTCTCCATGCACTGTCGCAGAGCCGACCGCATTACGCTTATGCAAAAACTGAACCAGCCTTGCCTAGGAGCAACTGCAACGCCAAGGGCACGGGGCAGGGATGCTGGCGCATGGTGCTGTCACCGCAATCCCTCCGTGGCATGAAACGCGGCCTCCGCACCAGATCGGTGCGACCGCGCACCATAGCGGTTTGGACGCGCCACCGATGCGACCCAGGGATCGGACAACGATCAGCGCGAGGTACCGTCGTTTGTCGGCGTTGGGCGTACATGCACATTGATCAAGGGTGTGGCGGCCACCGAGGTACCGGCGTCATCGGCGACTTGTGCCTGGATCCGATGACTGCCCGGCGCCAGGCCCTTCAGCCGAACTTGCATCTGTCTGCCCAAATCGCCCACGGCATCGATCCCATCAACCCCCACCCGCAGGCGGTGGCCGGGTTGGAGCGGTGGCGTCAGCAGCAGCGATAACCTGATCTCGCCATCGGCGTTGGTCACGATCGCGTTATCTTCGGGGCTGACGATTGAAAACTCCGAATAAGAGCCACGAAAGCCGGCATCTTCTGGCCAACCTAAACCTGCGGTGGGGCCTTCTACAGGCTCAACGCCGCCAACGAGGGGTAGATCAAGCTTGGTGCTGTTCTCGACAGGGCGATCCGTATACACCGCTCGACCTTCGGCATCGACGGATCGATACACCTGTGCCACTGCGGTCAGCGGCAGCAGCAACGTCAGCGAACCTATCAACAGATGGCGAGTCGTCATGCGCGAAGCATAGGCGGGGGATTGCACCAGCGCAATGCAAAACGCCCCTTGATGGGGCGCGTTGCGAGCATTCCGGAGGGCCTGATCAACAGACCATCGTTGTGGCGAATCGGCACGGCGGAGGTTTACCTCACAAGGGAGGCGCTGAACGATTCAGCACCTCCCTTCGTCTCCAGCCCGAGGACCCGATCAGAGGCTGTAGTACATATCGAACTCGATTGGATGTGTCGTCATGCGCAGCTGGGTGACTTCCTGCATCTTGAGCGCGATGTAGCCGTCGATGACGTCGTCAGTGAAGACACCGCCCGCGGTCAGGAACTCGCGATCCTTATCCAACTCGCCGAGTGCCTGATCCAAGGAGTAGCAGACCTGCGGGATCGCCTTCTCTTCTTCCGGCGGCAAGTCGTACAGGTCCTTGTCCATGGCATCGCCAGGATGAAGCTTGTTTTGGATGCCATCCAGGCCAGCCATCATCATGGCCGCAAACGACAGATACGGGTTGCCCATGGAGTCTGGGAAACGCACCTCGATACGGGTCGCCTTCGGATTCGCGTCATGCGGGATACGCACCGACGCGGAGCGGTTGCGCGCCGAGTAGGCCAGCATCACCGGCGCCTCGAAGCCCGGCACAAGCCGCTTGTAGGAGTTGGTGGAGGCATTGGTAAACGCGTTCAGCGCTCGGGCGTGCTTGATGATGCCACCGATGTAGTACAGCGCGGTCTCGGACAGGCCGCCGTATTTGTCGCCAGCGAAGATATTTTGTCCGTCCTTGCCGAGGGACTGGTGCACGTGCATGCCGTTGCCGTTGTCGCCGACCAGCGGCTTGGGCATGAAGGTGGCGGTCTTGCCGTAGGCGTGCGCCACGTTGTGCACGCAATACTTCAGGATCTGGTTCATGTCCGCACGCCGGACCAACGTGTCGAAGCGGGTACCGATCTCGCACTGGCCGGCGGTGGCCACCTCATGGTGATGGACCTCCACGGAAACGCCCATCTCTTCCATGGCCAGGCACATCGCGGCGCGCAGGTCGTTCAGGGAATCCACCGGCGGGACAGGGAAGTAGCCGCCCTTGACGCCGGGGCGATGGCCCATGTTGCCGTCTTCGAAGACGCGCTCGGAGTTCCAGTCGGCCTCGTCGGAGTCGACCTTGTAGAAGGCGCCGCTCATGTCGGCACCCCAACGTACATCGTCAAGGATGAAAAATTCGGGCTCAGGGCCGAAGAAGGCGGTATCGGCGATGCCGGTCGACTTCAGGTAGGCCTCGGCGCGCTTGGCGACCGATCGCGGATCGCGCTCATAACCCTGCATGGTCGCGGGCTCGAGAATGTCGCAACGGATGATCAGCGTGGTCTCATCGGTAAAGGGGTCAAGGATCGCAGTATCCGCCTCGGGCATCAGCACCATGTCGGAGGCTTCAATCCCCTTCCAGCCGGCAATGGATGATCCGTCGAACATCTTGCCGTCTTGGAACATGGCATCGTCGATCATAGCGGCAGGCAGCGACACGTGCTGCTCTTTACCGCGGGTATCGGTGAAGCGAAGGTCGACGAACTTGACATCCTCGTCTTTGATCATCTTCATGACGTTGGCGGACATAGACGAAATCTCCCGAGTGTGTGATCGATGGAGTTTGCAAGGTTTACGTGCAAAACGGGTGACATTAAGGTCATTTGAACGGTTCATATACCGTTTCATCATCCCGATGCATCGCGTTGGTAAGCAGAAATCGTGCCATGCGCACCGAAGACCCGATGCACCATCGGGCGCGCGCGGCGGAGCGCGGCGGTCTTAGGACCCTGTCCTAGCATTTAGGGCTTCCGCGGTTTCACGATGGTCTACCGGGCCTTGGTGCGTTGGCGTGGCAGGAAGAATAGATACCTGATTATATTTGCAGAAATAGCGACTAGGTCGTGCTGTCCGCAGAGCTTGCATTGTTGACCCGGCGTGCGCTCAAATCCGGACCCTGGGGGCGATGGTGGGGGAGTGCTTTGAGCAGGCACCTCTAGGCGCCGCCGTCGCCGCACGGTTTCACTTGGCCCAAGCTATTATTGCACCAAATCGGCGCAGAGTGTGCATCGACGCACCACAATATGGCAGGCTAGCCAAAATAGACATTGACGCGAGAAAACACAGGGTCGCCAGACAGGGCCGCGCGTAGCCGATCCCGCAGCCCCTCGGGTTCCGCACCGTCTCCGCGGGCCATCTGCAACGGAAAGAACACGTCGACCTCGATACTACCATTCAAGTAGTGCAGTAGGACGCGCTTGCGGCTAGCAATCTCGGGAATGGCGGCCCAGCGTGTGTCGAGTCGTTCCAGGGCTTGCCGACGGGTGGGCAAATGCATGGTCGGCGGGGCAACGTTGTCGTCCTCCGGATCGATATGGACGGTCACATCCGTGATTTCGTCGATTTCCTTCTTTAGCTTCTGTTCCACCATGACACTGATCAGATGGCCCTCCGAAACGCTAACGAATGGGTCAACAAGGACGTGCACATCGGCGGACGCCTGACCAGCCAATGTCCGCGTACGCAGCATGTGGATATCGCGGACCCCACCAACATCGCGGATGGCTTGCCGTACAACCTCCAGGCGCTCGGCATCGAGTCCCGTGTCGACCAATTCGCTTATTGCACTCCACCCCAACTCCCACGCGATCTTTGCGATCATCACGGCGACAACGACCGAGGCGATGGCATCGAGATAGGGCAGACCGGCAAGGGTACCGCCGATGCCGATCAGGACCACGATCGATGAAATGGCATCACTGCGATGATGCCAGGCGTTGGCACGGAGCATGTCTGAGCGCACGCGTTTCGCGTAAGCGAGGGTGTACCAATACAGCCATTCCTTAACCAGAATCGATGCGAGTGCGGCATACAGCGTCATGAATTCAGGCTGTAGCAGGTCTTCGGGCGAAAACAGCCGGTGAATGGCATCCCAACCGATGCCGAAGGCTACGGCGAGCAACAAGATGCCGAGGGCGAGGGTCGCCATGGTTTCGTAGCGGCCGTGGCCATAGGGGTGCTTTTCGTCCGGCGCCATGGCGGCCTTGCGACCGGCGAACCAGACCAGCGCATCCGACGCGAGATCGGACAGGGAATGAATCCCATCGGCGACCAACGCATGAGAGTGTCCCACGATCCCCGTGACGATCTTCACCACCGACAACACGATATTCCATAGGGCACCCACCGCCGTCGCGCGGGATACCGCCCGGGCTCGCTCGTCTCGGGTCGCTTGTTCCACTTGTGATACTCGCTCCGGCGTGGCTCATGGTAGGGCCATGGATTATAGGCCATCCGCCTGCATTGCAGATTGTCCGCGTGCCTTGCATGCTTGCTGTCATACCCCAGGCCAGGTGGGGGCCCTAGCCAGGTCTGGTATTCGGTCGGGTGACGGTCGACTTGACTGGCCGGTGATCGTCCGATGTCGATACAATGCGGGGTTTGAACGGCCCTCAGGTGCTCGCTTTGTCTTCTTCGACCGCAAATCCGATCAGTTTTCAGGACCTGATACTCAGACTGCAGCAGTTCTGGGCAGGGCGGGGCTGCGTCATCATGCAGCCTTACGATATGGAGGTCGGTGCCGGCACCTTCCATCCGTCCACCTTCTTACGGGCGATTGGCCCCGAGCCTTGGAACTGTGCCTACGTGCAACCGTCACGCAGACCGACGGACGGACGCTACGGCGAGAACCCGAATCGGCTGCAACATTATTATCAATACCAGGTCGTGCTGAAACCGTCGCCGTTGGAAATCCAGGAACTGTACCTGGACTCGCTGCGAATGCTGGGCATCGATCCGCTGGTACACGATATCCGCTTCGTTGAAGACAACTGGGAATCGCCGACCCTGGGGGCCTGGGGCCTTGGCTGGGAGGTCTGGTTGAATGGTATGGAGGTCACGCAGTTCACCTATTTCCAGCAAGTAGGTGGATTGGAGTGTCGCCCCGTGACCGGAGAGATCACCTACGGTCTGGAACGCATCTGCATGTACCTGCAAGGCGTCGAAAGCGTTTTCGATCTGATTTGGACACAGACACCGGCGGGTCCAGTCACCTACGGCGACGTCTATTTGCAAAATGAACGCGAGCAATCGGCCTACAATTTCGAACTGGCCGACGTGGATGCGCTGTTTGCCCAGTTCGATGTCTGCGAGCGGCAGAGTAATGCATTGGTTGAGAGGGATCTCGCGCTGCCGGCGTACGAACAGGTATTGAAGGCTTCCCATCTGTTCAATCTGCTCGACGCGCGGGGCGCGATCTCGGTCACCGAGCGCCAACGCTTCATACTGCGCGTCCGAACACTGGCCCGCGCAGTCGCCGAGACCTATTACGCCAGCCGGGAGAATCTCGGCTTTCCAATGTTGCCGCAGCACTGAGGTTCATCGCATGGAGCAGACACAAGATCTACTCATTGAGATCGGTACCGAGGAGCTGCCGCCCACCGCCTTGAAGCGGCTCTCGGAGGCCTTCGGCGAGTTGTTCGCGAAGCAATTGGCCGAGCATGACCTGACGCTGGGCTCGATCTCCTTGTTCGCCAGCCCGCGGCGGTTGGCGCTGCTGGTTCAGGACGCGGCACTGCGGCAGCCGGATAAAGAATCGCTTCGTCGAGGCCCAGCGCTCGCCGCGGCATTCGACGCGACCGGGGCGCCGACCAAGGCGGCCGCCGGGTTCGCCCGCTCTTGCGGTGTCGAGGTCGCGGATCTCTTGCAAGAAGAAACCCCGAAGGGCGTCTGGCTGGTCTATCGCCAGCAGGTCGAGGGGCAATCGTTGACAACACTGCTGCCCCAGATGGTCGCTCGGGCCCTGGATCAGTTGCCCATCCCGAAGCGTATGCGTTGGGGGAGTGGCGACGAGGAGTTCGTTCGGCCATTGCACTGGGTCTGCGTGCTGTGTGGCAACGAGGCGGTACCCGGACAGATCCTCGGTGTCGAGATTGGCAACCGTTCTCGTGGCCATCGCTTCCACCATCCGGATGACGTCACGATTGCGTCGCCGTCGAGCTATGCGGAGAGCCTGCGGGCGGCCTACGTAGAACCCTGCTTCCAGGTCAGACGCGATCGCATCAGAGACCAGGTGACCGCGCTTGCCGCATCGATACAGGGGCGGGCATCGGTGCCGGACGCGTTGCTCGACGAGGTGGCCGCGTTGTGCGAATGGCCCGTGGCGCTGTTGGGCCGGTTCGATGAGCGTTTCCTGGCGGTCCCGCCGGAGGTCTTGATCGAGACCATGCAGAAGAACCAGAAGTATTTTCCGGTCTTCGATGATAGCGGCACACTGCTTCCATATTTCATCACGGTCAGCAATATCGAAAGCCGAGAACCGGAACTGGTACGGGCCGGCAACGAGCGAGTGATCCGCCCCCGATTCGCGGACGCGATGTTCTTCTGGGAACAGGACCGTAAAGTGCCCCTCGCGGATCGTCAATCCGCCCTCGGGCAGGTCGTTTTTCAGCATCAGCTAGGCAGTGTGCTGGACAAGGCCCATCGCGTCGGACAGCTTGCCCGCGGCATCGCGGACGAGCTTGGTGACGATGCCGACCTTGCCGAGCGGGCGGCATTGCTGGGCAAGTGTGACTTGGTCACGCTGATGGTCGGAGAGTTCGCCAGTTTGCAAGGCACAATGGGCCGCTACTACGCGCAGCATGACGGTGAAGACGCTTGTGTCGTGGCCGCAATGGAGGAGCAGTACCTGCCCCGGCACGCCGGCGACCAGTTACCCCAATCCGCGTGTGGTCGGGCGCTTGCCCTGGCGGACAAGTTGGATACGCTGATCGGCATCTTCGCGATCGGCCAACGGCCCACCGGCGTCAAAGATCCCTATGGGCTCCGCCGCGCCGCAATCGGCGTTCTGCGCATCCTGATAGAGACGCCATTGCCCATCGATCTGAAGGCCCTGCTGTCATCAGCAGCGATGGGATACCAAGGCAACATCGCGACAGACGGCGTCGTCGATGCGGTCTTCGACTACATCTCCGACCGGATGCCGGGCTACTACGGCGACCGTGGCCTCAGCGGCGACGTGGTCGACGCGGTGCTCGCAGCCGGAGGCACGATACCAGCGGACATGGATCGGCGCATTCTCGCGGTGGCGGCGTTCCGCGAACTCGAAGCCGCGGCCGCGCTAGCGGCGGCGAACAAGCGCATCCGCAATATCCTCAAGAAGATGCCACAGGGCTCGGAGCCCGACGCCATCGTCGACGCGTTGCTGGTCGACCCGGCGGAGCGCCGATTAGCCGAACGTATCGACGCCATGCGTTCAACCATCGCGCCCCTGCTGGCCGCGAAGGACTATGCCGGTGTTCTGAATACGCTCGCGGGACTGCGCGACGACGTCGACGGCTTCTTCGACGCCGTCATGGTCATGGATGAAGATCCCCGGCTCAGGGCGAACCGTATCGCCATCTTGCGGGCACTGGAATCCTTGTTCTTGTCCGTTGCCGACATCTCGCACCTGCGGGCGCAGGCCGCCAATCCATGACAGCATCAGACTCCTTCGACGAGATGCTCCGCGCTGTTCAGGCGTTTCATCACAAGCATCGGTTTGCGGAAACAGGTGGGGAAGAGTTGGTCTATCGCGTCGCGCTGATGGCCGAGGAGCTGGGCGAGATCTCGGAATGCGTGACGAAGGGGCGATCTCGCGAGCAGTTGGCAGAAGAGGTGGCAGACTTGCTGATCCTGCTGATTGGCACGGGCATCGCCGCGGACTTCGACCTGAAGGCGGCCTTCTGGGGCAAGATGGCAAAGCTCGACGGCCGTGAGTCACGCATGGTCAACGGCCGCATCCGCGTCTCCGAGTTCAGGGACGAACGCTAAATGAGTCTACCTGGGCGATCAGCACGATGCGGTTAGTCATCCTCGATCGCGATGGCGTGATCAATACGGACTCTGATGCTTACATCAAGTCGCCCGCCGAGTGGATTCCCATCCCGGGGAGCCTCGAGGCGATTGCCGCGCTCACCAACGCAGGATTCAACGTCGCGGTCGCGACCAATCAGTCGGGACTCGCAAGGGGTCTGTTCGACATCGACACCCTGAACCGCATCCATGGCGTCATGATGGATCGCGTCGCTGCGGTGGGGGGTCGAATCGACGCCGTTGCGTTCTGCCCGCATGGTCCTGACGCGGGTTGTGCATGCCGCAAGCCGGCCCCGGGACTGTTGCTTGCGTTGGGAAAACGCTTTGGCACCACCCTGCATGACGTCCCAGTCATCGGTGACTCACTGCGAGACCTTGAGGCTGCGCTCAGCGTCGGGGCAAAACCCATTCTGGTACGGACGGGCAAAGGACGTCTCGCATCCGCGCAGCTCCCGTCACATCTAACCGGCGTCACCGTCGTCGACGACCTCGATGCCGCGGTGGCCACAATCCTCGCTTAGTCCACTCATGACAACGCTCCGCTCCTTGCTGTTTCAGGTGTTTTTTGTTTTCGCCGTTGTGGGCTATTCCGTGGTCATTATTCTAGTTGGCCGACGGATCACGCGGGAGTCACTGCTAGGCCTTGCCGCCAGCTGGTCGCGAGTGTCCCTCGGCGCGCTGAAGCGATTGTGCCGCCTCGACTATCGAATAGTCGGCATCGAGAATCTACCGCATGAGCCGTGCATCCTGATGGCCAAGCATCAGTCGGCCTGGGAAACCATTGCGATCCCCGGCATCATCCCGCGCCCTCAGGCGTGGGTCTTGAAGCAGGAATTGATGCGGGTTCCATTTTTTGGGGGAGCCCTGCGTTCGTTCCGGCCGATTGCAATCGATCGCAAAGCGGGACGCAAGGCGATTCGGCAGCTGTTAGATGAAGGCAAGGCGCAACTCGAACAGGGCCAATCGATCCTGGTCTTCCCCGAAGGAACCCGAGTCGGCGTTGGAGAGGCGGCTGCGTTCAATATCGGCGGTGCGTTACTCGCCGAAAAGTCTGGGGCTCCGGTTGTACCTATCGCCCATAATGCCGGCGTCTTTTGGAAGCGGCGGGCACTGCGCAAGCTGCCGGGACGCATCGATATGGTGATTGGTCCCCCGATCGATCCCGCTGGTCGTTCGGCAAAAGAGATCAACACCTTGGTCAAGACCTGGATCGACGAGGCCGTTCGTGGCCTGCCGCAGGTGCCGAGCGACCTGCGGCAGTCTTAGCGCGCTTCCTTGCTGGCAATCAAATGTCGATATTTTCGGCCTCTAGCGCGTTACGCTCGATAAAGTCTCGCCGCGGTTCCACATGTTCGCCCATCAGGGTCGTGAAGATTTGGTCCGCGGCGACCGCGTCTTCGATCGTGACGCGGAGCAGACGACGCATTGTCGGATCCATGGTCGTGTCCCACAATTGGTCGGGGTTCATCTCTCCAAGACCCTTATAGCGCTGAATGTGGTAGCCGCGCTTTGCCTCGGACATCAGCCAGTCGTAGGCCTGATCAAATCGCTCGACCTCCTGCCCCCGCTCACCACGACTCACCCTCGCTCCGCTTTGTAGGAGGCCGTCGAGCTTCTCGGCCAAGGCCGCGATGCGCCCATAGTCTGCGTTGTCGAAGAAATCAAAGGAGATGAATCGGGTCTCGGGAATGCCGTGGACGAGTTTGGTCAATTCGATCCCCGCTGCATGATCTTCGTCGGCAGCTCGGTAGCGAATGTCGAAGTCGACAGCAGGACCAGTCATCGCCGCCAAGCGCTCCTGCAATGGCGTCGCCCATTGCATAAAGGCTTCTGGGTCTACCCGAAGCGCGGCAGTCATCGGAGGCATATTGACGAGTTCCGCCAGGAAGAGCGGGTCATGGCGGGTCGACAGCCGAGTGATCATGGCGCGAAATATCTGGTAGTCGCGCACCAGGCTTTCCAACGCCAGATCGGTCATCGGTGGGGCTTCAGCCACGACCGATAGCTTCGCGCCATCGGTAGCAGCCTTGATCAGCGAGGCGCCAAACTCGACGTCGTCGAGCAGGTAGTCCTCCTGCTTTCCGCGCTTGACTTTGTACAACGGCGGTTGAGCAATGTAAACATAACCTCGATCAATCAATTCAGGCATCTGACGATAGAAGAAGGTAAGCAACAAGGTCCGGATGTGAGCGCCGTCGACGTCCGCATCGGTCATGATGATGATGCGGTGATAACGGAGCTTGTCCGGGTTGTACTCCTCACGACCGATCCCGCAGCCCAGTGCTGTGATAAGAGTCCCTACCTCGGCGGATGACAGCATTTTGTCAAAGCGCGCCTTTTCGACGTTGAGTATTTTCCCCTTGAGAGGGAGTATCGCCTGAAAGGCGCGATCACGGCCTTGCTTTGCGGAACCGCCCGCGGAGTCACCCTCGACGATGAACAATTCGGAATTTGCCGGATCCTTTTCTTGGCAATCCGCGAGTTTGCCCGGTAAACCGGCAACGTCGAGGACCCCTTTACGCCGCGTCATTTCCCGAGCCTTACGCGCGGCTTCCCGGGCACGCGCGGCTTCGAGCATCTTGTTGGCGATGATCTTCGCGTCTCCCGGGTTCTCTTCCAGGAACATAAACAGGTTTTCGACGAGCAGAGACTCGACAGTCGGCTTGACTTCGGAAGAAACCAACTTGTCCTTGGTCTGCGACGAAAACTTCGGGTCAGGCACCTTAACCGACAGGACTGCAGTCAATCCCTCGCGCGCATCGTCGCCGACAGGTTTGGTTTTTTGGTGCTTATCGATGCCTTCTCGTTCGATGTACTGGTTCAACGTGCGTGTCAGGCCAGCCCGGAATCCAGCAAGGTGAGTTCCACCGTCCTTCTGCGGAATATTGTTCGTATAACAGTAAATCGACTCTTGGTAGGAATCGTTCCATTGCAGCGCGACCTCGACGGTCACATCCGCTCGCTCTGCACTGAAGTAGAACGCATTGGGGTGGATCGGCGACTTGTTCTGGTTTAGGTGTTCGACGAATGCCCGAATGCCCCCCTTGTACTCAAAGGTTGCGTCGCGACTGGTCCGCTCGTCCTTGATCCGGATACGGACGCCTGAATTCAGAAAAGAGAGTTCACGCAGGCGTTTGACCAGGATGTCGTAGTGAAACTCAAGATCCGTGAAGATCTGGGACGATGGCTTGAATCGAATCGACGTGCCGCTTCCCTCGATGGCGCCGATTTCCCTGAGCGGGTACTGGGGCTCGCCAAGCCGGAACTCTTGCTCATATTGGATACCGTCGCGGGCAACTAGGAGGTGCAGGTGCTCCGAGAGGGCGTTGACGACGGACACGCCAACCCCGTGAAGTCCACCCGAAACCTTGTACGAGTTGTCATCGAACTTACCGCCAGCGTGCAGCACAGTCATGATCACCTCGGCCGCGGAACGGTTTTCCTCCGGGTGATTGTCAACGGGGATGCCCCGGCCGTCGTCAGTGACCGTCACCGACCCATCGGCGTGCAGTATCACGCTGATCTCTTTGCAGTGCCCCGCCAACGCCTCATCAATCGAGTTGTCGACCACCTCGAAGACCATATGATGGAGTCCGGTCCCATCGTCGGTGTCGCCTATATACATTCCTGGCCGTTTGCGCACTGCATCGAGGCCACGAAGAACTTTGATGTTTGAAGAGTCGTAGGTCATGCGGAGTATCGGTGTCCTTTTGTAAGGTAGCTGCGACTGAGTCATCCAGCCGTTCTCGCAGGGGAGGCAGCCATCCATGCGTGGGGCATCCCTTTGCGCGGACCCCGGGACGTCGCCTGAGGCTTGGTGGCACTTAGCCAGGATGGAAAAGCGTTTGATTATACCGCGAAAGCGAGGGATAGCGGCCGCTTCGCGCCCAGGTTGATGGCTTTGGGTCACGAGCGGTTGAGGGAATGGGCGCTGGGCAGGCTAGTCGGTCAGGGCATCATGCCGGGGTTGAGGGGAGGCGCGAGGCGCGACGTTGGGGATAAGCGCACCTTGTTCCACGTGGAACACGTCGGCCATGTGGTTCAACTCAAACGCAGCTGGAGGCATGGCGAGACTCGTGACCACCAATTGATCCGACGCATCGTGAAGCAGCGGCAATACTGCCAACTGAGTCACCAAGTCGAGCTCCGCGCCAAGGTCGTCAACAAGCCAAACCGCCCTTTGCGACAGCGACCTCGAGACCACGCGATCGGCGGCGAGCTGCAGCAGGATGCCCGCTAGCTTGTTTTGCCCCCGTGAGCCAACCCAAGCCGTTCCGTCTTTACTCAGGTAAAAGTCTGAACGCGACGGAGACAGAAACGAATACCCCCGCGCCACATCGGCGGCCCGATGCTCCTCGAGCCAGCGTCGCACATCGATGCCCGTCGCGAGGCAACTCCGCCACTGGGGTACAACCGTTCCCATGGCCTCGAAGGGTTCCGCAAGCGCTAGAAAGTCTGCTCGAAGTAATTCGAAGAACCGTTGCCGCGAGACTTCCACCGCTTGCAGCACAGCCGCATACTCATGATCCCAAACCGCTCGACCCGGCCCGCCCACCTTTAACCAGGCGTTTCGTTGCGCCGCGACGCGTCGATAGCGTTTCCGCAAGCCCCCGAAGCGTGGTTCCACGTGGAACAGGTTCCAATCGACAAACCGACGCCGCAACGTAGGATCGCCCTCGAGCAAGGCGTGCATTGCGGAGCCAACCAACCGAACGTGAAAACTAGGCCTCCCCGCGTCGCCATCTCTACCCTTGTCGCTTGTCCATCGTTGCTGCCAAGTATCGTCGCCATCCGATAGCCAGCAATCCAATCTGGAGCAACTGAGCCCCCGCGTCGTCAGAGGGCCGTGCCGCCGCCCGCGAAAACTGCTCCCCCGACTCAAGACATAAATCGCCTCAAGAAAGCTCGTCTTACCGGCGCCATTCGGCCCCACCAACCAGACAGCCCCTTCGGGAAACCCGCAGTCCAACGAGCGCAGATTCCGAAACCCCGATACTCGCAGCCGCTCGACCTTGACCACCCCGAGCAGCCTTCACAGCCGCATAGGCATAATCACAAAGGTTTCGTCGTCGGCCCCCTCGCCGCGCCAAATGGCACTACTGTCCGCATCCCGAAACAGCACCTCCACGCGATCCTTATCGACCGCTTGGAGCACATCGACGATATACCCAACGTTGAACCCAATCACAACGGGCTCTCCTTCGTAGTCCATCTCGATCTCATCATCTGCTTGCTCCTTCTCGGGGTTGTGCGCCTGCAACCCCAACGCGCCCGGATTAAAGCTGACCCGAACACCCTTGTACTTTTCACTCGAAAGAATCGCAGCGCGTTGCAACGCGGAGCGCAAGAGATCCTTACCGAGCACGGCCTTGCGTGGGAGATCTTTTGGGATTACCCGGCCATACTCGGGATATCGCCCATCAACAAGCTTTGACACCAGCACAGTCTCACCCAACGCGACCTGGAGTGTGCGATCCGACAACTCCACCCGGACGGGACCTTCATACAAGCCAAGCAAGCGCTTCAGTTCAACCACCGTTTTTCCAGGCAAAATGACCTGTAGCTTTCCATCTTCCTCCACCACTCCCGTCTCCACCGACACCGCCATACGCGCAAGGCGATGCCCATCCGTCGCGACGGCGGTCAATTCCTGCGCCCCAAGTTCAAGCATGACGCCATTGAGATAGTAACGAACGTCCTGTTGCGCCATCGCAAACGCCGTCTTTTCGAGCATGCGCTTTAACACTGTCGCGCCCATCTCGAGGCCCAACGCCATGTCGCCAAGTTCCAACGACGGGAAATCCCCAGCCGGAAGCGTGCTCAACGCAAACCTACTCCGCCCGGACGACACCAGCGCCCGCTCCTGATCCGCACGCACCCGGACGCGCGCTGCCTCCGGCAATGCGCGGCAGATATCCACAAACTTTCGCGCCGGTACCGTCACCTCGCCTTCCTCGTCGATATCCACGCCAACCCGAGTGGCGATCTCGAGTTCCAGATCGGTTCCCCGAATCAACAGCGACCCCTCGCTAGCACTGAGCAGCAGATTACCCAGGATCGGCAAAGTCTGCCGCCGTTCGACGACCCCTGAAACCATCCCCAACGCGGGAACCAATTCCGATCGTGGAATCTCGATGTTCATGCCCAGAATCTCCGAAACCTAACATTCATAACAACCGTCCCCCACACTCACCTCGCCGACAGATCCCGCCCTCCAGGGCAGGGCCCAAGGCTACTTCGCGACCATCAACACGCCGACGCAGACCATGATAGGCCGGGATTGATAGCAACGGGGAAAATCCGAAACAGGCGAGAATCCACCCCAGCCGATCAGGACGTCAAGGTGCGCAGCAGGTTCTTGTAGTCTTCTTCTATGAGTGGGTCACTCTCCCGAAGGGCCGCCACCTTGCGAGTCGCGTGGATGACTGTGCTGTGGTCGCGGCCACCAAACGCACCGCCGATCTCTGGAAGACTGTGCTTCGTCAACTCCTTGGCAAGCGCCATCGCAATCTGTCGCGGACGAGCAATGCTCCGCGTGCGCTTCGGCGACACCAGGTCCGCAACACGAATCTTGAAGTAGTTCGCGACGATCTTCTGGATGTTCTCAATCGTGACTTGTTTGTCTTGGGCGACGAGCATGTCCCGCAGGACGGTACGGGTAAACTCCATATTGATCGGCGCGCCCATAAACCGTGAATTAGCTACCAAACGACGCAGCGCACCCTCCAACTCACGGATGTTCGACCGCATACGCTTGGCAACAAAAAAAGCCACGTCATCTGGTAGCTCTACCCCCATCGCCGACGCCTTGCTGTGAAGGATCGCTACACGTGTCTCTAAATCCGGAGGCTCGATGGCGACCGTCAGGCCCCACCCGAAACGGGACTTCAACCGCTCCTCGAGGCCGGTGACTTCCTTCGGAAACCGGTCGCTCGAGAGCACAATCTGCTGTTTGGTCTCGAACAACGCGTTGAAGGTATGAAAAAACTCTTCCTGCGACCGATCCTTGTTGCCGAAAAACTGCACATCATCGATCAACAACGCATTGACCCGCCGGTAGCGCTTCTTGAACTCGTCGATCTTGTTGTGCTGCAGCGAGCGGATCATGTCTGAAACGAATCGTTCCGAATGCACGTAGACAACCAGCGCGCTGGGGTTGGTCTCGAGGATGATGTTGCCGACGGCATGCATCAAATGCGTCTTACCCAACCCAACGCCGCCATAGATGAACAGTGGATTGTAGTCTCGGCCGGGGTGTTGCCCGATCTGTATGGACGCCGCCCGTGCAATCTGATTCGACTTGCCTTCCACAAACGTGTCGAACGTGAAATCCGAATTGAGATTTCCGTCCGCTCGACGTTTGTCCAGGCCCTCCGGTGTCATGGATGCGAGCAAGCGACCGCGTACCGGCTCTTCTTGGTCGCGGCCGGAGCCGGAATCCCGTTGACCCCCCGCTGGCTTCAGGGAGCCGATCTCGAAGCTCGCTTGCTTAATGCGCCCCCCACTGACCTGAGCACACAAGACCGAGATTTGGTTCTCGTAGTGCTCCTTGACCCAATCCTTCACAAAGCGATTCGGCGCGTACAAGCGCATGCAATCGCCGTCGTCCTGAGCCTGTAACGGCAATATCCAGGTATTGAACTCCTCGGACGTCAAATCCTCCTTCAAGAGATTCGAACACTCCCCCCAAACTTGCACCATCGTGGTCTAACCCCTGTGTCGCCGCCATCGAATACCAGACCGCGTAACCGTCGAACCGTCACGCCGAACAGTCGCCACTTCCACCCGCCGCACGCAACCCGTCACATCGCCCGATGGCTTGCCCAAACGGACAACCCACCGCGACAGACATCAAGCGATGCACGTGTTTCACAGACGTGGAGACTACCCCAGTCTAGCCATGTAACGCCCAGTTATCCACAGCCATTAACGCCAACCGACAGCCTGTCGCCATTGACCTGCGCCTTCCGCCGGGATACCATTCGAGGTCTTTTTTCAGCGCTTGATGGGGAGCCTCGTCGAGCATCTCACTCCACCGATTCTTGCTTTCTCCACTTAAGGAATTCCGCCGTGAAACAGACCTTCAACCCGAGCCGCCTGAAGCGCGCTCGCACCCATGGCTTCCGCGCACGTGCCGCTACCCGCAACGGCCGCAAGGTGCTTCAGGCCCGACGCTCCAAAGGCCGCGCCCGCCTAGTACCCTGAGCGATTCGACATCATCCCTCACGAGCCCGAGTGCCGTAGCGCCTTTTCACCGGCGCCAACGCCTTCAACGCGAGGCGCAGTTCCGACGCGTCTTTGCAGATCCGATCAAATCGTCGGATCGGTTCTTTACGCTCCTCGCTCGGGTGCCGGACGAAACGGACGATGAGAACCACTCGGCGGCCCAAGCGCCCGGCCCCCGGTCGCCTCGTCTCGGGCTTGCCGTATCACGGAAGTGCGCCGCGAGGGCCGTCGACAGGAATCGCATCAAGCGGCTGATCCGCGAAAGTTTTAGACGCCAGCATTGGCCACATTGTCGCGTCGACATCGTCGTGATGTGTCGACCTGCCGTGCTCCGCGTCGATAACCAGCTTCTGCACCGCTCACTGCAACAGCACTGGACGAAGATCCGAGAGCTCACATGCGTAGGCTCGCCCATGTATTGATCCGCGGCTACCAGCTTCTGGTCAGTCCGTTCATCGGCAACCATTGCCGCTTTTACCCTAGTTGCTCGCAGTATGCCATCGAAGCTATCGACCGCTTTGGGATACTGCATGGTGGCTTCATGGCCTTGCGCCGACTGTCGCGCTGCCACCCATGGCATCCCGGCGGTTTAGACCCCGTTCCCGACTCACGGAAATCCTGTGACCATGGATAACATCCGGCTCATGCTCGTCCTTTCCCTGGGCGCCGTCCTGTTCTTGATCTATCAGGCCTGGCTGCAAGACTACGGTCCCACCCAGCCCCCGCCCACCGCCTACGAGCAGCCAACCGACAGCCCAAGCGCAGCCAGTGACGCTACGCCAGCCGATGCGCCCGACGCGCCGCCGGTCACCGCGCTAACCGCGGCTGACCCATCCGTCGCCACTTCTGAGATCGGCGCCGCCGACTCGAACGCTGACATCATCACGGTTGACACCGATGTGGTGCACGCCGAGATCTCCACCAGCGGCGGCACCATCCAGAGCATGTGGCTCAAGGATTACGCCGCGCAAGCCGAGCGACCCGAAGACAAGTTCCGCCTCCTCAAGCCCAGCCCGCCGAACATGTTCATCGCGCAGTCTGGCCTACTCGGCGGCGCCGATGGACAGTTGCCCACGCACAAGTCGCCCTTCACGGCCGAACAGTCGTCCTATGAACTGGCCCCGGACGCCGATGCTTTGACGGTCGAGTTGACTTGGACCAACGACGACGGCATCGAGGTGATCAAACGCTATCGCTTCGAACGCGGAAGCTACGTCATCCACGCGGAGCAAGAGATCCTCAACAGCGGCAGCGAGGCGCTGGCGGTCCGCGACTACGACCAACTCCAGCGCACCGAACTGTACGACCCGCAAAAGTCCAGCTTCATCCACACCTACACCGGTGGCGTCTATTATGGCCCCGAGGTGAAGTACAAGAAGGAGTCGTTCGACGACATCGCTAAACAGCCCCTCGACATCAAGATCGTCGATGGCTGGATCGCGATGATTCAACACTACTTCATGGCCGCCTGGATACCACCGCGCCAGGAAGAACAGACCTTTTATACCAAGACCGTCGGCGGAGACCGCTACATCATCGGCATGTACTCGCCCGCGGTCACCGTCCAGCCAGGGGCGAGCCACGTCTTTGACAGCCTGTTGTTCGCCGGTCCCAAGCTGCAGAACACGCTCGCGGAAATTGCGCCAGGACTGGAACTGGCGGTCGATTACGGTTGGCTGACCATTCTAGCGGAGCCTATCTACTGGCTGCTGAGCACCATCCACTCCGTGGTCGGCAACTGGGGCTGGGCAATCATCATCCTCACCATCCTCATCAAGCTCGCCTTCTACAAGCTGTCGGAGACCAGCTACAAGTCGATGGCGAACATGCGCAAGCTGGCGCCGCGCATGCAAGCGCTGAAAGATCGCTACGGTGACGACAAGGAACGCATGAACCAAGCGATGATGGAGATGTACAAGAAGGAGAAGATCAATCCCCTCGGCGGCTGCCTGCCGATCCTGGTCCAGATCCCCGTCTTCATCGCCCTCTACTGGGTGCTACTGGAAAGCGTCGAACTCCGTCATGCACCCTTCATCCTGTGGCTGGATAACCTCACGGCGCCCGACCCCTACTACGTCCTACCGTTGATCATGGGCGTCTCCATGTTCGTGCAGCAAAAGCTGAACCCGCCGCCGCCCGACCCCATCCAAGCCAAGGTGATGATGGCCCTGCCCTTCGTGTTCACGGTGTTCTTCGCCTTCTTCCCGTCGGGCCTCGTGCTGTACTGGACCGTCAACAACCTCCTGTCCATCACCCAGCAATGGCACATCACCCGTCGCATCGACCAAGCGGAAGCAGCCAAGCACCGCAACTGAGCGACCAGGCGAACGGCATCCGTCAGGTGGCCCTGCCCGTGAGGTCAGGGCCGTGATCGAAAGCCCAGCGCCCCACAGAGACAGCATAGCCGCCGTGGCCACCGCCCCCGGCCGCGGCGGCATCGGCGTTGTCCGTATCTCGGGACCCTCCGCTCGCCACATCGCCCAATCGCTGCTCGGCCAAGTGCCGACACCGCGCCACGCCACCTATTGCGACTTCACCGACGCCGCCGGCGAGACCATCGACCGCGGCATCGCCCTGTTTTTTCCCGCTCCCCACTCCTTCACCGGCGAAGACGTGCTGGAACTCCAAGGCCACGGAGGTCCGGTCGTGCTCGATCTCCTGCTGGAGCGCGTGCTCACACTCGGCGCCCGGCCAGCCCGCCCCGGAGAATTCAGCGAACGCGCCTTCCTTGAGGGACGCATCGACCTGGCCCAGGCCGAGGCCATCGCCGATCTCATCGACAGCACCACGGCGGTCCAGGCCCGACTTGCCGCCCGCACCCTCCAAGGCGCCCTGTCTCAGCGTGTGCAGGATCTATTGAACGACCTCACCCGCCTGCGTGCCTTTGTCGAGGCCGCCCTCGACTTCCCTGACGAAGACATCGACTTCATCGCCGACTCCAACATTCGCCGCGACCTAAACGACCTCATCCAGCAGACCCAAACCCTGCTCGACGACGCGCATCGCGGTGAGCGCGTTCGCGATGGCCTGATCATCGTCATCGCCGGCGCGCCCAACGCAGGCAAATCCAGCCTCCTCAACGCCCTATCGCGTACCGACGTCGCCATCGTCACCCCCATCCCCGGCACCACGCGCGACCTCCTGCGCGCCGACATCCAGATCGACGGCCTACCCTTGCATATTGTCGACACCGCCGGCCTGCGCGAATCTGATGACCCAATTGAGCGAGAAGGCATCCGCCGCGCACGCTCCGAGATCGACCAGGCCGATCGCGTGCTCTGGATCATCGACGACGCCGCCGATCCACACGCGGCAGCGCTCGATCCCAACAGCCTTCCTGACGGCGTCGCCGTCACGATGCTCCGAAACAAGATCGACCTCAGCGGGCGCGCGCCCGGCATCCAACAAGCCTCGGACGGCGCAGTAGAAATCGCCTGTTCGGTACAGACCGGCGCCGGCCTCGACAGCCTGCGCGATCACCTAAAGGCCTGCGCCGGCTACCGCGCAGACGACGGCGGCGCTTTCAGCGCGCGCCGCCGCCACCTCGACGCCCTGCATCGCACCCGCTCCCACCTGGCTGCTGCGCTGCACAGCCTCGACCTGGCCGGGACCCCTGAACTCATGGCGGAAGACCTTCGCCAGGCGCAACTCAGCCTTGGCGAGATCACCGGCGAGTTCACCTCCGACGACTTGCTGGGGCGTATCTTTGGTGAATTCTGTATCGGAAAGTAGCGGCTGCATCGCATTCTTTGCGAGTACCCGCGACATCTTCACGAAGTGCCTACCAGTGCTGGCTGTCAGCGCCGACCTAAGACGGTGGCTATCTGGCCGTAACAATTCTCCAGGGGAAGTGGGATCTTCTCCCTGCCAGCGCGATGAAAAGACACGAAAAGGTGTTTTGTTCCACGTGGAACATGTGCCAAT
>CAVOSE010000032.1:0-38116 GCA_963698775.1 uncultured Gammaproteobacteria bacterium
GTCATCGCGTTGATGCAGTAATTCATGACTCCACGTGATCTACTGCAAGTGATAATCGGCCCACGGCACGCCCTCTGGGTGCATGTTGTGGAAAGTACTTCCAGCGAAATAGGGTCGTAAAATGCCCTCGTGGCAACTTAAGCTCCTGATGATCATAGCCCCTCTCGCTTCGGCGGGCTGCTCGGTTTCAGCTCCCGTCAATCGAGACCAGCCCCCGGAGGGCAGCTCTCAGTTGATGGAGCGGTACGAGGACTGCATGCGGGACATGCGAGGAGATGTCTTTGCGGAGCGGACCTGTGAGGCGTATCTGACTTCGGCGGGTCGACGCCAGCCTGCAGAGTAAACCGAGGTGGCTCAGCACACTGGGCGTTCCTTTACGCGCCATGTTCGACCAACTGGGAGCCCCGGTTGGCGGCACGAGGCTACTCACCTTCCCGTCATCGTTGTTCTGGTGCAGTTGCGTAGCCTATGCTTGGTCTTGTGCAAGAATGCAGTCCTTAGCCACCAAGGCGGGCCGCGTGCTGATCAACTCCCAACGCTTCGATGTCGCGATCGAGTTGCCAGCAAGCCGGGTGGTGGCAATTGAGCAACCACACCGGACATTCAGACAGGACAGGGTCTAATGGACAGCCATCGCCACGAACGCAGCGCGCAAATGCTGGCCGAGATCCGTGCCGAGGTCGCGCTGACCAGGCGCATGATCGGCAAGGAGGCTCTCGACCCACGCGTGATGGAGGCTATGGCGCGGGTGCCGCGCGATGCCTTCGTACCCGACGAGCTGCAGGCATCAGCCTACGCCAATCGCCCATTGCCGATCGGCCATGGGCAGACCATCTCACAGCCCTATATCGTCGCCTTGATGACGGATCTGATCGCACCGCGACCAAACCATCGCGTACTCGAGATCGGCACCGGCTCGGGCTACCAGACCGCGGTCCTTTCCTTACTGTGCGCCAGAGTCTATAGCATTGATCTGGTCTCGTCGCTGAGCGCCGTTGCGGCGGAACGGTTGGCACGGCTCGGCTACGAGAACGTCGTCACGCGAACCGCAAACGGCTACCAGGGCTGGCCGGAGCACGCGCCCTACGACGGCATCATGGTGACCGCTGCCGCGGGCTACGTGCCTCAGGCGCTGATCGGCCAGCTCCGTCCCGGCGGCCGGATGGCCATCCCGGTCGGCGCACCC
The DNA here is from genome assembly GCA_963698775.1 of uncultured Gammaproteobacteria bacterium. Classification (GTDB taxonomy): domain Bacteria; phylum Pseudomonadota; class Gammaproteobacteria; order Chromatiales; family Chromatiaceae; genus Thiohalocapsa. The sequence goes on from CAVOSE010000032.1 coordinate 1,187, forward strand.
GGCGGCCGGCAGGAGCTGATGCTGGTCGCGAAAGACGAGCATGACCAGGTGACCAGCTCGACTATTCTCGGCGTTGCGTTCGTGCCGCTGATCGACCGCCCGCCGTTAGCTAGCTGAACGGCAGGGCCTTTCGGCACGGCTTGTCTGATGGTGGCGGCAGTCGCCATGATCAGCAGCTTTGCGGCGACAGTCAGCCTGCTAAGCGTCACGATGCGCGCGCCCTGTCCCCGGGCCACTCGCCGCCCCTCTGCTACTCTCCAACCTGATACTCGCACCGGCGGCGTTCGCCACGGGACTTCCTTTTGCCGCCGGCTTGCGTCGCTTCGGCTGCATCCGACTGCATTGGACGAGGGCTCAGCACGTCTGGCAGCTTTCCACCGGCAGACCGCGCCGGACCCAGCCGGGCCCCGCGCCGCTGCCGGCCATGCCTTCTTTGACATTGTAGACGCTGCTGAAACCGATCTGTTGCAACGCCTTCTGGGTGTAGGTGGTGCGGTTTCCAGTGCGACAGATGATGGCAATGGGGGCATCCTTGTCGCCATCCACGGCGTTCAGGAGTTCGTCCACGAAGGTCTTCCGCGTCATATCGATGGTCAACGCCCCCTCAGCAATTCCGGTCTGACGCCACTCCTGCGGCGTGCGGATGTCGATGAGAGTAATCTCGCCAGCGCGCGCCTTGGCGAGGGCATCGGGGGCGGACAAGGTGGGCCCGGGCTCGGCAGCACAGGCGGCCATGAAGAATGCCGCACATAGGGCGAACAGAGGTCTTAGGATGGGATAACGCTTGGGCATGATGCTCTTGGTGATCGATTACTACACTGCGCCCCTTAGTCGGGGCGACAGAGCGCAATCCAAGTGCACATTCGCGGTGTGGTGAAGGCTTGATGACCTTTGCGGCATCGCACCTCGCCGCCGGCGGTGCCGCTGCCGGCGTGCTACTCAGCTAGGGTGATTTCTGTCGCATCTCATACCAGCTGACTGGCGCTGACGCCCGCCTGCTCTGCCGCACCGGCGCTCACAAAGGCCGACTACGCTCCGCGACCCGCACGACGCCGGTCACGATACCGAGGATCTCCAACTCGTCATGGCCAAGATAGATCGGATCCATCTCGGGGTTGGCAGGCTGCAGACGGATCCCGTCGGCCTCGATATAGAAGCGCTTCAGCGTCACACGCTCGCCATTGATCAGGGCGACAACCGTTTCGCCGTTTTCCGCCGTCTGGCGTTGCTCCACGATAATGATGTCGCCGTCCTGAATCTGGTCGTCGGTCATCGAGTGGCCGCGTACCCGGAGCGCATAGCTCGCCTTGCGGGCCATATGGCTCGGCACAGTGACGGTGTCGCTGTCTTCAGGTGTCTCCACCGGGCGGCCGGCGCTGACGTAGCCGAGCAGTGGTAGTTCCACGCCAGGCTCTTCCGCCAGATCCAGGGGTTCGAGGGCTGGGGTCCAGTTGGCGCGGGTGCGCTTTGGGATCAGATAGACTGGGGTGGCCATCGCGGACTCCTGTGGCTGGGCGAGCCAGCGGGGATTGTCAGACAGTGGCGAAGTTTACGGCATGCAGATCAGAGCGTCGCGCCTTCTCGGCTGAGGATTCTGTGCAGCCCAGTCTAGGCGCCAGGCACGCCCCATTCGTCCCTGTGGATGCCGGCCGTGGACGAACTGCCCATATCCACGGCCTGCGCAGCGTCGATTATGGCGCTGCGCAATGCGTCGACTAGTCGCACTGATTGAGATCGGGTCGGTCCTTGTCGCAGAAATTGGTTCCCGCCGGGTCTGCGTTGCCTTCCATGTCGAAGCCGCCCGTCAACGCTTCACCGTTGTATTTTGCGGTGATGACCTTGTACTTGGTGATGTCGAGCCGGGAGTTGTCACAAGATTTCAGCGCTGCCGCAGCACAGGCTTCCGCCGAATCCGCGGGCTTTGACTTGTCACATTCGGCCTGCCCGTCGCATTTCTTGAAGGACTCCGCTTCTTGTCCCTGGCATGCGGTGCGCACGTAATGCACAACACAGCCGCCGTCATCGGCAACGGTAAATCCCGAGAAACCGAGACCGACAAGGAGCCCAAGGGTACTGATGAATGTTTTCATGCCTAATCCTCTCGTGGTGTGATCTGTAATTGGCGGAATGCGCAAGCTGACCGGGCCCATCAGTTTTGGCCCATCGGGTCAGCGACCTCTGCCCAACCCTGGGCAGAAGCCCGAGAACCAACTAGGCGCTAGAATTTCTGCCGAGGCCCCGCGCTTGACAACGATACTCCGTTGAGACGCCTGACTCCAACTGCTAGTCGCTCTGCCGGTCGACACGGGCCATCAAACCGGGCGTCGGAAACGCCTCGACCCTGGCCTTACGTCCGCGACAACGCCGGAGGAGTGGCGCTGGATAAGTGCCTCAAGGCTCTTTGCGACTGTTCAAACGGAGGCCGCAGACCCGTTGCGCTCGGTCAATCAGTCTTCGACACCCGTCTCGTCCTGCACCGTGCGCACGATGCGCCGGTCGATGGTCAACAGGTCGTCGCGCCGGTCTGGATAATCGATCTCGCTCAACAGGAAGCGGATGGCGTTGAGACGCGCGCGCTTCTTATCATCGGACTTGATGATGGTCCAGGGACTGTCGGCGGTGGACGTGAAGAAGAACATGTCTTCCTTCGCGCGGGTGTATTCGTCCCATTTGAACTGAGACTCCTGATCGACGGGACTCAGCTTCCACTGCCGCAGCGGGTCGTCGACGCGCTTGCCAAAGCGTCGTGCCTGTGCGTCCTTGCTGACCGAGTAGTAGAACTTGAACAGGTGAACGCCGGAACGGATCAGCATCCGCTCGAGTTCGGGTACCGAGCGCAGGAATTCCTTCACCTCGGCGCCGCCACAGAAGCCCATGACCCGTTCGACCATTGCCCGGTTGTACCAACTGCGGTCGAAGAAGACGATCTCGCCGCCGCTCGGTAGATGCGCGATGTAGCGCTGGAAGTACCATTGCGTCCGCTCCCGATCACCGGGCTTGTCCAGCGCGACGACTCGCGCACCGCGCGGATTCATGTGTTCGACGAAACGCTTGATGGTGCCGCCCTTGCCGGCCGCGTCGCGACCTTCGTTGATCACCAGCACGCGCAGCCCTTGTTCCTTGACCCAGTTTTGCATTTTCAGCAACTCCACATGGAGCGGCATGATCAGGTCGAGGTAGTCGGCGCCGCTGAGTTTACCAATGGGCCCGGTGAGGTCGTTCGGCGGTCCCTTGCGCACGGACTGCTTCTTGGACTGTTTGAGTTTGTATTCCTCAGCGTCGCGACCGCTGTTGCCGACGACGGCCGGGGTCTGCGGGGCTTTCTTGGCGCGCGCTTTGCGCCCACGCTGAGGCTTGCTGACAGTCGCGGGATCATCGATGTCGTCGACAGACAGCGCCTCTTGTTCCATCAGCAGGTGTTCATCATTGCCGTCGGCTTTATCGCCTCCGGAAAGTTCATTCGGACCCGTCTCCGGGTCACGGGCGGCTGCATCGGTCGCAGTCATTGCGGTCTCCTTTGGTTGCGGTACCGATCCGGCCGGTGGCAAGACACCATTCATCAGTCGAATCGGGGGAAGCCGATCCCGTCGGAGGTCGATGTCGGGGATCGTGCGAGGGGTTTCTATATGACGGTTATGTTACTTCCTCGTGACGCCATAATGACGAAAAGATGACAAATGGCAAGAAAAACCCCACAACAGACTGCCCAGGACCCCGGCACTTTCGATCTCGTTCGGGCCGCACGGGCGGCGGGGTGCGCCATGCAACGCGGTCGCAGGCCGCGCCATCGGTGCCGAGAAGAACCCCAACCAGCCGAGCAAGCTGCTCGCACGGGGCCAACCACTGCCTACCGCGAAGGGCGCCCGAGTCAGCGACGCCGGCCCAGACATCGGGCAACGCCACGCCCGCTGCAAACGAGCTTGCCGCTGCGGTCGAACGCGCTGTAAGCGATAGGGACATCGCCCCTGCCGGAGCAGTTGTAATAGAGCCCGACACTCCAGGTGGTCGCGTTACGCTTGGTGAGGCGGCAATTCCTACAGCCGCGGTTGTCCGAGACGACCCGGCCGATGCGGGCGTTGACAGGCGGAGCGATGCTGACGGTGTGGCGCACACGATCACCGTGATATCCCCCCGCCGGTGAGATCACTAGATTGCCGCTGCATTGCCCGCTCAGCGCGTAGGCGCCGCTACCCCGCGGCGGCTTGGCGACGACCGGTTTAGGCTTCGGCTTGGGGCGGCAGGGTTTAAGCGCCTGAGCCAGGCGTGCGCGGACCGAATCGAGGTAGGCACCGGTCTGGTCGCGGAGGTCCCGTTCCAAGGCCTTCAGCCGCCCGCAATGACTGCCGGCAGCCTCGAACCGACGCACGTAGCGCGCCCGGGTATCGCATTGGGCGAGCTTGGCCTTGAACGCGGTCCGGACCTGGTCGAACTGAGTTCCGGGATGATCGGCCACCTCGCCGGCCATTGCTCGCAGTCGCGGGCAGTCCAGACCCAGGTCCGCGATGCGGCCAGTCAGGGCGTCCGCCTGCTTGCAGATGCCCTGCTCGATGGCGACGCGGGCGCGGATATCGGCGAAGCGCAGGTTGTCACGCCAGCGCTCGAGCTCGCCGCTGAAATCGGCAACCCGGTCGCATGCGCCCTGAACCTGCGTAAAGCGGGTCTCGAGTTCGGTGAGGGCCGCGCATTGGCTCAGCGACTCGTCGAGCCGGCGAATGATGCCGTCGAATGGCGGGCCGTCGGTGTCTTGCTGCGCCAGGGTCTCGCGCAGTGAAAACAGCGCGACGCAATCCCCCTGCCCCTCGGCAAACCGCTCGGTCAGGTGATCCGCCAGACCACAGCGCCGGAGCCCGACGTCGAGTTCCGCATCCAGGGCGGCGAGGGGCGCCCTTGATCGATCCAGTCGAGTCACGGCATCGTCATCCTTCACGCCGATCGAGCCCGCCGCACCCGCGATGCGTTGCCCCAGATCGCGATCCAGTTCCCGCAGCGCCCAACAGTCGCCGTTGGCCGCCGCCAAGCGTGGACCCATTTCCGCCGCAACCTGGCAGGCCGCCGACTCCGCGGCGATCTCCATGATCGGCTCGGCCAGCGGATAGTCGTCCGCCGTGAGGTTCTGATGCTCGGTCGCCAGGGCCATGACGGCCTCGCAATCACCAACCGCGCCGGCAAGGCGCCGATGCAGATCCTCCGCCAGGCGACAGTCGGCCATGCGCCGGTCCAAACGAGATTTGAGCGCCGCAAAGGGCGGTTCCGTCAGCTCGTAGTAATCCAGGGTGTCGGCCAGTTCTGGCAAGCGCGCACAGTCATCCCATGCGGCGACGACGCGCGCGTCGAGATCCGCCGCATCGGCGCAACGATTCAACGCGCGCTCGGTATCCAGACGCAGGGCGGGAAAACGCTCGCCATCCGGATCGATGCGATCCAGACGCGCCTGTAGATCTTCGAGCAGGGCGGTTGGCGTACAGTGCAGCGCCAGGCCGGCATCCAGGTCGGCCCGAAGCTTGGTCTGCAACCCGGCTTGCCACCAGCTCCAGAGGCCGAAGCCCAACCCACCCAGCAGCACCAGCGCCAGCGCTGAGAACAACAGCGGACGCAAGCGATCAAGCCGTGAGCGCGGCACCGGCGGCTCGGCAACGGGACCGCGGCCCCGCGTTTCGAGCCCCCAATAGGTCAGCACCGGCTCACCGTCCAGCAAGTAGATACAGCTTGCGTGCGGGTAACGGGCGGCGCGCCGCAGCAGGCCAGCCATGTCCGCATTTGGGGTCGGCGCGGACTCCAGCTCATCGGCGAGCTGCCGCAGGCTCCGCAGCCGATCATCCACTAGCGCGATCACCCGCGCCTGGTGCTCGTCCAACAGCGTGTCGAAGGCCACCGGATGGCCAGCCAGGTCGCTGTACCAGTCGATCCGCCCGGGGTGCCCCGGCACCGACTGCGCGCGGGCGAACAGCGAAGCCGTCACCTTGGGCAAATGACGACGAATCAGCACACGGATCTCGTCGAGCCGAGACCACGGGTGTTCGGAATCCGCCGTGACCCCATCGAGGTCAGGGTAGTGCAGACTCGCGATGCGCGTCGTATCCACGGTGCGATCCTCCAGGCGCCTGATCGTCGTGATTGTAGCCGTCTCAAACCGCTTCGGTGCGATGACAGTGGGCCGGCGCTTCTGCTAATGTGTCTGAGCGCTGTCCGCCTCGCGGGACATGGCATTGGAACAGGTCACCGGACATGACGAACATACTCCCCGCCACCCTCGCACTGCTGTTGACCGTCGCGCTTGGGAGCGCCCTCGGCGCCGAGCGAACGCCGCTGTTGCAGCCGGGCAAGCAGACCCTGCACCAGCGCGTGCTGACGCGACCCGGTGCGCTGCTCGTCACGCAGCCCGGTGCCGATGGAGGCCAACTCATCGACGCCTTCACCCGCTATTACGTCTATGGCCAACGCGAGCAGGACGGACAGCGCTGGCTAGAGGTGGGCGTCGACACCAAGGGGGCCGTAAGCGGCTGGGTCGACGCGGCGCGTACCGTACCTTGGCGGCAGCAACTGACGGTGGCCTTTACCAATCCCGCCGCTCAACGCGAGCGGGCCCTGTTCTTCGATTCCTGGGACAGTCTTGAGGGCTTCATCACCGCTGAAGATCCGGCGGTGGCCATCGCGCCCCTGACGCGCCGCATCGCCGACGGCGGCACCGACCCGCGGGTGGTCGCCATCGAGCCGGATCGGCACATCGATATCAACGGTAACTTCTACCTGCTACCGATCCTAGGCTTCGACGAGGTCTTCACCGACGCTGGCTATACCCTACGCGGTCTCCATGTGGCCTCGGTGACCAAGACCGAGCCGCCCCCGGCGCAGTCCTCCGCAACGAAACCGACGACCGGTTCGGAACCCGCATCGGCGCCGACGCCCGCCTTCGCTACGCCCTCTTCCGCCCCGCCATCTTCCGAGGTCCGCAAGTTACAGGGCTTCCGGGCCGCGGTGGTATTCGTGATCGACTCAACCATCTCCATGCAGCAGTACATCGACGAGGCACGCGAGGCGGTGCAACAGGTGTATCGGCGCGTCGAACGCTCGGAGCTGCTCGACCGCGTCTCCTTTGGGCTCGTCGCGTTTCGCGCCAAGAGCGCCGATCCCACCCGGGCCAAGCAGCTGGAGTACGTGGCACGGCTATTCGTTGACCCGGCAGACGTCAGTTCGGCAGCGGATTTTTTGGTCAAGGCCAGTGCGCTGACGGAGGCCAAGGTCACCACCGATCGCTTCGACGAAGACCCTTACGCCGGCGTCAGTTTGGCCCTGGACGAGATCCCCTGGCAGCGTTTCGGCGCACGCTATTTGGTCCTGATCACCGATGCAGGCGCCTTGGAGGGGGATGACTCCAGCACGGGCCTGCGTGCCGAGCAGGTGCGCTCGGCGGCAGCGGCCGCGGATGTCGGCCTGTTCGTACTGCACCTCAAAACCCCGCAAGGCAAGGGCGATCACGCCGCCGCCGAGACCCAGTATCGTACCCTCGCCGTCAATCCGGCGATCCAGGACTCGCTGTACTTTCCGGTCGACACCGGCTCGGCCCAGTCGTACACCAACTCCGTGAAGGCGCTTGCGGACTCAGTGGTGCAGCAGATCGAGCAAGCCGCGCGCGGCAATCCGCCAGGGCCGACGATCATCGAAAAAGCAGCCAGCCAGCCGACCACCGATCCTGGTGACGACAAAGAGGTCGCCCGCATCAAACGCCTCACCGAGTCCCTCGGGTATGCCATGCAGCTTGCCTATCTGGGGCGGATGGAGAAGACCGCTGCCCCGCAGGTCTTCGAGGCCTGGATCAGCGACCACGACTTAGCCAACCCCACCGTGCGCACCGTCGATGCGCGGGTGCTGCTGACCAAGAGCCAGTTGAGCGATCTGCACAACATCCTCAAGCAGGTTCTCGATGCCGCCAACGCCGGCATGCTGAAGCCTGACGCCTTCTTCGACAACCTGCGTTCGCTGGCGGCCCAGTACACCCGCGACCCCAATCTGGCCAATCGGGCCGATGCCCAATCCCTGGCTGACCTGGGCCTGTTGGGCGAATATCTCGAAGGCCTGCCCTATCAAAGCGATGTGATGCGCGTGGACCTGGATACCTGGTCGCGGTGGGGCACACAGCGCCAGCTCGACTTCGTCAACCGCGTCAAGTCCAAGCTCAGGCTCTACGAGCGCTACAACGCCGATAACGCGCGCTGGGTCAGTCTGGCCGAGGGCGGCCCACCCGGCGAGCACGTCTACCCGGTGCCGCTGCACGACCTGCCCTGACCCGAACCGGGCCATCACATGAGCATCAGGCGCGCATGAACGCCAGCGACTGCGCAACGGACACCGCGCGGCCCGATCCGGCTCTGGCCGGTTTGCCGCTGCTCGACATCACGGATCTGCGCTGCCGGCGCGGCGACGGTACCCAGGCGTACTGGGTCGACCTGCCTCGGCTCATGCTGCACCGCGGCGACGTGTTGGCGCTCACCGGCGCCAGCGGCAGCGGCAAGAGCACGCTACTGGAGGTGCTCGGGCTGGTGGCCGCCCCCAGGCCCGGTGCCCGGTTCTTATGGCTCGGTCAAGATGACGCTATCGATATCGATGCACTCTGGCGGCGCGATGCCCAGCGCTCGCTGGCGCGGCTGCGCGCCGCGGGCATCGGGTTCGTGATGCAGACCGGCGGCCTGTTACCGTTTCTGACCGTGCGCGAGAATCTGGTCATCAACCGCCGCCTGCTCGGCCTGCCGGAGGACAGCGCGGACCTGCGCCATCTGGTCGAACGCCTGGAGATTGGCGCATTGCTGGATGCGCTCCCAGGCCGGCTCTCGGTGGGACAACAGCAGCGCGTATCCATCGGTCGCGCCCTGGCCCATGCCCCTGATCTGCTGCTGGCCGATGAACCGACGTCGGCGCTCGACCCGCGCCTGGCCGGTCGCGTGCTGACCCTGCTGCTCGATCTGGCCGCCGAACTCGGAACCGCGGTCGTCATCGCCACCCATGAACACGAACGGGTGCGCGCCCTGGGCCTGCGCCGGCTGGATGCGCAGGCACTCAGCGAAGACCGCGCCGGTGCGCGCTTCGAGGCTGTTCCGAATGATTGAGCCGCGGCCGATCCGTGCGGGCGGCGCGGCACGCCTCGCCGGCGAGACCTGGCGCCTGGCCTGGAAGGACCTCTGGCACGACCGCAGAACGACGCTGGTGTTCGTGCTCACCGTAGCCGCCATCATCTCGCCGCTGCTGCTGTTGCTAGGGCTCAAGAACGGCGTGATCACCAATCTGCGCGAGACCCTCGTGAGCGATCCGCGCAACCTCGAGATCATCGTCTACGGCAGCGCGCAACTGCCCCGGACCTGGTTCAGCGCCATGGCCGCCCGCGACGATGTCGCCTTCGCAATCCCAAAGACACGCACCATCAACGCCAGCGTCGACCTGCTCGACGCCGAACAACGCCTGGTGCCCAGCGTGGAACTGCTGCCCACTGGTCCCGGCGATCCCTTGGTGCCCGCCGAGCTGACTGCGCCGCTAGGGCCTGACGAAGTCCTGGTGAGCGGGACGCTGGCGCAGCGGCTCGGCCTGGCGTCCCCTGCTGCGCCACAAGCGGCGAAGGATACCGATGGCGAGGCCGACAAAGGACCCACGGTCGCGGCCGTGATCAAACGCAGCCTGGATGGCCAGCCCCAACACGCCCGCCTGGTGTTGCGCGTGCTCGGCGTCGTGCCCGAACAGCGCTTTGCCCGCGACGCGCTGTTTGCCCATCCAGCGCTGTTGGTGGCGATGGAGGACTATCGGGACGGTGTGCTCGATCTGCCGCCGGGCAGCCGCATCACACCGGATTATGCAGAGCGGCGGGCGCTGTTCGCCAATGCCCGGGTCTATGCACGGGATCTGGACTCGGTGGCCGGTCTGGCCGCGACCATGCGTGATCAGGGCATCGAAGTGCGCACCCAGGCAGAGCGCATCGCCACCATGCAGGCGCTCGATCGCACGCTCTCCTTTCTGTTTCGGGTGATCGCCATCATCGGAGGTGCCGGTTGTGCGCTGGCTCTTGGCGGCGCGCTCTGGGTCAACGTGGAGCGCAAACGACGCGCATCCGCCATGTTGCGGCTGTTCGGATTTGGCAATCTGGCCGTCGCGGCGCTGCCGGTGCTGCAGGCAATCGTGGTCTCGGCGGCGGGTCTGGTGCTGGCGTTGGCCGTATTCGTCATCGGCGCCGGCGTGTTCAACGGTGTACTCGGGGACAACCTGGGGCCCGATGGCTATGTGAGCCGCCTCGGAGTCGGCGACATCGCGACGGCCTGCGGCTGGATGTTGTTCATCGCGGTACTGTCCGCCAGCGCGGCCGCCTGGCGCGCGGCGCGGGTCACACCGGCGGAGGGACTACGTGAATCGGCACTCTAGAAACACGCGCGTTCGCTGGCCGATGACCCTGCTCGGTCTGCTCGCCATCTCGGTTTCGGGCTCGATCTCGGTCGCCGCGGACGCGGCGGGCGACGGTGTGGAGTGGAAAGAGACGCTCTACAACCCGCAACCGGCCGACGACGATTTGTTGCTTCCCATGCCCTGCGGTGGCGCGATGGCTTTTCGATCCATGGGCACCGAAGGCGATGGCGGTGCGTTGAGCGGCGAAAACCCATTGCGCGACAAGGCCGTCGAACTCGGCAGCGATGTCGAGGACATCGGCTACGCGGAATATCGCCGAGTCGCCCATGTCGCCGGCAGCTTCGACGCCGATGGCCTGGAGACTGACGCAAATCCCAACGAGCGTCGACTGTTGATCGGCAAGTACGAGGTCACCAGCCTGCAGTATCAGGCGATGATGGCCGCGGCGGATGACGCACCGTGCCCGAAGGTCACCGGCGCAGGGCGGCTGCCCCAGACCAACGTCAGCTGGCATGACGCCATGGGCTTTGCACATCGCTGGTCGCTCTGGCTCCGGGAGCGGGCCCAGTCTTTGCCCGACTGTGCGGGCGCAAACCCAGTCTGCCTGCCGCGGACGGACGGCGAGCCCGCGTTCGTGCGACTGCCGACCGAGGTGGAGTGGGAATACGCGGCTCGCGGCGGAGACCGGGTCACCCCAGCCGACTTCCGTGAGCTTCATTACCCGATGGTAGACGGCATGGAACGCCACGTCTGGTTCAACGAGAGCGCCGAAGGTCGGGTTCGACCCATCGGCGTGCTCGCCGCCAACCCCGTCGGACTCCATGACATCCTCGGCAACGTCGAAGAAATCACCCTGGAGCCGTTTCGACTGCAACGACTGGATCGAGCCCATGGACAGCCTGGCGGCTACGTGGTGCGTGGGGGGAGCGTTCATTCCAGTCGCGGTGAGGTACGTGCGTCGCTGCGCCGGGAGGTACCCCTGTACGACGATCGCGGGGCCGTCGCCACCGCCGACACTGGCTTTCGGGTGTTGTTATCTGCGCCTGTGCTGACTTCGGCCCAGCGGCTCGAAGCGGTGCGCGCGGCCTGGTCGCGGCTTGGCACCGACACGGTGCGCGCGGACGGGGTGAGCGCCCCGCCGGCAACGCCTCTGTCTGAGCCGGTATCTGAGCCAGTGTCCGAGCCAGTGTCCGAGCCAGTGTCCGAGGCGGAACCAGAGTCGCCGACAGCGACCAGACCGCCGCAACCAGAGCTCAGCGACCAGGCCTTCGAAGACCCCGTCATGGAACTCAGCCATCTGGCGCGGGCCGCGCCGGAGCAGGCCATGCAACAGCGCCTGGAACGCCTGCGCGGCGTCGTCGCCGCCAATGCCGAGCGGCTCTATGAGCAGCGCGCCCGCAGCGCCCGCGAGGCGCTGCGGTTCGGCGGCCTGCTCTGCCAAAAGCTGGCCGATGAGGGCCAGAACCTGGATCTGCGAAACGAGCGATTGGCCCTGTGCATCAAGGGCAGCGGCGCCGATGCACCGCGTTGCCAAGCGTTGGCAAAACGCCTGGACGGCGAACGCGAGGCGTTCGCGTTCAACGTCGGCTTCTACGCCGATACCGTCATTCGCGCCGCCCGCACCTATCCGGACGACCTCGCGGTGCTCGATGCCGAACTGACCGGACTCAAGGCCGAGATCGCCGGCCGCGGCCACGGCTCCTTCGACGCCTATCCGACCCGCTTTCTCGCGCAGGTCAGGGACTACGCCCGCAGCGGTCGCGTGCGCCGCGAGGACTGGCTCGACGCCTGCAAGACGGTTGGCCGCAAACTGCAGTCGGACTAGACTAGGGAGGTCTCGCGAAATGAGTCCTCTACTTACGCGAGGTCGTGTGAAGTAGGCGAAGATCGACTTGGATCAAGCCGCCGAAGCGGCGACTGCCTGGCATAGCGGCGCAAACGATAGCGAGAAGCTGAAGATGCGACAGATGCAAGCGAAGAGACCACGAACAATCCTGCTCAACTCCGCCGCGACGGTCGCCCTGATCGCCGCCTTGAGCGGATGTGCGACGACGATGGATAGCTCGGGCAGAAGTGCCAGCAGCACCCGAACCGCCTACACACCGGCCGAGAAGCAACTGCGCCAGGAATCGAGCCTGTTCAGCAAGACCTCCGCTCAGGGCTGTCTGGCCGGGGCCGTCGCGGGAGCGTTGATCGGCTTGCTCGCGACCCACAACAGCAATGACAATCGCAATCGCAACCGGGCCTTGGCGCTCGGCGCGGCCGGCGGCTGTGCCGCAGGTGTCGGCGCCAATGCCTACGTCCAAAACAAGCGCGGCCAGTATCGGGACAACGAGGCACGCATGAACGCGATGATCGCGGATGTGCGCAAGGACAACCAACAGCTCGCCCGCCTCATCGAACTCAACCGGACCGTGATCGCGGAAGACAAGCGCAAGATTGCCCAGGTCAAGGCCAACTTGCGCGATAAACAAATTTCCTCTGCTCAGGCACGCGCCGAGCTCGCGCGAGTGAGGGAGAATCGCAGCTTGCTCGCCAACCAGATCAACGATGCCAAGGAGAAGCAGCAAGAGTGGGTCGATATCTCACAGGTCGAGCAGCAGGCCGGCGCCAATACCGTGAAGCTGGATTCAGAGATCGGCACCCTCAAGAAGCAGATCGCTTCACTGGAGGCGGAGGCGGCACTGATCGACCGCGAGATCGCCGCGACCCCGGCCGCCGCCTGACGGACTCGTACCGCAACCCTAATGGAACCTTAGCGGCACTCTAGTGGAACCCTAAATGGACGAATATCGATGGATACCATGAAACCACTCCCGCTGATGCTGATCGCGCTCATCGCTGCCGGCCTATCCACGGGCATCACCGGTTGCGCCACGACAACAGGGGCTTGCGATCCGACGCGGGCGGACTTCTTCAATAACACCAGCTGCCTGGCTTCCGGGGCCTATCGTGAGCGCCAGCGCGGCCTGGCATCGACGCTCGCGTCGGAGCAGAGCCGCAACCGCGCCTTCAAGAACCTGTTGGCCGACCTCGAGGCGGAACAGACGTCGGTGCGCTCCGATCTGAACGCCCAACGAGCCGCCTATGCGCGCGCCGATGCGAACTGGCGTCAGATCAAGCAGAGCCTGGCCGCGGCGACCAGCAGCAACCCGGCCCTGAAGACCCGCGTGCGCCAGATCGACGAGGACATGGCGGCACGGGAGGCAGGCAAGCGCGCCGAGCGCGACGCGCTCGCTAACAAGGTCGCGCTGCTGCAACAGGAGCTGGACAGCGGCGTTTACGACTGACGCAGGGACCGGACCGCCGACCGGCGTATCGGCCGGCGCCGGCTCGGAATGCCCGCGGTGCGGGCCTCAAGTCGGGCCGACAGCGCCCGGAACGCAGTCAGAAATCGGACCCACATCGAAACTGAATCGAGAGGAAGGAAGCCGTGCAACCCTCACTGAGGATCGCGCGTGTCGATGTGGGCGACTACCGCCTGCTGACCGCGGACTTCGCCGGACTGGAAGGTCTGCATCGCGAGCTGACGGCCACGATTCGGCGCCATCTGCCGGCGATTACCGCCTCGCTACTCGCGCTGCCGGTTCCCGCCGAAGACGGCGCCACGGTGGACTGGTACAGCGACCTTGCCGGACAGCCGGCGCCGCTCGCGTCCCTACCCCCCGAACGGCGGGCCGTCGTCCGCGACAAGCTCACGGATCGGCTCAAGTCCCTGCAGCGCCTGGCCGACGAGTTGCCGCGTCGGGTGCGTGGCTCGGAAGACCTTGCGGACGCACTGCGCGCCGCAACCCATTACCCCGGCGACGAGCACGTCTTCGCCGTGGGTGACGAACCCGTCCTGACCCTTTGGGGGTTCGTGCGCACCAGCGGGCGCGGGCGCCTCGCCACACCAACCCAGGCCAGTGCTCGGGGCAACCGGCGCCGCTGGCTGTCGGGGCTCACCCTGGCGTCGCTGACCCTCGTGGCGCTGGCCGTTGCGGGCTGGTACGCCTGGACGCAGGGGCGCGAGCAAACCCTGCGTAACGACATCGCCGAGGTCTTGGCGAGTGCCTGCACGGACCCGGACCAGCTCGCGGTCCTAGAGCATCGCCTTCAACAGTTCGCCCCCGATGGTCGCCTGGATGATCTACGCCGTCGGATCAACGCCGAGCAGCAGCATTGCGCACAAGCAGCGGCCCTGGAGACGGCAATCAGCGCCGCCGGCTGGGACTGCACCGCGATCGCTGCGCTGCCGTCCCAGCGTTCGACGCTCGACCTGGAACGCCCGCCCATGCCCGGATTGTCCGGCCGTATCGATCAACGGCTCGCCGTCTGCGACCAGGCCACCCGGCTCACCGCCCGCTTCGAGCAAGAGCTGGGCAACTGCGAAGCGCTCGCCGCGCTGGAGAACGCGATGCCGACCGAGCTCAGCCGCCGCCGGCGCAGCCGCTGAGCACGGGGACGACCCGCCCGAGCCCTTGGCGCGGTTACAGTCGCGCATCGAGGCCGAACGTGCGCTCTGCGTCAACGCCGAGGCCCTGACCGACGAGCTCGTCGCCGCGAGCGCCCAATGCGAGCTGTTGCTGCGCCTGGACGGACGTCTGGCCGAGCTCGATACATCCCGCGCACCACTGCTGCCCGTGCGCGAGCGTCTGGACGCGGAATTGGCACGCTGCGCCCAGGCCGATGCCTTCAGCCGCGACCTGATCGACGCGCAAATGGACTGCACGCGTCTCAAGGCACTGGGCGATCGGATGCAGGGCGACGAAATGGCCCTGCCGCCGCTGCTGCCGGTGCGCCAGCGCCTGGACCAGGCCCTGGAGCAATGCCGCGCCCTGGACTCGCTGGAACAGTCGCTGCGTGATGCGGGTCAGGACTGCGGCCGGCTCGCTGACCTGGCCGAGAAGATCCGCGACGCGCATCCCAGCAACCCGATCTTTCTCCAACTCCGCCAGCGCATCGCCGGCGACACCCGACTCTGCGATCTGGCCGAACGGCTGCGGGCGGAGTTGGCGGCAGCCTCCGGCAACTGTGACGCGCTGGCCGAGTTCGCGCCCCGCCTCAAGACCGCGGGCGCCCCTGACGGCCAGTTGTCCGCATTGAACGAGACGCTAAAGGGCGAGCTCGCCCTCTGCGCGGATGCCGACGACTGGCGCCAGCGCATCAGTGACGCTGGCGACGACTGCCTGCGGCTCGGCGCCCTGCAGGCATCGTTGCCGACGACGGCGGCCCGGAGCGGCCAGTTCAGTGGCATCGTCACGCAACTCACCCAGGCCAATCAGCATTGTCGCCAGGTCGCCTTGGCGGCGGCCGAAGCCGAACGATCGCGCCGCGCCCAGCGAACCGTCGCCGTCGAGCCGAAGCCAGCGCAGGGCTCCGAGACAGCGCAGGCGTCCGACGCAAAGGCCGGCAAAAGCACGCCCGCCAAGCAGCGCTGCCCGGGCACACGCAAGGTCAGCGAGGCACCGCAGCTGGTCATGGTCTTCGACGCCTCCGGCAGCATGGGCCACGGCATCAACGCGACACCCGCCGTCCTGCGTCAACTCCAACAAGCGGGCGATACGCCCCTCGGCGCCGTCATCGGCATCCTCGGCGGTCTCGCGGAGAAGGCCGCGAGTGGTCCGAGCCGCATGCAGGCCGCCAAAGACGCCGGCCGGCGCATCGTCAGCCAGTTGCCTGGAGATGTCGACGTGGGTCTGGTGAAGATCGAGGATTGTCCCGGGGCCACCAACGCCGGTTTCTACCCGCCTGCCCGTCGGGGTAACCTGCTTGGCCAGCTCGGCGCGCTGCAACCCCGCGGACATACACCGCTGGCCAGCGCCATCGCCCAGGCCGCGGCCATGCTGGACGGCGTGACACGACCCGGCGTCATCGCCGTCATCAGCGACGGCGAGGACACCTGCGGCGGCAATGTCTGCGCCACCGCCGCGCGCATCGCCCGCAGCCAGCCGCAGATCAAGATCAACGTCGTCGACATTGCCGGCATCGGCGGCGCCAATTGCGCCGCCAGCGCCACCGGCGGTCGCGTGCTGCGAGCCGGCAACGCCGCCGAACTCAGCGCTCAGATGCAGCGTGCGACCGAAGAGGTCATGGGGCCGGCGGAGTGTCGGGGCGGTTGAGCACCGGTTAGCATGCGAGGAGACTAGGCGAGTATTCCAGCCTCTCGCTGAAGTTACCGCGAGCATTTGAGACTGGGAGAGTAATCGCGAAGCGACCGCAAAAGATGCTTGCTACCACGAAGATCACGAAGGACACGAAGGAGAAAAGTATTTTATTTCGGTATCTTATTTATCTTCGTGCTCTTCGTGTGCTTCGTGGTCAAATCTCTTTATCCGCGGTTTTACCCATACTTTCACAGTCTCAACTGCTCGGGGTCGAAATCGGGATCGAAATCGACGTGCTTTACCGAATGCCTTCCCCACCTGAAGGGCGAAACATGTCCCCGAATAGATTTCGATAGCGATCCCGATCCCGATAGCGATTTCGATGGCGGGGATTACTTGCCCAGCTGCGAGGAACGGGACAGGGTATCGTCGGGCAAATCTGAGATAATCGACCCACCAGACGGGGCGCAACGATAATTGGCGCTTCCCGTAGCGCCCTGATGAGGATCAGCGTTGCATCGATTGGTCGCGTGCCGCGTCTGCCACCCAATGGCCGGACATCGCTGTCTCACAACCGAGGGTTCGACCCCGCCGATCAGGAAACCATCATGACTGGGCCCCTGCTTAAATCCGGCAGCCTAACCGCCTTTCACGCGGTGGGCGCGGTCGGTAATCCCGTCTACCTGGCCGCGTCTCAGCTGCGCGCCGCCATTGCGCGTCGGCTGGGGGCGGAGGTGGCCGACACCTTCGCCATTCCCCAGCGCAACGAAGACGGCGACGCTGTTGACTGGTATGCGCCCAAGCCAGGGCGAGTGGTGCCGTGGAGCGCCGCCACCGACAGCGAACGCGAGGACGCACAGCAGCGTCTGCTGACGGTGCGCACGCAAATTCAGGACCTGGGCCGCAACATGGAGGCCGAGGCCTCTCCGGAACGCCAGGTGTTCGGGCGGCTGTTGGCGCAGGTGATGCAGTTTCCGGATGAGGACGATGTGCATCTGGTCAACGGACAACCGGTGCTCACCTTCTGGGGCTTCGTCAAGGATCGCGCGGCGGTGGGTTCGGACCCGCTGCGCAGCCTTGACCCGCATCGGGCCGCGGCCGGGCCGTCCGCAACGGGCCCATCACCGGCGCGATCCCGCGCTTGGTGGCTTTGGCCCCTGATCGGTCTCTTGCTCCTGTTGCTGCTGTTGCTGGCGCTGCTCGGATTGCGCGGCTGCGAGTTTCCGTCGAAGTCAATCAACTCGGAGCAGGCAACGACCAGCGACGAGACGCGCCAACTGACCGGCAATGAGCCGCCTGCCGACCCCAGCGCGGCCGATGTGAACGGCGACCTCACCGGCGATCCACTCGACGAACCAACAGCGGAGCCAGCCAGCGACAGGGGCCCGTCCATAGACCAGGTAACAACGGCGCGGGATCGCGTGCTCGTGCGGGGCAACGAAGGGGGGCGAATCGACAATGACACGCTGATCGGGCGTCGCGACACCGCGGTCACCGATACCGACCGGATCGACGCCGAAGGCACCGACGAAGCCCTGCTCGATGCCATCGCGACGGACGGCAGCACTGATACGCTCGTCGGCGATGCCGCTATTGACTCGGCTGTTGACGGAGTCGATACGGAGGCCGAGCTGCCAGTGGGGCCCAGCGGTGAGGGCGTGGTAGCAGAAGACGACATTGCCGAGGGAATTGTCGACACCGAGGCGCCCGTCGATGCCACCGGCGATGAGGCGCTCGCCGCCGAAGCCGACATCGCAGGTCAGCCGGAACCGGATGCCGCTTCAGAATCCAGCCCAGAAGCCGGCTCAGAAACGGCAACAGACTCCGAACCAGACAGCACCGACGAGACTGGCGCCGCAGATCAAGCCGCGGTCGATCCTGAAGCATCCTCGGATGCCGCGGCGACTGAGGCGACTGAGGCGGAGACAACGGCAGAGACCAAGGCGGCCGACGAGGTCGACCCAAGCGCCAGCGCCGCTGAGGCACCCTCCTCCCCGAATGCCGACGAATCCATCGATCGGGCTGGGGACGTTGATCCGACCGCCGCCGCGGCTGGAGCAGAATCTGGTCCCGCGCCTGCGGCAGGCGCCGAAACCGGCGCAGGTCCGAAACGGACCGACAGCGCCCCCCCGGTGCGCATCCCGCCAGAGCGCCTGCTCAACAGTAGCTGGCGCACATCGACCACGCTATCCGACCCAAAAGACGGGAGCCCCGTCCAGCTCGACTACCAACTCAAAGACGGCGCCGGCAAGATCCGCCTGACCCGCCGCGACGGCAGCGCCTGCGAAAGCGGCGCGGGCGCCCAAGTCCGGGACGGGCGGCTGGTGGTGGACAGCAAGTCCGAGATCATCTGCGCCGACGGCACCAATTTCGGCCGCCCCCAGATCGACTGCACCCCACGGGCCGACGGCAAGGCGCGCTGCGTCGGCCGCTATGCGGACGGCTCGACCTTCCCGATCTACATGGAGCAGCGCGCAGATTGACGCACAGGGTTCGCGCAACGGATCGACCGGCGCGGACAGTCACCCGAAACCGACCCGACCACGCCGGAACCAACGCCATGCTGGCCAAACCCATCGACTTCGAACACAAGGTCACGCTCATCGCCGACAGCGGTGTTCAGTTTCTCGATTTTGGTCTGCGGTTGGCCCTGCGTAAGGAGCCCGCCGGCGAGTTCATTCGCCAGGACAGCAATCAGTCACTGGCGCGGCTGATCTACGACGAACGCAACGATCAGCACTATTGGCCGGACCAGCCGGGCGTGCCGCTCAAGTCTCAGCTCAGCGTGCCGGTGGACGAGTCGGCGCAGTTGCTCGACGGGCTCTGGCTACCGATGCCGCTGCTGCGGATGAATCCCCCGCGCCGCTTCGCGCCCGGGCCCGAGACCTGGGCGCGGGCACGCCTGGTGGCCCTGACGGAGGAAGAGACGGCGGACACGGGCGACACCCATCGGCTCACGCTGGCCATCGATACCCGCGTCTTCGCCGATGACGACGACATCAAATACCTGGCGCCGACCGATGCCGATGTCGCGTCCGGTGTCTCCTACGCCTTTGCGCATCGCGCCGACGAGATCGGCTGGTTTCCGGAACTGCCCTGGGTGGCGGGCTGGATCGAGGAGGTCTTCACCGAGCGAGCGGGTCCGGTGCTGCGGCTGCCGCCGGAGGATCTGGAGGCCGAACGCGAGCGCTGGTCCATCACGCGCATTATCTGAACCTGCTCGCCATCATCGGCGCCCATGTCCGCATCCCCGAGATCAAGCTGCTGGGCAACAGCCCGGACGAGGTCCACCAGGCGGTGCCGGTCGACATGGTGCTGGACGTGGGCAACTCGCGCACCTGCGGCATCCTGATCGAACAGCACGCCACCGAGGGCGACGCCCTCGGCCGGCGCTACGAGCTCGCCCTGCGCGACCTGACCCAGCCCCATCGCATCTACAGCGAACCCTTCGAGAGCCGCGTCGAGCTGGCGCAAGCCACCTTCGGCAAGGAGCACTGGGCGCACAAGAGCGGGCGCGCCGGCGCCTTCCTCTGGCCCACCATCGCGCGCATCGGCCCGGAGGCGGCGCGTCTGGCCGGACGCCGACGCGGCACCGAGGGCGCCACCGGCATCTCCAGTCCGAAACGCTATCTGTGGGACGAGGATCGCTTCGAGACCGGCTGGCGCTTCAACAGCGCCTATGTGCGCACCGAGATCGAACCCATGGCCACCGCCGCGCCGCTGTGCAATCTGATCAACGAGATCGGCACGCCGCTCTACGAGTTGCCCGAGTCCGAGCGCATGCCGGTGTTCATGCCGCACTACGCCCGCAGCTCGATGATGATGTTCATGCTCGCCGAGGTGCTGACCCAGGCGCTAGGGCAGGTCAACAGCCCGGCCCAGCGCCTGCGCATGCCCAACGCCGATCTGCCGCGCCACCTGCGCACGCTGATCCTGACCATTCCGCCGTCCATGCCCAAGCAGGAGCGCGAGATCTTCGCCCAGCGCATGCAAGAGGCGCTAGGCGTGGTGTGGAAGGGGCTCGGCTGGCATCCGGAGGATGATCCCATCGATGGACCTGGCGGCGACCTGGCCTGGCCGCCGTTTCCGCGCGTCGAGGTCCGCTGGGACGAGGCCACCTGCTGCCAAGCGGTCTATCTGTACAGCGAGATCCAGAACACCTTTGCCGGTCGCGCGGAGGAGCTGTTTCGGCACGGACGCGCGTCACGCCGCCGCGACGAGCGCGATTGCCTGCGCATCGCCACGGTCGATATCGGCGGCGGCACCACCGATCTGGTCATCAACGACTATCGGCTCGAAGGCGGTCAGGCAAGCGCCACGCGCACCATCGTGCCCAAACAGCGCTTTCGCGACGGCTTCAAGGTGGCCGGCGACGACATCCTGCTGGAGATCGTCAACCACAGCATCGTCCCGGCGTTGAAGCAGGCCATGGCCCAGGTCGGCGTGGACGACCCGGACGCCCTGCTCTCGCGCCTCATCGGCAGCGATCCGCTGGACGTGCAGGAAGGCGTGCAGCGCCAACAGCTCGCGCTCCAGGTGCTCTACCCCGCGGGCCTGTCGGTACAGCGTGCCTACGAGGGCTACGATCCGCTCATCGGCAGCGAGACCCGCATCGCCACACTCGGCGAGCTGGTCGCCGAGAGCAGCCCCGAAGGTCCGACCATTTCGGTCCTCAGCTGGGTCGCCAAGGGCGTGCGCGATGCCACCGACGGGGCCGTCGGCGCCTTCAGCCTGCTGGACCTGCCGGTGCCCATCGACCTCGCCCGTATCCATCGGCTGTTCCTCGACGACAAGCTGGAATTGGTGCGTGCGGTCAAGTCCCTGTGCGAAATCGTGCACCTGTACGACTGCGACCGCTTGCTGCTGACCGGGCGGCCGTCGCGCCTGCCCGGCGTCCAGGACCTGTTCCGCGCCCTGCTCGCGCTGCCGCCGGATCGCATCCTGCCGATGCAGGACTACCGCACCGGCGCCTGGTACCCGTTCAACCGTCGCGGCCGCATCAAAGACCCCAAGACCACTGCCGCCGTTGGCGCCATGCTGTGCGTGCTGGGCCAGGGCCGGCTGCCCAACTTCTTTTTCCGCGCCAATGACTTCCGCAGCTACAGCACCGTGCGCTATCTGGGACCGCTGGACCGCAACCTGATGATCAAGGCCGACGACGTCTTCTTCAGCGACGTCGACCTCGACGACCCGGACTATCAGTTGCCGGACACGCCGATCGAGATGAACGGGGTCATGCACATCGGCTATCGCCAACTCGCCGCCGAGCGCTGGGTCGCCGCGCCGCTCTATGTGCTCGACTTCGCCGACGACAAGGCGCGCGATGTCGTCTACAACCAGGGCGCGGTGTTGCGGGTGCGCCTGGAGCGCATGCGCGGCGCCAAGGCCGAGCGTTTCCGGATCGCGGCCATCGAGGTGGAAGGCGGTCGCTCCGTGCCCAGAACCAGCGTCGCGCTCAAGCTGAATACCCTGTCCAGCATCGGCTTCGACCAGGACAGCTACTGGCTCGACAGCGGCTGTGTGCTGCGTTGACGTCTGGCCGGTGAACGGCGTCGGCGGTTCAGAGCGCCGCGGAGACAGGTCGCGGGCGGGCCGCGGATTCCGAGCGCACCGCGCCCGCGCGCCACGGACATCGCACAGCCACATCCGCGTCGCGGGAGCCGATGGCATAATCAGCGACAACGACAACAGCGAGGGAGCATGACCATGCCCGACGACAAGGACCTGCCGCGCCGCTGCGAGGACATCCATACCGGCTGCGGCGAGGCCATCGACTGGGTGACCGAGGTGCGGCGCGAGTCGCCACGCCTGGACCGCGAGTCGGACAGCCTCATCGACAAGCTCCGACGCACCCGCAACATGGCGCGACGCCTCGGGCGGGCGGCGTCTCGGCCCGTCTCGGTCGGCTTCTTCGGGCTGTCCCAGGCCGGTAAATCGTACCTGATCTCCGCGCTGGCGGCGGGCGCGGACGGCGAGCTGGAGACCGAGCTCCAGGGCCGCCGGCTCAACTTCATCGCGCACGTGAACCCACCCGGCGGCGGCAAGGAGGCGACCGGCCTGGTCACCCGCTTCACCCGCCAACCGGTCGACACCCCATCGGGCTTTCCGCTGGAGCTGGCGCTGCTCACCGAGGTAGACCTGGCCAAGGTCCTCGGCAACGCCTTTTTTCACGACTTCGACCGCGAGCAGGTGAACTGGGATCTGAGTGCGGCCCATATCCGGCGTCATATCAAGGGGCTGGAACCCAGACGCCAGGCGCGTCCGGTGCCGGGCGTGGATGCGGACGGCGTGGTCGAACTCTTGGAGTACTTCGAGCAGCGCTTCCCAAAGACCACCGAACAACTCAAGGCCGATTTCTGGCCGTCGGCGATCGACTTGGTACCCGTGCTGGAGCCCGCCGACCGCGCCGCGCTGCTGTCCGTCCTCTGGGGCGAGGTCCCGGAGCTGACTCAGACCTATCTGCAACTGCGCGCCGCGCTGGCCAAGCTCGGCCACGCAACGGCGGTGTTCTGTCCGATCGAGGCGCTGGTGCGGCCGGACGACACGGGCAGTCTCACCCAGGCCGACAGCATCATGAACGTCGACATCCTGGAGCGCCTCGGCCGCGACAACGACGACCTGATCGAAGTTGTCCCACGCCGGGGCGAACACCGAATCGGCACCGGTGGCCCTGCCACGCTCGCTGCTGGCGGCGCTGACCGCGGAGCTGCGCTTCGTGCTCGCGGAGCCGCCGCGCACGGCGCTGCTGGAACAGGTGGACGTGCTCGACTTTCCGGGCTACCGGGGTCGCCTCGCGGTGGCCGACATCGGCCAAGTGCGTAAGCAGCTCAAGGACGATCAGGTGGACCCGGTCGCACAGCTGCTGCTGCGGGGCAAGGTGGCCTATCTGTTCGAACGCTATACCGACGATCAGGAGATGAACCTGCTGGTGCTCTGCGCCCCGTCGAACAAGCAGAGCGATGTCAAAGACCTGGGGCCGGTGCTGGAGACCTGGGTACATTCCACCCAGGGTGCCGATGCGGTCTCCCGAGCGCGCCGCAAGCCGGGACTGATCTGGGCCCTGACCATGTTCGACCAACGGCTCACACCAGCCCCCGGCCAGACCGAAGATCTGATGCGCAAGGGCTGGGAAGGTATGATGAAGCTGACCCTTCTGGAGCGCTTCGGCGCCTACAATTGGCTGCACGAATGGGCACCCGGCCGACCCTTCGACAACCTTTTCCTGGTGCGTAAACCACGCATGGCCGCCGCGGTGATCGAGACCGACAAGGAGCGCGAGCAGCGGCTGATACCCGACAAGGTGGAATGGCTGAATCTGCTGCGGCGCACCTTCTGCGCCGAGCCGACGGTGCAGAAGCACCTGGCCGACCCCGGCGCGGCCTGGGACGCGATGCTCGCACTCAACGACGGCGGCATCACGCGGCTGGCCGAGTACCTGGACGGCGTCGCCTCACCGGAGAACAAGCGGGCGCGCATTGCCGAGCAGCTCGATGCCATCGCCGACGATCTGGTGCGACACCGCTTCGCGGCCTTCTACCAGCAAGAGGGCGCCGCCGAGGTCGAAGGCAAGCAACGCCTGGCCGAGCGCGTGCTGGACGCATTGAAACCTCGCGCCAGCCGCTTTGCGGAACTGCTCGGTTTGTTGCAGCCATCACATTCGGGGCTGCGGGCACTGTATCTGCGCGCCGATGATGCCGATACCGCGCCCGCGGACGCGGCGACCACCTCGGCGCCGACGCCCGCGCCGGCAACGACGGGCGGCGGAGGACTGATCGATCTCGACGCGATGCTGAGCGCCCCGCCGCCCAGCGCGTCCGCGGCCGATGCCTCATCGAGCGCCGACACTGCCATGCCGCGGGCGTCGAGCAGCAGTTCCCGATTCGTCACCGCACTACTGCGGTTTTGGACCGGACAGCTCAAGGCGCTGCCAGAGGACGCGACGCGCATGGCCCACCTGGGCATCGCGCGAGACGCCCTCGACGATCTCACCGGCGAACTGGTCACCGCGATCGACCGTCTCGGACTCGAGAACGAGCTGATCGCCGTCATCGACGAGGGCGAGTCGCAAACCGCCGCCAAGCGCTCGCGGCTGGCGGAACGTCAGGTCTCGATCGCCCACGCCCGCATCGCCCGCTTCGTCGATTACCTCGGCTGCGACGACATCGAGATCGATGCCCGGCCCCGCTCGCGTCTGGACCCACGCCACGGCGTCTTCGAGCCACCGCCGATCATCCCGGCCGACGGTCTGCCGACGCTGCCCGCGACCCAGGTCAACTATTCCGCGCAGTACATCCTGGACTGGTTCGAGGCCTTCCGTGCGCTGGCCGTCGCCAACGCCGGCCATGCCGCTGGCCGGGAGATCGCACCGGAGCAGAACGCACGCCTTGGCGCGATCCTCGAGCGCATCGACGGAACTGCCGGGGCCGCCGCATGAGCCCACCGGACGCCACCTCGACATCCCCCACCCCGGACGCTGGCACGGCGCAGCACCCGGCGCGCACGCCAGCCAATGCGCCCAGGATGGCCAATCCAGGCCAGGGAGCCAGGTCAAGATGGCGTTGAAGCTATCGTTGGAGTCGACCGGCCCGGGTCGCGGTGTCCTGCGCATCGGCGGACGTGCCGACGCGGCGGAATCGGTGAACCTTGCCATTCAGCGCAACGACGGGCGCTACCTGGGCCTGAACGGTCAGTGGCAGCCGACACCCTACTGGCACCCGCAATTCAGCGCCGAACCGGCGCTGGACGGTTTCAGCCTGCTCCTCGGTCCAGCGCTGTTGGACGGCATCATCGCCATGCGGGGTGCCCCACTGCGGCTGACGGTGCGCACGGACGAACAGGAAGACAGCGGTGTACTGCGCATCCGCGGCGCCTTGATCGGCTCCGATGCCGCCGCCGATGAGCGCGACGGACGGACCAATCGTGCTAGTTACTCGACCGGCGTGGCACCCGCTGCATCCGCCTCAGCCTCGACCGGAGCCAGCCAGACCGACCAAGACAGGACCGTCCTGCAGCTCGACGACCTGGCGGATCATCCTCCAGAACTCACGGCCGATGACCTGCGCCATCGACCCACGCCATCGCGTCGGCACGCAATCTGGCCGTGGCTGCTTGGCGTAGCGCTGGTCCTGATCATCGGCGGCGGTCTAGCCGCCTGGCAGTTGGGCTGGCACGAAACACTGTTCGCCGAACGGGCACCCGAAGAGCAACCCGACGGCGTCGCGACCTCCCCCGAATCAAGCCTGACCGGCGTGGCCTTCGCCAGTGACTTCCTCGCCAACGACCCGCCCGCCAGCGCGATTCTGGCCCAGGCTGAGGCCTCGGCAAAGGCCGGAGACTGCGACGCTGCCCTGCTCCTCTACAATGGCGCCGCTGAACGCGACGCAAGCCTGGGCGTTACAGTCGCGCGACTCTACGACCCCAACACCTTCACGGAAGGTGGCTGCATCGATGTCGCCAGCGAGGGGTCGAAATCGGGATCGAAATCGACGTGCTTTACCGAATGCCTTCCCCACCTGAAGGGGCGAAACATGTCCCCGAATAGATTTCGATAGCGATCCCGATCCCGATAGCGATTTCGATGGCGGGGAATACTTGCCCAGTCGCGAGGAACGGGACAGGGTATCGTCGGGCAAATCTGAGATAATCGGGCCACCAGACGGGGCGCAACGATAGTTGGCGCTTCCCGGAGCGCCCTGATGAGTATCAGCGTTGCATCGATTAGTCGGATGCCGCGTCTGGCACCCAATGGCCGGACATCGCTTTCTCACAACCGAGGGTTCGACCCCGCCGATCACAGGAAACCATCATGACTGGGCCCCTGCTCAAATCCGGCAGCCTGACCGCCTTTCACGCGGTGGGCGCGGTCGGTAATCCCGTCTACCTGGCCGCGTCTCAGCTGCGCGCCGCCATTGCGCGTCGGCTGGGGGAGGAGGTGGCCGACACCTTCGCCATTCCCCAGCGCAACGAAGACGGCGACGCTGTTGACTGGTATGCGCCCAAGCCAGGGCGAGTGGTGCCGTGGAGCGCCGCCACCGACAGCGAACGCGAGGACGCACAGCAGCGCCTGCTGACGGTGCGCACGCAAATTCAGGACCTAGGCCGCAACATGGAGGCCGAGGCCTCTCCGGAACGCCAGGTGTTCGGGCGGCTATTGGCGCAGGTGATGCAGTTTCCGGATGAGGACGATGTGCGATCTGGTCAACGGACAACCGGTGCTCACCTTCTGGGGCTTCGTCAAGGATCGCGCGGCGGTGGGTTCGGACCCGCTGCGCAGCCTTGACCCGCATCGGGCCGCGGCCGGGCCGTCCGCAAACGGCCCATCGCCGGCTCGATCCCGCGCTTGGTGGCTTTGGCCACTGATCGGTCTCTTGCTCCTGTTGCTGCTGTTGCTGGCGCTGCTCGGATTGCGCGGCTGCGAGTTTCCGTCGAAGTCAATCAACTCGGAGCAGGCAACGACCGGCGACGAGACGCGCCAACTGACCGGCAATGAGCCGCCTGCCGACCCCAGCGCGGCCGAGGTGAACGGCGACCTCACCGGCGATCCACTCGACGAACCAACAGCGGAACCAGCCAGCGACAGGGGCCCGTCCATAGACCAGGTAACAACGGCGCGGGATCGCGTGCTCGTGCGGGGCAACGAAGGGGGGCGAATCGACAATGACACGCTGATCGGGCGTCGCGACACCGCCGTCACCGATACCGACCGGATCGACGCCGAAGGCACCGACGAAGCCCTGCTCGATGCCATCGCGACGGACGGCAGCACTGATACGCTCGTCGGCGATGCCGCTATTGACTCGGGTGTTGACGGAGTCGATGCGGAGGTCGATCTGCCGCCGGGGAGCAGCGGCGAGGGCATGGCAGCAGATGACGACATCGCTGAGGACATCGTCGACACCGAGACGGCCGTCGATGCCACCGGCGATGAGGCGCTCGCCGCCGAAGCCGACATCGCAGGTCAGCCGGAACCGGATGCCGCTTCAGAATCCAGCCCAGAAGCCGGCTCAGAAACGGCAACAGACTCCGAACCAGACAGCACCGACGAGACTGGCGCCGCAGATCAAGCCGCGGTCGATCCTGAAGCATCCTCGGATGCCGCGGCGACTGAGGCGACTGAGGCGGAGACAACGGCAGAGACCAAGGCGGCCGACGAGGTCGACCCAAGCGCCAGCGCCGCTGAGGCACCCTCCTCCCCGAATGCCGACGAATCCATCGATCGGGCTGGGGACGTTGATCCGACCGCCGCCGCGGCTGGAGCAGAATCTGGTCCCGCGCCTGCGGCAGGCGCCGAAACCGGCGCAGGTCCGAAACGGACCGACAGCGCCCCCCCGGTGCGCATCCCGCCAGAGCGCCTGCTCAACAGTAGCTGGCGCACATCGACCACGCTATCCGACCCAAAGGACGGGAGCCCCGTCCAGCTCGACTACCAACTCAAAGACGGCGCCGGCAAGATCCGCCTGACCCGCCGCGACGGCAGCGCCTGCGAAAGCGGTGCGGGCGCCCAGGTCCGGGACGGGCGGCTGGTGGTGGACAGCAAGTCCGAGATCATCTGCGCCGACGGCACCAATTTCGGCCGCCCCAGATCGACTGCACCCCACGGGCCGACGGCAAGGCGCGCTGCGTCGGCCGCTATGCGGACGGCTCGACCTTCCCGATCTACATGGAGCAGCGCGCAGATTGACGCACAGGGTTCGCGCAACGGATCGACCGGCGCGGACAGTCACCCGAAACCGACCCGACCACGCCGGAACCAACGCCATGCTGGCCAAACCCATCGACTTCGAACACAAGGTCACGCTCATCGCCGACAGCGGTGTTCAGTTTCTCGATTTTGGTCTGCGGTTGGCCCTGCGTAAGGAGCCCGCCGGCGAGTTCATTCGCCAGGACAGCAATCAGTCACTGGCGCGGCTGATCTACGACGAACGCAACGATCAGCACTATTGGCCGGACCAGCCGGGCGTGCCGCTCAAGTCTCAGCTCAGCGTGCCGGTGGACGAGTCGGCGCAGTTGCTCGACGGGCTCTGGCTGCCGATGCCGCTGCTGCGGATGAATCCCCCGCGCCGCTTCGCGCCGGGGCCCGAGACCTGGGCGCGGGCACGCCTCGTGGCCCTGACGGAGGAAGAGACGGCGGACACGGGCGACACCCATCGGCTCACGCTGGCCATCGATACCCGCGTCTTCGCCGATGACGACGACATCAAATACCTGGCGCCGACCGATGCCGATGTCGCGTCCGGTGTCTCCTACGCCTTTGCGCATCGCGCCGACGAGATCGGCTGGTTTCCGGAACTGCCCTGGGTGGCGGGCTGGATCGAGGAGGTCTTCACCGAGCGAGCGGGTCCGGTGCTGCGTCTGCCGCCGGAGGATCTGGAGGCCGAACGCGAGCGGTTGGTCCATCACGCGCATTATCTGAACCTGCTCGCCATCATCGGCGCCCATGTCCGCATCCCCGAGATCAAGCTGCTGGGCAACAGCCCGGACGAGGTCCACCAGGCGGTGCCGGTCGACATGGTGCTGGACGTGGGCAACTCGCGCACCTGCGGCATCCTGATCGAACAGCACGCCACCGAGGGCGACGCCCTCGGCCGGCGCTACGAGCTCGCCCTGCGCGACCTGACCCAGCCCCATCGCATCTACAGCGAACCCTTCGAGAGCCGCGTCGAGCTGGCGCAAGCCACCTTCGGCAAGGAGCATTGGGCGCACAAGAGCGGGCGCGCCGGCGCCTTCCTCTGGCCCACCATCGCGCGCATCGGCCCGGAGGCGGCGCGTCTGGCCGGACGCCGACGCGGCACCGAGGGCGCCACCGGCATCTCCAGTCCGAAACGCTATCTGTGGGACGAGGATCGCTTCGAGACCGGCTGGCGCTTCAACAGCGCCTATGTGCGCACCGAGATCGAACCCATGGCCACCGCCGCGCCGCTGTGCAATCTGATCAACGAGATCGGCACGCCGCTCTACGAATTGCCCGAGTCCGAGCGCATGCCGGTGTTCATGCCGCACTACGCCCGCAGCTCGATGATGATGTTCATGCTCGCCGAGGTGCTGACCCAGGCGCTAGGGCAGGTCAACAGCCCGGCCCAGCGCCTGCGCATGCCCAACGCCGATCTGCCGCGCCACCTGCGCACGCTGATCCTGACCATTCCGCCGTCCATGCCCAAGCAGGAGCGCGAGATCTTCGCCCAGCGCATGCAAGAGGCGCTAGGCGTGGTGTGGAAGGGGCTCGGCTGGCATCCGGAGGATGACCCCATCGATGGACCTGGCGGCGACCTGGCCTGGCCGCCGTTTCCGCGCGTCGAGGTCCGCTGGGACGAGGCCACCTGCTGCCAAGCGGTCTATCTGTACAGCGAGATCCAGAACACCTTTGCCGGTCGCGCGGAGGAGCTGTTTCGGCACGGACGCGCGTCACGCCGCCGCGACGAGCGCGATTGCCTGCGCATCGCCACGGTCGATATCGGCGGCGGCACCACCGATCTGGTCATCAACGACTATCGGCTCGAAGGCGGTCAGGCAAGCGCCACGCGCACCATCGTGCCCAAACAGCGCTTTCGCGACGGCTTCAAGGTGGCCGGCGACGACATCCTGCTGGAGATCGTCAACCACAGCATCGTCCCGGCGTTGAAGCAGGCCATGGCCCAGGTCGGCGTGGACGACCCGGACGCCCTGCTCTCGCGCCTCATCGGCAGCGATCCGCTGGACGTGCAGGAGGGCGTGCAGCGCCAACAGCTCGCGCTCCAGGTGCTCTACCCCGCGGGCCTGTCGGTACAGCGTGCCTACGAGGGCTACGATCCGCTCATCGGCAGCGAGACCCGCATCGCCACACTCGGCGAGCTGGTTGCCGAGAGCAGTCCCGAAGGGCCGACCATTTCGGTCCTCAGCTGGGTCGCCAAGGGCGTGCGCGATGCCACCGACGGGGCCGTCGGCGCCTTCAGCCTGCTGGACCTGCCGGTGCCCATCGACCTCGCCCGTATCCATCGGCTGTTCCTCGACGACAAGCTGGAATTGGTGCGCGCGGTCAAGTCCCTGTGCGAAATCGTACATCTGTACGACTGCGACCGCTTGCTGCTGACCGGGCGGCCGTCGCGCCTGCCCGGCGTCCAGGACCTGTTCCGCGCCCTGCTCGCGCTGCCGCCGGATCGCATCCTGCCGATGCAGGACTACCGCACCGGCGCCTGGTACCCGTTCAACCGTCGCGGCCGCATCAAAGACCCCAAGACCACTGCCGCCGTTGGCGCCATGCTGTGCGTGCTGGGCCAGGGCCGGCTGCCCAACTTCTTTTTCCGCGCCAATGACTTCCGCAGCTACAGCACCGTGCGCTATCTGGGACCGCTGGACCGCAACCTGATGATCAAGGCCGACGACGTCTTCTTCAGCGACGTCGACCTCGACGACCCGGACTATCAGTTGCCGGACACGCCGATCGAGATGAACGGGGTCATGCACATCGGCTATCGCCAACTCGCCGCCGAACGCTGGGTCGCCGCGCCGCTCTATGTGCTCGACTTCGCCGACGACAAGGCGCGCGATGTCGTCTACAACCAGGGCGCGGTGTTACGGGTGCGCCTGGAGCGCATGCGCGGCACCAAGGCCGAGCGTTTCCGGATCGCGGCCATCGAGGTGGAAGGCGGTCGCTCCGTGCCCAGAACCAGCGTCGCGCTCAAGCTCAATACCTTGTCCAGCATCGGCTTCGATCAGGACAGCTACTGGCTCGACAGTGGCTGTGTGCTGCGTTGACCCTCTGGACGGTGAACGGCCTCGGCGGTAAAGAGCGCCGCGGAAACAGGTCGCGGGCGGGCCGCGGATTCCGAGCGCACCGCGCCCGCGCGCCACGGACATCGCATCGCCACATCCGCGTCGCGGGAGCCGATGGCATAATCAGCGACAACGACAACAGCGAGGAAGCATGACCATGCCCGACGACAAGGACCTGCCGCGCCGCTGCGAGGACATCCATACCGGCTGCGGCGAGGCCATCGACTGGGTGACCGAGGTGCGGCGCGAGTCGCCACGCCTGGACCGCGAGTCGGACAGCCTCATCGACAAGCTCCGACGCACCCGCAACATGGCGCGACGCCTCGGGCGGGCGGCGTCTCGGCCCGTCTCGGTCGGCTTCTTCGGGCTGTCCCAGGCCGGTAAATCGTACCTGATCTCCGCGCTGGCGGCGGGCGCCGACGGCGAGCTCGAGACCGAGCTCCAGGGCCGCCGGCTCAACTTCATCGCGCACGTGAACCCACCCGGCGGCGGCAAGGAGGCGACCGGCCTGGTCACCCGCTTCACCCGCCAACCGGTCGACACCCCATCGGGCTTTCCGCTGGAGCTGGCGCTGCTCACCGAGGTAGACCTGGCCAAGGTCCTCGGCAATGCCTTTTTTCACGACTTCGACCGCGAGCAGGTGAACTGGGATCTGAGTCCGGCCCATATCCGGCGTCATATCAAGGGGCTGGAACCCAGACGCCAGGCGCGTCCGGTGCCGGGCGTGGATGCGGACGGCGTCGTCGAACTCTTGGAGTACTTCGAGCAGCGTTTCCCAAAGACCACCGAGCAACTCAAGGCCGACTTCTGGCCGTCGGCGATCGACTTGGCGCCAGTGCTGGAGCCCGCCGACCGCGCCGCGCTGCTGTCCGTCCTCTGGGGCGAGATCCCGGAACTGACCCAGACCTATCTGCAACTGCGCGCCGCGCTGGCCAAGCTCGGCCACGCAACGGCGGTGTTCTGTCCGATCGAGGCGCTGGTGCGGCCGGACGACACGGGCAGTCTCACCCAGGCCGACAGCATCATGAACGTCGACATCCTGGAGCGCCTCGGCCGCGACAACGACGACCTGATCGAAGTTGTCCCACGCCGGGGCAACACCGAATCGGCACCGGTGGCCCTGCCACGCTCGCTGCTGGCGGCGCTGACCGCGGAGCTGCGCTTCGTGCTCGCGGAGCCGCCGCGCACGGCGCTGCTGGAACAGGTGGACGTGCTCGACTTTCCGGGCTACCGGGGTCGCCTCGCGGTGGCCGACATCGGCCAAGTGCGTAAGCAGCTCAAGGACGATCAGGTGGACCCGGTCGCACAGCTGCTGCTGCGGGGCAAGGTGGCCTATCTGTTCGAACGCTATACCGACGATCAGGAGATGAACCTGCTGGTGCTCTGCGCCCCGTCGAACAAGCAGAGCGATGTCAAAGACCTGGGGCCGGTGCTGGAGACCTGGGTACATTCCACCCAGGGTGCCGATGCGGTCTCCCGAGCGCGCCGCAAGCCGGGACTGATCTGGGCCCTGACCATGTTCGACCAACGGCTCACACCAGCCCCCGGCCAGACCGAAGATCTGATGCGCAAGGGCTGGGAAGGTATGATGAAGCTGACCCTTCTGGAGCGCTTCGGCGCCTACAATTGGCTGCACGAATGGGCACCCGGCCGACCCTTCGACAACCTTTTCCTGGTGCGTAAACCACGCATGGCCGCCGCGGTGATCGAGACCGATAACGAGGGCGAGCAGCGGCTGATACCCGACAAGGTGGAATGGCTGAATCTGCTGCGGCGCACCTTCTGCGCCGAGCCGACGGTGCAGAAGCACCTGGCCGACCCCGGCGCGGCCTGGGACGCGATGCTCGCACTCAACGACGGCGGCATCACGCGGCTGGCCGAGTACCTGGACGGCGTCGCCTCACCGGAGAACAAGCGGGCGCGCATTGCCGAGCAGCTCGATGCCATCGCCGACGATCTGGTGCGACACCGCTTCGCGGCCTTCTACCAGCAAGAGGGCGCCGCCGAGGTCGAAGGCAAGCAACGCCTGGCCGAGCGCGTGCTGGACGCATTGAAACCTCGCGCCAGCCGCTTTGCGGAACTGCTCGGTTTGTTGCAGCCATCACATTCGGGGCTGCGGGCACTGTATCTGCGCGCCGATGATGCCGATGCCGCGCCCGCGGACGTGGCGACCATCTCGGCGCCGGCGGCCGCGCCGGCAACGACGGACGGCGGAGGACTGATCGATCTCGACGCGATGCTGAGCGTGCCGCCGCCCAGCGCGTCCGCGGCCGATGCCTCGTCAAGCGGCGCCACGGCCATGCCGCGGGCGTCGAGCAGCAGTTCCCGATTCGTCACCGCACTACTGCGGTTTTGGACCGGACAGCTCAAGGCGCTGCCAGAGGACGCGACGCGCATGGCCCACCTGGGCATCGCGCGAGACGCCCTTGACGATCTCACCGGCGAACTGGTCACCGCCATCGACCGTCTCGGACTCGAGAACGAGCTGATCGCCGTCATCGACGAGGGCGAGTCGCAAACCGCCGCCAAGCGCTCGCGGCTGGCGGAACGTCAGGTCTCGATCGCCCACGCCCGCATCGCCCGCTTCGTCGATTACCTCGGCTGCGACGACATCGAGATCGATGCCCGGCCCCGCTCGCGTCTGGACCCACGCCACGGCGTCTTCGAGCCACCGCCGATCATCCCCGCCGACGGTCTGCCGACGCTGCCCGCGACCCAGGTCAACTATTCCGCGCAGTACATCCTGGACTGGTTCGAGGCCTTCCGTGCGCTGGCCGTCGCCAACGCCGGCCATGCCGCTGGCCGGGAGATCGCACCGGAGCAGAACGCACGCCTTGGCGCGATCCTCGAGCGCATCGACGGAACTGCCGGGGCCGCCGCATGAGCCCACCGGACGCCACCTCGACATCCCCCACCCCGGACGCTGGCACGGCGCAGCACCCGGCGCGCACGCCAGCCAATGCGCCCAGGATGGCCAATCCAGGCCAGGGAGCCAGGTCAAGATGGCATTGAAGCTATCGTTGGAGTCGACCGGCCCGGGTCGCGGTGTCCTGCGCATCGGCGGACGTGCCGACGCGGCGGAATCGGTGAACCTTGCCATTCAGCGCAACGACGGGCGCTACCTGGGCCTGAACGGTCAGTGGCAGCCGACACCCTACTGGCACCCGCAATTCAGCGCCGAACCGGCGCTGGACGGTTTCAGCCTGCTCCTAGGTCCAGCGCTGTTGGACGGCATCATCGCCATGCGGGGTGCCCCACTGCGGCTGACGGTGCGCACGGACGAACAGGAAGACAGCGGTGTACTGCGCATCCGCGGCGCCTTGATCGGCTCCGATGCCGCCGCCGATGAGCGCGACGGACGGACCAATCGTGCTAGTTACTCGACCGGCGTGGCACCCGCTGCATCCGCCTCAGCCTCGACCGGAGCCAGCCAAACCGACCAAGACAGGACCGTCCTGCAGCTCGACGACCTGGCGGATCTTCCTCCAGAACTCACGGCCGATGACGGGCGCCATGGGCCCACGCCATCGCGTCGGCACGCAATCTGGCCATGGCTGCTCGGCGTGGTGCTGCTACTGATCATCGGCGGCGGTCTCACCGCCTGGCAGTTGGGCTGGCACGAAACACTGTTCGCCGAACGGGCACCCAAAGCACAACCCGACGGCGTCGCGACCTCCCCCGAATCAAGCCTGACCGGCGTGGCCTTCGCCAGCGACTTCCTCGCCAACGACCCGCCCGCCAGCGCGATTCTGGCCCAGGCTGAGGCCTCGGCAAAGGCTGGAGACTGCGACGCCGCCCTGCTCCTCTACAATGGCGCCGCTGAACGCGACGCAAGCCTGGGCGTTACAGTCGCGCGACTCTACGACCCCAACACCTTTACGGAAGGTGGCTGCATCGACGTCGCCAGCCAGGGAACAGCGCTGGAGTACTATCTCGGCGCGGCCGAAGCCGGTGTCCCGGAGGCGATGCAACGCGCCGGCGAACTCCTCACCGCCAGCGCCGATTCCGGCCCATTGCACGAGCAGGGGCTGAATTTGCTCAAGCGGGCTCAACAGGGGACCCAGTAGGCTCAGGGGCTAGCCAACGCGCGGGGGTTTCTTCCTGGTCCCAAACTACAGACAGTCAGATCGCATCCAGCGCAACTGGCAAACATTGCCAAGAGTTGCCATGATAGGTGCAAAGACCGTCGAGGAGCGCCGACATGAAGACGATGAACATTTCCCTACCCGATCCCCTGAAAGAGTTCGTGGACGGACAAATCGCAGAAGGCCACTACAGCAGCGCCAGCGAGTATGTTCGCGAACTCATCCGAGCCGACGAGCAACGTAAGGCGCGGCAGGTACTGGAGGCCGCACTACTCGAGGGGCTCAGCAGCGCCGAGTCCGTCCTCTCCGATGACGACTGGAAGGCGATTCGCGCGGAGGCTATGACCCGACTGGCAGCTCACACCCAAGCGTCCTGATGGCCCGCGTCTATCAGCGCGCATCCGCAAGGCGAGACCTGATCCAACATTTCGTTCACTTGGCCGAAGTGGCTGGTGAGGAAACCGCCGATCGCTTTTTAGCCAACGCCCGCGCGTCCTTCGAAGACTTGGCTGAACAACCTCGGGTCGGCGCTCCCCTGCGTCTCAGCAATCCGACGCTGGAGAATATGCGCAAGTGGCGAGTCAGCGGATTCGAGAACTATCTCGTGTTCTATCTGCCGCGTGCGGACGGCGTGTCGATCGTCCGCGTCCTTCACGCGGCGCGAGACTGGTGGAGTCTCTTTGGGATCGAGGCCGATTAACAAAGACCCAAAGCTGACAAAAGAACTGTAAACGGAAGGTAACTACTCGCCCCCTCCTGGCCCTCCAGGCTGCCGCACCGATTGCTTGACAGCATAGCGGCGGCTGCCTATGCTGTTGGCCCAAGACAGTGAGACGGACCGACAGCGATGGGTAGTTACTTTGGTTCCAAGGCGACCTCGGGTCTGTGTCAGGCGATCATCGCGCTGATGCCCCCGCATGACACCTACATTGAAACCCATCTCGGCGGTGGGGCGATCATGCAGCGCAAGCCCCCGGCCTTGCGCAATATCGGCATCGAGCGCAATGCGCGGGTGCTGGAGCGGTTTCAGTGTGACTACCCGGTCGAGCGCATCCATGGGTGCGCGCATCGGTTCTTGGCCGACTACCCGTTCAACGGCCGCGAGCTCGTCTACAGCGATCCGCCCTATCTGCATGCGGTTCGGACCTCCTCGCGGCGCTACCGCTACGACTACACCGAGCAGGCGCACCGTGACCTGCTGGCCTTGCTCAAAGGCCTGCCCTGTGCGGTCATCCTTTCCGGCTATGCGTCCGCGCTCTATGACGAGGCGTTGAGCGAGTGGCAGGCCCTGGAGCTTCAGGTCATGAACCAGGCCGGCGTGCGCACCGAGAAGCTGTGGTTCAACTTCACCCCCGAGCGCGTGCACTGGGCGCGCTGTGCGGGCAAGAACTTCACCGACCGCCAGCGCATCAAGCGCAAGGCCGAGCGCTGGGCGCAGCGCTATCGCGCCATGCCCGCGCCCGAGCGCCTGGCGGTCCTGGCCGGGCTGATGGCGGTGGAGGCCGAGCGCGTCTGAGCGCGCGCAATGCCGATGGCCAGCGTCAACAAGGCATCCCTGCGCGAGGAGTTTGCCACGCTGAAAAGGCAGTTCGAGCAGCATTGCGCCGAGGGGGATGTGAGAATTACGGTGG
>CAVOSE010000033.1:0-70000 GCA_963698775.1 uncultured Gammaproteobacteria bacterium
TTCCTTGAGCGTCTGAGTGTCCGGCACGCACTCATTCTCCTTATCGGCGCAGCCGGAACAAAGCAAGCATGCACAGATGGACAGAGCGATGCAACGATTCGTGGTGCTGATCACTTTCGTAACCCAAGTAAGCGTTGCGTGATTCGCCCGGTGCCTCCGCGAGCAGGGCTCATCGTCTGAACCTGCGCCGGGGGCAATGCCATTAAGTTAGCGAGCGATGGGCACGCTTTGTGGGAGCGGCTTCCAGCCGCGACTCGGCTCGTGCGACGACAGTCGCGGCTGGAAGCCGCTCCCACGGCTTAACTTAACGTCATTGGCGCCGGGGCCCGTCGATATTGAACAGCGCGGCGAAACCCTCGGCGCCTTAGCGAGTCCGGATTAGGACTTCGTGCCAATCACACTCCAGCTGTAGCCGTGGCGTCGATAGAGCTGGATGTCGGAGAAGCCCGCCCTTGCCAATAGCGCCTCGGCCTCTGCACGGGTGTAGTACTTTGCATGTTGGGGGTTGAGCTGATCAAAGATGGTCAACCGACGTTTATCCGGGGCCAATCGACCAATGTGGTTCTGCATGTAGTCACGCATGGGCAACGGGAGGTACTGGCATAGCCAGATGTAGGCCCGCAGTGGCAGATCGAGTAAATTGACCAACCCGTTCAACAGCGAATCAGGAAGCCGCTTGGTGAGCATGCGCAGCGGCTTCGCGAAGGCGAGGTACAACCCGTTGCCCTCCCGACCGTAGAGCCAGACGAACAAACGCCCATCCGGCCGCAATGCGCGGTGGGCGGCTCGCACAACAGGATCGGGATCGGGAATGTGATGCAGGACGCCGATGGAGACAACCAGATCCAAGGGGCCGAATTCCTCGACGCTTTCACCTCGGGCATGGTGGCAGGTCACACGGTCGCTGCGGCCATCAAACCGGCGACGCAAGAGCTCAATTGCCTTCGATGGTTCGATGGCCACAACCCGTGCGGCGCCGGCCGCAAGCAGCATCTCGACGATACGCCCCGTGCCGCTGCCGATTTCGGCAACCGCCGCCCCACGCACATCGGCCTCGCCGAGCAATGGCGAAACAATGTCTTCAAACAGCTCGCTGGAACCGTAATAGCCTGAATTGTCGGTGAAGCGAGCCCATTGCTCGCCGAAATCTTGAATCGTTTGCAGGCTGTCTCGTTTAGCCATGAATTCCTTAACCTAATAGAAGTTGACTCTAGTGTGATAGCGGCCATCGACGACCTGGCGTATAACACTAAGGTTCGTCGACCGCCGGGGCGGAGGAAGAGCGGGCTTTTTCAATCCAGCATTACTTGCCCGTTTCGCTGGGCACCCTATGCTGCGATTCGTGCTCCACACTGCTTTCGACTGGAGAAGCCCGACCGGCGACGATCAGTGGATTCCCATCCATCCATAGTTCGATTATGGCGCCCTGCAGGGCGCCGAGCAACCGACCGCCATAGGCCGTCGTAACCAAGAGCATCCCAGAAGCCGCGCTTAAGCCGAGCGCGGCGAAGATGCCGATACCCGCGGCTTCACCGACCGTCGCACCCAGTAGGGACACGGGCAGCATCATGCCCAATAGGGAGGCCGAGAGCGCGAAGGTCAACGGGACGAGGCCGATATCGATCCGCGCGCTGATCGCGATCACATAGACGGATGCACAAACCAGCAGCAGCGCCGCGAGCGACAGAGCGATCAGTAATGGCAGCGACCGGCGGACCTCCGCGGTCGCCGCAATCATCGTGAGCAATAGCTCCCGCGACCGCGGATGTAGCCAGCTCGCCGCGCCAATGATTGAAGCGACAACTCACCGCGAATAGCAGCCAGCCGGGGTGCCACAGTTGCGGCAACAGAGCGGGCAGAACAAGTGGTAACAGCATGCCAACTACCAGCAGCACGCCTGCCAAGCCCAGCACACGGTCGAACAATAGCGCGAACAGCAGCCGCTTTGCCGACACCGTTGGGTCGATATCGCGGACCTTGAGAAATCTAGCGATCTCCAAGCCGACCGACATCGGTACAAAAAAGAAATAGAACAGCGACTGCAGATGAATCCGCATGGCCTGCCCCCGGCGTATGCTAACGCCGAACGCGGCCAAGGTCGCCTGCAGCCTCCAGGCGGCTGCATACAAGGCGAGTTGGTTCAACAAGATAGCGCCGAGCAGGCTCCAAAGGTCCAGCGCGGGCCTGTCGTCGGGAAGACGCTGCAAAGCCCAGTGCAACAGCAGCAGCAGTCCGCCCGTAACCAAGACGAGCTTCAGCACCAACGCCCAAAGCGGCAGCCGCCAGCGCGTTGGCAATTCGACACTTTCGTCCGCGAGCGCGACTTGCCGCAGCCCCTCGGCACGAGCCGGGTCACCAGGCCGAGATGTCGACGGGCTCATCATCCGGAGCGCCTCACTCCGAGCTAGCCCTCACCAGGATTTGCCGCAACAAGTCCGCCAACAGCCCCAGAGCGAACACCACGATGGTCATCAACAGCCCCCCCACGCCGAGGAGGTACGGCGCATTCAACCCGGTCAGCGCGGCTGTAAGGAAACCGATCAGCGACAGCAGCACCGTCAGCAGGGTCAACAACAGAAAGACCTTAAGGGGGCTGTAGTAGATGACGGCTTGCAAGATGTACTGCAGCGTTAGCATCGCATCTGAGAAGAGCCGCACCTTGGTTGCGCCGACCCGCTCGTGATAGGTGATTGGGCAATAGGTAACGAAGCGCCCGGTCAGCATATAGGCCAAGGTCTGCGACGTCGTGAAACTAAAGGTATCGCACAGATGCGCCAGATAGGGCCGCATCGTCTGTCGACTGAACACGCGTAGACCAGAATTGGCGTCGGGCACCCTGCGACCCGCGGAGAACTCCACCAGAAACTGCAGCAACCTGCGCAACGGGCCTTTGAACACGCTGCCCTCGTAATGGTGGCCGGTGCGGGCGCCGACGACCAGGTCGAAACCTTTCCGATACTCAGCGGCCAGCTTGGGAATCGCCTCGGCGGGATAGGTGAGATCGGCATCGATGATCGCGATGGTGTCGTGCCGCGCCGCCAGGATGCCGGACTTGAGCGCCCGGCCATAGCCAACATTGTGCGGGTGGCGCACCAGGGTCGCACCGGCTTCCTCGGCAAGTCGACCGGTGTCGTCTGATGAGCCATCGTCTACCACCAGTATCTCGGCATCCGCTTCCGGGCTGCCCGCGAGCGCCTGGCGCACGGACGCGATGGTGTCGACGATTGCACCGGCCTCGTTGTAGGCAGGGATGACGATAGAAATCATGGCTTGCACAGCACCAATATCCGCGACTCACAAAAAAACCGGTCCGCAACGAGATTGAACCTCCCGGCGAACCGACCATTCAACGGCCCCGTGAAGTGACCGTCGACACATTCAGCCCCTAACCCGCGGCGCCTCGTAGCGCGCCGGCCAATACCGCGCAGCACATTGCCGCAGCCGGACCGAAGCAGCTCGGCCCCATCGACGGCGATCCCCCAACAGGTTGGCCCCTGTATGGCGGCGTAGACGGCCGACAAGTCGTCTCCGGGTCTCAGAGCTGATTCAGCCATAGCGACAGACATACAAGCCCAAACAGTTTCAGTCCATTGTCACGCTGGCCGGCATCATGCTCCCGCCAAAGCCGGGCAACGCTCTCGGGACGCACATAATCGCGCAAGCGCTCGTCGGCGAGCGCATCGTTGGCAAAGTGCCGAAATGGACCCGACAGCCATTGCGATATCGGCGCGTTGAAGCCCTGCTTCTTGCCGTTCAACACCCGGTCCGGCAGCCTGCCGCGCTGGCTCTGCCTGAACAGATGCTTCTTACGTAGCCCCTTGAGCTTCCAGCGCGGCGGAAGCGCGGCGGCAAACTCGACCAGCCGATGGTCGAGCAGCGGTGCACGCGCCTCTAGCGAGTGGGCCATGGTCGCGCGGTCCAGCTTGACCAGAATATCGTCCGCGAGCCAAGTCTTGATGTCGACATAACTCGCTTGATCTAGCTGGTGGCAATCCGCGACAGCGGCATAGTGCGGCTCGAACTGACGAAACGGATCCGCCGCTGGGGACTCTAGCATTTCGCGCCACTGCGGCTGCATGATCTCGCGTCTGTCCGCCGCCGAAAAGATGTTTCGCCAGGACGCGTGCGCACGCGGAAAGGGGAGTTCGAGCTCATGCAGAAAATGCCTCAGCTTGTAGTCCAGGCTGACCTTGGAAAAGCTGACCGGCAACAGCCGGTCGGCAGCTGCAAAGAGCCCATGGGCGAGCGTTCCCGGCATCCAGGACAACGCGCGATGCAAACGATCAGCTGTGTAGGTCTCGTATCCAGCAAAGCATTCATCCGCGCCGTCGCCGGACAGTGCGACGGTGACAAATTGGCGGGCGAAGGCCGCCAGCCGATACGTAGGAATCGCTGAGGTATCGGCCAGCGGCTCGTCCGCGGCCGCGATCAGCGCGGTCCACGTCGCCTCCGCATCCGCGGAGACGATGCGGTCCTTGTGATCGAGCCCAAGATGGGCAGCCACATCGCGTGCCGCGTCGATCTCATCAAAGGTCGGCACGCCAAAGCCCAGACTGAACGTGTGGACCTGACCCGGCGGTAAGGCACGCGCCATGGCCGCGGCCACCGCCGAAGAGTCGACGCCGCCGCTGAGGAATGCACCCAGGGGCACATCGGACACCAGACGCAAGCGCACCGCGTCGTCCACCAGCGCGCGCAGCTCTTCTGCCGCAGCCTGCTCCGATGCGAAATGGCGCTTCTCGATAAAGCACTCGGCCAGCCCCCAATAGCTTCGCTCGATCTGCGCCTGCCCCTCCTCGATGAGCAGATAGTGTCCGGGCGAGAGCCTTCGCATGCCCTGAATCAGGGTGTGCTCGCCCAGCGTGTAGTTGAGCGTTAAATAGTGGGCCAGACCAATCGGATCGACCGCGTTGCCCACCGCGGGGCAGGCGCGCAGCGCACGTGGCTCCGAAGCAAACGCCAGCCCACCGCCCGGCTGCCGCGCGAAGAACAGCGGCTTTTCGCCGATCCGATCCCGGGCCAGTAGCAAACGCCGGTGCGGCCCGTCCCAGAGCGCGAAGGCAAACATGCCGTTGAAACGCGCCAGACAGTCCATGCCCCAACGGCGATAGGCCTCGAGGATGACCTCGGTATCCCCCTTGGTGCGAAAAATGGCGCCACTGGCTTCCAGTTCACGACGAAGCTCGCGGTAGTTGTAGATCTCACCGTTGAAGGCGATCACCAACTGCCCCGAATGGTCACGCAGGGGCTGATTGTTCGACTCCGCGGTATCGATCACCGACAAACGACGGTGCCCGAGCACCAGGGGGCCCAATTCAGCCAGGCCCTCGGCGTCCGGGCCGCGATGCGCCAAACGGTCGGTCATCGCCGCGACGACGGAGGCGTCCGGCGGTGCATTCCACGACAACAGTCCCGCGATTCCGCACATGAGCCTTAGCGCGGCTCCAGTCGCAGCGGGTCGCGCCGCCCGATCAGCGCGACCAGCGCGATGCCATTCGCGAGCCAAAGGACATTGTCGATCGGGAGCATATAGCGTGGTAGCACCACCGTGACAAACGTGAGCGCAAGGGCATAGGCCAGCGCGCCCAGCCAAAGCGCGAGCAATAGCGTCATCAAGCCGGGG
Source organism: uncultured Gammaproteobacteria bacterium (assembly GCA_963698775.1). Taxonomy (GTDB): domain Bacteria; phylum Pseudomonadota; class Gammaproteobacteria; order Chromatiales; family Chromatiaceae; genus Thiohalocapsa. Next base: position 5,624 of record CAVOSE010000033.1, read on the forward strand.
CTGCGAACCCGACGCATCGCGACGAACCCCAGCAGCAAAGACGCAGCAAGAAACAGGCCCCGCCGCTCGGGCATCAGCGGTAGCAGCCAATCCAACGCCCGCGTGACGGCATGCTGCTCCAGCGTGCGATAGACCGCGGCCATTTCGGGGTGTTCCGCACCGGTGCCGGAAACCGCCGCGAGACTGCGCGGGTCGGCGGGAAACACGGTCTCTACCGACTCCGCTGAACCCTGAAACACGCAGCTCGCATAGCCGGCGCAGTAACCCGGGGATACCGGGACCGAGCAACGCAAGCTGGATCTGTCGCCACCACTGCAGCAGCGCGAACCGATCGGGCCAGCCAAGGAAGGTCGTGAAGCCCGCATTCATTAGCCGATCTTCGTTCTGCCCGGCGAACCTCATGTCAAGCCCGATGGCGTCTCGCGGTCCGGTCCACGGATTCGGCGTCGTCACCATCAGCGGGATCGCCGCTGCGACAAGTGGCTCCGGCGCTCGCTCAGCCAGTGTCTCTAGCCAGGCATCCCGGCGCGGCGCTGGAACCAGTGCATAGGCCTCCTGCATCCGGTAAACGCCGGTTCGTCCGGTCAGCGACATGCACTGACTGTCGAGCATCACACAGGCGGATCGCGTCACCAATGTGTTGGCTAGCACGACACCACCAACCAGAGCGATCATCGTGAGCACGCCGCGCAGACTCTTGTGCAGCGGTGCCCCCCGCGAGAAGATCCACGCGATGCCGAGGTAGGCTAGCCGGTACGGCGGCAAATACGAGATTTGCATGCCGCGTCAGCGTTGCCGCCAGCAGCGCCAACGCCATCACGCTCAGCACCGGTACGGTCGGTCCGTCCCGGTGCAGCCGTAGCACCGCACCGAGAAAAGCGAGCAAGAATGCGGTTGCCAGCCCTTCGGTGAAAAGCCCTTGGGCGTAAAGCCCAAAGGCCGCGGCGAACGTGGCCGCAACCGACACCAACAGGATCTGCCATCGCCGCGGAAAGGCCGACGCCACATAGCCAATCGCGAGCACGGTCGCCGCGTGCTGCACCACGGCCGCGAACCACAGGATCGAGGGCGCCGTTTCGAACCACGCGTTCGCAAGCGCCATGAAGGCCGGGTAGACAGGTGGATGATGCGGAATCCAATGCCATTGCCAAAGCAGCCAGATGACGCTGTCCGAGCCGTTCCATACCGGAGGCAGCGACAAGAAGACGGCCAGAGCCGTCAAAGCCGGAACGACCATGGCCAGGGCATAATCAGGCGACCGCATCAACAGATGCGCAAGGCCGCGTCGAGTCAGGCGAACGAGCGATTTTCGTTGCAGCCAGGTTATGATGAGCAACGCGGTGACGATCAGCATAACGCCGATCTGGATGGTCCGTTGCAGCAGGCGAGGTGAAACGGCCGCCGTCAGCGTGCCGTGATAGCGACGCCCATTCGTTCGGGGATCGGTATGATCCGATGAACTGAAGAACAACGCCGCGACCCAGTGTGTGTAATCACCGCCACCGACTGAACTGACCTGCTCGTAGGCGGTATGTGCGCGGCCGAGTAGATCGGCATTTTCGAACAACACCAGCCCGGAACCGCGCGGACTATATTGATGATCGCTAATCGGCTGCCAGGGCCAGTCGAGGCGACGCTTCACGTGCACACGATAAGCGTAGCCCTCAGCATGTCCAATCTCGGCCGCATCGAGTTCGAAAGGCATCTCTCGGGTCACCGAACTCAGTCCGATGGCCGCAAGCACCAACACAACACCCAAGCCCAACAGGGCGATGACTTTTGCCACGACCGGAACAGCAACTCCATGAATGAACGCACTACTGCGCGATGGGATGTTCAGAAAACGCCTGTAGACCGCTTGCGGTCTCAGCGCCGGCGCAAGACGCGAGTGATCTGGTAGGACGAAAACGTGGCCCAAGAGCGCCCCATGACTGCACAGACCGCCGATCTAGAGCGACTCCCGGACCATCTTGGCCGGTACAGCGCTGTTTGGCACCACCGTCTCATGTTGGCGGCGACGGGGACTTACCTGCGGCCCAGGAGCCGAGTGCTCGACTTCGGCTGCGGCTCGGGAGCGACCGTGTACCAGTACCGCGACTGCGGCTTTGACGCCTTCGGCTTCGACATCGCAAATTCCGTCGACCTGCGCAGCGCGGATGATAGCGCATTGTTTCGCTTTTCGCTGACGGGCAAACCCGGCAACATCCCTGACTATCAGGTCGCCAAGGACGCCTACCGAATCGACTTCGAAGATCACAGTTTCGACTTCGTCTTCTCCAACTCGGTGTTCGAGCATGTGCAGGATCATGACCTGGCATTGGGCGAGATTGCGCGTGTCATGCGTCGAGACGGCGTGTCGGTCCATGTTTTTCCCGCACGCTACAGTCCGATCGAGCCCCACCTGTTCGTGCCCTTTGGCGGCGTCATCCGCAACCTCGGCTGGTACCGGCTCTGGGCACGTTTGGGCGTGCGAAACCGTTTCCAGAAGGGCATGACCTCCGAGCAGGTCGCCATGGCCAATTTCGACTACGCACACACGGGCATCAACTATTTGCCTATCCCAACGCTGTTGACGATCGCGCGCCGCCATTTTTCCGAGGCGACGCTGGCCCCGCAACTGTGGACCATCGGCGGATTTCGTCACCCGATCGTGCGCATCCCGCCCTTTGGCTGGCTCTATAGCCGACTTAGCACCGTGGTCCTTTGGCTTAGGAAGTAAGCACGGATTCTCGCCGCGCGGAACGGTCACGACGGCCGCCAGCAATTCCTAATTTGCCCTGAACCTATCGTGGCCTGGCGAAGTTCAGCCCGCCACGGCCACTCTTACGGAGCTGAAGCTCCGTACTCCAGGCATGAAACTGGCCAAATTTGAAATTGCTGGACGGCCGCGCGAGGTCTTGCCGTGATTTGACCCAGCAACCATAATGGCGGGTTTCGGGCGCCAAATACTAGCCATGTCGAAACTCGGCCTTAGCGGGCGGCCTAGGGTGATGGCTCGGCCGCGACGAGTGGGGATTGGTTCGAGGGGCCGGACCGGCTCGCTTTACGTGCTTGCCCCATCGCCCCGACGGCCCAAGTCGAGTCCACCCTATGGCACACCCTGAGATACGAAACACGGACGCGCCAGAGCCAGGCCCGCGGCCCGCCGACACCACACATGGCCTAGACGCCAGAATCGCCGCCGGTCTGACTTGGTGCTCAAGCCAGGCAATCGGGGATTTGACCGTCGCCATCCCCTTCTCCGTCTCGGCGGGGGAGCTGCAGGACCTGCTCACGCGGCCTGGCATCACAAGCGCCGTTGCCGTGCCGCCGTTGCCCGCGAGGATTTCCGCGGACCGCTTAGGATCAGTCCTGCCGGCCGATTATTCCTGGCGACTGCCCGCGCGACTGGGAACAACCATCCTGTTTGTCGGCGGTCGCGACAACATCACGGCGCGGATGATCCGCACGGCGTTCGCGGGTGGCGCAAAGCGGATCATCTGCTGGAACCTGAACCGCTGGAAACAGCAATCCGTCCTGTCACTGGCCTTCTGGAAGACCCTGAGCAAGGTTGCGGGTCTCTCCCAGCGCGTGACATCGAAAGTGGCCGTTTCGCAACTGCTGGGGGCGGGCTTCGTCGAGGCGCTGACGCGGCGACGCCTGCTGCGCCTGCTGAACGCCAAGCAGGGCTCCCTGCCGACACCGACGGCGCCCATCCCCGGACGCGTCGTCATCGCCTGCCCGACGCTGGTGGCAGGGGGCGCGGAGCGTCAAATCGTCAATACCGCGATCGGCCTGCATCGACATCGGCACGCGGACATCACGGTCCTGGTGAGCCGCCTGTTCTCGCCGCCGGGCAACGATTTCTTCCATGATGCACTGATCGCCGCCGGTGTCGACGTGCAGGAGCTGCAATCGCCCACCAGCACGGCGGAATCCTGGAACTGGCACCAGACTTCTCCGATCGGCGAACTGCTGCATCAGCTCGACGGCCAGCTCAGGCAGCTGCCTCCCGAGCTGCGCCAAGAGGTAGCGAACACCTACATCGCACTACGGGAACTGCGCCCCAGCGTGGTCCACGCCTGGCTCGACCACAGCTGCGTCTGCGCGGGCATCGCCGCCCTGATGGCGGGCGTGCCGCGCGTCATCCTGTCCGGCCGCAATGTCAGCCCGATCCATTTCGCCTACATCCTACAGCCTTACATGCGCCCGGCGTACCACGCCATGGCGGCTAGGCCGGAGACGGTGTTCGTCAACAACAGTCACGGCGGCGCCGATGACTATGCCGAGTGGCTCGGTATCGACAAGCAACGCTTCCACATCCTTTACAACGGGATCGACCTGACGCGGGCCAAGCAGACCAGCGCGGAACAAGCCGCCGCATTGCGGCATCGGCACGGCATCCCCGACGATGCACTATTGATCGGCGGCATGTTCCGGCTGGCACCGGAAAAACGCCCGCTGCTTTGGGTGGAGACCCTGACTCGGCTGGCCAAGGACCACCCCGACGTGCGCGGCATCGTCTTTGGTGAAGGCCCCCTGCAGGGCGACATCGAGACGCAGATCGCCCAGGCCGGGATGGCAGAGCGGATCATCGTTGCTCAGCCGACCAAGGACAGTGCAACAGCGCTTGCCGCGTTCGATGTGCTGCTGTTGACCTCCCGCTGGGAGGGCACGCCCAATGTCGTGATCGAGGCGCAGGCCGCCGGCACGCCGGTTGTGGTGTCGGGCGGCGGTGGTGCGCCGGAGGCGTTGGAGAACGGCGGCACGGGTCTGTTCGTCGAACAACCTGACGCCGGCGCGCTCGCGCGCGCGGTCTCGACCTTGCTGGAAGACGCCGCATTACGGCGACGCCTCGGCGAGAAGGGACCGGCATTCGTCGCGGAGCGCTTCGGTCTGACCCGCATGCTGACCGAGACGGCGGCGCTCTACGGCTTCGACAACGCGGCCTCGCCCTCCGCCACGGCCCATCGCACACCCGGAGCAACGGCCACCGAGCAAGAGATGACGGTGTCGTGACTGACGAAACCCTGCGCTTTGGATTCGGCCGAAATTGGTCCGATTTCGTCGACAGCCACCTGACCGAGGCACGCATCGCCAAGGCCGAGACGCATTTGCTGCGTTTTCTCCGGCTGCCGGACCTCCGGGGCAAGCGATTCCTCGACATCGGTTGCGGCAGCGGACTGCATTCCCTCGCGGCACTGCGGGCGGGCGCCGACAGTATCCTGTCGTTCGACTACGACCCGGATTCGGTCGCCACCACCAAACGCCTGCGGCGCTTTGCCGGCGAACCTGCGCACTGGCGGGTTCTGCAGGGCTCGGTGTTGGATGAAGGCTTTATGCAGAGCCTCGAGCCCGCGGACATCGTCTACAGTTGGGGGGTGCTGCATCACACCGGCGACCTATGGCGCGCGGTCGAGAACGCGGCCATACCCATGGCCGAAAACGGCGTCTTCTACATCGCACTGTACAGCAGCGATGCCTATCTAGACCCAACCCCTCAGTATTGGATGGCGGTCAAGCAGCGCTACAACCGCGCCGGCAGCCTGGAAAAACGCTGGATGGAATGGCAATACGCCTGGCGAGAGTCGATCTATCCGCAACTGCAGCAGCAGCGCAATCCGTTCAAACTCATCGCCGGCTACGCGTCCCGCGGCATGTCCTTCTGGACCGATGTACGCGACTGGCTCGGCGGCTATCCGATGGAATTCGCCGGTAACGAAGAGACCAAGGCATTTTGTCGCGACCGATTAGGGCTTGAACTGCTCAATATTTATGCCGGCGAAGGCAATACCGAGTTCCTGTTTCGCCGGCAAGGCAGCCCGAACTATTGGGACGCCGTCCGGGCGTCGACGCGATTGGTTGCTCTCGAAGGCCCATTCTCCCATCGCAACGGTCATGCCTACCAAGCAAGCCTGCCCGACCATGCGGACAGCGCCGACGATGGCGAGCATCCACGTCGCTCCCGCCTCATGGTCTACGAGGACGATCAGCCGATCGGGTTTGCGCACCAAACCCACGTCGATATCGAGAACCACGGCGGGGGGCGCTACTCGCATTGGCGAGAGACCCTGATCTTCTCCGCCACCGACGGCACCGACCCCAACAACAACGGTCGCCGCTATGCCATCGCCGATGCGATGCTGCCATAGCGTTCGCCGCGGCGTCATGGTCATCGGACCCAGCGCTCACGCAACGATACGAGTCCTTTTTTTGCATTCACATCGACAGTCACATGACAGCCAGTAGCCTGCGGCCTTCTTCCCATCTCCTGGCCTTCGGGCAGTTGGTTGCATTACTGACCCGGTACCGGCAGCTCACCTGGGAAATGACCAAGCGTGAGGTGTCCGAACGGTATGCCGGACAGGTACTCGGAACCCTGTGGGCCGTGGGCCATCCCGTGCTCTTGATGGCGCTGTATGTGTTCATCTTTGCCTATGTGTTCCCGACCCGTCTCGGCCTCGGTGACGACCTGCCGCGAAGCTACGTGCTCTATATCCTGGCCGGCCTGATCCCGTGGATCACGTTTGCCGATTCACTCAACAAGTCGGCCGTTGCCATCACTGGCAATGCCAGCCTGGTGAAACAGGTCGCGTTCCCGCTCGAAGTCCTGCCGGTCAAGGTGGTCTTGGCGGCCTTTGTCACGCAGCTGGTGGCGACGCCATTGCTGCTGCTCTATGCGCTGGTCATCGACCCGAATGGCCTGCCTTTGAGCGCACTGGCACTGCCGCTGCTGTTTTTTTTCCAACTCTTGGCCATGATCGGCATCGCCTACCTGTTGGCCTCGCTGACCGTCTTTGTGCGCGACCTGCGCGAACTTGTGCAGGTCTTCACCACCGCCGGACTGTTCCTGGCGCCGATCCTGTTCCTGCCCGTGTGGCTGGAGAGCGCCTGGAAGCCCCTGCTGTGGGTGCTGTATCTGAACCCCTTTAGTCACCTGGTCTGGTGCTATCAAGACATCCTGTACTTTGGCCGCATCGCCCATCCCGTCTCCTGGGCATTCTTCATCCCGTTTAGCGTCTTCGTCTTTTACGGCGGCTATCGGGTGTTTCGCAAGCTCAAGCCGGTATTCGGAGACCTGCTGTGACCGACTCGGGTATCACCAAGACTGCCCGGTCCGAACCCGAATCGGACAGCGCCATCGTCGTGTCCGGCCTGTGCAAGCGCTTCGCCCTGTACGCGAACCCGGCCGACATGCTGTGGGAGCTGCTTCGACGCCAGAAACGGCACGAGGAGTATCATGCCCTGACCGACCTGAGCTTTCGGGTCGGCCATGGCGAGGCGGTCGGTATCGTCGGTCGCAATGGTGCCGGCAAGAGTACGCTGTTGAAGATCCTCACCGGCACGCTCGAACAAAGCAGCGGCACGATGACGATCAACGGCAAGATATCGGCCATTTTGGAACTCGGCACCGGTTTCCACCCCGAGTATTCCGGGCGCGACAATATCCTGATGGGCGGTCTGTGCCTTGGGATGACCAAGGACACGATGCAGAAAAAGCTCGACTGGGTGATCGATTTCAGCGAATTGGGGCGCGTAATCGACCGCCCGTTCAAGACCTACTCAACCGGCATGCAGGCGCGGCTGGCCTTCAGCACCGCCGTCAGCATCGAGCCCGACATCCTGATCGTCGACGAGGCGCTCTCGGTCGGCGATGCCAAGTTTCAGCGCAAATGCTATCAGCACATGGAGCAGCTGCGCGGGCAGGGCCGCACGATCTTGTTCGTCTCCCACGACCCGCGCCCGATCACCGGATTTTGCGACCGTGCGATACTGCTCGACCAAGGTCGCCTGGTCGCCGACGGCGATCCGCGCACCGTGATGAATCAGTACAACAAGCTGCTGTTCGACGGAGACATCAGCAAGCAGCCGGAGACGCAGGCAGCGGGCGTCGATGGGTCGCCGCCAGCGCTATCGCTCGACGGCCGCTTCAGCCCGTCGTCGAGCGAGCTGCGCGCCGGCGACCGCAAGGCCGAGGTCTACGACGTCGCGCTGGTTGATCGCAACGGGCGCCGCGCCTCGCGCGTCGAGACCGGGGAAGCCTGTCGCGTCATGTACTGGGTCAGGGTGCACGAACCGATCGATACCATCGGCTTCGGTTTCCGCTTCACGACCGTTCAGGGCGCCGACGTCTACGGCACCAGCACGGCCATGCAGCAGGCGGTCGTGCCCACGCACGACCCCGGCAGCGTCTACCAGGTGAGCTTCGACTTCACCATGTGGCTGGCGCCGGGACGCTATTTCTTGACCGTCGGCGCGGCAAGAAATTCGTTGGAGATGTACGACCGACGTGCCGACGTGCTGGATTTCGAGGTGGCGGGCGCGTTCACCGGCTACACGACGTCATTGGTCAATTTGAACGCCTCGGTGGCGGTGGACTGCGTGCAGTAACGATGCTAAATCAGGCCTTACAATCACCGATCATGGTCATCGGCGCCGGACGCTCCGGCTCCACGCTGTTGTCTCGGGTGCTGAACACCCACAGCGCGCTCGACTTCAAGGGCGAGACGAGTTTTCTGTTACTGCGGTTGTGGATGGAGGCGTGGAACGATCGCTTCTGGCTCAACTGGCCCCGGCACGTCGCCACCGGTCCGCACTGCGCCGCGGACCCGCTGCCGCCGATGCCCCCGGAGGCGCTCGATGCCGAGCGCGCCCGCGTGGGTCGGTTGGTGGCCGAGCTGCTGGTCGCGATGCTGCGGGTGGATCTGGCGCATCATCGTGCCTGGGGATACAAGGAGCTCTGGAGCGGCTTACCGCAATACGACCATGACTGGCGCGCCTACGATGCCGTGCTCCCTGGCGCCTACTGGCTGCATCTGGTTCGTCATCCGTTCGATTTTGCCCGCTCGAGTGCCGATTGGAACGGCACGGTACTGACCCGTGCGTATCTCGAGGCCCGGCTCGTCGACTGGGTCGCGATGCTCGCCTGCAATCGCCGGCGCAGCGACACCGGCCGCTATTGCGAGGTGCGGCTGCAAGACCTCGTCACCCATGCGCAGACCAGCCTCACGCCGGTGTTGGAAGCCGCTGGACTCGCTTGGGAGCCCGCCATGGGACAGGTCGTGGCCTCCAAGACCATGACATCGCGGCATGCCGGCAACGACGACGACAATGCGCTGACCCGCGAGCAAGCCGAAGCGCTGATCGACGGCATACCGGGGCTCGCCGAGGCGATGGCCTCTTGCGGCTATGCGCCACCGGCCCGCACGGGACTCGCCGACACGGCGCGGCCCGAGGCATTGGTGGAGATGCGCGACCCGGAAGGCGAAGGCCCAGACCGGTATCCGCCGCGCTATCGCCTTGAGGCGAGGCTTCACCAAGCGGAGGCCAAGCTGCAACAGGTCCGCTCCGCCTTAGAGCACCTGCGCGGTGAGATACACTGTGCGGACTTGGACGGCCGCTTCCGCATCCAGGCGCGCAACGCCCAGCTGCAACAGGTCCGCTCCCTGGTGACCCAACTCAGCGACGACATGCAGGAATGAAGGAATGAACGCACCCGCCTTCGGCAGCCCATTGCAGGACCTCCTGCTCCTTTCGAGCGTTTCCCGGCGCTGATCTTATGTGCGGTATAGCAGGTATTCTCTGTACGCCCGGCACCTTCGATGCGGCGCAGTTGCGGCACATCGTCACCGAGATGCGCGATCGGATGGTGCACCGCGGCCCGGACGATGCCGGTGTCTGGGTGGACCCGGACGGTGGCTGCGCGTTGGCGCATCGGCGCCTGTCCATCATCGACCTGTCGGCCGAAGGGCGCCAGCCGATGGGTAACGCGGACGGCTCGGTGCAGGTCACCTTCAACGGCGAGATCTACAACTTCCAGGCCCTGCGAGAGGAACTGATCCGCAACGGCCATCGCTTTCATTCCCATACCGACACCGAGGTGCTGCCGCACCTGTTCGAGTCGCTGGACCCGGCGCGCTTGGACGATCTGGACGGCATGTTCGGCTTCGCGGTGTGGCATCGCGCGCGTCGTCGGTTGTTGCTGGCGCGCGATCCGTTCGGCAAGAAGCCGCTCTATTTTGCGCGCGGTGCGGGCTGGTTCGCGTTCGCCTCCGAACTGCAGGCGCTGGCGCAAGTCCCCGGCTTCGATACGACCATCGACCGCGATGCACTGGCGCTGTACCTGCTGCTGCAGTATGTGCCGGCGCCCTACAGCATCTATCGCGCCGCACGCAAGCTGCCGCCGGGGTCCTACCTGGAGGTCGACCTGACCGCGGAGGCCTGCGTCGAGGGAACGCCGACGCGCTGGTATCGCTTCGACGCCGCCGAGCCGACCGGCAAGGCAGGGCCCACGCTCGACGAACGCGTCGAGGAGCTTCGCCCGCGCATCTTGGCGGCGGTCAAGAAGCGGCTGATCAGCGACGTGCCGCTCGGCGCCTTCCTATCCGGGGGCGTCGATTCCGGGCTGGTGGCGGCGATGGTGACGCAAGAACTCGGCTCGCCGCTGAAGACCTTCTCGATCGGTTTCGCCGGCACCGACGAGAGCGAACATGACTATGCGCGCGAGGTGGCTCGACACCTCGGCACCGAGCACCACGAAGACCTGTTGCAGCCGGACGCCCTGCAGCTGGTGCAGGAGATCGCCGCCCGACTGGATGAGCCGAACGGCGATTCGAGCTGCTTGCCGACCTATCTGCTCTGCCGCTACACCCGTGAGCACGTAACGGTCGCGCTGTCGGGCGACGGTGGCGACGAACTCTTCGGTGGCTACGGGCGCTACCGCGACACGCTGAACGAACAGGGCAGCCGACTCGACCGCTTCAAGCGCATGCTGCGCAATCGGCGCCGTTACCAGCCCGCCGACGGCTACCTATCGCCACGCTGGCTGATATTTCAGCCGGAACAGGTCGACGCCTTGGTCGGCGGCCTGTCGACCGAGGTGCAGGCCCTGCTCGGCGACTGGCGCGCGGGGCTCAACGACGCGCGGCAGCCCTTGCTGCACCGGATGCGCAATCTCGATGCCGAGACCTACATGCCCGGCGCCGTGCTGGCGAAGGTCGATCGCATGAGCATGCAGGTTGCGCTGGAGGTGCGTTGCCCGTTGCTGGATCGTGACGTGGCCGCCTATGCCCAGGGTCTGCCCGCGTCGGCCTGCTGGCAACCGCCAGCGGAGACCAAACGCTTGCTCAAGGCGCTGACCGAGCGCTATCTACCGCGCGCTTGGCTGGACCGCCCCAAGATGGGCTTCGGCCTGCCGTCCAACGCCTGGTCCAAGGACGCCATGCTCGACCTCGCCCGCGAGCTGCTGGACTCGCCGGACAGCCAGTTGGCGGGGCTGCTCGCGCCGGGGGCACTGCACCAGGTGGTCGAGCACCAGGCGCAACCGGGCTGTTTTTCGATCTATCAGCTCTGGCCCTTGCTGATCCTGGAGCTGTGGCTGCGCAATGCCGCGGGGGTGGGTGCGGCCCGCCTCGACGCCGCGCGGTGAGCAGCGCAGGCTTGGTGGATCACGCGGCGGCGCGCATGTCGGCCGTACAGGGCAAGGCCCCGGTCTGCCGCGGCGAGTGACGGCCCGATTGCGCTATTGCTGCCGTCCTCGCAGGCGGCGGCGCCGAACGCATGACGATCAACCTGGCCCGCGGCTTGGCCGAACAGGGACGCCGCGTCGACCTGGTGCTCGGACAGGCCCAGGGCCCCTACCGAGACCTGGTGCCCGAAGGCGTTCGCAGCGTCGATCTCGATCGCCGCCAGATGCTCGCGGCGCTGGGCCCCTTGGTCGGCTACCTGCGACGAGAACGCCCGCGGGCGCTGATCGCGGCGATGAATCATGCCAGCATCGTCGCGCTCTGGGCGACCCGGCTGGCCGGTACCGAGACGCCGGTGTTTGCCGGCGTGCGCAGCCAACTCTCGCTGGAGGCGCGTCGCTCACGATTGCCCGGCGACCGGCTGATGCCGCTGCTCGCGCGCACCTTCTTCCCCTGGGCGAAGGCGGTCATCGCCGTCTCAAGCGGCGTCGCCAACGACCTGCGCGAGCGTGTCGGTCTTGATCCGGGCCTGGTTCGCGTCATCGACAATCCCGTGGTGACCCCGGATCTGGCGACATTGGCCGCCGAGACGCCCGCCCACCCGTGGCTGCTGGAGCCAACCCTGCCCGTCATCCTCGGTGCCGGGCGCCTGACGGCGCAAAAGGACTTTGGCACCTTGATTCGGGCCTTCGCGCAGGTGCGGAACGCACGCCCGGCGCGGCTCGTGATCATCGGCGAAGGACCGGAGCGGTCATCCTTGCAGGCACTGATCGACAGCCTTGATCTGACCGACGCCGTGGCCTTGCCCGGATTTCAAGCCAATCCATTCGCCTGGATGCGTGCCGCCGATCTGTTCGTCTTGTCCTCGGCCTGGGAGGGGCTGCCTGGGGTGTTGATACAGGCCATGGCCTGCGGCACCCCGGTGGTCAGTACCGACTGCCCGAGCGGCCCGCGGGAAATCCTGCACAGCGGCGACCGCGCCCTGGGGCCGCTGGTTGCGGTCGGCGACGATCCGGCGTTGGCGCGGGCCATGCTGAGCACCCTCGCCGAGCCGCCCCCGACGGAGGAACTCAAGCGCCGTGCCGCGGATTTCTCCATGCGCACCGTCGCAATGCAGTATCTTGTGTTGCTGGACGAACGGACATGAGCGCGCCAAACCAGCCACCACGGGTCGTGCACGTCATCACCGGTCTGGACACCGGCGGCGCCGAGATGATGCTCTACAAACTACTGCGCGCCTTGCCGTCGACACGGATCACTTCTTCAGTTGTGTCGCTGCTGCCCGGCGGCGAGCTGGCCGGCCCGATCCGCGATCTCGGTATCGACGTGCACAGCCTGAACATGCGCTCCAGCTTCGGCGACCCGGGCGCCGCGGTGCGGCTGATCCGGCTGCTGCGCCGATTGAATGCGGACCTGGTGCAGACCTGGATGTACCATGCCAATCTCCTTGGCGCGCTGATCAACCCCTGGCTCGGCAACACCCCATTGCTCTGGAACCTGCGGCAAAGCAACCTCGACCCCAAGACATCGAAGCTCGGTACGCGCCTGGTGATGCGTGCCGGGGCCGGTTTGTCGTGGGTCGCGCCGCGCTGCATCGTCTGCTGCTCGGAGCGCGTGCGAGACGTTCATCGCGCCCTCGGCTACCGCGCCGGCATCATGACGATGATCCCGAACGGCTTCGAGTTGGATCGCTTCCGCCCCGATGCCGAGGCCCGATCCGCGTTGCGCGGCGAACTGGGCATCGATGAGTCGGCGCCGCTGCTCGGCCTGGTGGGCCGCTTCCATCCGCAAAAGGATCTACAGACCTTCTTTCGCGCCATGGCAGCGGTGCGAGTCGAGCGGCCGGACTGTCGCATCCTGGTGTGCGGCCATGAGCTGCATTTAGACAATCCGTCCATCGCGCGCTGGGTCGAGGAGGCCAAACTCGGCGACGCGGTGCACTTGCTCGGACCACGCCGCGACCCCCAGCGCGTGATGGCGGCGCTGGATGTGCTGGTGTCGTCGTCCGCATTCGGAGAAGGCTTCCCGAACGTCATCGGCGAGGCGATGGCCTGCGGTGTGCCCTGCGCGGTCACCGACGTTGGCGATTCCGGCCTGATCGTCGGCGATACCGGCCTCACGGTGCCGCCGCGTGATCCGAGCGCGCTGTCCGCGGCCATCCTGTCGCTACTCGGCGAGGGCCGCGAGGGACTTGCCCGGCGCGGCCGGGCGGCCCGTGCCCGGATCGACGCGGAGTTCGCCCTGGCGCGCATCGCCGCCCGTTACGCCGACCTCTACGACACGGTGCGAACCAGCCGACCCGTGCGATGGAGCGCGGCCTGATGTGCGGTTTCGCCGGCCTGATCGAGCCGAGCCCCGTCCCCGAGTCGGGGCTGCGCGATGCCATCACGCGCATGACGGCGACGCTTCAGCACCGCGGCCCCGACGATCAAGGGCTCTGGCTCGACCAGCAGGCCGGCGTGGCCCTTGGGCATCGCCGCCTATCGATCCTCGATCTGTCCCCGTGCGGGCATCAGCCAATGCTGTCCCCTTGCGGGCGTTACGTCCTCGCCTTCAACGGCGAGATCTACAACTACCAGGCCCTGCGCGACCGCTTGGACGACGCGACGCCCTGGCGCGGCCACTCCGACACCGAGGTGCTGCTCGCCTGGATCAGTCGGCATGGCGTCGCCGCGACCCTGAGCGAACTCAACGGCATGTTCGCCTTCGCGCTCTGGGACCGGGCCGAGCGTTGCCTGACGCTGGCCCGCGACCGACTCGGCGAAAAACCCCTCTACTACGGCCACAACCGCGGTCGCTTCCTGTTCGGCTCCGAACTCAAGGCCCTGACCGCCCATCCGGGCTGGCGGGGCGAACTCGATCGCGATGCCTTGGCGGCCTATCTGCGCCTGTGCTACATCCCAAGCCCCTATTCCATCTACCGGGGCATTCGCAAACTCGAACCCGGTACCTACGCGACGCTGAAGCCCGGCCAGCGGATGCCGGACATACAGGTCTACTGGAGCGCCCGCCGAGCGGTGGAACAGGGGCTGGCCAGCCCGTTTCAAGGCAGCGAAGACAGCGCCGTCGACGCCTTAGAGTCGCTGCTGCGCGACGCGGTCGGGCTGCGCATGCACGCCGATGTCCCGCTCGGCGCCTTTCTGTCCGGCGGCATCGACTCCACCACGGTGGTGGCCATGATGCAGGCGCAGTCGACCCGCCCCGTGCGCACCTTTTCCATCGGCTTTCACGAGGCCGGCTTCGACGAGGCCGTCTACGCACGCCCGATCGCCGAACACCTCGGCACCGACCACACCGAACTCTACGTCACGGCCCGCCACTGCCTCGATACCATCGCGGACCTGCCGCGGCTCTGGGACGAACCCTTTGCCGACTCATCGCAGATTCCAACGCTGTTGGTCAGCGCCATGGCCCGACGCGACGTCACCGTCTGCCTGTCCGGGGATGGCGGCGACGAACTCTTCGGCGGCTATTCACGCTACCTGTGGACGCGCGATACCTGGCGCCGGATCGGCTGGATACCCTTGCCCCTGAGACGCGCCTTGGCCGCCAGCGTCACCGGCATTTCGCCCGCCGCCTGGGACCGCTTGCTGCGCCCGATGAAACCGTTGCTGCCCGGGCCACTTGCAATCGCTAGCCCTGGCGACCGACTGCACAAGGCGGTGGACATCCTCACCGGCGATTCGCCGGAGGCGCTTTATCTGCGCATGCTCTCGCATTGGAAAGACCCGGCGGCACTGGTGATCGACGCGCAAGAGCCCGACACCGTCCTGACCGACGCCGCGCGGCGCGCGCGGACCGGTTCCATCACCGAGGCCATGATGTTCATGGACAGCGTGCTCTATCTGCCGGACGACATCCTGGTGAAGGTGGATCGCGCCAGCATGGGCGTCGGCCTAGAGGCACGCGTCCCGCTGCTCGACCACCGGCTGTATGAATTCGCCTGGTCGCTGCCGCTCGCCTGGAAGGTCGACGGCCAGGTCGGCAAGCGCCCGTTGCGGCGCATCGTCGAGCGGCATGTCCCCAAGGCCCTGATGGACCGGCCGAAGATGGGCTTCGGTATCCCGCTGCAGGACTGGTTGCGCGGGCCGCTGCGGGACTGGGCCGAGGCCCTGTTGGCAGAAGACCGCCTCGATCGCGACGGCGTCTTTCGTTCCGCGCCCATTCGCGCCAAGTGGAGCGAGCACCTGGACGGACGGCGTAATTGGTCCTATTATCTCTGGGATATCCTGATGTTCCAGGCCTGGCTGGACCAAAACAAGGCATCGCTCTCCGAGGCAGCGGCCTAATGCGCAGACCGCCGTCCGATCATCGCCGTAAGCCCCGGGTCGCCTTTTTCGTCACGGTGGACTGGTACTTTGCCAGCCACTATCTCGCCCTTGCCTGCGCCGTCCGCGACGCCGGCTACGCCGTCAGCGTGATTACCGACGGGGACGCCTACAGCGAACAGATTCGGGCAGCAGGTATTGACCTGATCCCGTTTCAGATCTCCCGGCAGGGCATGCATCCAGTCGCTGAGCTAAAGAGCCTGCTGCGCCTGATCGGCGTGCTGCGACGCCTGCGGCCAGACCTGCTGCACAACATCGCCCAAAAACCGGTGTTGTACGGCAGCCTTGCCGCAAGACTCACCGGCGTGCCCGCGGTGGTTGCCGCGCTGCCGGGGCTGGGCTGGCTTTTCACATCTGTCGTGCCCCGCGCTCGCCTCGGGCGGCACCTGGTATTGCTGGGTTATCGTTTTTTGCTGCGGCATCCGCGAGTGCGGGTCTTGGTGCAAAACGAGACCGATCGGGCCGAACTGAGGGAGCTGGCAGGTCTCGATACGATTTTGGTACCCGGCTCCGGTGTCGATCTCGAACGCTATCAACCGCATCCGCCCGCCAGCTTGCCGGTTACCGTGATGCTCGCATCGCGGCTACTTTGGGACAAGGGGATCGGCGAACTGGTCGAGGCAATGCGCCTATTACGCGAACGCGGCATCGCATGCAGATGCTGCCTGATTGGCGAACCCGACGACGGCAATCCGGCCTCGGTCAGTCGACAATGGCTCGAAGACCGCGTAGCCGAGGGAATCATCGAATGGTGGGGTTTTCGCGCCGACATGCCGGCAGTGCTGCGCCACGCGCATATCGCTTGTCTGCCTTCGTATCGCGAGGGTTTGCCCAAATTCCTGTTAGAAGCATCCGCCGCGGGTCTGCCGTTGGTCGGTACTGACGTACCCGGTTGCAGGGACATAATTCAGCATAATGTCAATGGGTTGCTTGTCCCAAAAAAGACCACGGTTCCGCTTACAGATGCACTTCAGAGAATTGATCCAGAATGCTGATCTCCGCTTCCTCCTAGGGAAACGTGCACGGGCCATTGCTGAGGCCAAGTTCGGAAACGAGCGCATCTCTGGCCACGTCAAGACCGTATACGCAGGACTTGCTCGGAACAAAGACATGAGCCGCCCGAAAGGGCCGAAGAGGAAAGCTCCGTTTGCTGGATAACTGCCGAGCCGTCCAGCATGAATATCCGACACGCCGCCACCGACACGTCACTTCGACAGTGGCCGTAACTCCAACGGCGCAGGACATGCGGCCGATCTTTCGCTCAAGGCCGTCACATCGATCGACGCATCCTGCCCTAGATTAATCGAGTCTTAGGTGCAGAGAACCTGCTGGAATCGTTCTACGACAACCTTTCATTATGACGTCTACAGCTGATGCGAGCGGGATCGTTCGATTCGGTGCCGTCTACTGGTCCAGTCCGTTTCAAAGCCTCTCGGATATTGCGATCGGTTTCTTTGCTTTATGGACTCTGGTCTGGAACGCCTGCTATTTTCTCGGCGGGAGCCTCGCGCTTGCCGCTTACTTCTTCCCGATTGTACTTGGCCTTTCGTTGTTGATCCCGTTGCTGCGTGGCAGTGGTTCCAGGGGATGTCAGGAGGCGACATCGGCTAGCTGGCAGCGATTTATGGTATTTCGCTCTATTCCGTAATCATCTGGGCCTTTCTCTCAATGGTGATAAATCGTCCAGACCCAGACGAAGAGACATATATCGGACTGATGGTATCCTATCTCTCCAATCCGTTTTCACCAATCAATACGCTCCCGGATTTTCAATTTGGCGCCCCAACCGCCAGATACGCTATCTCTTCTTTAGACCCGCTGCGCGCAGTGATCAGCTATATCACTGGCTATCGCTTGCTCTCAATCTATTACATCTGGGTTCCGGCGGTAGGCGCGGGTATCGCCGCAATCATCAGCCTAAGGTTTTTTCGTCTTTTCAAGAATGATCAGTGGATAGTAGCCATGATCTTTCTGACTGCAATTATGTTGATCTGGGGAGACGTGCACGAACTTATGCTAATTTCGGCTTGGCGCGCATCTTTCAAGGTAAAGGTCTTCTCGTAACATTATTTGTTCCGGCGCTATTTCTTTACTTCTTAAATTGGTTGATGGCAGGCATTCCCGTTACTACCTCTTGATGTTATTTTTCGCATTGGTCGGCGCCGTAGGCGCGAATCCCACGGGCTTAGGGGTTGGCGCATTTTCACTACTCTTGCTAGGAGTGGCCGCAGTCCAGCCAGGCGATATCCGAAGACATGGGACTCGCCGTCGCTTTTATCGCGGCAACGGTCTTCCCGCTCGCGCTCTTCATGGTCTTCCAGTATGGCGCCAACCCAAGCAACTTAGTGCATACGGCGGATGGCTTCGTATCCAGAATAACCAATTTGCGAAGTCTATCAGCTCGTATTCGGAGAGCGGCCCTCGAGGAGTATTGATGCTGCTGTTGAGCGTCATGAGTATTTGGTTTGTTACCTCAGGGCGGATACGGCTCATTTATAGAAAATTCGTATTTATTTTTCTAGCCCTTTTGGCGCTTCCGTGGATGGCGGACATGCTTGCTAAGCTGACTTATCCGACGTTCGCGTGGCGCTGGCTGTGGATCGCCCCCGTGTCACTCTTCGCGAGCATCGCCGTTGCCGGGCTATTTGGAATGGTCCGAGAGAGGAGTCAGCCGGATATATGCGGTCGTGTTGCTTGCCGTTTCGTTAATTGCTTTCATTCAGATGGATCCTCGAATAGTCATTTCCGAGAGTAACGGCGCCAAGGTCTCTTGGCCAGGATACAAGATTGATCCCGCCCGAGGACGGGAAGAGGGCCGGCCTGATAATCAGATATACCTACGGAATCGACAAGAATGGGCTGTAATTGATAATGGATGGCTGCTCGTTGAGTCGGTCGGGCAACGGTTTTGATACGATCATGCTTGAGATAGAGTGACGCCGGTATTTGCTCACGGGGGCGAAAGTGTTCATCAGCATCGCGTCATGCGGCGCGCTTCAAATCCAGCGTTTCGTCGCCAAGTCAGTGATTCAACAAGCTCCGGATTTCAATCTTGGGTCGAATCGCTCCTGTGCGCCTTAATGACCTAATCGAGGTGGCGTCTCTGCTAATGGACAATGCAGGTGCGAATGGTGAAGGGCTGACTCGTCCCCATGACCAACTGGGGTGGATGTCCACAGAAAGCTTCTGCAACAGACTGGCCTGACATAATCGCGGGACGTTGTCCGAGGCTGAACAGCGACGGTATTCAAGTGAAATTGGCGGGAGATCCCCAACATGGTTTCCATTTCTGCATGTGTTTCGCCGCCGGCGTCGCCGGTCTTATTCCTGGAGGTGAAAGAGTTGGTGAGCGAGGTGGCGCAGTCATGCTGATCGACATTATCGCGGGTGCCCGTCCGAATTTCATGAAAATTGCGCCCATTGTTCGCGCGCTGGAGGCTAGGGCAGAGGTCGGGAGTCCTCTGCGGTACCGCCTTATTCATACCGGTCAGCACTATGACTCCCGTCTGTCGGGCGCCTTTTTTGAACAATTGGGTATTCCAGAGCCTGATGTGAACCTGGAAGTCGGATCGGGCACACAGGCGGAGCAGACGGCGGCGATTATGACGCGCTACGAGGAACTGTTGCTGGAGGCTCCTGCCGCGCTGTGCCTGGTTGTGGGGGATGTGACTTCGACGATGGCCTGCGCAATAGTTGCTCAGAAGCTGTGCATCTCCGTTGCACATGTGGAGGGTGGCATCCGTTCCGGCGATTGGACGATGCCGGAGGAGATCAACCGCATGGTCACCGATTCGATCACTAACTGGTTTTTCACGACAAGCGAATTTGCGAATCAGAACCTGCGACTCGCAGGTGTTGCCGAAGACCGCATCTTCTTTGTGGGGAATACCATGATTGACACGCTGGTCGCGAATTTGGACCGCTTGCGACCGCCGTCGTTTTGGGATCAGAGTGAACTGGCTGACGGTGGATATTTCGTGTTGACGATGCATCGGCCGGCAAATGTCGACGCGGCGACTGCGCTCAGCGCCATGCTCGATGCGATCGATGCGGGCACGCGTGACTTTCCTATTGTCTTTCCCGTACATCCGCGCACTGCGAAAACTTTGCGAGAACTCGGCCGTTTGCCGCCGAAGCTGATGCTTGTAGAACCCCAGCCTTATCTGGAATTCAACTACCTCGTTAGGCATGCCAAGGCTGTCATTACCGACTCGGGCGGTGTCACCGAAGAGGCTACGGTAATGGGGGTACCTTGTCTGACGCTTCGCGATACAACGGAACGTCCGGAGACCGTGACGATCGGGACAAACTGTCTTGTTGGAACTGATCCGTCAGAACTTGGACCCGTGCTGGATCGCCTGTTCGATGGGAACTGGCAGGAAGGCAGTATTCCCGAAAAATGGGACGGTCGGGCCGCGGAACGGATCGTTTCGGCTTTGGAGGTGATTTTGCTGGGCGAGGCGCCGGGAACTTCGGAGCATAGTTAGCTTGCCAGGCGGCGCTACCCGTAGCCAATGGCTAATGCGAACCGTCCCCAGAAGCGGGTTGGCGCTTACGCGCCAACCCGGCCTAAGCGCGTACCGAAATACTGCGGCGTGCGTCTAAATGGCTCCCTCCAGAAACGCCCGCGTCAGGAAGGCGGCCATTTCGTCGCGCTGGACCGAATCGGTGGGGCAGTAGTTGCCCGCGCCGCATCCGTTCGTAATCTCAAGTGCTTTTAGGCGCTGGATGTACCGGCAGGCCCATCCGGTGGCGTCGACGTCGAGGAAGGGCGCGCCCCCGGCGCAGGAGTTCGCTGGCGGCTCGCCTTCGACGGCGCGTACCAAGAAGGCGGCCATTTGCTCGCGCGTCACGGTGGCGCTCGGGCAGAAGTTGCCCCCACCGCAACCGGTGGTCAGGCCGAGTTCAGCGAGGCGTTTGATGTAGCCGCAGGCCCAGCCGGCGGCGTCGACGTCGGCAAAGGGTGCGCTCCCGGCGCAATAGCCCGTCGGTGGCTCACCCTCGACGGCGCGCACCTGGAAGGCGGCCATCTGCTCGCGCGTAACTGCGTTGTCCGGGCAATAGAGGTTCGCGCCGCACCCGGCGGTGATGCCCGCTTCGTAGATTGCGTTGATGTAGTCGAATGCCCAGTGCGTGGGTGGGACATCGTCAAAGCGACGCACCGGGTTGGTAGGGTCGACAGCTGCGAGGAGGCGATCCGCCATAACGATACCGTATCCCGAGTCCCGATCGACCCCAGGGGCCTCGATGTCAAGGGCGGTCTCGGCGAACAAGTCCCGCACGTCGTTGGCATTGGTCAAACGCCCGTCCAATTCCAACATTAGAGCTGATATGGCCGCGGCATGCGGCGCAGCGGCCGACGTGCCGTAGAAAGGATTGAACGAAGGACCACTCGCTGTCGCCACGCCGTCGGCAGCCGCGATATCAGGCTTTTGTCGAACAACTCCACCAGTCGAAGTGAAATTTCCAGGGGTGTAGGGTGTTCCATCGGCGCGATAGAACATCCGCCTCGGGCCGTCCGAGCTGAAGGTTTCTACCGGATTGGCAGCTCCACCCGAAAAGTCGCTGCCACCGGCAGTAGCCACGTCTACCGCAGCGACACTGAAAGCGTTCGCGGCGGCCGAGTGGCCACTCGTCTGGCCTGTGGTTGCGTTGGCTAGTCTGCCTCTGTTCGTATTTAGGTGCAAGAAACGACTCTGTGCGCCGACGACTCTTAGGACAGCGAGACGGGCACCTGGAAAGTTGCAGCTTCCTGGGACGATTTCTATTGGATCATCATTGCCATTTTGAACATCTAAGGAGGAGCAGATAATGTCAGAGCCTGCGGAATTGAAAACGATCAAATCGAAGTCGTTACTTGACCCGTCAAGCGGATCTGACCAAAACAAGACTATCGGGTTTCCCGAGCCCTTGGTTATCTGGTTGTTATCGAGGCCCCCAAATTGATTGATGCTATCCCAAGCACTTCCAGGGCTTAAAAAAATTGGGGTATAGTTCCCTTCCCATACCCCAGCCGTGCCGTCATTCTTGTTTCCAGAATTACCTGCAGAAGAGAAATAGAGGGCGCCGTCGGCGGTCACTTCGTTCACGGCCTTTGCGACCGTAT
Organism: uncultured Gammaproteobacteria bacterium; assembly: GCA_963698775.1. GTDB lineage: Bacteria > Pseudomonadota > Gammaproteobacteria > Chromatiales > Chromatiaceae > Thiohalocapsa. The sequence goes on from CAVOSE010000033.1 coordinate 27,502, forward strand.
CGTCCTGAAAAGGAGACTCATTAAAATAACTGACATCATCCACGATGACATCGCAGTGATAGAGGTTGCGCAGATCGCGAATGTTCTGCGCGAAACTCGCCGTGCCGCCAAAGGCGGTCGCAAAGAATAGCTCGGCATCCGGCGCGAGATCGTGGACGATCTCAAGCATCGCCGTCCCCTCACTAGTCCCTGGGTTGCCGCTCTGTCCAGGTAAGACAGTCACGGAAGGCAGATCCCCCGACGCTTGAAGGGATGCAAGCTTGTCGACACTGTCGGAGATGACCCCGACTCTGATGCCTGCTCCCGTGACCCCGAAGTCTGCGCGACCGATGTCCGCGTTATGTGCGACATCGCCTTCGGATATATTCAGCTTGTTGAGCATGAAATCGGAGGCTGGGCGAATCGATCGGACGGCCGGGAACTCGGCTAGTGCGCCAATCGCCTTGAGCGGCAGACGTGCCCGAATCGCATTGTCTTGCGGAAAGCTGTTGATAACTCGTCCGCCGAGTACGCGAATTTGCTTCAGCAACTTGTCGCTGACCTGCGCTTTGATATCGACCTCTACCGTATCATCGCCAGCGACTGTGATGTCTGTGCGCATACTCGATAACGCAGGGTCACTCATCAATGAGTCGCCCTGTTCGCGTTTGATCTCCAACAACAAATTGGAGTCGATCTTTCGCTCCGCGGGTGTTCGCGAGATCTTCTCCTTTGATAGAAGCTCTATTTGCTCAAGTGCCGAATCGCTGAACTGGATCTCCTGGCCCGCAACGACACCTGTTGCGAAAAGCAGTAAGAAGGCTAAAAAACATTGATACGTTCTTGAAGCCGATTCTTGCCTCTTCCATATGGATCTTGACATGACCGTTAACCATGTGTTTGCCGTGGTAACTTGGAGTTTAGCACGGCCGGGGGGGTTGTCGAATTGTGGGTGAAAAGGCTCTCTAGAACTTGCCTGAGCCTATTCCGCTGGGTGTCGGCTAACAACGCGGCGGCGTCCGAAACCAGAAACAGGGCCCCCTAGTCTCCCGGAGAACGAAGGATCGACGCCATACAAGGGCGCAACATGGGACGCGATATGGCTTAAGACCGATCAACTCTTCGTAGGCCGTTCGCTAGACGCCGAATCTCGCTATCCAGCCGGTGTCGTGCGCAAAAGCCCAACTCGACGTGAATGGCGTTGGAGGAATACCAGGCGTCGCCGAGCAACTTGCGTAAACTTGCGGCGGTAAGGGGCATCGCCCTGCCGGTAATGCGTTGAAGCATGCTGCCGACATGGGCGCCAGTCCGCAGCATCCATACGGGTACTGTCCAGTACGGGATGGGCCGGCCGAGTGCCAGACAGGCTTGCTCGTAGAGCCACCGTGTGGAGTAGCTCTCGCCATCCGTGACTAAATAGGTCTTCCCTGCCGCACCGCGATCGGTGCCGACCCGCAGGGCCGCGGCAACGACGTCTGCCAAGTGGATCGCAGAGCGTCGATTCGTGACCTTGGGCCAGGGTGGAAATCGCCCGCGCGCCACTGCCTCGACCATGCGGGCGATGTTGCCCTGTCCATCGAGGCCGTAAACCATCGGAAGCCGCAGCACGCAGACGTGCATCCTCCCCTCGGCACCAGCCTCGATGACCGCCTTCTCCGCCGCGAGCTTGGCGCGACCATAAAGGCTTTCTGGTGCGGCTGGCGTCGACTCGTCCGCTGGCCGCCCTGAAGCGCCTGCCCCGTCCCCCATCGCCTTGACGCTGCTCAGATAGACGAAGCGCCGCACGCCAGCGGCAAGTGCAGCCTGCACGAGGCTGGCGGTTCCTTCAGCGGTGACCGGCCAATGCGCCGACGCCTCATAGATGTCCGGTTCGCCGGGCGGCGGGGAATAGCTCGCGAGGTGGTAGATCAGCTCAATACCATCCAATGCGGCACCGAGAGAGAAAGGGTCGGTCAGATCGGCGACACGAACGGCTACATCGGCATTCGGCCAGCGCGCAAGAGCGCGACTCGCGTCACGCGTCAATATCGAAACGCGTGCACCGCGGTCGAGCAGGGTGTCAACGAAATGGCCGCCGACATTGCCGGTCGCGCCCGTTACTAGGACCGAAACGCCGAGCAACAGCGGATTTCGAGGGTCGATTTCGGGCACTAGGGATCCACGCCTCGCAGCCGTCTCACCATCTGCACCACGCTCAAGGACAAAAAATGCACCCAGATGCCGAAAACGACCAAGAGGCTGAACGGAAGCGGATAGTCCTTGAACTGAAACTTACGAAAAAAGCGCGTCATTCCCCGGTGCTTGTGCCATTCCACGAACAACTGGCGGCCCTGGCTACAAGCGCCCTTGTGATGCACGACCTCGACATGTGGGACCAGATAGATCCGCCAGTCCCCGTGACCGAAGCGCACGAACCAATCCAGATCCTCGCAGTGCAGGAAATAGCCTTCGTCGAGCGGTCCGACGGCGTCCAATGCCTGGCGGCGCACCATCATGAAGGATCCTGAAATCGCCGCCACCGCAACGGGTGCTTCCGGCAACGGCTGCTCGGTGAGGTCCAGTCGACGCCCATCGGCAAGTCGGGGCCATAGCCGGTGCAAATGCAGCACCCGAACCAGCCCAATCCATGGGTCTGGGATCAACCGACGGGTCGCGACCTGCTCACTTCCATCGGGGTTGCGGATGATACAGCCCGCCATCCCAGCGTCCGGAGTCGAGTTCATGAAGTCGAGCATATCGGAAAGGGTCTGGGGTCCGACGATGCAATCCGGGTTCAGAAAGAGCACATAGGGCGCGAGCGCGAGGCCGAGCACTTGGTTATTGCCGCCGGCAAACCCCAGATTCGTGTCGTTCTCCACCACAGTAGCCCGCGGCTCCCCTCGCAGCCTGGTTCTGAGCATCTCTATGCTGCGGTCCGTGGAGCCGTTGTCGCTGACCAACACCTGGACTCGGACCTGTGAGTCGAGGACTGCCGCGACGCACTCGGCGAGCAGAAGCCCGGCGTTGTAGTTGACCACAATCACCGTGAGCTCGGGAGCTGGGCTGAACGCTGCCGGCCCAGGGGCCTGTGGACCTGGGTCACTCATGGATCGCACCCAGGATAGCCTGACGCGCTGCGCCGAAGCTGAAGTGGGTCTCCATCACGGCAAGCCCGCCGGAAGAGAGGCGCCGCCAAAGCTTCGAGTCCTGATAAAGCTGGACCATCGCCGCAGCGAAAGTGCTTGGGTCGTCGGCGATCAGCGCCGATTCGCCATCGCGCAGGTACATCCCCTCGGCCCCTTGAGAGGTCGTCACAACAGGCAAACCGTGGGCCAAGCTCTGATTGATCTTCCCCTTGACCCCAGCCCCGTAGCGCAAGGGTGCGACCGAAAGTCGGCAGGTGTCGAAGAAAGGATCTACATCGGGCACATAACCACACACAACGAGCCACTCGTTCGCCAATGCACGGATCTCTGCCGGCGGATCGGCGCCGATGACATGGCAGCGTAGGTCCGGGATCTCGGCCCGCACCAAGGGCAAAATCTCCCGGGCGAGCCAGAGCACCGCGTCGCGATTTGGCGGATGAGCGAATGCGCCGATGAACAGACAATCGCGTCGTGCCTCGAACGGCGTCGGGCTGCCGTAGATGTGGTGGATGTTGGAAACGAGTTCGATACGGGCGCTTGGGCGCAGTGTTCGAAGGACTTCGCGTTCCGCGTCGCTGACCACCAACGTCACGTCGGCTGCATCGACGAGCTCCAGCTCCTGGGCTTTCCTCCGCTCGGCAAGTCTCTGGGTCGATGCATCGCCAGTCAGCTCCGCAAGCCTGAATTCCCGCAGGAAATGCAGATCGACAGTGTCGAAGATCACCCGCGCCTTAGGGCAATGCCGACGCACGGCAGGCATGATTTCAGAAGCTGCATCCGCGCGACTGAGAATCGCCAGGTCATAGAGCCTGCCTTGGCTTGCCAAATGGGTCTCGAGTGAGCGCACATAGGGCCGGTACAGGACTTCGACGCCCTGGCCCTGAAGCCGGGAGACGTAGGGCTCCGGAGCCTCTAGGTTGGATGCGGCATAGGTCACCTTGAACCCGAGGCCTTGGAGTACGGCGATGAGGTTGCTCATCCGCAGCGAACCCGACTCACGGTCCGGCGTAAGCATGTAGATATCGACCACCAGGGCACGACGGGTCGCGCGGCGCTCCTTCTGCATCTCCAGGTCTTGGCCCCGCGCGCCGTGGGTGGCCAGTTCAGTCGTCCAGCGCGCGGTGAACTTGTGCCGATTGATCGCCTGGTAGCGCTTCATCCCTCCCGCTGCCTCTTCGTGTCGACCGGCGGTAGCCCCCTCCAGATGCACGACGCGAGAATGTGGCTGGTAGATGACACGCTGCCCCACGGCGCGCACGCGGAAGGCGAGGTCGGTATCCTCGTAGTAGCCCGGTGCGAAGTGCGGATCGAATCCACCGAGACGCTCGAACTGGTCCCGTCGGATGGCGAGCGAGGCCCCCGAGCAATAGTCGGGCTCACGCACGTAGCAGTACTCGGGCCTGTAGGGGTCGTCCAGGTGGCCGTAACCCCAGGCGGAGCCGTCTGAGAAGACAATACCTCCCGCCTCCTGCAGTCGCCCGTCGGGGTAGAGCAGCTGACTCCCGGCCAGACCGCAATCCGCGTGCGACTCGAATGTGCCAACGAGGGCATCCAGCCAACCCGGTTGGACCTGGGTGTCGTTATTCAGGAACACGAGAAATTCGCCGCGGGCCATTTCCGCGCCCCGATTGCATGCGCCTACGAACCCGAGATTCTCAGGGTTTCGGGCGAGGTGCAGACCGTCGAAACTCGCCAGAACCGCACCGGTTTCATCCGTCGAATCATCGTCGACCACCACCACCTCGAAGGCATAACGCGTCTTGTGGTCGTGCAACGATGCCAGGCACGCGTATGTCGCCTGGAAGTTGTTGTAGACGGGCACGATCACGGAGACCGTGGGTTGCGGATGGATCCGGAAGCTTAGCGGGGAGAAAGGCGGCTGGAACACCAGCAGGCGCGGCGGGCGAGGGGCGACGAGCGCTGTCGTGCGCAGCCTGCGGCGGATCTTCTCCACCAGAACCGGCAGGCCTTCTGTGCGCAGCACATGCCGTATTCGCGGCAGATAACGCACAACTAGGCGCAGAAGTTCAGCGCTCAAGGGTTCGAAGGCTCCATGGCTCTAGGCTCGAGGCGCCCACAGACGCGACCATTAGCCGTCCGCGAACTGGCCTCTCGCTCGGAATCACTACCGTCGCCGTAGCGAGGGCGCATCTCAAGCGTCCCATGGGCTCGGCGGTGGCATTTCGTCTATTATGAAGCCTTTGAGCATTGTCGGATACGCCCTGTCGTGCCGTCATCGTGCTGCCGTAAATCCATTTCGTTCGAACGTAGCATGACCGTCGGTCGTGAGCGATGCGCGTCGCCCCGGCGGGCATTGCCGGCTCCGTGGTGAGTTCTCGGTGAGCATGCAAGCATCAGTTTGTGATTGGATTTTCGGTAGAATGTGGTCTAGGGAGTTAGCCGATGCGGGTCGTTTTCGATGCCCTTTCCCCGTGCCTCACGTCCATGCGTTACCGCGACGCGCTTGCGGCTCTTGTGCTCGTGTGCGGGTTGTCCGTTTTTGGCAACGTTCACGCCCGGCAATACAACGCCGTTGCCGCTGGAGTGGAACCCACGAACCCGACCTTTATCGTCGATGGCAGTGCAACGAGTTCCCGGGCAGCGATTGCACACTTTCGCCAGCTGCCTCCCAATGCATTTCTCAGATCGCTGTTCCAGCGCTATCTTGGCGAATCGCGTGCCGCAAAGGCCGATGACGTTCTCCGCGGAGTGTATGCCTATCCGCAGTTTGAACCAGTCAAGCTGCCACAAGCTCTGAAATGGAACGAAAACCCGCTGCGCAGCAACAGTTGGGAGTGGAATCATCATAACCTGACCGCGGTCGACGATCTCACTGCTGCTTGGCTGACACGCAATGAGGCGAAGTATTTGCTGCGGGCCCAGGAGCTTGTAGCGAGCTGGGCGCTGCACAACGTGGGCACCGAGACGTTTCCGTCTGAATTCTCCTGGAACGATCACACGACCGCGCTCCGGCTCTGGCGGCTGCTCTATCTCTTCGAGTATGGCCGCCGGACGCAACTGGTCTCCGACGAGTTTCTTGCCGATCTCCTGTTCCTGATCGTCCACCACGCGCGCGTGCTTGCCGAAGATGGTATCTACAACAGGCTGACAAACCACGGTTTTGATCAGGCGGTGGCGTTGTACCTGGCAACGGGGATGTTTCCAGAAGTTGTGGATTTCGACGTGCTCAACCTCCTCGCGGCCGAGCGACTCAACAACGAAATCGAGTTTATGTTCACGCCCGAAGGGGTTCACGTCGAGAATTCTCCAGATTATCACTGGTACCTGACCAACTCGACTGCGGAATTGGCCGCAATCTTCGAGCACTTTGGCGACGCCGGTGAGTTCATGTACCTTTCCGGCATTCTCGACCGCGCCTTTTACTATGCGGCGCTGACGGTGAAGCCAGATGGCACGCTTCCGCTGGTCGGCGATACCATCCTGGTCCGGCCCGGTTTGTCACGGCAGTATCAGCTACCCGCTTTCGAATACTTTCGATACGCTGTCACGGGTGGCCGGGATGGCCGCAGGCCGCCGACTGCCGATGCCGTATTCCCGATTGCCGGATATGCCCTGTTTCGTGATCGGTGGCATCCGGAAGAGTCCTTCACCGACGGGGTCTTCATCTTGTTCAAGTGCGGTTTCCTCAGCCAGTTCCACCGACAGGATGATGACCTGAGCTTCGTCGTCAGCGCCCTGGGCGAAGACTGGTTCGTGGATTCCGGGCGCTTCTCATATCAAGAGACCGATCCCCTGCGCCTCTACATGCGCTCACCCGTCGCCCACAATGTTCCGGTGCCCAAGGGCTCGGTCCCCGTCCGCAGCCTCGCCCAGTTGCGCCCAGGCACGGGCATCTCCGCCTACGGTCTTGCGCAATCAAGCGCTTACGTGGAGGGGCGCACTACGATCCATCCTGGCATTGACCTGACGCGGCGTCTTGAGTACGACAAACCGTTCAACCTGCGAATCACCGACACTTTGACGCCGTTAGACGGCGCACCACGGCCTGCCTGGGGTGGCTTTTTCCAGATCCCGGCAGACAAGCGCATCGAGGTGGTCAAGCCCGGAGAAATCGCGATCCACTCACGGAAGGGGAATTCGCTCAAGGTGACTTACCCAATCGGCGCCAACGTGCGCATCGAATCCGGCTGCGATGAGCCGATACAGGGCTGCCGATCGGAACGCATGGGACAAGCGGAGCCCATCCAGACCCTTATTCTCGACTATCCGGCCGCGCTTAAGCGGTCAGTCGTCGACCTCGAACTGATCCCCATCACCGCCACAGCAGCGCCAGCGGCGACGCACGCATCTTCGCCCAGTGCAGCGGCAAGCAGATGAGCAGACCATCCGTCGCCTAGGTATCTGCCCGTAGACGCGATGCGCCACACCCTGTTACGACTCTATCGACGACTCCCGTTGACCTCGGAGTTCAAGGCGCGGTTGCGCTACGCCGTGCTGCGGGCCTTGCCATGGGCCTTCCCAAGAGCAATGCGTCCGGGGCTCGACCCGAGCGAAGCCGCCCTCGCAACGCCGTTACCAGGAAAATCTGATTGGGTGATCTTCGGCGTCATCGACTGGCATCTGCGACTGCAGCGTCCGCAGCACTTGGCAATCCGGTTGGCCAGGGCGGGGCACCGGGTGTTCTATGTCTCCAGCAACCTGGTCCCCGCCCCAGGGCCAGGGCTGCGCGTCGAGCCGCTGGAGGATAGCGGGCGCTTGTTCCAGATTCACTTGCGGGCGACCGGGGTACCAGGGATCTACTACGGCCTCCCCGGACCGAAGGTTGTGCGCCAGCTAACCGCAGGTCTGCGCACCCTGATCGACTGGTCAGCCGCCCGGGACATCGTGCTGATGGTCGATCACCCCTTTTGGTTGAGTACGACGGAGGCCGTCCCGGATGGCCTGCTAGTTTACGATCGCATGGACTACCATGCTGGATTCGCGGAGTGGTCGACCTCGTTGGCATCGGAGGAAGATCGGTTGATCCGCCGAGCCGCCCTGACCGTTGTCACCTCGTCCTGGCTTGAGGAACTCACCGCGCCATTGGCCCGTTCCCATACCTTGGTCCGCAATGCCGCGGAAGCGAGCCATTTCGCAGCGCCTTGCGCCAGGCCGTTCGAAGATCCCGGTTACTCCCGGGTCATCGGTTATTACGGAGCGATCGCCCATTGGTTCGATGTGGAGTTGATAGAGGCGATCGCGCGGGCCTTTCCCGATGCCCTCGTCCTGCTGATCGGCCACGACCAGATCGGGCTTTCCGCGCGTCTGAGCGGGTCGCCGAACCTGCGCCTCATCGGCGAGGTCCCCTATGCCGACTTGCCTTTCTATCTGCACGGTTTCAGCGTCTGCCTGCTACCGTTTCACCGTATCGAGCTGACCCTGGCAACCAACCCTGTCAAGGTGTACGAATACCTGGCCGCTGGTCTGCCGGTCGTGGCGACCGCGCTCCCGGAGATGAGCCAGTTCGGCGACCTCGTGCGTATCGCCAGCGATCGCGAGGGGTGGCTCCAAGCAGTCTCCAGCGCCTTGCACGAGTCCGCGGACGACCCGATCCGCGACCAGCGCCGCGCCTTCGCCGCCTCCCAGACTTGGGACATGCGGGCCGAAGCATTGACCACCGCGGTTGCCGCCGTCCGAAACGACGCAGACTGGCGGTCACCGTGAGCATGACCGCGAGTGTGATCACGAGCGGCGCTGTCCTGCAAGACGATGCGGCTAAAGCCAAGCATGCCAGCACCGCGCTTGGAGTCTGGACCTTCAGGTCCGGACGTTCTCGACGCAAACAGCGCTGCTCGTGCTCGCATCGTCTCTGGATGTGGCGCTCTAAGAGTCGACTGAAGGACAATGCCGAACCACTCGGCGAGCGATGCGCCGGCGCACTTCCGCCGCCTCCCCTCCTTGCCCAATCGCTATCGCAAAGGAGTCTCCATGACCGAGCCCCGCCAAGTCCGCGTCCTCTCCGTTGTCGGCACTCGGCCCGAGGCCATCAAGATGGCGCCCGTGATCCAGCGTCTGGCCGCCCACGAAGGCTTTGAGTCTCGTGTGCTGGCCACCGCCCAGCACCGCCACATGTTGGATCAGGTGCTCGCGATCTTCGGCATCGTCCCCGATCTCGATCTGGACATCATGCGGCCCAATCAGGATCTCGCCACACTGACCTCGCGCCTGATCTCCGAGCTCGACGCGGCACTTGCGGCGGAGGCGCCGGACCTCGTACTGGCCCAAGGCGACACGACAACGGTCATGGCCGCGGCGCTCGCCTGCTTTTACCGGCGTATCCCGTTCGGTCATGTGGAGGCCGGGCTGCGAACGGGCGATCTTGACAACCCATTCCCCGAGGAAATGAATCGCGTCGTGGCCGGGCGACTCGCCCGCTGGCACTTTGCGCCGACCGAGCAATCCCGCGCCAATCTGATCCGTGAAGGGGTCGCGGACGACTGGATTCGGCTCACGGGCAATACCGTCATCGACGCGCTGCTCAGCGTTGCCGGCCGCAATCCCAACGTCGGCATTCCGTTGGACAGCGACAAGCGTCTCATCCTCGTCACCGCGCACCGGCGAGAGAACTTCGGCCCGCCGTTCCGGGAGATCTGCCGTGCGATCGCCGACCTGGTCGCGGCCAACCCCGATATACAGGTCCTCTATCCTGTTCATCCCAACCCGAATGTCCAAGCGGTCGCCCGCGAGATGCTCGGAGGGCGCGACCGTATCGTCCTCTGTGAGCCGTTGGACTATCTCCCGTTCGTTGGCGCGATGAAGCGTGCTTATCTGATCTTGAGTGACTCAGGCGGCGTCCAGGAGGAGGCGCCGGCACTTGCCAAGCCGGTGCTGGTGCTGCGCCGCGAGACCGAACGCCCGGAGGCGGTTGAGGCCGGCGTGGTCAAGCTCGTCGGGCCTGATTACGACCAGATCGTTACGGAAACCCAAAGGTTGTTGGACGATCCTGCCGTCTACGGCCGCATGGCCAGAGGCATTTCGCCCTACGGCGACGGACATGCGGCGGAGCGTATCGTCGATCTGCTCGCGCAGCACTATCTCCTGAACCCGCGGTAGGCGCGGTGCATGAGCGCGTTATGAGCAGGGCAGTGCCGACTCGGGAGGCAGGACAGCTTCACCCCGGGTCGGCATCGAACAGCGTTCAGCCCCGCGCGCCGGCTGCGGCGCGCGGGGCCTCGACAACGGTTACAGACCCAGAAACGCCCGCGCCAGGAAGGCAGCCATCTCGTCGCGCTGAACATTGGCATCGGGGCAGTAGTTGCCATTGCCGCAGCCGTTCGTGATGCCGAGCGCCTTCAGGCGCTGGATATACGGGCAGGCCCAGCCGCCGGCGTCGACGTCAGTGAACGGCGCGCCACTGGCACAGCTGTTCGCGGCCGGCTCGCCCTCCAGCGCGCGCACCAGGAAGGCGGCCATCTGCTCGCGACTGACCAGCGCGCTCGGGCAGTAGTTTCCTGCCCCGCAGCCGGTGGTGAGGCCCAGCGCGGCGAGGCGCTGTATGTAACCGCAGGCCCAGCCGGCGGGGTCGACATCGGAGAACGGGGCAACCCCGGCGCAGGCATTCGTTGGCGGTTCTCCCCAGACAGTCCGCACGAGGAAGGCGGCCATCTGTTCGCGCGTGACGGTGTTGTCAGGGCAATAAAAGCCATTGCCGCAGCCCGCGGTGATGTTCGCATCGTAGATCGCGGTGACGTTGTCGAACGCCCAATGGCTCGAAGGTACATCGGCGAAGACCGGCTCTAGGCCACTGAGCATGAACGCATAGGCCGCGCCAGCGTTGGGTAAGGCCCCACCGTTGTTGTCGCCTGTGGCGCCGATCAGCGCGGTGTCTCCAAAAAGTGCGACAGCGTGGCCGAAGGTTTGGTCAGCGTGCGCGTCGCTTGCGATGAGCTTGTCCTGTTGAATCCAGTCACCGTCGATGCGCGAGAAGACGTAAGCCGAGCCAGCAGCGTCGGCCAAGGAATCGGAAACACGAGCCCCGATCAATGCCGTATTGCCAGAAAGGTCCACGGAATTGCCGAACCGGTCATCCGGTGCACCATCATCGGCGATGATCGCGGGTTGCTCGGTCCAGATGTCGCCGCTGCGGGTGAAGACATATGCCGCCCCGGTGGTTGGGACTGCGCCGTCGGCATACTGGACCCCGATCATCGCCGTATCGCCCGCCAGGGCGACTGCTTGCCCGAAATAGTCGCCTGGTGCGCCGTTGGAGGCACTGATCTTGGCTTGTTGAGTCCAAGTCTCGCCGCTACGGGTAAAGACGTACGCCGCTCCAGAATTTTCGTCTTCCGGCGGGATCCCGATACCAGGGGGAGGCGCGCGATCAGCCCATTGGGCGCCAACCAATGCCGTGTTGCCTGCGAGAGCGACCGCGGAGCCGAAGAGATCCCGGCACTCGCATCGGCGGCGGTGAGTTTCGCCACCTGGGTCCAGGTCTCACCGGTTCGCGTGAAGACATACACCGCGCCCGCATTCTCGGCCCTGCTCGTCATCGCCGGTTGCCCCGATCAGCGCGGTGTTGCCGGACAGCGCGATCGAACTCGCCGAAATTGTCTCCGAGATCGGCGTCGTCCGCCGTGAGCTTGGTATCCGGGCCGATGTTGCCGGAAGTGCCGGTCACGGTGTAGACGTAGACCGCTCCCGCGGTAGCCGTCGTCGGCTTGGTCTGCCACCAGCGCCGTATTACCGGACAGTGCAACAGGGGATCCGAACGTCGAGGGCGCGTCCACAAAAGCAGAGAGCATCTCCCGCTGGGTCCAGACGCCATCGTTGCGGGTAAAGACGTAGGCTCCTTTACCGTTATTGGAACTGCCGGGATTAAACCAGCCAACGATTGCGGTGTCCCCCGACACGGCGACGGAGCGGCCAAAAAATTGACCTGCTGCCGCGTCGTCAGGCACCAGCTTCGCCTGCTCATTGGCGATCAACGGATCGACCACGATGGGCCAAGCCGCACCTGCGGCGTCGACATGGATCTCCAGCCGTTGCGGTTCAGCGAGCGCCAGGTATGACGGTAGCGATCTGCCGTTGGCATCGACGACCTCCAGGTGGCTGTAGCTCAGCGCCTCGTGGCCGTCGTTGGTCAGGAACCGCAGCGCCTGCCCGGGCGTCTGCCAGTCGGGCTGCAGATCGCCCTGCACCGTCAGCACCAGCACCAGCGCGCTGTCCGCGGGCGTCGGCGGGCGCTCCAGGGTAAAGCCCTGTTCGAGGCCTGCCGGGCGGTTCTCGTACCATTCGGTGATCGGACCACGACGGTATTCCAGGCGCGAGCCGTTGACCTGGACCTCGGCGTCGGCCACGGGCTCGACGGCTTGCGGGGTGCCGTAGCTCTGCAGACGCAAGCCCCAGCGCCAGTCGGGGGCGGGGTTGGGCGCGGAGTTGGCGACCGGTTGGGCTGCGGACCCGGCCGGAGGCGCTGGCTTGGCGGGCGGCGCGGGGAGCGCCGAGACGGTCAGGCCGCCGTCGCGAAACGCGATGCGCTGGCGGTTGCTGGGGTTGTGGGCCAGATAGCCCTCGTCGTGCGCCTCGATGGCGTAGCGTGCCGCTTCCAGCGCCGGGGTCAGCCCCGGCGGCAGCATCGATGTCGCCCCGGTGGCCAGGCCACAGGTCGTCAAACAGATCAGTCCGCTCAAACTCGGTAACGCGATGCGCATGCTCGATGTCCTCGTTCCTCAGGGCGACCCAGGGCTGGGCGACGGTTGTCACGAATTGACGAATGTCAATCATGTCGGACGGCGGCGAAGATGCCAAGCTTCTTTTTCGAAATGCTCCGGAGTCTGTGCGACCTGCTTTGAGGCCCAGGAACGCCCGCGCCGGGAAGGCGGCCGTCGACCAACGCACCATTTGGTCGCAGGGGCAATAGCTCCGATGTGCCGCAACCGGGCGATGAGCGGGGCGCCAGACCGCGACTGGACGCGGTCGAATGCCGAGCGCGCTGTCCAGGGTACATCCACAGCGGGGGAGCAACCGGTCAAGCAACGGTATAGAATCAGCGGGTGACGCACTGGTGTGATCCGCGAATGTTGCCTCCACTGCGGCCCCTTTTCTGTGAATCTGCCGCAGCGATCAATTCGATTTCATATTCCTTTTTATTAAAGTAATTCTTGTGGTTACTGCAGGCTCTAAGGAGATGTTGAACATGTCTGCTGGCTCTAGTCACCGCGCATCGGCAGGCGCGTTCCCTTTTCCGCGCATTGAGGCTCAGCGACTCGCGCTGAAAAGGGAGGTTTTCACTAGTCCCTGGATATGGCGCATCCTCGTGCTCGGCGCTTGGCGCTTGGACCAGGCGGATCGGGCCTATTCTCTCATCCGTGCTCTCGAAAATCTCGGCCATGCTGTTCTGTCGATCGATGTCGCGAAACAGAATTTGTGTCGCGAGACAACAGGGCGGGTGAAGGATGGTGGTCCCGGATTTCTCGATACAGAGCAGCTTGCGCCTTACCTTGAGCGATTCAAACCGGAGCTTGTCGTCATCATCGGCGGCGGCCTGCGCTTGACGGAAGAGGATGCTCGGGGTTTCAAGGAGCAGGGCCGTCTACTTGTTGGTCTGACACTTTCGGAGTCAGGGGTGGAAGACCCCCCGCCGGATCAGGTTCGCTACTTCGACCTCTATGGCACGAGTGGGCTTGCCTCCGTCAAACAGTACCAGGCTGCGGGCTTGGAAAATGCGGTGTTATTCCCGTTCGGTGTCGATCGGGGCTTTGCTTGTACCGATGTCCCCCCCACCCCTGAGTTCTCGGCGAACATCGTTTGCGTGGGCAATGCGGTAGATCGTCCTGACCTGATTCGGCGCATGCAGCGGCTCTCCGACACTTTCGAGGGCGTTCGGGCGTATGGGCAGGGGTGGGAAGGGGCTGGCGTCGGCTTGCAAGCAGGGCTGCATCACATGCAGGCGATGCGAAGCGGCTCGATCCATGTTCACTGTCCCGATACGGAGTCTGGGCCCACCGGTAGCACCCGGGATGAGTTGGAAACCGTTGCGAGTGGGGCGGTGCTCGCGACAAAGCGGGTGAAGGGATCGCCGAGTCCTTTCGACTATGACACCGAGATCATCGGATACGCCGATACGGACGATCTGCTGGCCCAGATCAATTCCCTGCTCGGCGATCCGCAGCGGGTGGAGTCCATGCGCCGCGCTGCCTTTGCCAGACTCGCAAAGGGACATCTCTACGAGCATCTCTGGCTCGCATTTCTTGGTGAACTGCAGGCGCGGATCTCGACTAAGAACGCCGATGGATCAGCGGAGCGCACAGCCCCAATTTCAGCTTCGAACGCCAACCAGCGCAAGCGACGTATTGTCCTATCCGGTTTCTATGGCGCAGGTAATGGCGGGGACGAGTTGATCCTGCGGTCGATCATCGAGCACATCGCAAGGCCGGAGGATCCGTATCATGTCGTCGTCGCAGCCTATGATGCGGATGCGGTTACCCGAACGCATGCGGCGTCCGCGTTCCCGAGAACCGACCTGGTGCGGGGACAAAGCGAAGTCGCGGCCGCGACGGCCTTTGTGCTCGGCGGAGGGGGTCTTTGGCACGACTACACCTTTGCCGGGGTCGGTGGGCTTTTGTCTCTGTTCACGGATCATCTCAGCGCCGTAACAGGCTATTCGAAGCTTCCATTGCTCGCAAAGATCTATTCCCGTCCCCTCCATGTCTATGGCATCGGGGTCGGGCCTATGACCGATCCGGATGCAATGGCATACACACGTTTTGTGTCGCGTCTGGCGACGTCGTTAGGTGTTCGCGATGGAGCATCGAAGGACCTGCTTGAAACCATCGACGACTGGGATCTGGACGTCGGCGTCTATCCAGACCCCGTGTTCGCGCTGAATCTTGACAACTTGCCGAAACTCCCGGCCGACCTCGGGACACGCCTCAAAGAGCGGCGCGTGCTCGGGGTCAATCTGCGACCTTGGGCGCAGCCGCCAGACCCCGAATTTCTTGCCCGAACAACCGCGGTATTGCGTGCCATCGCCATCCAGCAAGGCTGCGTTTTACTCGGCATCCCGCTTCAGTCGCCGCAAGACACGGAGGTTCTGGAGCGAGTGTTCGGGGCGCTCCCCGCTGAGGTTGAGCGCCATATTTTGCAACCGTTCGAAACCAGTGATCTCATGTCGATCCCAGCGGGGATTGCGGCGTGCGATGCACTCTTCGGCATGCGCTATCACGCCTGTCTCCTTGCATTGCGACTGGGCGTGCCGACCGTTGGGATAGCCTATGATCCCAAGGTCTCCGCCCTCTTTGATCAGGCGGGGATACCGGAGTTGGCTCTCGAAATGGGAGCGCCTGAGGATCTAGTGCTTCGGACGCTCCGGGGAGTGTTGGAGGATCGTGCGGTATGGCACGATCGCGTTGGCCCGACAGTTGCCCGGCTAGAAGCAGACGCACGCAAGGGTTTCGCCGCCTTGCGGAGCGGCCTCGATCAGGCGTCAACGGTAACGACACCGCTGACTGCCAATGCGTCTCTATCGCCATCTCGGGAAAGGGAAGCCCTCGCGCAGAAGCTGAGCCAGGCAAAGTATCAGCTCATATCGCTGTCCCAAGATGACACCGATGCCATGGATCAGACAAGCGCCGTGCAAAAGGACCATATTCCTTCGCACATAAAAACCTCGGAGCTCCTCAAGGAGTTGAAGGAGTTGCGCGCTTCGTATGATCAGATCATTTATTCCAAGTCCTGGTTTGTGACTAAGCCATTGCGCTGGTCGGTGCGTAAAGCGTCCGCCGGCTGGCGCGTGCTGCGGCGTCGTTTACCCAACCTGAGCTTGCCTCGAAGAGCCTCCACCGCGATGCCTCTCGATGGTGCATCCGCGCAGGGCAAGGGCGCCCGGCTGAGCCCGAACACCCGGGAACTTCCCGCGCGCTTGTCCGAACTCCGCATTGGCGTGATCATGGACACCTTCACGCACTCCTGTTTCTCGGAAGAATGTGAGTTAATCTCGTTTCGGCCGGACAACTGGGAGGAGGTGTTAACTCATAATCCGCCCGACTTCTTGTTCGTCGAATCCGCCTGGCATGGCAACGATGGTTCCTGGCAATACCGGGTTGCCGAGTATCCAGCGCCACCTGGGCGCGAGTTGCCTGCCTTGGTTGCGTGGTGCAATCGGTACGGCATTCCAACGGTCTTTTGGAACAAAGAAGATCCCCCGCATTTCGATGAATTCTTGTCGGCGGCCAAGCTGTTCGACGTCGTTTTTACCTCTGACGCGAATTGTATTCGAAAGTACAAGAAGTATTGCGGGCATGACAGGGTCTATCCGCTTGCCTTCGCGGCGCAGCCGAAGATTCACAATCCGGTAGTGACGCAGCCCCGCAACAACAAGCTCTGCTTTGCTGGAAGTTACTACGCGGACCGGTTTGATGCGCGGAAGAAGGGCATGGAAATGCTGCTTAAACCCGCACTCAAGTTTGAGTTTGACATCTTCGATCGGATGTATGGGGCTGTCGGGCCGGGCACAGAGGCGTATCGTTTCCCGCAGGCGTACATGCCACATATTGTGGGGCGACTGCCCTATGACGAGATGATCGATGCCTACAAACGCTATCGCGTTTTCTTAAACGTCAACTCGGTCACCGACTCGCCGACCATGTTCTCGCGTAGGGTATTCGAGATACTGGCTTGTGGTACCCCTGTAGTCTCGACTGACTCTGTCGGGATACGGCGTTTTTTCCCTGATATCGTCCCCTTGGTTTCCAAACCTAACCAGGCAACCGATGCCTTCCATGACCTCTTGTGCGGACGACTATCAATGGCGGCGTCTGTCTGCACTTGGCGTTCGAACAGTGATGAGCTATCACACTTACCAGCATCGTTTGCGTACGATTTGCGAGCGGTTGGGGTTCCAAATGGAAACCGATGCGGCCGTGCAGGTCACCGTGGTTGTATTTCCCGGCTTGGATGCGCTAAAGACTGCTCGGCAAATCATGGCTCAGCGCATTTCGCCGACCAATATCTTGATTCGCAGGTCTAACCACGCCGACGAACTGATGAGTGCATTGTGGGCCGAGGGTTTTCACTGCCCCGTCGAGATCAACGAAGATCCACGGTCCTGTGTCGATCAGACCGAAACTGCGGTCGTGGTGTTCGTTGACGGCCATTGCAGCTATGGCCCGGGATACATTCAAGATGCTCTGCTTGCGCTAAGTTTTTCCGGGGTGTCGGCGACGGGAATGAGTGAGTACTTCTGCTTGTCTGCTGGTGAGGTGGAAATGAGATCGGACTTCGGTCCGTCCGGTTTGCTCTGCGGCCGGGTGCATAGAGGGACGTTGGTGTGCCGTGCTACGCAGTCGACCGCCGTAATGTTCGACAACCTGGCCGACAAAGATGAAGTGCTGTTGGGCAACCCGTGCTACGCACGCGCTCCGTTCGAGTTTCTCGCGGGCGCTGTTCTGCAGCAGGAAGACGCTGCTTGGCAACGGATCGTACTGCCGGAGATCAGCGATGTTCAGGACTGCTGAGCGAGGTCGTCGTTGCTCTTGTCGAGGCTTGATCTCGGTGCTGGTGAAGTCATCGACGAGAGACAGATGCATCGCTCGAAGCGGCGGAGGCTTCAGCCTAGCCGGGCGTGGTGGGCTCGGCCTTGCTATCGCGGCGTCGAGCGCATGAACATCTTGCAGGATGGCGGGGCTCGGCGAGTCTTGATCACGGGCCATGATCTGAAGTTCATTCTCCCGTTGATACAGCGTCTTGAGCGCTCTGACGAGTATCACCTTCGCGTTGATGAGCATTCCGATCACGCGATGACGGCGACCGATGCCGCCAAGGCTGCATTGCCTTGGGCCGATACGATTTTTTGCGAATGGGCCATGGGGAATGCAGTCTGGTTTTCGCGGCACAAACGCCGTCGCCAACGCCTGTTGGTGCGACTGCATCTGCAGGAAATTCAGGCGCGAATGCCCTTTCTGTGGAAGATCGATTGGGCTGCGGTAGACGTTTTGATCTGTATCTGCCATCACACGTACGATTGGATGTGCGCTGAGTTTCCCGCGGTCCGAGGGAAAGCGGTCATCGTCTACAACCCGATCGATGCGCGCGGCGCTCTCAGCCTGCCGAAGATGCCGCATAGCGAGTTTAATATCGGCTTCGTCGGCATGGTGCCGCAGCGGAAGCGTGTCGAGATTGCGTTCGACATTCTCAGGGCCCTGAAGACACACGACGAGCGTTACACGCTGCATATCAAGGGACGGCAACCGCACGAATATCCCTGGATGTTGACGCGGCAAGAGGAGATGACGTGGTACGATTCGTTCCAACGGCGGATCGAAGCCAGCCCTTATAGAAATTCCGTCATTTATGATGCGCATGGCACCGACATGCCGGCCTGGTATTCGGGGATGGGTTTTATCCTCAGTACGAGTGATTTCGAAGGCTCCCATCAGGCGATTGCGGAGGGTATGGCCGCAGGCTGCATTCCGGTCATTCGTGATTGGGAGGGGGCGGACCGAATCTACCCGCGGCGTTTTCAATTTCATTCCAGCGAAGAGGCTGCCGGCAAGGTACGGCATTGGCATCGCGCGGGCGTGTTGACAGAAACGGCTCGGGCCTGCCGGGCCTTCGCGTGCGCCCGCTTTGACAACGGCGTGATTGTGGATACGCTCGTCGGCTTGTTGTCCGGCGAGGCACGGCATTCCGTCGTGTTGCCAAAGCGGAGGGGGGCTGCCGGGCGCGGCATCGCCGTGCTTGGTTTCCTGCAGCCCGGCGCACGCAATGGGTATCGGATACGGATTGAGCAGGAGATCAAGCGCCACGTCGAGATGGCGGGCCCGGTCAGTTTAGTCGTTCTCTACCAGGAAGGTTCTCCGGGCGAGTTGGACGCGCATGCGAGGGAGTTGGAAGCGTTGGGGTGCCGGGTGCGCCTGGTGCCGATCGCTGAGTTTTTCGCGATCGAGATGAAATTGGACAAGGTGTTGCCAGCGTTACAGGAGATCGAGCGCATCATAGCTGAAGACGAGGTGGACATCTTGCACGCGGAGGCCCTTTATTGCGCGCGCGTCGCGTGCATGCTAGCGCCGCGGTGCCCGAATCTGACCATTGTGTTCGACAATCATGGTGTATCGCCAGAAGAAGAGGCCATGACCGGGGCGCATCCTAATCGGGTGCGGGCGGTGGAGCGTCTAGAGCAACAGGTTCTTGCTCAAGCCGATCTCACGCTGTACGTATCGAATCAAATGGCGGCGCACTATGAGGGAAAATATGCGCTACCGCCAATCGAACATGTCATCTTGCCCTGTTGTGTAGAGGCCAAATTCTTCTGTGATAGACCGGTTCGGGATTTGCCCGCACTGCTGTCTCGGCGAACCGTCATCGGTTATGTTGGGACCCTGGCGGCGTGGCAATGTGGGCCCGACATGCTTTCGCTCTTCGCCCAGTTACAGCGCCGCGATCCGACGCTCTTCCTGTTGCTGCTGACGCCGGCGCGCGAGCACGGCATCGCACTGGCGGCGGCGTCGGACGCAGGCATCCAGGCGGACTCTATCCTTGTCCGCGAGGTTCAACATGATCAAGTTCCAAGCTATCTCCAACACGTTGACATTGGGCTCTTACTCAGGCGGGATCATCCGGTGAATCTGGTTTCGTCGCCGACGAAATTCGCTGAGTATCTGGCAGCAGGCGTCCCGGTCCTGATGACCGGCGCGGTCGGCGACTACAGCAGCCAGGCGCGGACGAATCGCCTCGGGTTTGTCGTGGAGGCTAGAAAAGTACTCTCTCAGCCGGTCCCGGGAGAGGTGATCGACCAGATTCTTGCTTTCGTCCACGACGTCCGTCGTCATCGCGACGGTTGGCGACAACGGTGTCGTGATTACGCACGCTCCAATCTCTCCTGGGATGCCTGCATGGCGAGGCTCTACGATCGGTTGGACCTCCTTGCTGCACCGACCGAGTCTGACGACCTCAGGCAGACTGGCGGCTGTCCGCCGGTTGCTCAAGGTTAAGTACAAGCCAGAAACGCGATGGGAGACTGTGGTCAATGTCGTCCTTCATGAACGCATTCGGTGCGACGTAGCCCAACGTCCTCGGAGCCCGGATACGAGCGTCCAGAACGCATTCGAAGCCTCGTTGGTTCAAGACCGTTTAGGAGTCGCCTCTTTTATGCCGCAAAACTCATCTCGCGAGCGCCATTGGCTATTAAACCAAGTCGCACGGGGCTTGAATCGAGAGAATTTCGCGCTCGCCTTGAGAGATATTGTCGAAGGTTGGGAGCGGCGAGATCTATGGGCGACGATCGGGCTGCATGATATTCGTCAGCGTTATCGCCGTTCCTTTCTTGGGCCCTTCTGGATCACGCTATCCATGGGTATCCTTGTCGGGGCGCTCGGCCTACTCTACGGGCGTATCTTTCAGCGCGATCTGAACGAGTATTTGCCATATCTGGCAGCTGGATACATTACCTGGGGACTGCTCTCCGCGAGCGTACTCGACGGCGCTAAGTCATTCCTCCGATCGGAGGGGCTCATCAAGCAACTGGCTGCCCCACTGTCCATTCACGTCTATCGAGCTACCTGGGTCGCTCTGATCATTTTCGCGCACAACATGCTGATCTACGCTGCTTTGGCAATCTGGTTTTCCGTTGATGTCAATTGGACCTTGATATTGTTTTTTCCTGCCATTTCCTTATTGGTATTAAATACTCTGTGGATGGGTCTGTTCCTAGGTTTGCTAAGTGCACGTTACCGCGATATCCCTATGGTGCTAGCCAGTGTCATGCAAGTCATGTTTTTCATCACTCCGGTGCTGTGGACCCCCGATATGCTGGCAGACCGAGTGGCGCTGATGACCTATAATCCCCTGTATTACTTTGTGGATATCGTCCGTTCGCCATTGCTAGGCGAACTCCCTTCGGTCAACTCCTGGATCGTCGTGCTGGCGCTCGCCATCCTTGGTTGGTCCATTGCTCTACTGTTCTATACTGTCTATCGCTGGCGTATCGCCTACTGGGTGTAGCTGAGCAGTTTGAAGAATCGTCATGGCATCGATACGACTCAAGAACGCGTCGGTAACCTTTCCCCTCTATAGTTCGGAGAGGCGTTCATTAACCGCACGTCTTTTTTCGTCACCCACCGGGGGGCAGATTCTAAGTACCGGGGCGTTCAACAAGACCAAGGTCGTGCGCGCCTTGGACAATCTTTCCTTCACGCTAGAGCATGGCGATCGCGTCGCATTGGTGGGGCATAACGGGGCAGGAAAAAGCACGCTGCTGCGACTGCTGGCAGGGATCTACGAGCCGAGCGAGGGCCGGGTAGAGATAAAAGGTCGCCCGGTCCCGTTGTTTGATGCTTCGCTTGGTATGGATCCCGAAAGTACCGGCTATGAGAACATCCTGCTACGCGGCCTTTTTCTTGGGCTCTCGCGCGCGCAGATCGATGAAAAGACGGACGAGATCGCCGAGTTTACTGAACTCGGTCACTTCCTCGATTTGCCACTTAGGACGTACTCGACCGGTATGCGAACGCGCTTGGCCTTTGCAGTGTCAACGTCGATCGTCCCGGAAATCCTCCTTCTGGACGAGGGGTTGGGGACCGGTGATGCCTCGTTCTTCGAGAAAGCCAACCGACGCATCGCCATGTTTACGAATCAGGCGGCGATCGTGCTGTTGGCAAGCCACTCGGAGGCGATGGTTCGGCGTATGTGCACCAAGGCTGTGCTGCTGGAGCATGGGCAAGTCTTGCAGATCGGCGGGGTCGACGAAGTGCTCGAGGCCTACAGCGCCCACTCGGGGCTTCGCACGTAGCCTTTTCCTTGCCGATTGATCCGGGGATTGCTGACGCGGCGGGGTTTACCGAGTTGCCGCTCACCGCGCGGATCGCTTTGCGTAGTCGGCGAGCACGTCTTCCGTGTCGCCGACCTTGATGATGCGCCCGCGTTCCATGAGCACGGCCTTGTCACACATGTCCCGAATTAGCGCATTGGAGTGCGAGGCCAATACAATGATCGCGGCTCGTCCGGTGAAATGCTTGAGTCGGCGATTAGCTTTGTCGAGAAACTGGGCGTCGCCAGCCCCCATGCCCTCGTCGAGCAGGAGAATGTCAGGCTCAATGGATGTCGACACCGCAAAGGCGAGGCGCATGCGCATGCCGTCGGAGTAGGTGCGAATGGGCAGATCAAGAAACTCGCCAAGTTCGGTGAACTCGGCAATCTCCCTCGTTTTGGCTCGGACCTCCGCATGGCTCAGGCCAAGGAAGAGACCGCGAAGCATGATATTTTCATATCCGGTGGCTTCAGGTTCCATGCCAAGCGAGATGTCGAACAGCGGTGCGACATGTCCGTCGGTTTTGACGACACCGGCACCGGGTTCGGAGATCCCAGCAAGTACGCGGAGCAGGGTGCTCTTTCCCGCACCGTTGTGGCCGACTAGACCGACTCGGTCCCCATGGTTCAGTTCAAGGCTGACGTCGTCCAGAGCCTTGACGACCGAAACCTTACCTTCCGCGGCGCCGATCTGACCGCCTGTTCTGCCGGAAAGTAGGCGGGTCTTCAGGGAGCGGCTGGTTGCGTCGTAAATGGGAAAGTAGACGTGAATATTCTGTAAGCTTATGTGAGCCACTGAGCCATCCTATACCCAATATCCGATTCGCCAGCGATAGACAACAAAGAAGAAGATAGCTAGCAGCCAGCCTAACAGCGTGAAGAGGAGGACGGCGATCCAATTGCCGAGCGTTGGTACTTGCCCGAGCAGAGGGGCTCGCACGATCTCGACTAGGTGATAGAGCGGATTCAGGTCAAGGATTAACGCCCGACCTGGCAACATCTCCGGTTTCCAAATGATGGGCGTGAGAAAGAAGGCGACTTGAACGATGCTCGCAAGCACCTGCGGGATATCGCGAAAGCGAGCACTGACGAGCCCTAAGAGCAAGCCGAGCCAGACTCCATTGAAAAGCACAACGGCCAGAGCGGGCACGGCCAAGAGAACAGCCCAGCCCGGGTTGCTTTGGAAAACAAACGCAAGTAGCACGACAATCCAGATATTGTGTGCAAAGATGATCAGATTTCGCCACACGTCCCGGTATACATAGATCGAGACCGGTGCGGCGAGTTGGCGTATGAGTCGATCTGACGCGATGAAGCATTGTGCCCCATCGAGTATGAGTCCCGAAATCAATCCCCAGACGACAAACCCCGCGGCAATATAGGGCAAGTAGTCAGCGAGGGGCTGATTGAAGATACCGCCATAAAGAAGACCGAGTGCGCCTACCATGATGCCCATAGACAAGGTAAGCCAGAAAGGGCCAATCACGGAGCGGCGGTAACGCTGCTTGATATCTCTCAAGCCCATGGTTAGCCACAATTCGTGGTGTTTCCAGCCTCCGACAATATCGGACGTTGCTTTTTGTAGTTGGATTCGCGTCAAACCAGCACGGAGCTGCGCGATCAGCCAAAAAGAGGGCATTGATGGAAGGGCTAGTGCCACGGGTTAGGTGTGGTGGTGTGTAGGCAGAGGGGCGCTAGAATACCCTAGTCGAGACAGCTTTTCTACGCATTAGAAAGCGGTCGGCGCGGTTCGCGGAGGTTCGAAGAACCCGATACTGTGTTGTTGATCGCTGCTTGGCTACGATCTGGAGTTCTGGCCAGGTTGATTGTTTCGGTTACTGGAAGTGACCCCGCGATTGCACTAATCGATTTTCCAGATCTGGTCGATTGGGAAACCTCGGAGATTGTTGTGGGCTTATGCTGAAGGTAGCCGACCTAGGCCTACGCGAACCTCCTGCGGCCAAGCGCGGTGTTCGCGCACTGCCTGGCGGCCCATTGCGGCGCGGAGCTGCGGGCTCGGGCGGGGGTGGGCAGCACCACCACCGACCTGCCGGGGTGACGCCCCTACGGCGACGCTCTCACGGCTTGAACTTCTCTAGTCCTTCAGCCAGAAACCGGTCGTCTTCGCCGACGCGCGGTTCAGCGCGTAGCCAAAGCGTGAACTCGGCGCCTCGGCCTAAGTTGGTGCGAACTGTGATCTTGCCGCCGTGGCGGCGCATCAGCAGATGACTGACGAACAGGCCGAGGCCAGTGCCCGCGCCGGCGCGCTTGGTGCTGAAGAACGGTGTGAAGACGATGTCGATCAGCTCGGGCGCGATACCGGGGCCGCTGTCGGTGACCTGGATACGCACGCCCTCGTCTTCCCAGTCTTCGGTGCGGACCATGATAGTGCCGTTTCGGGGCAATCTGCTTTGCTGCTTTGTGGTGTTGTTGTCGACTTGTCCAGTGAGGTGTCCGGTGAGTTGTCCCAACGATTGACTCGCTGGTCGGCCGCTTTCGGGCAACGCCTCGAGCCCGGTTTGTTGCTGAGCATGAATCGCGTTGACCAACAGATTCACTAAGACCTGCTGTAGGTCCTGTCGCGCGATGCGGACGGGGTGGCTTGCGGTCAGCTCTAGCGCGATCTCGACGCCAGCGCTGGACCGCAGGTGGGCGACCAGCTTCAACGTTTCCTGCACGAGCTCGTTGACGTCTAGGGTTTCGCTCCAACCGGCGTAGTCGGCCGGGCGGGCGTATTGCAGCAGGCTGTCGATGATGTCCTTGACCCGATAGACCTGAGCGATGATTAGTTGGATCTCGCCGCGGACGGGTTCGGCGGCATCGCCGAGCTCGGCGTCGAGTACGTCGAGGTTGCCGAGGATCACGGCCATGGGGTTATTGATCTCATGGGCCATGCCCGCGCTGAGTTCACCAAGCGCCGCGAGCTTCTCGGACTGCACCAAGGCGCTGCGGGTCGCGCGCAGCTGCTCGATGGTGCCCTCGAGCTCGGTGTTGCGGTTCTTAAGTTCCGCGGTGCGCTCTTCGACCGTGCGTTCCAGCGAGTCGGCGGCTTCGAGGACTTGACGGTTACGTTCGGCCAGCAGGTCGAGCATGGCATCAAATTCGCGGGCGAGGGTGCCGATCTCGTCGCGGGATTTCACCGGGCCGACTCGCCGATCGCGCCCAGCACGGGTGGCGCCTACGACGGCGCTCATGGTCTCAAGCGGTTGAAAGATGCTCTTGGCTCCCAGGATCCCGAGCAGTGCGCTGATAGCGGCGATGCCGGCAAAGCTCAGCACCAGCGTCATCAGTGCCTGGTTCAGGTCGGCCCGAAACGGCGCCTCTAGGAAACCGGCGTAGAGCATGCCGACGCGCCGCCCCGCCACGTCGACAATGGGCTGGTAGGCCGAAATGTACCAGTCGTTGACGACAAAGGCGCGGTCGATCCAAGGCTCGCCAACCTCCAACACCTGCCTACGAACCGCCGCGGAGACCCGAGTGCCCAGTGCCCGCTCGCCTGGCGCCAGCGGGACGTTGGTGCTGATGCGCACGTCGTCGAGAAATACCGTGACGGTGCCGATGCTACCCCGCGGCAGGCTGCCGGGGCCGTAGACCAGATTGCGGATAGAGTCGACGAAGTCGAAGTTGCCGTTCAAGATCAGTCCACCGTCGAGGACCGCGCGGACATTGTCGTTGTCATCGCGCACGGGATACACGGCGCGAATGATCATGGCGCGGTCTTCAATGCGACGCTGACTGGGTTGCGCCCGCGGTGTTGGCAGCAGCTCCAGACGAACCCGGTTAGCCAACGCCGGGGCCTCTTGAGCCAGATCGGTCGCGGAGTAGACCTCGATGCCGACGGACGGTTCGCCGAGCAGCGCCCGCTCGAGCAACGGCGACGGGCGGCTTTGCCGGCCGATGGACCGGGTAGCCCCTTGACCGTTGCTGTCAAGGGGGTCTTGATCCCTGAGTATTCGGCCCTGACGGTCGGTCAGGTGCAAAAAGCCGAAGCCGGCCTCGGTGCGGGTCTTGGCGATCTGCCGTGCCAACGCGCGAAAATCGCTGCGCGCGTAGGCGGTGCGAAAATCGAACGATTCCGCCAGCCGTGCGAGCCGGTCGAGTTCGGTGCGCTGGGCGCGGGTAAACACGTCCTCGGCCACCGACAAGTCGGTGCTCACCTTGATGAACAACTGGTCGAAACCGAACTTTCCACCCCAGTAAACCGCCAATGCCAGTGTGGCCGGTAGGGCCAGTAAGACCGGCAGCAGAACCAGCGCTAGCAGCTTCCGACGGACCGTGGCATGTCCCTTAGCGGTTGGCCGCGTCTTTGGCAGCCCATCGGGGAAGCCGAACGAGGTGATGGCTTCGGTTTTTGGACTGGGGCCCAGGCTCGAGTCGCCGGGCGCGGCGGCGTCAGTCGTGACCGGTTTCGTCGTCATCGTCGATGTCGGTGCCTGCCGTCCCTTCGGCCCAGAGCTTGAGCTTGCGTTCCAGCGTCTTCCGTGAGACGCCGAGCTTGCGGGCCGCGGCGGACTTGTTGCCCGTGCAGGCATCGAGCACGCTCAGGATGTGCCGTTGCTCGACGGCCGCCAAGGATAGATCCGGTGCCAGGCCCGACAGCCTGGGGGAGGTGGCGCCGGCGCCGTTGTCCGCGGTGATGCACTGGCCGGGCGGGCGCCCCAACAGCAGTGAGCGCTCGATGACGTTGCGCAGCTCACGCACGTTACCGGGCCAATCGTAGCCCTGCAGCTGGGCGATGTCCCAGGGGTGGATGCCGGGATTCGGCACGCCCAGTTCAGGCGCCAGATGGTTCAGGAAGAAGTCGGTCAGACCAGGGATGTCCTCACGACGCTCGCGCAGCGCGGGCAGGCGCACCGAGACTACGTTGAGCCGATAGAACAGGTCTTCGCGAAAGCGCCCAGCCTGCACCTCGGCGCCGAGGTCGCGGTTGGTGGCGGCGATGATGCGCACATCGACCGGTATCTCCTGGTTGCCGCCCACCGGGCGGATGGTCTTTTCCTCCAGCACGCGCAGCAATTTGGCCTGCATGGCGAGGGGCATCTCGCCGATTTCGTCCAAGAACAGGCTGCCGCCGTGGGCGAAGCTGAACAGCCCCTCGCGGGCCTGGTGGGCGCCCGTGAAGGCGCCCTTGACGTGGCCAAACAGTTCGCCCTCGAGCAGTTCCGCGGACACAGCGCCGCAGTTGATGGGAACGAAACTACCGATGCGACCGCTGCGTTGGTGGATGGCCCGCGCGGCGAGTTCCTTGCCGGTACCAGATTCGCCGCCGAGCAGGACCGTGGAGCGCATCGGCGCGACGCGGTTGATGATGGCGCAGACCTCCTTCATCGGGTCACAGGTGCCGACGACGCCGTCGATGCCGAAGCGCTGGTCCGCCTCGCGATGTAACAGGTAGTTCTCGCGGCTCAGATTGCGGCGCTCGGTACAGCGCTCGACTGCGCTCAGCAACTGCTCGATGCGAAACGGCTTCAGGATGAAATCGGCGGCACCAGCGCGCAACGCGGCGATGGCTGTGGTGACGTCGGCGTGGGCGGTGATGAAGATGACGTCCAGGTCGCTCCGCTGCTCGCGCAGTTCCCGCACCCAGTCCAGGCCGCTCTTGCCGGGCAGGCGGATGTCCGCGATCAGCAGATCAAAATGGCAGCGCTGCAACAACGCGTGCGCCTGCTCGCTATTGGCCGCAATCTCGACCAGTGCGCAATGCCTGGCGAGGCCGCGTTGCAGGAAGCTGCGCATGCCGGGCTCGTCGTCGAGCACCAGCACCGATGTGCCGGGGCTGCGCGGCGGGGGGCGCTGCACGCGATCATCAACTGCGGTCGGATCAGACAGCCGACCGGCCGCTAAGGGTACTGAACCCATGGCTGAACCTCCATATCATCCTTCGGTGGTGACCGGCGTCTGCCCTTAAGTCGGGCGGGATGCACGGCGCTGTGCCCACGCTCCCGGCGCTGGTTCGTCTCGTGCTACACCTGGCGGACATTGTCGCCACTGGCTTGGACACTTTATCGCGTCATTATGACCCGTCTACGGCGATCTGTGGGTCAAAAGCTGCCTGATCCCCGGCGCGTTCGGGAACCTGGTCCGGAAACAATGCGCCGCGACCGGCTTTGCCTAAGTCCTTTCAGGGTCGCCATCATGAGCAAGGGCGCAGTCTCCCTGTCCGATGTCGGCCTTGTAAGCTGGCACTGCTCTTGCAGTTTGGTTTCTCTTGATCACGCGGAGTAGTGGCGATGGCCGCGGTCGGCTGCCACGTGGACCAGCGGCCCCTGGCGGCCTAGAGCAGAGCGTGTAAACCTACCAGATGCGCTTCATCGTCATCGATTGCATCCACTATGAACCTTAGGAGAGACACTGTTGACTGTCGAAGTTCCCAATCCCGAGGGTATCACCGGTGTCATCCTTGCCGGCGGCAAGGCGCGCCGCATGGGTGGCGACGACAAAGGCCTGGTGGATTTCGCGGGGCGGCCGTTGGTGGCTTGGGTCATCGACAGCCTGCGCCCACAGGTGGGCGCGTTGGTGATCAACGCCAATCGCAATCATGATCGGTACGCGCGCTACGGTTATCCGGTAATCGCCGACGCCATGACCGACTTCCAGGGTCCGCTGGCCGGCTTTTCGGCCGCGCTCGCGGAGGTGCGAACGCCATGGATCGTCACCGTCCCCTGCGATGGGCCCTATCCCGCCCCGGATTTGGTGCAGCGCCTGTGCGACGCGCTGGCAGAGCAAGGCGCTGAGCTGGCGGTGGCCTCGGACGGACAACGGATGCAGCCGGTCTACGCGCTGATCCCGCGGGCACTGGCGCTCGGGTCTGGAGGCGTTCCTGGCCGCCGGGGAGCGCAAGATCGACCGTTGGTATGCACAACATCGGATCGCCCTCGCCGAGTTCGCCGACCGACCGGACTGTTTCGCGAACATCAATGTCGGCCGAGGACGTCGAGCGATTGCGACGGGAGCACCCATGACCATCGACTGGAGCGTTCCGTTGCTCGGCTTCTGTGCCTTCAGCGGTACCGGTAAGACCACGCTGCTGACGCACCTGATCCCGCTACTGCGAGCCGAGGGGCTGCGGCTCGGGGTGATCAAGCACGCCCACCACGACTTCGATATCGACCACCCTGGCAAGGACAGTCGGCGCTTGCGCGAGTCCGGTGCCGAGCAGATGCTGATCGCCTCTCGCCACCGCATGGCCTTCATACGCGAGTGCAATGGACCAGAGCGTGAGCCGAGACTGGCCGAGCTGCTGCATTGCGTTGATACCGACGCGCTCGACCTGGTGTTGGTGGAGGGGTTCAAGCGGGAGCCGATCGCGAAGATCGAGCTGCACCGGCCGTCGCTGGGTAAGCCCCTGATCCACGCCGCTGACCGGCATGTGATCGCTGTGGCCAGCGACGCGCCGGTAACCCCGGTCCGGGATCTGCCGTTGTTGGATTTGAATTGCCCGGAGGCGATTCTGGACTTCGTGCTGGGCTGGATGGCGAAGCCCGTCGCTGGGCACCGCCGGGTCGGCTGATCGACGCCGGTGCGCTGATCGATACCAACGCGGCGGTCGTCAGTCGAGGGCGAAGGGCTCCACCGTCACCCATTCCCCGGGCTCCACATCGCCGCGCAGTGGACCGAGTATGATGAAGCAGTCGCCCTGACTCATGGACCGCAGCACGCCCGAGCCCTGGGCGCCGCTGCCGACGACCACCGGGCTGCCGTCAGCAGCCCAAGAGAGTCGGCCGCGGCGGTACTCGGTACGACCGGGCTTGTGCCGCAGCCGAGCGTCGCAGCGCGCCTGGAAGCGGATGCGACGGCCCTCTGACTCGCCGCTCAACAGCCGCAGCGCCGGGCGCACGAATTGCTGGAAGGTCGTCATCACGGCCACTGGGTTGCCCGGCAGGCCGAAGAACAGCGTGCCGTTCAACGAGGCGAAGGTCAGCGGCCGGCCGGGTTTGATCGCGACCTTGTTGAAGTGCACTTCGCCGAGGCGCCGGATGGTGGTGACGATGTGGTCGGCCTCGCCGACCGAGATACCGCCCGTGCTCAATACCAAATCGGCCTGACGAGCGCCGTCGATTAGAGCGTCTTCAAGGGCCTGGGTGTCGTCCCGGACCAGCCCGAGGTCAATGCCGTCGAGATCGAGTTCGCGCAGCATGCCGAGCAGCGTCCAGCTGTTGCTGTTGTAGATTTCTCCTGGGCCGAGGGATTCGCCGATGCAACGGATCTCGTCTCCGCTGGAGAAGTAGGCCACCCGCACGCGGCGATACACAACCACCTCGCCGATGCCCAGCGACGCGAGCAGACCCATCCGCGCCGGCGTGATGCGACTGCCTGCGGCGAGCACGGTGCTCTGCGCGGCGATGTCCTCGCCCGATTGGCGGACGTTGCCCCCCGGTTTCTCGCCGGCCGGAATGCGCACCAGACCGCCGTCCGTGGAGACCCTCTCCTGGATCACCACGGTGTCGAGTTGTTCCGGCATCGGTGCACCGGTCATGATCCGCACACAGCTGCCCGGCGGTACCGAACCGTCAAACGGATGCCCCGCGAACGCGGTACCGCATAGCCGCAGCGCGATGTCTGAGCCAAGGATCTCGTCGGCGCGCACCGCGTAGCCGTCCATCGCGGAGTTGCGATGGGGCGGTACGTCCATCGGCGAGATCATGTCCGTGGCCACCACGCGGCCTAGCGCTTCACGCAGCGGGATCGTCTCGGTATCCGGCACCGCGCCCACCATCCGGCGGATGACCTGGTGGGCGTCGTCGGCAGAAATGGAGTTGTCATATGGGTCCTGACAACTAGGTGTGATATTCATGTGTGTGATGCGGTCAAGCGTTGGAGCGCTGAATATACCTGCTCCGCTGTTTTCTGACTTGGCTCTCGCCGTTGCTCGGGCAACTCGACCGATGGACGACCCCATAGTCAGTGTCGGTTCTTTGTCCAGCTAGAGACCAGCGAGGTCCAACAGGCCAGTCGCGGCTTGCGTTACTGTGGCCACGCGGTTTTAGATTGGCTCGAAGCGTAGCGTACGCAACCGCAGTGGGCGCGTGGGGTGTGGGGCGCTTGGCCGACGTATATGCGCCCCGGCGCATCCCCGTGAGACGGTGCGAGCATTCCAGACGGGACCGAGAATCTGAGCGAGTAGCAAGAAGCTGAGAATTGTGGTGGTGATGTCTTGAACACATTGTTCGCGCGGATCGTGCCGGCGCTGATGGCATTCGGCGGCGGGGCGTTGTTGGTCCTGTCGTTCGCGCCGTTTGGGTTGTGGCCCGCGGCCATCGTTGCGCTGGCCTTGTTCTATCAGTCGCTGCAGGGGCGCAGCGGGCGCGCGGCGCTGGGGTTGGGCTGGCTGTTCGGTGCTGGCTTGTTCGGATTTGGTGTTGCTTGGATCCGCATTAGCCTGAACGAGTTCGGCAACATGCCAACGCTGGCGGCGAACGCACTGATGCTGGTGCTGGTAGCAGCCTTGGCGTTGTTCTACGCGCTGGCCGCTTGGCTGATCTGGCGCCTGCAATCGCTGCGTGGTCTGGCGAACTGGGGTGGGCCGTTGTTGGTCCTTCCGGCAGTTTGGGTGCTATTTGAGTGGTTGCGTGGATGGCTGTTCACGGGCTTTCCTTGGTTGCTGGCCGGCAATGGGCAAATCAATCCATTGCCTGTTGTCGGCGCGCCGTTAGCGGGGTTTGCACCGCTGGTCGGGGTGCATGGACTGAGCTTGGCGGTGGCCGTTTGCGCCGGGCTGGCATGGGGCGCCGTGCATTGGCGCGGGGCGGCCCGATACGGTGCACTTGGTGGCATCGGCATCATCCTGGTGGCTGGCGGTGTGTTGGGACGTATCGAATGGACCAGCGCCGATGGCCCACAGATCCGTGCGGCGGTGGTGCAGGGAAATGTAGAACAGTCGGTCAAATGGGATCCGAACGGCCTGCTGCCGACCCTGGAGGTCTATCTGGAACTGACGCGGGACAATCTGGGCAGCGACCTGATCGTCTGGCCCGAGACCGCGATCCCGGATTTTCTGCATGAGGTGGAGCAGGCGTTGATCGAGCCGCTGGGCGAGACCGCGCGGGCCGAGGGCAGCGAGATCGTCATCGGCGTGCCGATCATGGAGAGCCGCGAGCACTACTACAATGGCCTGATCAGCGTCGGCACTGCCAATGACCGCTACTACAAGCGCCACCTGGTCCCGTTCGGGGAGTATTTGCCGTTCAAGGCACAGCTACGGCCGCTGATCGACTGGTTCGAGGTGCCGATGTCCGACTTTAGCCGCGGCCGGGCCGAGCAGCCGCTGCTGCAAGTGGGCACGCACCGGGTCGGTGTATCGATCTGCTACGAAGACGTCTTCCCCGGCGAGGTGCGCGAGGCGCTGCCCGACGCGGCCTATCTGATCAACGTCAGCAACGACGCCTGGTTCGGCGATTCCCTTGCGCCCCATCAACACCTGGAGATGGCGCGCCTGCGGGCACTGGAGAACGGTCGGGCGCTGGTGCGTGCCACCAATACCGGCATCTCGGCCATCATCGACCATCGGGGGCGCCTGCTGGGCTCTATTCCGTCCTTCGAGCGCGGTAGCTACAGTGCGCTGATTCAGCCCCGCAGCGGATCGACGCCGTTCTCGCGCTGGGGTAGTTTGCCGGTGCTGATCGTCGCCGCGCTGATGCTGTTGGTGGTCGGGGTGCTTGCGGCCGGGTCTCTGGTCTGGTCCGGAAGCAGTTCTCGGGCAAACCGCTGACGTACTCCATGCGGCCGGCTGGCGATGATACGTCGGTCGATAGGCTTTGGCGGTCGTCGTCACCGACCGGTATCATTGCGGTCCGATTCCCCACCTGCCGGAAGTCTATCTTGCTCGCAATTGTTCATTTCTTTGTCGAACTCTGCCTGCTGCGGCGCACACCGCAAGACCTGCCGGCATCCCCGGCGCTGCTGGCGCTGATGCTGTGCATCGGCCTGTTTGGCGGTGTGCTGTTGGCGGTGACGGCAGGTGCCGGCCTGTTGGCCGGCGTTGGTCAGACCGCGCTGGATTTTCTGCTCATGCTCGGGGCGCTGCATCTGGCGTTGAAGATCACCGACAAGCTGCCGCGCTTCGTGCAGACCGCGACCGCGCTGGTGGGGGCCGATACGCTGATCGGGTTGATCGCGCTGCTGCCCGTGGGCCTGGCGGGGCCGACCATTGAGGACAGCCCGCAACTGCTGTTGGCGGGACTCATGTTCATGGCGTTGGTGGCCTGGAGCGTGTTGATCGTCGCGCACATCCTGCGGCATGCGTTCGACATCAAGTTGATGCAGGGGGCGATCATCGCCGTGGCCTTCGATATTCTGTCGTTTTTCTTAGTCGGCGGATTGACGCAGGGGGCGGCCTGATATGCATCTGCACATCCTCGGCATTTGCGGCACCTTCATGGGCGGTATCGCTCTGTTGGCGCGGAGTCTGGGGCATCGCGTTACCGGTTCCGACGCCAACGTCTATCCGCCCATGAGCACGCAGCTGGAGGCCGCCGGCATCGGCCTGCTGGAGGGCTACGAGGCGGCGCATCTACAGCCGGCACCGGACGTGGTGGTGGTGGGCAATGCGATGAAGCGCGGCATTCCGGCGGTGGAGTACATGCTCGATGCCGGGCTGCCCTACGTGTCCGGGCCGCAATGGCTGGCGGAGCATCTATTGGCCGATCGCCACGTACTGGCGGTGGCGGGCACCCACGGCAAGACCACCACCAGCAGCATGCTTGCCTGGGTGTTGCAGGATGCCGGGCTCGACCCGGGCTTCCTGATCGGCGGCGTACCACTGGATTTCGGGGTGTCCGCGCGCCTTGGCAGTGGCCGCTATTTCGTGGTGGAGGCGGATGAGTACGACACCGCCTTTTTCGATAAGCGCTCCAAGTTCGTCCACTATCGGCCACGGACCTTGATCGCGAACAACCTTGAGTTCGATCACGCCGATATCTTCGACGATTTGGCGCAGATTCAGCGGCAGTTCCATCACCTGATCCGAACCGTGCCCGGCTCGGGGCTGATCATCCATCCCCACGGAGAGGCGGCCATGGACGCGACGCTGGCGATGGGCTGCTGGACGCCGACGGAGTCCACCGGCGCAGGCGGCGATTGGTCCGCGGAGCTGTTGTCTGCGGACGGCTCGCGGTTCCAGGTCCTGCGCCGGGGTGAGTCGGTCGGCACCGTGGACTGGGAGCAGACCGGTGCGCATAACGTGCAGAACGCGCTGTCCGCGCTGGCGGCAGCGGCCCATATCGGAGTCGCACCCGAGCGCGGTAGCGAGTCCCTGGGGCGCTTTCGCGGCGTCAAGCGGCGCATGGAGCTGCGCGGTGAGGTGCGCGGCGTTTTTGTGTACGACGACTTTGCCCATCATCCCACCGCCATCGCCAGCACCCTGGCGGGGCTGCGTCGGCGCGTCGGGTGCGCGCGCATCGTTGCGGTGCTGGAGCCGCGCTCGAACACCATGCGTATGGGTACCCACGCGGCGGCCCTGGCTGGCTCGCTATCGGATGCCGATCGTGTGCACGTCTATGTGCCGGCGGACCTGGACTGGGATGCCGCCGCGGCGCTGGCGGGCCTTGCGGATCGGGTCGTGGTGTCGGGTGTCGTCGATGACATCGTCCGCATGGTTGCCGCCGAGACACAGCAGGGCGATCACGTGCTGGTGATGAGCAATGGCGGCTTTCACGGGATTCACCAACGCCTGTTGGAGGCATTGGCCGATGTGGGTGTCAATCCCGCGTCGGGGCGGGATTGACCGGCTCGCTGGCCAACAAGCCGCTGGCGCGGGTCGCGAGCAACATCGGTTTGCCCGCGTCGACGTCGATGCGGCCGGTGCCGGCTAGGTCGCGCTCCGCCACCCGGCGCGGCGCTTCCCCCTCGTCGACGGTCAGCGGCAGCGACATCAGGTTGACGATATTTTCCTGACGCAGCGCGCTAACGCTGCCGACCCAGACCGGAATTGCTGCCCCGATCTGGCAAGGGGATCGCCACAGCCGCAGCACCAGACGTTCTTGATCCGAGGCATCCTTGACCAGCGCCAGGTCTTCATGGTGGCCGTCGTGCACGTGCGGAATGACCGGCAGCTCGGACAGTCCCAGCGACGGCGACAACAGCTTCATGGCATTGCCCCAGGCGAGCATATCCGCCCGCTGCCAGCCTTGCGCGGCCATAGCCTCGGCCAACGCGTCGAGGTCGCCCGCGTAGGCCAGACCAAAGGGCCGCTTGCGCTCATGTCCGTGCCACAGGTCTTCGCGATGCCGCGGCAGCAAGTCGCACGCGCGCTTTTGCCATTGCGCGACGTCGATGGTTTGCGTTAGCGGGTGTGGTGCGAAGCGTTCCAGGTCCGCGGATGTCTGCCCAACCCCTGAGACTGCGAGGCTGCCGCCGGCACTGAATAGCGCGACTAATGCGAGCCCGCTCCAGTGTTCCGCCCTGCGACTATGACGACGGAATGCGAGGCCCAGCGCCGAAATCCAGACCAGCCCGAGGGCCAGGCTGCCGACCACATCGCTCAGCCATTCGGCACCAAAATAGAGCCGCGCCAGCGCCACGGAGAGGACGACAACGACCGCGCCCGCATAGGGCAGCCAGCGACCGCGTCCGGCGATGCACCGCGACAACATGATGGCGAGGAAGCCATAGGTCAGCGTCGCGCCCAGCACCGGCGGGCTTGGAAACGACCAGGGCCAGTCGAGGCTTAGACCGAGTTCCGGGCGCGGTACCTGAAGCAGCCAGGCCAGCCAGGGTGTCGCCACCAAGCTAAAGCCGCAGGCGGCGAGCCAGTAATTGGCGTCGCGGCGCCGGCGGAGCCACCGCAGATAGGCGAGAACACCGAGGGCGAGAACCCCCAGCACGATCGGCGAACCCAGCCGGTTCAGCGCGACCATCAGGTGGTCGGCCAGCGGCGTGTGCAGGCTTTGGCCCAGATCGAGGGCGATGCCGTTCAAGGCGATCTTCTGCGCGCCGAACAGCCCGGCGCCGAGGCTGGCGCCGGCCACCGCGGTGGCGCCTAGCAATGCCGCGGCCAGGCCCGTCAACGTGGCTGCATCGGGATGCTCGGGATTGGCCAGTGCCTGGGCGATGCGCCCGAGCGTGGGATGCACATTGGCCCAGCTGAGCAAGGCCCGTACCCAGCGATTGGCACGTGGGCTGAGCAGCCAGAACAGCCGGTGTGTGGCCCAGACTCCGATCCAGATCAGTGCGATCAGGATCAAAAGCAGAATGACCAGGCGTGCCGCGGCCTCGGCAGCGAGCTGCATGGACGCGCCGAAGACGATACCGGGCGCCAGGTAGGCAGGCGCCCAGGCCAGCGCCGAGGCAACATTCGCCAATACGAACCGTCGCGGGGCCATCTGCATGATGCCCGCCACCAATGGGACGATGGCCCTGACCGGGCCAAAGAACCGCCCTAGTACGACGCTCTTGGCGCCGTAGCGCCGGAAAAAGGCCTCGCCCTGGTCGAGTTGTCCAGGGTGGCGGTTGAACGGCCAGGCGGCGCGAATGTGGTGACGATAGCGGTAACCGAGCCAATAGCTGATGCCGTCGCCGGTGATGGCCCCGACGACGGCGGACAGGCAAGTGGGCCAAAAGTCGAGGCTGCCGGCGGCGATCAGTGCGCCCGCGCCGAGCATGATCATCACGCCCGGTACGACCATGCCGATGACCGCTAGGGACTCGGCAAAGGCTGCCAATAGCACCAGCAGATAGGCCCAGCCGGGGTTGGCGGTGACCCAATCGAGTAGATGTTGTAATAGCTCGCCCACGGCAATCGGCCTAATGGGATGCGTCGGCCCTGATGATCAGGGACGGGGCATCGCTGCGGCGCGCGGGCGCTGACCGCGTGCGCCGCGCGGTTTGTCCATCACGCGGCGGCGACCGCGAAGGCCTCGGCGGCTGCATCCAACGTGGCGTCGATCTCTGCATCGCCGTGGGCGGCGGAGACGAACCCGGCTTCGAACGCGGACGGCGCGAGATAGACGCCGCGCTCAAGCATGGCGTGAAAGAACGTGTTGAATTGCTCCTGATTGCACGCCGTCGCTTGCGCGAAGTTGGTGACCGGGCCGGCGTCGGTGAAGAAAACGCCGAACATGCCGCCGGCGCGGTTGGTGCTCAGCGGCACGCCGGCGGCGGCGGCCCGTTCGCGCAGCCCATCGGTCAAGCGCTCGGTCTTCTCGGCCAGGGCCTCATGGAAGCCGGCCGCGGAGATCAGCTCCAGGGTCTTGAGTCCGGCCGTCATGGCGATGGGATTGCCCGACAGGGTGCCGGCCTGGTAGACCGGCCCCAGCGGTGAGATGTGCTGCATGATCTCGCGCCGACCGCCGAAGGCGCCCACCGGCATGCCGCCGCCGATGATCTTGCCCAGGGCGGTCAGGTCCGGTGTGACGCCATAGAGCTCCTGGGCGCCGCCGCGGGAGACGCGGAATCCGGTCATGACCTCGTCGAAGATCAGCACCGCGCCATGTTTTTCGCAGACCTCGCGCAGGCCCTGCAGGAAGCCCGGCACGGGCGGGATGCAGTTCATGTTGCCGGCCACCGGCTCGACGATGACGCAAGCGATCTCGTCGCCGATGGCGGCAAAGGTCTGTTGCACCTGTGCCAGATCGTTGTACTCCAGGGTGATGGTCAGCTCGGCGAGCGCGGCGGGGACGCCCGGGGAGCTGGGCGCGCCCAGGGTGAGCATGCCGGAGCCGGCCTTGACCATCAGCGAGTCGACGTGGCCGTGATAGTTGCCTTCGAACTTGATGACCTTGTCGCGGCCGGTGAAGCCGCGGGCCAGGCGCAGTGCGCTCATGGTGGCCTCGGTGCCGGAGCTGGTCATGCGCACCATGTCCATGCTTGGCACCAGTTCGCAGACCATGTCGGCCATGCGCGTCTCGAGCTCGGTCGGGGCACCGAACGACAGGCCCTTCTGGATGCGGGCAGCCACGGCGGCGATGATGTCCGGGTGCGCATGGCCGAGGATCATCGGCCCCCAGGAGCCGACGTAGTCGATGTAGCGCTTGCCATCGACGTCGGTAACGTAGGCGCCCGCGGCGGAATCAAAGAACACCGGATCGCCGCCGACGCTGCGGAACGCGCGCACTGGGGAATTCACGCCGCCGGGGATGTGGCGTTGCGCCGCTTCGAAAAACTCATGGGATTTGGTCATCGTCGCTCCTCCTGATGGAGTCGGTCGGCCGCGGGTGTGGATTCACCGCAACGGCATGTAAGACACCCCGTGCGATGACCCGACAGAGCCGGGCGTCGATGGGGTAAGTGGGCGCAATTGTCCGGCGTTGCGGTCGCGCTTGGCAACTGCGATGCAGTTCTGCGTTGAAAACCCTGCTCGTTAGCCTGATTTTACGGGGCCGCAGCCGAGCGTCTGGAGGTGGCGATCGGCGGTGCCAACTGGGGTGTTCCCGGCCTATCAATCCAACGGAGAAGCTTTTGTGAAGCGCTACATGTGTCTGGTGTGTGGACTAGTCTACGATGAAGAGCAGGGGTGGCCGGATGACGGCATTGCGCCAGGCACCAAGTGGGAAGACGTGCCGGCGAACTGGCTCTGCCCCGAATGCGCTGCCGGTAAAGAAGACTTCGAGATGGTCGAACTCTAGGGTCTTGGCACCAGCGATCGCCCCGCGCGCGCGGTGGGCAGCCGATTTAACTGGCTGCCGTAGCGGTGTGTAGCAGCTTCGCCGAAGTGTAAGCCCGGGACTTTAACCAGAGGCGAATCCCTGGAATTGTTCGCGACCCCTGTGGTATTTTCGGCGCAAATGCGACCGGATATTTGAGGTAAACAGATCATGCTGCCAGCTCTCACCGACCAAGAACTAACACTCACTGATGCCGCGCGGCAGAAGATGGGCGAGTTGTTCGACGACATCGACGACAATATTGCCGGGGTCCGAGTCTACGCGGCAGCAGGCGGCTGCAGCGGCGTCAGCTTCGGCATGACCTTCACTGACGCCATCAATGATAACGACGGCGTGCGTGAATACGAAAGTTATAAGGTTGTCGTCGATGACGGTACGTTGGAGCACATCCGTGGCGTCGAGATCGATTTCGTCGATCGGGGCGACGGCAACGCCACCTTCGTCTTCAACAACTTACCTACCGCGGGTGGTGGCTGCGGCACGTGCGGCTCGTCGTCGTCCTCCGGTGGCGGGTGCTCGTGATCAACTTGATCTGCGCTTCTGATCGCTACCAGGTTGACCTGCTCGCGATCACGAATCCCACCCTGCATCTTGTGAGGCAGAGCCGCTCCACGACGGTTGGCCCTGGTTTGGTTCTCCGATGATCAGCGTCGGCATCGTTGGCGGCACCGGGTATACCGGCTCCGAACTCTTGCGCCTGCTGGTGCAACATCCGCACGTGGAAATCAAGGCGGTGACGTCGCGGGCCGAGGCCGGGACCCGTCTGGATGTCGCGTTTCCGCAGCTTCGCGGGCATCTTGACCTCGTTTTCTCAGAACCTGAGCAGTCCGTGTTGACGGACTGCGACCTCGTCTTCTTCGCAACTCCGAATGGTACGGCAATGGTGCAGGCGCCACCGTTGCTCGCGGCCGGCGTGCGCGTGGTCGACTTGGCCGCTGACTTCCGAATCGACGATGTCGAACTCTGGGAGCGCTGGTACGGAATGGCGCATGCGTCTCCGGAGTTGGTTGCTGACGCAGTCTACGGGATGCCCGAGGTGAATCGGGAAGCGATTCGCGGGGCGCGACTGGTTGCGAACCCCGGATGTTACCCAACGGCTGTCACGCTGGGACTGTTGCCGCTGATCGAGTCCGGCTTGGTCGAGACGGATCGGGTCATCGCCGATGTGAAGTCCGGTGTCAGCGGCGCTGGGCGTAAGGCCAGCGCTAACTTGCTGATGGCGGAGGTCGGCGAGAGCTTCAAGGCCTATAGTGTTGGCGGCCATCGCCATCACCCCGAGATTTGCGCGACGATTCGCCGAGCGACCGGTTGTGAGATGGGGCTGACGTTCGTACCGCACCTTGTGCCGATGGTGCGTGGCATTGAGGCGACGCTGTACGTCTCGCTGAAAGCGTCCGCCGATCTCTCGCCAGGGGACCTGCAGACTCGCTTCGAGCAATACTACCTGGCTGAGCCCTTCGTCGATGTGATGCCCGCGGGGGCAGCCTTGGAGACGAGGTCGGTGCGAGGAACCAATCTCTGCCGCTTGGGGGTCAATGTGCCGCTCGATGCCGGCGTTGTCGTCGTTCAGTCGGTGATCGACAATTTGGTCAAGGGCGCGGCGGGCCAGGCGGTGCAGAACCTGAATCTGATGTTCGGCATCGAAGAAACGACTGGATTGTGCTCCCTGGGGCTTGCGCCCTAGGCCGTCATGCGGCGGCCTGAGGCCAGCGTCGATTCAGTGCGTCACCATCGCCGCCGGCTGGCGTTCAGGCCGTTTGTTACCATCGGCTGGTTGCTGGTGTTGGCAACGGCCTTCTCGCTGGGCTACCTCCTTGCGGATTACGATGCCGAGCGCACGTCGGCCCGCATTCAGGCGCTGCAGATCGAGCGAGACACCCTGAGCGAGGCGCTCGCGGCCGAACGCGATGCACAGGTGCGGTTGGAGCGTTCCCACCTGGTCGATCGGGAGGCCCAGCGGGCCGTGCAGCGGCAGTTGGCCGATCTACAAGGCGAGCGACTCCGGCTGGCGAAACAGATCGCGTATCTACAAGGATTATTGCACGTTGATGGTAAGGGGGTCGTCGAGGTCAAGGAGTTTGTGTTGACCAAGCAGGAAGATAGTGACGACTTTGACTACCGATTCACCGTCAACCAGTTGGTGCCGGATTTTGAGCGCTCTCTGGGCACTGCTGAGGTCCAGCTGGTCGTGGGTGACGGCGCCGATAGGAAGACTCTACCGTTGGCCGATCTGCCTGGGTCGACTGATGGTGTTCACGAGATGGCGTTCGATCATTTTCAGTCTTTCAGTGGGACGATTCGCCTGCCTGAGGGGGCAGAACCGCGACAGGTTGTCGTTGACATTGAGCCGACCAATGACAATCTAGTTTCGTCAGCTGAAGCGTTTGTATGGCACGTGGCGCAACAGGGAGATCGTGCACTCGATCCGGTGGTCAAGACCGACGTCGCCGACTGATGGCCAAGGCAAGGCGGGCGCTATGGCAGTGTCTCTGACTCGGCCGGCTGTGCTCGCCGGGCGTCCAACAGTCGCCAGCTGCTTGCCAAGGTCGCGCGCCTCGCGGGCCCATACTGAAACCAGTTGCACAGTCCAAATCGTCATGCATTGTTAGAGTGAGGTGAGATATGTCCGATGTTTTAGCGGTCGAGGCCCCCGCCTTGGTTTTCACGACCCATGCGGCGGCAAAGGTGGCGGATCTCATCGCCGAAGAAGGTAATCCCGAGTTGAAGCTTCGGGTTTACATCCAAGGCGGTGGATGTTCAGGTTTTCAGTATGGATTTACGTTTGCAGAGGCCGTCGAGGACGGCGACACCGAGGTCGTAACAGACGGCGTCACGTTGCTGGTGGATCCAATGAGTCTCCAGTATTTGACCGGCGCCGAGATCGACTACACGGAAGGCCTGCAAGGCGCGCAGTTCGTCATCCGTAACCCGAACGCGAGCACGACGTGCGGTTGCGGGTCCTCCTTCGGGGTTTGACGTTGCCTGCTCAACTGGTCTGACTCGTCTCGTCATCCCGTTGTGGTGCGGGCGTCGTCGCCGAGAGACTGCGTTCGCCGTGTTTTTATCGGTTTTCGCCCTGCGTTCGCGCAACCAGACGCGCCGACATCCGGCGTTGGGCGTGCCTAGTTCGGAGTGGATCGGTCGGCGTGATGATCTGCCGGCGGTGGTGGTAGCGTCAGTGGTATGCCATTGCCGCCCGTTGCAGAGGTTTGGGCGGTGTTTGGTGGGGTAGTGATAGTTGTAGATAGTTCGCCTCCCGTTGCGAACCACTCGTAAGCGAAGAACGCTCCAGCGCCGATCACTAACACTGGCAACGCCAATTTTAGGAACCTTCCCAAGGGCGACGGCTTGCGCTCTCGAAACTGGAGGTTGCTTCCTCGGCCCTTGTAGTCTTTCATGTGCGGTTCTTACGTCTGTAGCCTGTGCGCGATCGTCCGAATTCTAGATCAGTTTCTCGTGCGTCGAAAGCTCGGGGCCGCTTATTTTGGTGCGGGGTGACGGCGTGTCGCCCTGCCTAGGCCCCTGCTGCCGGTCCGCTGGCCTTGATAGAAATTTCCCCGGGCCGGCGCGTCCCTTATTTTTTACGGTTCTGAAGACATGGCAGAAATCGAAGACGCCCTCGCGTTGCTGACAAGGGGCACCGATGAGGTGTTGACCGTTGAGGCGCTGGCCAAGAAGCTCGACTCAGCAAGGCCGCTTCGTGTAAAGGCTGGCTTCGACCCGACGGCACCGGATCTGCATCTCGGGCATGTGGTTCTTCTTAATAAGCTGCGTCAGTTCCAGCAACTCGGCCATCAGGTCTTGTTTCTGATAGGGGACTTTACCGGAATGATCGGTGATCCCACTGGCAAGAACGCCACGCGGAAGCCCCTGACAGGCGAGCAAGTCGCCGCCAACGCGGAGACCTATCAGGAGCAAGTGTTCCGAGTTCTCGATCCGGAACAGACCGAGATCGTCTTCAACTCCACTTGGATGAGCGCGCTCGGCGCGGAAGGCCTGATCCGGCTTGCTGCCGGCCATACCGTCGCTCGCATGCTGGAGCGTGACGACTTTGGC
>CAVOSE010000033.1:80000-81108 GCA_963698775.1 uncultured Gammaproteobacteria bacterium
TGAAAGCCCTGCGGCTGGAGCGGAACGGGGTTGCAGTGACCAGGCCGCTGCGACTGTTTACTAAAAACACAGCACTCTGCAAACTCGAAAGAGGACGTATAGGGTGTGACGCCTGCCCGGTGCCGGAAGGTTAAGTGATGGGGTTATCTTCGGAGAAGCTCTTGATCGAAGCCCCGGTAAACGGCGGCCGTAACTATAACGGTCCTAAGGTAGCGAAATTCCTTGTCGGGTAAGTTCCGACCTGCACGAATGGCGTAACGATGGCGGCACTGTCTCCACCAGAGACTCAGTGAAATTGAAATCTCGGTCAAGATGCCGAGTACCCGCGGCTAGACGGAAAGACCCCGTGAACCTTTACTACAGCTTTGCACTGGACTTTGAACCTACTTGTGTAGGATAGGTGGGAGGCTTTGAAGCCAGGACGCCAGTCTTGGTGGAGCCAACCTTGAAATACCACCCTGGTATGTTTGAAGTTCTAACCTCGACCCGTTATCCGGGTTAGGGACAGTGCATGGTGGGTAGTTTGACTGGGGCGGTCTCCTCCCAAAGAGTAACGGAGGAGCGCGAAGGTACCCTCAGCGCGGTCGGAAATCGCGCATTGAGTGCAAAAGCATAAGGGTGCTTGACTGCGAGACAGACACGTCGAGCAGGTGCGAAAGCAGGCTTTAGTGATCCGGTGGTTCTGTATGGAAGGGCCATCGCTCAACGGATAAAAGGTACTCCGGGGATAACAGGCTGATACCGCCCAAGAGTTCATATCGACGGCGGTGTTTGGCACCTCGATGTCGGCTCATCACATCCTGGGGCTGAAGTCGGTCCCAAGGGTATGGCTGTTCGCCATTTAAAGTGGTACGCGAGCTGGGTTTAGAACGTCGTGAGACAGTTCGGTCCCTATCTGCCGTGGGCGTTGGAGACTTGAGGGAAGCTGCTCCTAGTACGAGAGGACCGGAGTGGACGTACCCCTGGTGTTCCGGTTGTCACGCCAGTGGCACTGCCGGGTAGCTATGTACGGACGGGATAACCGCTGAAAGCATCTAAGCGGGAAGCCCCTCCCAAGATGAGGTCTCCCTGGACCCTTGAGGTCCCTGAAGGTCCGTCGAAGACCACG
>CAVOSE010000034.1:0-92783 GCA_963698775.1 uncultured Gammaproteobacteria bacterium
AAGGATGCGGCCTTGCCGCGGCCAGGTGGTAAGGGTTGGCCAAACCCGGTTGATCCGCTTACCCAATCACAACCGACCGCGGCCCTGTGCCGCGGCAACCAAAGCCCGACCTGAATTTCCGAGGAGAACCCCATGAGTACGCAATCCAGTTCCGTCGTTACCCGAATGGTCGACCGCGTGTTTCCGCGGATGCCAGACTTCTACGGCCTGATCAACGCGCAGTGCGATCAGGTCTGCGCGGCGATGGATGTCTTCGTCGAATTCATGGAGACCGGTGAGCAGGCCGCCGGCGAGCGGGTGCGCGCCATGGAGAAGGACGGCGATGACCTGAAGGCCCGCAATATGGGCGTTCTGAGCCGCGCCTTTTGCAACACCGATGGATCGCGAGGATATCTATCGTGCGATTGTCACCATCGACGAGATCCTGAACTACGCAAAGACCACGGTGCGCGAGGTCGAGGCGTTGGAGACTCGAACCGGACAACTACATGGCGGACATGGCGCGCCTGTTGCGCGACGGCAGCAACGCGCTGCGTGAAGGCTATGC
This sequence comes from uncultured Gammaproteobacteria bacterium, assembly GCA_963698775.1. Lineage (GTDB taxonomy): Bacteria > Pseudomonadota > Gammaproteobacteria > Chromatiales > Chromatiaceae > Thiohalocapsa. Next base: position 548 of record CAVOSE010000034.1, read on the forward strand.
CAAGCTTGCCACCCAGCCCGCCTCCGCGGATACCGACGCCGCCGCCGCGCGGAAGGCTGAGCGCAACACCGAGAAGGTCTACCGCGCCGCCCTCGCGGAACTCTTCCATGCCGATGAGCACATCTCGGCGCTCGGCAACAAGACCGACAAGGCCGAGGCCGACGCGATGCGTTATGTGATCGAGATCTTCAAGCGCCGCGAGGTCTATCACCACCATGTTCCAATGCCGCGGACCGCATGGAGCATGCGGGGGGCGTGTTGCACGATATCGTTGTGCAGATTGCCTAAGCGCGGTCAGGCGTCCATCACCGGTGCGGTTTTTCGTCTATTATCGAAGAACCGAAATCGGAATGGTCGCTCCCCGGCGGCCGGCCCGCAGCTAGGCAATGGTGTCAGCGTGCCGTCAAAATCAAAAGTCCCACCCGCGATCAACTCGGATCAAGACCGCGAGCGAAGCCTTCGCCGCCATCCTGCGTCACAATTATCATTTCCTGCTGACTTGGCGCGACAGCGCGCGCAGTTGGGACGACATCGAAGGCGTCCACCAGTTGCGGGTCAGCTTCCGACGCATGCGCTCCGCCGTCACGCTGTTTCGTGATGCGATTCCGCGGGACGCAACCGCGGTCTGGGGCGATGAGATGCGCTGGATCGCCGGCGAATTGGGCCCGGCTCGCGACCTGGACGTCTTCATCGCCGAGGGCCTGGGGCCGGTCGCGGAGCTGCTGCCGCTGCCGGGTGCCGAGCGCCTGATGCGTCTGGCCGAGGCTCGGCGTGCCGAGATCTATCAGCAGCGTGTCGTGCCGATGCTGGACAGTGAGCGTTTCAAGCATTTCGTCGACGGCTTCCCCGTTGGGTAGATACCAGGGCATGGGAAGCGGCGCCATTGAAGAAGAAACAGGCCAAGCGTCTGCATTCCGGCGTGGTCGGCTACTCACGCCGGTTGCTCGATAAGCAGGAGCGCCGTGTGCTCGGCGCGGGTACCCATGCCAATCGCGACGATGCCGCCGAGATGCACCGACTGCGCGTCGAATAGCAAGAAGCTGCGCTACGCGACCGAGTTCTTCCTGCCGTTGTTCGATGGCATGAACATCTTCATCGGCCATATGAAGGGGCTGCAGGACCTGCTGGGTGTCATGAACGACGTGGCGGTCACCCACCATCTGCTCGACGACCTGCTCACCGGTAACACCGACCGAGAGATGTTCGTCTACGCCGGCGGCCTGGTCGGTTGGCGCACGTGCGAATTTCGCCATTTGTTGTTGCGCTTCGACGATTTCTGGGAGGAACTGGTCGAGGCCAAACATCCTTGGTGGAAAAAGCAGGCGAGCGGTCGCTAGCGCGGGCATCCGCGCTGTTGGCGCTGCAGGATTGTGACAATTCCGTTACAATCCGGTCCGGTCGCATCGCTCCGCCTGGTGAAGGGCTGAAGTCCGGTCGTCTTCGGGCGGCATGTGCGTTTCTCCACGGCTGCATCGGTGTCCCCGGGGTGCCCCTCTTGGCGCGAACCTCGGCTGGCCGCCGATGGTTTCCGAGTAAGCCGGCAGGAGCAGAGCGCCGGCTCCGCGCCTGCATGCACCCCATCGAGCCGGCCAATCACTTGGCCCGAACATCGTCTAACCACGGCATGGCGCCCGCGCGCCGCAGGCACATGCAAGATCTGCTGACGCTTTCATTCTGCTGTTACTCTCTGGCGTCTTCTCCGGCTCCGAGACCGCCTTGGTGTCCATTTCGCTGGCGCGCGCTGAGGCCCTGAATCACGAGGGGCGGCGCGGCGCGTACGCGCTGTACCGTCTGAAGAGCAATCCAACACGGATGCTCATCGCGATCCTGATCGGCAACAACGTCGTCAACATCGCGGCGTCGGCCATGGCGACGGTACTCGCCACCCGATGGTTTGGCCACATCGGCCCAGGCATCGCAGTCGGCGTTCTCACGGTGCTGATTCTGATCTTCGGCGAGATCACACCCAAGAGTCTCGCCACGCGCTATTCCGAGCGCATCTCGCTGGTGATCGCGCCGGTGCTGGTCGCGTTCATGCGCGGCATCTTTCCGCTGGTGTGGCTGTTCAATACCTTCACTAACTGGGTACAGCGCGTCAGTGGCGGCACGGCCGACCCGATGGTCACCGAGGCGGAACTGATCAGCATGACCGAGCATGGCGAGGAAGAGGGTACGATCGAGTCCGATGAGCGCGAGATGATCCAACGCGTGTTCATCCTCAACGACCTCAAGGCCGGCGATGTCATGACGCCGATGCGGCGCGTATTTGCCCTGGACGGTCGCCGCCCCCTTGCCGATATCCTGCCCGAGGTGCTGGCGCAGCCATCTCGCGCATCCCGCTATTCGGCGCCGACCAGAACGAGATCCTGAAGGTGTTGTTCTTGCGCGATCTGTTCGCCGCGGTAACGGCTGGCGACACCCGCGGACGCCTTCAGTATTGCGCGCATGCCGCTGTATGTGCCGAACCAAAAGGTCGATCTGTTGCTGCCGTTGCTGCGACAGCAAAAACAGCACATGGCGGTGGTGGTGGATGAGACCGGCTATCTGCAGGGCGTGGTGACGTTGGAGGATCTGCTCGAGGAACTGGTCGGCGAGATCTATGACGAGGTTGATGAACTGCCCAACCAACAGATGATTCTCACCCCGGACAGCATCGTGGTGGACGGCCACGTCGAGTTGCGCGTGGTTGAGGAATTCTTCGAGACCGAACTCCCCGGCAAGCCGACCGATACGGTGAATCGCTGGATACTGGAACATACGGAGCGAATCCCGTCGCAGGATGAGAAATTCGTGCTGGACGGGTTGGAAATCCATGTTCAAAACGCCTCGGAGCGGCGGATGCGGCAGGTTGTCTTGACGCGTCTCGCAGACGTGCCGACGGACCTGCTGGGCGCGCCAGAACCGGGCGCCTGAGCTTTGCCGATTGACCTGTGCCGATCGCCGACTGCTTCCGTGCCTAGCAACGCGTGCGGGCAGGGCCGCCTTCGCCGGGTTGTCGAGCCCCGCCGATGCTGCGTGCTACAGTGCTTGAGGGTCTGATTGTAGGCATCGTTCCATTGCCGACCCTTTGCGGGCACAATCGGGTATCGCAGACCATCTGCGATCAATAACGACAAACCAGCTTGGAGGAGAGGACCATGCCACTACAGTGCCAAACACCGTCTCGCACCCTGCTCGGCGCGGCTGCCGGCGCGTTGCTGCTCGCCAGTGCTGGGGCCAGCGCTGAGGGCGACTACCTGCTGGCCACCGCCAGCACCGGCGGTACCTACTACCCGGTGGGCGTCGCCTTATCGACCCTGGTCAAGGTGAAGCTGCAGCCCACGAACGGCATCAATGTCCGCCATCAATTCGGCCGGCTCCGGCGAGAACATCAAACTGATGCGGGACAACGAGACCCAGTTCGCGATCCTGCAGGGCCTCTACGGCGCCTATGCCTGGAACGGTACCGGCGCGATGGAGAAGGACGGCCCGCAGACCGACTGCGCTCAGTCACCATGTTGTGGCAGAACGTCGAGCACTTCCTGGTCAAGGCGGAGTACGCCAAGACCGGCACCATCGGCCGATCGTGGGCATCGGAGGGCAGTGGCGCGGGCTTCGGCAAGAACAACTCCGGCTCCTGGGCTCCAGCCGCGGGCACTTCTTCGCCAATCTGGGTATCGATATCGACAAGCAGTTCGAGCTCTTCTACGGCGGCTACGGTGCCGCGGCCGACGCCATGCAGGACGGCAAGGCCGACCTTATCGGTACGCCGGCGGGTGTGCCGGTCGGCGCCGTGACCAAGGCTCTTCGCCGCCAGCGGCGACGATGTCACGCTGCTTGGTTTCAGCCGAGGAAGCGGAACAGGCCGATGCCGGGCTGGAGCTGTGGACACCCTACCTGATCCCGGCCGGCACCTATCCCGGGGCAGGCCGCAGACGTCAATACGGTCGCGCAGCCGAACTTTCTTGCCGTGCGCGCCGATATTCCGAAGAGGACGTCTACCTGATCACCAAGACCATCTACGAGAACCTCGGTTTCCTGCAGGCGATCCATAAGGCCACCAATGCCATGGCGCTGGACAAGGCCATCGCCGGCCTACCGATGCCGCTGCATCCGGGTGCTGCGCGCTACTTCAAAGAGGCCGGGCTGACTATTCCCGATCGGCTGCTTGCCGTGCCGGTGGCGGATTAGGATCGCCTGAGATCCGATGCAGGACCAGCCACCGCGCGACAACCGAGCCGGAAGGCAGAGGTCGACGGGGCGTCGCGTCTCCTAGACCGTTGCCAGCGTGCTGGTGGCGGGGAAACCTGTTCACGAAACCCAAAAAAAAGGGTTAGCCTTGACGGGACAAATCTAACCGCGCGGGGGCATTGCGATGGAAGCCGATACCTGGAACATCGAACTGCTCATCCGCGGCGTACTGCAAGTTGTGTTGCTGGGAAGCTCGGCGGTGTTCTCCGGCTCGGAAACGGCGCTGTTTTCGCTCAGCCGCATCGATCTGCAGCAGCTACGTCATCGCCGCGATCCAACCTCAGAGAGCATCCATGCGATGCTCGATGAGCCGCGCCGGCTGATCATCTCCATTCTCTGCGGTAACGAACTGGTCAATATCGCATCGTCGGTCAACATGGCGGCGATTCTGTTGATCCTGTTCGGTCACGAGGCTGGCTGGCTCAACATCCTGGTGATGGTGCCGCTGCTGTTGCTGATCGGCGAGGTCACGCCCAAGACCATCGCCGTGAACTACCCCCTTCACTTTGCCCAGCGTGTCAGCGCGCGCATACTGCCGCGCTGGATCTACATCGTCACGCCCCTGCGTGGGGCGGTGCGCCAGGTCGCCGATCGAGTGACAACCTGGCTGGTGGGCGAGAACGTTGGGCGCCGAGAACATCCTGCAGCCTGATGAACTGAAAACGCTGCTGGAAGAGGGGGAGGCGACCGGTATCATCGACGCCTCGGAGCGGGTGCTGATCGACAATCTGCTGGAGGCATCGCAGACCGACGTCTCCCACATCATGACACCGGGGCCGCGCCTGTGCCTGCTCGACGGCGATCGGCCGTTACCGGAGCTGATCCAGCGCTTCCGCCACCATCGCCACCCACGTGTGCCCGTCTACTCGGGACATTCGGGACAACGTCATCGGCTTTGTCCACTCCGAGGACGTGTTGCGCCTCGTCCGCGGCGGCGCGGACCTCGAGGACATGAGCGTTTCGGCGATTCTGCGCCCGGCGCATTTCGTGCCGCCGACGCTCAAGGTTGACGAACTTTTTCCCAGTTCTTCCAGAACCAGGCAACGCGCTCCTCGATCGTGCTTGGGGAGTTTGGCGAGGTGCTCGGCATCGTGACAATGAAGGACGTACTTGCATTCATCTTCGGCGAATTGACCACCAGCGTTCGCGGTAGCGAGGAGTATGAGCGCACCGACCATGGTCACATCGCGCCCGGCTGGATGCGCCTGCTGGACTTCTACACCCTCACCAACATCGATATCGACGACCCCGTGATGACGACCCTCGGCGGTCTGGTCCTGCGGTTGGTCGGGCGCCTGCCCCAGGTCGGTGAGGCGGTGGACTACGAGGGTTATCACTTCCATGTCCTCGGCATCGATGGACTGCGCATCAGCCGCGTCGAGGTCTCCAAGGTGGCGGTGCCCGCGGCGGAGGCAGCATCGGAACTCGACATGCCTGACAGCTTAGCGCTGCTTGGCTTCCAGGGGAGTGAAGACCGCGCGGATGCCGATGGCGAAGCGAACGACGGACTGACCGCGGAGGAGCGGGCAAAACGCAAGCGCAAGCACAAACGCAAGCAGCGCGCCAAGGCGAAGGCGGCCGCGGCTGGCTCGACCTGAAGCCCGACACCGCGGCCGGCGAGGCGGCCGACACTACGACCGCCGCGCAGACGGGGTCGGCGCCCGGCAAGACAGACGCCGAACTCCCTGTCGCTAAGAAGGCGAAGAAGCACGGCAAGGGCGCGTCGAAGAAAGAGGAGACAAGCTGATGGACTGGTTGGTCGAGCTGATCGTCATCCTGCTGTTTTTGCTGCTCAAGGCCTTTTTCTCCGGCTCTGAGATCGCAATGGTCAACTCCGACAAGTTGAAGTTGCGTCACCAGGCCAAGCAGGGCGACCGCAGCGCCAAGTTGTTGTTGAAGATGTTTCGCACCCCGGACGTAATCCTGGGCACCACGCTGGTCGGCACCAACCTGGCGACGGTGACCATCTCGACGCTCGGCGCGCTGATCTGTATCGATCTGTTCGGCGACATCGGCGACCTGATCTCGGTGCTGATCATGACGCCGTTCCTGCTGATCTTTGGCGAGGTGGTGCCGAAGAGCGTGTTTCAGCAAAAGGCCGACACCCTGGCCCGCTTCGCGAGTCCGGTGTTGCAGTTCTTTTCCTACGCCTTCTACCCGGTGATCTTCGTCTTCAGCCGCGTGGCGCGCTTTGCGACCCGGCTGGTGGGTGGGGCGTCCAAACGTCAGAACCTGTTCATCACCCGCGAGGAACTGCGCGTCCTGCTGGACGACAGCGAGCCGAGCGACAGTTCTGGCAAGGTCGACCGGCACAGTATTCGGCGCATTATTCGATTCGCCGACACCACGGTCGGCCAGGCAATGATTTCCGCTCGCTGACGTGGTCGGCATCAGCGAGATGCGCAGCACCGCCGATGCGGTCCGGCTGGTGATCAAAGACGGTTACAATCGCTTGCCGGTGTACCGCGGCAATATCACCAACCTGAAGGGGGTGTTGACGCTGAGCACGCCTGGGACCTGCTCGACGAAGAGATCGAGTTGCGCCCGATCACCGACTTATTCAGCCGCCGCTGTATCTCAGCCCGCAGCAGACCATCGACCAGACCCTGCCGCTGTTGCAGGCGCGTCCCGACCACATGGGCATCGTCATCGACGAGTTGCGGCTCTGGTGTCGGCATCCCTACCATGGAAGAGTGTTCGAGGAGGTGGAGACATCGATGCGGCTACGTTTTGACGAGTACCACTCCAAGCGGCAATATTTCATCGAGCCCGACGGGAAACCGCGTTCCGCATGACCGGGCGAACGCCGCTGTCGGAGATCAACGACGTGCTGCATATCAAACTGCCCTTGACGGAGGCGCATACCATCGGTGGGTTCGTCACCGCACGGCTTCGTCGCCTAGCCAATATCGGCGATCATATCGACGACGAAGGCTATCGCTTCGTTGTCGAGGCCGCGACCGACCGGATCGTAGAGCGCGTCCGCGCGGAGCAGATATGACGGGTGCATCGCAATGACCGAGCCGGCTCGAACAACCACCTACAAGATCGGCGCCCAGAGCCTGCGCCAGCGCACGCAAAACGTGCTCTACGGCGCCGGACTTAGCCTGCTGCTGCTGCTGCTGGTGGGCTGGGGACATCTGGAGCAGCCGCAGACCTACAACGACGTCCTGCTCTGGTCCGTCGTAGGCTTCGTCGTGCTCGCCAATGCGATCGGTTTTCGGCGTCACCGGCGCTCATCCTCGGTCGGGCTCGGCAGCACCGCCTGGAGGTTGGTGCTGGTCGCATCCAATTTCGAACAGGCGACGAAGGCAGCGAACTGGCCTTGAGCGATGTCGCTGGCGTGACGGTGCATCGGCGCTGCGGGCACATCGGCCACATCCAGATTCAGCGCACCGACCATCGCGGTATCCGGCTCGAAGGCTACGAGGACATCGACGACCTGGCCGCGGCACTCAAGGCCCAGATACCGGTCGCCCATTGGCGGGATGGCTGACCCCGCCATGCCTCCCGCGGCCAACACCCAGGAACTCGATCGCGGTGCCCTCGACGCGGGCCTGCGGCGCGGCCCACGGGTGCTCGCCGTGGTTTACTGGTTCGGTGCCGCCATGGCGGTGCTGCACCTGGTGATGAACTTCACCACCCTGTTCTCGACCCAGTGGCAGAACACGCTGCACTTCGTCACCCTGGGCATATTGGCCGTCCTGCTGTATCCGCCGATCCGGTCGGCGCGTGGCCAGCTCGCGCCGGTACTGGTGCTGGATTTGCTTTTCGGGTGCTATCACGGTCGCCACGCTTTGGATCGTGGGGGCCGAGGACGCCATCTACGACCGCGGCGTAAACATGACGGCCTGGGAGCAGGTCCTGGCGCTGATCACCATTCTCGGCGCGATCGAACTCACCCGTCGCACCACGGGCTGGTCATTCCGGTACTGATCATCCTCGCACTCACCTATGTGGTGGGATGGGGTTCCTGGCTCGACAACGTCTTTAGCTTCGCTGGCCTCAGCACCGAGACCCTGCTGTTTCGCAGCATCTACGGGGACGATGCGCTGTTTGGAAGCATCGCATCGATTTCCGTTTCTTTCGTATTTATGTTCATCCTGTTCGGCGCCTTCCTGGTCCGCTCGGGGGCCGGCGATTTTGTGGTTGCGATGGCCCGGGTGCTGGCCGGCCGCGTCGTCGGAGGCCCGGGCCTGGTGGCGGTTGTGTCCTCCGGGCTGACAGGGACCATTTCCGGGTCAGCCATTGCCAACACGGTCTCGACCGGGGTTATCACCATCCCCCTGATGAAGCGGGCCGGATTCCCGGCCCACTTTGCGGCGGGAGTCGAGGCGGCGGCGAGTACCGGTGGCCAGTTGATGCCGCCGATCATGGGTGCCGGCGCGTTCGTGATGGCCAGCTATACCCAGATACCCTATACGCAGATCGTGGTGGTCTCGTTCTTGCCGGCGCTGCTGTATTTTCTTTCGGTGGCCTTTTTCGTACGTATCGAGGCCAAGCGGCTCGGGTTCACGACCGAAGAGCCGGAAGAAGCCACCGGCATGATGCAGGTCATGAACGACGGCGGCATCGTCTTCGTGGTGCCTATCACGGTGCTGATTACGCCATGCTGGTGGACGGTTACACACCGACCTATGCGGCGGGTGTCGCCATCGTGGCCGTGGTCGGCTCGAGTTGGCTGACACCACGCCCGATGGGCCTCACGCCAGTGGTCGACGCACTGGCGCTGGGCAGTCGCAACATGATCACCACCGGGTTGTTGCTGGTCGCGGTCGGGCTCGTCGTCAACGTCATCGCCATGACCGGCGTCGGCAATACACTGTCGCTGATGATCCAGTCCTGGGCCGGCGGCAGCCTTCTGTTGGCGCTGTTGCTGGTGGCCGTCGCGTCTCTGGTGTTGGGCATGGGCCTGCCGGTGACCGCCGCCTACATCGTACTGGCCACGCTGTCGGCGCCGGCGCTGTACAACCTGATGGCCCATGCCCAGGTGGTGGAGTTGATTGCCGCCGGCACCGCGTTGCCGGACGCGACCCAGGCGATGCTGATGCTCGCCGCGCCGGACCAACTCGGCTTGATCGGCCAGCCCATGTCGATTGTGCAGGCGGAGGGGTTGCTCGACGCCCTGCGCGTGCTCGACGCGTCGTTGGTGGTTGGTCTGTACGATCAGATGCTCGACCCGGTGCTGCTCACCGGCCTGCTGCTGTCCGCGCACATGATCATCTTCTGGCTGAGTCAGGACAGCAACGTCACCCCGCCGGTCTGTCTCACCGCCTATGCCGCCGCCGCCATCGCCGGCACCGACCAGATGCGCACCGGTTTGACCGCCTGGAAGTTGGCCAAGGGGCTATACATCGTGCCGGTGTTGTTCGCCTACACGCCGTTTCTGTATGGCGACTGGTCCGCGGCGCTGACCATCTTCGCCTTCGCGCTGCTGGCCCTGTACGCCTTCGCCGCCGCCTTCCAGGGCTGGCTCACGACCCCGCTGGGTTGGATCGAACGGCTGCTGCTGGCCGTCGCCGGCCTGCTGCTGCTCTGGCCGGGGCCGCTGTGGCTGCACGGAGCCGGCGTGGCGCTGTTCCTGCTGCTGTACGTTTGGGGCCGCTGGGGGCAGAGCCGCTGGCGTGCTGGGCGCGTCGCCGAGCGTCCGATGCAGTGAGTCGACGAGACATTTCGCGCAAGCCACCGGAAACAACAGACCCTCGACCCTGGCGAGCCCGCGAGCCTTGGTCAATCAACCGGAAACCGCCCGTTGCTCGCGTGTAGGGGCGAATTCATTCGCCCAGCCAATGCCTTCTGTGCGACTGAAGTCGCACCTGCGCATCGTGCACAATACATTGATCTAACAGAATATCGACGCGAACAGCCTAGCCTGAGATGAACCGGTAGCAAAGCCGAGGATGCTGGGTTTGCCCCTCCCTCGACGACTCAGTCTGTTGCCTCGACCATCGACCACTCACGACGCGCCTCCTATGCCCATGACCAGTGCAAATGACCGCAACTCCGCCGTGCTCGACTGCCAACGCGCCCATCGCTCGGTGCGTGAGTACACCGGCGAACCGATCGACGCCACGCTGTTGACCACCCTGATCGAGGCCGCCCAAGGCGCCTCATCGTCGAACTTCATTCAGGCCTATTCGCTGATTCAGGTGAATCGACCCGAGGCACGCGCGCGTATCGCCAAGGCCGCCGGCGGACAGCGCTGGGTCGAACAGGCAGCGGTGTTCCTGGTCTGCTGCGCGGACCTGCGACGCATCGATCAGGCCTGTCGCGCACAGGGCCGCGGCCAACTGGATGGATGGGCGGAACACTCGCTGGCCGCCATCATCGATTGTGCCTTGCTCGGTCAGAACCTGCTGTCGGGGGCGGAGTCGGTGGGACTTGGGGGGCTCTTTATCGGCGGAATCCGCAATGATCCGCAAGTCGTCGTGGACGAATTGTCGCTGCCGGAGTTCGTACTGCCGGTGTTCGGTCTCTGTCTGGGCTGGCCCAGCGAACAGGCGCGTCAGCAGGCGGTCAAGCCACGCATGCCGGTGGAACTGATCCTGCACCAGGACCGCTACCGCGACCCAGAGCCCGATGCGATTGGTGCCTACGATGCCACGATGGCCACCTACTATCGCGAGCGCGGCAGCAATGCCCGCCTCGACGACTGGTCCGCCGCCACCGCCAACACGGTGCAGGGCAAGAAGCGTAAGCACATGTTCGATTTCATGCGGGCGCGGGGGTTCTTTAAGCGGTGATACAACACTGCACGGCGTGTGCTTCCAAACGCAGCGAGGCTGACGGTGGACATGCTCGCGGAGCCTAGGTCGCCATCCACCGGCGAGCGCACCGGCGGCACCCCAGGGCGCTCCAGCACATGCGTGTAGAACATCGTCGATGACACATTCTTGTGGCCCCTCAACCGTTGTTCCCGTGTCTACCGTGGAGAGGACCCCATAATCTCTTCGGCCGGAGGATGCGGCAGCCGCTTCGGAAGTATCGCATCGATGAAATCCAGCGCGCTTCGCGCGTGCCAACGGCGTGCACTCCCCCGGACCCGCTCACGCTCGAACAAGGAAAGTTAATGGTCCCACCCGGGGGATAAACCGTCCTCGCCGTGACCTTGCTCTCGCAAGGGCCCCGGTTTACGGTTCGTGGAATCTTTGTAACAAAAAACGGGGTAAAACAAAAAACGGGTCTTCCCTTTTTCCTTTTACGATCTTGAGCGACGAAGTGCCTAGCAAGCGACTCGGCTGCGACCAGTCGTAGCCGCGCTGTCATTGCGCTCCCGCGCGGCAAAGGGCGGTGCATCAGTTTTCACGTTATATTTTTGTAAAGAAAATTATGAAGAAGCTTCACATCGCTATCTCTACGGACAACATAGAAGAAACTATCGCTGACTATTCTGCCCGACTAGGAATGCGGCCATGTTCGTCAATCCCTGGAGAGTATGCACTGTGGCGAACGGAATCTTTAAATCTATCTGTGCGTCAGAGCTCTGATCTTGACACCGGCTCTCTCAGGCATTTGGGTTGGGAAGACCCTGAGGCAAATGAATTTACACAGGATACTGACGTAAACGGGATTGTTTGGGAGCAATTCACTGCCCAACAACAAGCTGATGAGATAAATGACATATGGCCACAAGCAAACTATCAGCCCTGAACTCTTTTTGCTGACCTCATCTGAGAAATGCTCTCAGCGGAACGAACAGGGTCGGCCGTTTCCACCTCATCTCCGATGGACGAATGACAATGCCTGGCACCGAAACCACTGCCGACGCCATAGTGCGGCCTTCGCACTTGCTCGATCCGCTGTACGGCGCGGGGTGCATAGGACGTTGGCCGATGATCCACATCCGAGCGTTAACATGAAGCCCCTCATTTTACTTGCTGTTGCTGCCGTCATCGCTGGCTGTTCCTCGGACGATACATCGAAATCCGATGGACCGGCGCCGGTAGGCTCCGACCGAGACTCGCACGGCTGCATCGGTTCCGCCGGCTATGTCTGGTGCGCCCACACGCGTGAATGTGCCCGCCCCTGGGAGCTCGCGGAAAAGGAAGGATTCGAAAATTCCCCTGAGCAATTCAGTTCCTACTGTAACCAGTAGAGTCAGTAAGAAGGCGAGTAACCCCGTGCTTTGCTCTCTGGAGGAGCTCGGTGTCGAGGCAAGAACGAAGACCCAATTGCCGCCGAGATTCCACGATTCCGCGAAGAGCAAACAGAGAAAATTGGCGATGATCTCCAGCGAATCGCCGACGCCCCGCGTGAGTTTAAGCCCTGAACACAGACGTGTCGTTTTTCCGAGTGCACGCTCCGAGATATAATCAATGGACCTCGAACACTTCCGCAATCTACTCTCCGTACGCCGGCACGCGCTGCTTGCCGACGCCGACAGCGATGCGGCGGCGGTGGTCGAACTGGATCAGTCCCGCCAGGGCCGGCTGTCGCGCATGGATGCCATGCAGCAGCAGGCGATGGCCGCGGAGACCGGCCGCCGCCGCACCGCCGAGCTGCCCCGCATTGATGCCGCGCTGGCGCGGATCGATGCGGGGGACTATGGCGTGTGCCTCCACTGCGACGAGGCGATCCCCGAGGGGCGGCTGCGCATCGACCCGGCCGCGACCCTCTGCGTGCGCTGCGCCGAGCAGGCGGAAACCGAATAGGGGCGGCGTCCGCTTGCGGATCGGCAAGCGGTCATCATATCGTCCGTCGGGTTGAGGCGGGCCTTTCGGCTGCTTGCCCCTCACTGCCTGTCTCGCGATACGAGCCGCTCGAAGTTTCGCGGTCTGGTCGCGTCCCGCCCCTCTTCGTTAGACCACCGTCGGGTCAACAAGACCACCACCCTGGCAGCGCGCTCTATGCTTCCGTCCGTACCAATAGTCAGTTCTGCGGTCCTGCCGCTCGTTGCCGCTGGCCTGCTGGCGTGGGACAGCGTGGGGGCTACGCCGATCGGGCAACCGCCGTTCCACGATGTGGCAGTTGTGTGCACGGATGCGTTGGAACAGTTTCAGGCGCAGGCGGACGAGCGAGCGCGCGACTACGATCGCAACCGGGGCATCACCCCGGAACAGTTGCTGGCGCTGTTAGATGTCGCCGAGCGCACCGACTATAGCCTGGGCCAGTTGCTGGCCACTGGCGAGCACGAGAGTGCCCATACCTGGAACGATTTCGTGCGCCCCCCACTCAGTGGCGGTCGGGTCGGCTCCGCCGCCGGGGTCTGGCAATTCCAGCCTAAGACTTTCGAGCGCATCGTCCATCTGTATGGCGAGGAGCTGCTCGCGCTGACCGCAGCGGACCCGGCCTCTGGCCGGCGGCGGCTGGACCTTGGTTTCGGTCCGTTCCACGACGCCCAGGTGCGCCTCATCATTCGCGACACCGTCGACGGTCTGCGTGACTCGGAGGACGAGGAACTTCTGCTACTGCGGCACAACTTCACCGTGCTCGCCTTTGCCAAGTACCTACTCAGCAAGGACGCCGGAGCGCGGGACCCGGTGGAGGACTACCTGTTCCACTTTCTCGGCGCCGGACAGGGCCAGCGTATCCTAACCCTGGCCCGCGGCGATGCGCGCCAGACGCGCACAGTGAAGCCACCGCCCCCGCCCGAGCCCACCACTCCGGAACCTCAGCTGGCTGGGGCGTCGATTGCTGCCCAGTCGGACGATAACCTTCGGCCCAGCCAGCGGCTTCGGTTGGGGTTAGATCCCAATGACTATAGAGCTCCGATGGGAGGCGGGCAATCGCAGCCTGCTCGGCCCGCGGCCTATGTCGCGCTCAGGCGCAGGGCTGCCCCGCAACCGCAGTCCGCCGACGTCGTACACCCGGCGCCGCCAGCGCCGCAACCGCCGCAATGGCCGGCTCCGCACGGCTTTGCCCACGATTCTCCGATCGTCACCGGCAATGTCGGCATGTTCTATCGCGACGGTGCGGGTCGCAGCGATCCCTACACTTGGGCCGAATTCCTTGAGCACCTCTCGCGCCGCGTCAAGGCGGCGCAGCAGCCGCGGTTGGTGCGGGCCAAATACGGTGTGGGTTTCGAGCTCAACGGCGGGGACATGCCGAAGTGGTCATTCGACCCGAAGCATCCCGGCAAGACCACCCGGCTGCGTCTCGATGACGGCCGGAGTGTCGAGATGCCAAAGGCACGGCTCACCGCGCCCATGGACGCCCAGGAGACGCGTGACTACCAGCGCCGACTCGCGGCCCTGATCAGTTTCGGCGAGGCGGAGCCCACGGCCATCCTGAGCGATGCCGCTGCCGCGACGCTCTACCGGCTGGGACTCCTCGTAGGACCCGCGGACGGCGCGGAGCCGGCCTCACAAACCTGGGCAGGCGTGGTGTCGGCCCTGGGAATCGATATGGGCCTTGGCTTGGGCACCGTGCTGCACACCGACAGGGAGGCCGTGCGTGACGCGCTGACCGCCTTCCGTAAGCTGGTGGGCAAGGCGCCTCCGGTCGACGCGACGCAGACGGACTTGCTGCTGCCCGCCGAACGGGTCGCGCTGGAGATCTACGGCGCGCGGATCGAGCGTTTCGTCGCCGCACAGGAACCGAGCACGTAGGGGGCCGCGGTCCTCCACGAGTCTCTCTTCGGCCGCGGAGACCACCGCGACGTTCAGGGCTGGCCTCGCCTGCCACGTCGCGTATCGCGTGCACCGAGGCCGCGAAGCCGAACGCAGCGTGTAACGTCGTCTGCGGGATCAGTGCGCCGGCGCTATGTAGCCGGTTCATCCTGAGTCCGGCCGCTGCCGCGAGCGTACAAGGGGCGAATTTATGTCCCCAGTCAATGTCTTCCGTGCGACTGAATTCGCACCTGCGTTGGGTGCTAGGCGATTGATCTCGTTTTGCGATGGACTCGAACTACTGGGTCTGGGTGCATCCGAAGGGGTACGCGCTGCACGCCCTGAGCGCTGTTCGTGCGCGCCTCACGATGTGCGAGAATAGCGCGCCATCGGAGCAGGCCCCCGCATGTCCAGCCCGCTCCGCCATGCCCTTGGTGTGCCTATCCGATGTTTTCCAACCAACGCCTGGTTATCCTCGACGCCGATGGGACCACCATCGACGCCTTCCGCGCTATTGAAAAGACCTTCGCCCATCATGGGATGGACATCGGTCCGCTGGCGCGTTTCCAGAAGCGGCGCAACATGTTTAAGTACCTGGGCGGGATCAAGGAGATGCCCACCAATCTGCGGCGTCAGTTTCGCGGCATGAAGCGCAGCACCTTCGTCAAGACCCTCACCGAGGTGTATCGGGAAGAAGCGGTCATGTTCGCCGGTATGGCGCAACTGATGCGGTGCCTGGCCGCGGAGTCTAACGTTACGGTCGGCGTCGTCACGCGCAATATCACCGTCGAGCCGGTAGCAACTCTGACGCGGCTGTTCGAGCGCCACGGCATCGAATCGGGGCAACTGGATTTCCTGCTGCACCTGCCGTTGTCAGAGGACAAGCTGGGCTACTTTCGCCAGGTCCGCGAGCAGTTCGATATCAATCCCGCTTGCGCCTATGCCTGCGGGGACGAGGCCAGGGACTACCGCGCCGCCGTCAATAGCGGCATGCATCCGTTCATGGTCTGCTACGGTTTCGAAGGGTTCGATCGGCTGCATGTGAAACATGCGATCCCCGCCGAGGTGATCTCGCGCACGCCGGACGAGCTTTCCATGCGGGTGCTGCACGCCCTGGGGATCGAGCCCCTCAGGTTAGATCCGCCGCCCTGATTCATGGCCCCGCCTGAGATCGGCACGCTGCAAACCTTATGGAGTGCCTGACCATTCTTGCCGAAATCCGACGGACCACGAACACGCGGTCGCCATGTTTCGTCATTCTCTTGCCGTTTAGGCGCTTGCGAGTGGCGAGGCGTCGTGCGGTTAGCGGACGGCCTCTACCCGGCCGTGTTGGCCCGGTGCTGGCCTTGGATGCGTCAACTAGACTCGGTAGTTCGCGTCGATCCTTTTCGAGGACAAATGCATCGCGCGCCCTATGGGCGACGTCAGTCGCACGTAAGGGATTGACGGGGCGAATGAATTCGCCCCTGCAGACGCGGCAACCGTCGGGTTAAGGGTCAATTGCCCGGCGGGGAGGGGGTGTTGCCGGGCGCGTTGTCTCCGACCGAGATCAGTTCCACGTCAAACACCAGGGTGCGGTGGGCCAGCCGGCCCCGGTCGCCGTAGGCGAGCTCTTCGGGGACGAACAGTTTGATCTTTCCGCCTTCTTTGATCAGCTGGAGGCCCTCGGTCCAGCCCTTGATGACACCGTTCAGCGGAAAGGTCGCGGGCTTGCCGCGGGAGTAGGAGCTGTCGAACTCCTCTCCGTCAGTTAGCGTGCCACGGTAATGCACGGTCACCTTGTCGGTGGCGGTGGGGGTCTTTCCGGTGCCTTCCTCCACGATCAGGTACTGGAGCCCGCTCTCGGTGGTGGCGATCCCGGGCTGCTTGGCGTTGTCCTCGAGGAATTTTCGGTCCGTCTCCGTTTGCTCGCGGCGCTGCTCCGCCGCGATCGCGCGTTGCCGTTCGGCAAGCTTTTGCCGCAGCGCTTGACGCGCGCTTCTCATTTCGTCCTGCGACATCAGGGGCTCGGCGCCAGAGAGGGCATCCTCAATGCCTTCCAGCACTGCGGCTGCGTCGAAGGTCTCCCCGTATTGCTTGAAGTTGCTGCCAAACTGGTAGCCCAGGACATAGTTAGAGCGCACGGCCCCGTTGTCCAGGTCCAGGGACTCCGCGGCCTGGGTCAGGATTGGGGCCATGCCGAGCAAGACGAGCGGGATGGCGGGTGCGATTCTCATAGCGTCGTTTCTCCTATGTTGGATCGAGTCTAGGGTTCATGGAGCGGAGCAGCCCCGGGCAATGAAGCGCTTTTGCGACGAAATCATGCGCCGTTGCTTCCGTGGTGAATAGCTGGAGCGAGCCTTAGGGCGCGGCGTTCAAAGCCCTGAGCATGTTTGCCGCCTCGATGCCGACATCGCTCCGCGGGTCGATCGCCTGCGCCTTAGTCAATGCTTCCCGTGCCTGCTCTGTTTGTCCTGCCTGCGCGGCCACGAAGCCCAGACTCAACCAGATACGTTGGAACTCGGGCGCCTCGGCGGCCCCGGCACGCAGCACGTCGACGCCTTCGATGCTATTGCCCATGTAGTGCAGGGCCAGGCCAAGGTCGTTGTTCGTCCCGGCGTCGCTCGGGTCCAGTTCCAGCGCTTTGCGATACAGGGGCACCGCCTCGGCAAAGCGCTGCGCGGCGAACAGTCGATCCGCTTCCTGCGACAACAGGTTCGGGTCGGACGCCAGTAGCTCCGCCGGGATGTCGGGGCCGGCATCTTGCGCGGCAGCGCGCATCTGTGCGCCCAAGGCGGCGTCCGTGGCGGGAAGGCCGGTTGCTGACGCCTGGGCTGGCCGCGGTGGATGGCGCAAGTAGTAGTCGCGGGTCACGGCGAATACGGAAAAGCCGTAAAAGGCGAGAAAGGCGATGGCGATCAGCCATTGCAGGGGTGTCAGCTTCGGAAACATCAGCGCTCGGGAGATCAGTTAACTGCCGGGGCTGCGATGCTGCGAGGCGCTAGGCCCGCTGTCAAGTGTGTCTTGTCCTGGCGGCCACCCGCCGCTCACCGCTCGAGGCGAGCCCGAGGGACTGGGCGCTCTGTCTTTGGACTGCGACAATCGGTATGCTCTTGGTCTCGTCGCCCGCTGTGACCTTTGTCGCTCGCGAATTGCGACGCCAGGGCGTCATCGTCTTGTTCTGACCAAACGGCGCGCAGTGGGGTATTGGAGGGCCGGGTCCAACCAATCTACCGATCCAATGTCCGCAGTCGCCGGTCCAGCCACAGCACCACGGAGATCACCATGCCCACAGCCATCAAAGATCTGAAAGGTATTTCCTCTGCCACGGTCGACGCATTGAAGCGTCGAAATATCAGCGATAATGAGCAGTTTGTCGAGGCCGCGGCGAGTCCAGCCCAGCGCAAGGAGCTTGCCGAGGGATGCGGCTGTGACGTCAAGACGATCTTGCAGTTGGCCAACCGAGCCGATTTGGCGCGCGTCAAGGGTGTGTCGGGTGTTTACGGCGACCTGCTTGAGCACGCCGGTGTCGATACGGTCAAAGAACTCGCGACCCGCAAGCCCGAGAATCTGCACGCGAAGCTCGTCGAGACCAACGCCAACATGAAGCTCACTGAGCGTCCGCCCACCGTCGCACAGGTGGAGAGCTGGGTTGCGCAAGCCAAGGAGCTGCCCAAGACCCTGACTTACTGAGCATAGGCCGTCGCTCAGGGTCACGCGTTGATTGGTCCCCGCGCCGCCTTGTCGGTACCACGTCGCCGTTTCCAGTCACGCGGCGCCTCAGGCGAGGTGCTGCACCAGTTCGGCGTTGTCCCTGAGCATGTTGGCGAAGTGGCCCGCCATATTGGCCAGCATGCGGGTGCGGACGCCCTTGTCCAGTGTCGTGAAGGGGACTTGTAGGCAGCGTAGCTCGCTGGTTGCACTGACATTGGCGGTGCGCCGCTGGCCGCTGAGCAGGCCGATCTCGCCGAATACCATGCCGGCACCCAGGGTGGTGAGGCGCAGCCGTCGGTCGCTGACCACGCCGACGGCGGTTGGCACCCAGACTTCCGCTTCACCGCTGATGATGAAATAGAGGCAGTCGGCAGCGTCGCCCACGGCGACCACCAGGTCGCCGGCGCTGAAGCGCTGTTCGATACCGGTGTCGCGCACGCGCTCGATCTCCGTGTCATCCAAGCCGGCACAGAGGTATTGTCGGCATAGTTCGCCATTCGCGGGTGCCGTTGCGGCCGTGCTGAACGTGCGGATGAGGTCGCCCTCGCACCATTCGACCGCCTGGTCGCTGTCGTCGAAGGCCAGCCAACTCGGCGTCTGTGCCGCCACGTCCAGCCGTTGCAAGTGCCTGCGGAACGGGTACAGGTGGCCGGTGCCACCAAAGAAGAGATGCTTGGCGTCGGTTAGAGCGCGCTCGCAGAGGGACCCCAGCAAGGCCGCGGATGCCTGATCCATCCCTACCACGCGTCTGAAGTCCACCACTAGATAGTCGGCCTGATCCAGCTCCGCGAGTAGCTTCAGCGAGACTGATTCGGCGCTGCCGAACAGCAGTTCGCCCTGGAGTTCGTAGACGCGAATGCGTTCGCCCTGGGCCGCGAGGGTGGCCGTCTCGCCGTCGTCGCGGCGTCGTCGCGAGCGGGAGCGGCGGCAGTCATAGCATTGGCGCACCACGGACTCGGAGGTCGCGTGGGCAACGTTGAACAGATGCAGCTTGAAGTCATCGGAGATGCGCTTGCACGCCTCGATGCCGCGGACGCTGTTCCCCTTCGGATCAAGCAGGGGCGAGAATAGGCCAAGCCCAAATTGTCCCGGCAACACCGCCATGATGCCGCCGCCGACACCGCTCTTGGCCGGCATACCGACGTTGAAGATCCAGGCGCCGGAATAGTCGTACATGCCGCAGGTGCTCATGACGCTGAGGACTTTCTGCACATAGTGGGACTTCAGCGCGACGACGCCGGTTACCGGATTGACCCCCGAGTTGGCCAGGCAGGCACCCATTTGAGCCAGATCCCGCGCCGTGACCAGAATCGAACACTGTCGAAAGTAAAGGTCGACCACCTCATCCGGTGCCCGATCCAAGATCCCGTGCCCATAGAGCAGGTGGGCGATGGCGCGGTTGCGGTGGCCGGTTTCGCTCTCGGAACGATAGACCGACTCATCGCACTCGATTTCGTGACCGGTGTACCGATTGAATGCGTCGAGGATGCGGCGCATGGGTGGGCGACCGGGCTCGCCACTCACCAGGCCAGTGGTGGCGATAGCGCCGGCGTTGATCATCGGGTTCAGCGGGCGACCGCTGTCGGGCTCCAGGCTGATCGAATTGAACGCCTCGCCCGAGGGCTCGACGCCGACCCTGGCGAGCACTTGCTCCAGGCCGCGGTCCTCAAGTGCGAGCCCGTAGCTGATGGCCTTGGAGATGGATTGCACCGTGAACGGCTGGCGCGAGTCGCCAGCTTGGTAGACGTGACCGTCGACGGTTACCAGCGCGATGCCGAACCAGTTGGGATCGGCCCGTGTCAGCTCCGGTATATAGCTGGCGAGTTCCCCGCCCTCGAGCGGCGACAGGTCCGCGTGCAGGCGCTCCAGATACTGCTGCACCGGGGACAGGCTCAAGGCTCGAGTCATGGCGTGCTCCTAAACATGAGATTCTGCTTGTCATTGGGGGTTGCGGCCGCTGACCGCGCCGGTCCGCTGCGATGGGGATTGCGTTGCAATGGTGCGTGGCGAGCGGCGACTATCGATCTAGTGACGTCAGGGGTATGCCCCGTTTCGGGGCGGCGACAGGGCGCTGAGTCCGGATTGGTGCGCCTCTTGGCTGCGCATTTGACATGACTTTTCTATCCTATCCGTGCTCGTGTTGCCCGCCCGCTTTCCCTCAGCACGAGGACAGCAGATTTCAGGCCAGCCGCTGAGATCGCGCCGGGTTATGCTTGCAGAATTGCCCATGTCTGTGGCGGTTCAGGCCATGAGGAGGTTGCATTGGTACGCTTCATAAGGCAGCGGCTTCTGTGGGTCATGCTGGTTGCCGGCTGCGGTGTTTTTCTGTTGGGGTTGGGGGCATCGGCGCCGGTCGCCGGATACCGGGTGATTGCACGATTTCCCCACGATACGAATGCATTCACCCAAGGACTGGCGTTCGACGCCGACAACCTTTACGAGGGCACCGGTAAGCGCGGGCGGTCGACGCTTCGGCGGGTCGATCTCGAAACCGGCGCGGTGCTGCAACAGACGGCGTTGCCGCCAAGAATCTTCGGTGAGGGGATCACGGTCTGGAGAGACGAGGTCGTGCAATTGTCCTGGCAAGCACATCTGGGGATGCGCTACGACCGAGCCACGTTTGCTAAGGTCGGTGAGTTTCCCCTGCCGGGCGAGGGCTGGGGCATCACACATGACGGGCGACATTGGATCATCAGCGATGGAACGGACACGCTGCGCTTCTTGGACCCGGATAGCGCAATGGAGGTACGTCGGGTTCAGGTGCGTGACGGTTCGCGCGCGGTAACCCGGCTGAATGAACTGGAGTACATCGCCGGCGAAGTCTGGGCTAACATCTGGTATCAAGATCGGCTGGTGCGCATCTCCCCGGCGACCGGCGCCGTATTGGGTTATGTGGACCTCAGTGGCCTGTGGCCGCCACTTCGGCTGCGTGCCGAGGAGGCCGTGTTGAACGGTATTGCCTACGATGCAGAGGGCCAGCGGTTGTTCGTCACCGGCAAATATTGGCCCTGGCTATACCAGATCGAAGTGACGCCATGATGAGACTGCCAGAGTGATCTTCGCGCACGGTCGCGCGCGTCGGCGTGTGGTCGCCTTGGAACCATCGGGTTTCACTTGCTCCGAGCCAAGGTGCTCCGCGCCGGCGTGCTCCGAACCGGCGCAGGACGGAATGGCTGCCGCGCGGCCTTGAGACCGTTGTGGGAATCTTGGATACCGGGACGTGTCTAACGTCCTGGCGGTCATGGAAATATCGCAATAAGTTGTTCAGAATCATTTAACTTTGCCGATGAGTTAGGGGTATCCTGTAAGATTAAAGCGACGTTACGCCATCATGCGTGAGGCATCGGCCATCGCGAACAAGCGCCCACGAGCGCGAGGCAGTCCATGACCATTACAAACAGCGGGGAGCCGGACATCACGCTCGTGCTCGATTCTGCAGGCGTGATCAATCAAGCCATTGCCGGCAATTCGGTTGCCGACGAAGCGGTTGGGGACTGGGTCGGACTGCCCTGGATGGATACCGTGCGTGACGACGAGCGCGCGGATATCGGGCGCCTCGTGGAACGCACGCGGTTGGGTGGAATCGCCGGCATTGGACACGTTGCGCAGCGGTTTCCGAGCGGACTTGTGGTGCCGCTCGAGTACACCATGGTGCGCCTTGGTGATGGCGCGGGCATCGTTGCCGTTGGCAAACAGTTGCGGGCGGTGGCTCAGCTGCAATCGCGCCTGCTCGACACGCAGCGCGTTTTGGAGCAGGACTACTGGAAACTGCGCGCCGTTGAGACTCGTTATCGTCTGTTGTTGGACGCGGCACAAGACGCCCTGGTCACGCTCGACTCGCGGACCCTGCGCATCGTCGAGATCAACCCACCTGCAGCCATTCTGTTGGGCCTGACGCCTGGCGATGCTTGCGGAGCGCGTGAGGTCGAGCTTCCCTCATTGTTGGCGGAGAACGATCGCAAGACACTGCGGGACGTGGTCAGGCGTGCGCGGAACGGCGAGCCGGCGAACGGTCTGTTACGGCACCTCAAGGGCGCGCCGTCGGTCGCCCAGCCAGACCGGGATTTGAGTGCGATCGGGACTAGGCATCGACCTGCACTTCGTGCCGGCCCCGACGGGGCATCGTCAGAGCCACAGGGACCCTGGTTGGTACGCGCGTCGTTGATCCCTGCGGCACCAGGGGATTCGCTGTTGCAATTGCAGATCGCGGCCGACGCGTCTCAACCCGCCGATGAGCAGGTCGAGACCGCCGCAGGCGCACGCCGACCTGATCGAGCGCTGGCCGGACGGCTTTGTCGTGATCGATCGTGACGGTCTGGTGTTGAGCGCCAACGCGGCTTTCCTCGATATGACCGAAGAAGGCGCAAGCTCCGCACTGCTTGGTCAATCCTTGGGCAAGTGGCTCGGGCGCCCCGGCGCCGACCTGACCGTTTTGCTGGCCAATGTCGGGCGTTTTGGGCGCCTGCGTCTCTTCTCGACGCTGATTCGCGGCGTGCTCGGTAGCGAGACCGAAGCGGAGTTGTCGGCGGCCGGTGAGTGTGATGTTGGCCCACGGCGCATTGCCGTGCTCGTGCGCGACGTGGGGCGCCGGCTTTCGCGCGCTTCCTCCGATGTCTCCCTGCGAAACCTGGTTGATGCCTATGCGGAACGCGTCGGCAAGGCGCCGTTGCGCACAGTTGTCGAGGAGACGGTCGCCGTCGTCGAAAGTCATTTCGTTAAGTCGGCACTGCGCCTGACCGCCGGTAATCGGACGGCCGCGGCTCAGCTGCTCGGGCTGAGTCGGCAGAGCCTGCATGCCAAACTGCATCGCTATGAGCTGGAGCGGGTGTTTGCGCCGGAGTCCGCGGCGCATCCGGGGGCCGGCTCGAGCTCGAAGGCTCAGCACGAACGGTAGGCTGATGCTAGCGACCCCGGAATCGCCCCCCGCCTTTGGCGAGGCTGATCTCAGCAACTGCGAGCGCGAGCAGATTCACCTGGCGGGCTCGGTTCAGCCCCATGGCGCGTTGCTGGTGGTGGAAGAGCCGGGACTGAACATCGTGCAGGCGAGCGCCAATGCTGCCGCACTTTTGAAGTTGGAGTGCGCGCCGGTCGGTGCGACCCTATCGGATCTCTCCGCGGAGCTGGAGCAGCGCGTTCGGATGCATCTGGACGGTCGGCTCGATCGCCTGCCGGTGGCGTTCCGCTGCACCCTGGGCGCGACGCGGCAGGATTTCGACGGTCTGCTGCACCGCCCCTCCGGCGTCGGCCTGGTGATTGAGCTGGAACCGGCGCAACCGCATCGTGCGCTGGTCAACGGCTTCGACGCTTCGTTGCGAGAGCTGATCGAGGCGGCGACATTGCAGCAATTGTGTGATGAAACCGCACGCATTTTCAAAGATGTGTCGGGCTACGATCGGGTCATGGTCTATCGCTTCGACGACAATGGTCACGGCGAGGTCTTTGCCGAGCGACGTGAGCCGAAGCTGGAGCCCTTGCTCGGTAACCGCTACCCGGCCTCGGATATCCCGCAAATCGCCCGGCGGCTGTATGAGCGCAACCGCATACGGTTGTTGGTGGACGTGGACTATGTCCCCGTGCCGATCGAGCCGCGCTGCTCACCATCGACCGGGCAGGAACTCGATATGTCGCTGTGCGCATTGCGCAGCCCGTCGCCGATCCACACGCAATACCTGAAGAATATGGGCGTCGGCGCGACCCTGGTGGTGTCGCTGGTGGCCGGCGACCGCCTCTGGGGCTTGATCGCTTGCCACCATTACGCTCCGCGCTTCGTGTCCTATCAGGTGCGCGCCCAATGCGAACTGCTCGGCGAGGTCGTGGCGACCCGCATCGCTGCCCTCGAAAGCTTCGCGCAAGCCCGCGTCGAGGTGCTCGTGCGGCGACTCGAGCAGCGAATGATCGAGGCCATCTCTCGCGACGGCGACTGGAAGGCAGCACTGTTCGACAGCCCGAAATCGCTCTTGCAGCCGATGCAGGCGACCGGTGCCGCGCTGCTGCTCGAGGGTGAATTGTGGACCAGCGGCGACGTGCCGTCGTCTGGCGACCTGCGCGAGCTGTGCCGTTGGCTCGACAGCCTTCCGCGGGAGCCTGTACTCGGCTGCCCTAATCTCGGCGAGCGCGTATCACGGCTGAAGCATCTGCGTGGCACCGCAAGCGGGGTGTTGGCAGTGCCTCTGTCGGGCCAGCCAGGCGACTACCTGCTTTGGCTGCGTCCGGAGCAGATACGGACCCTGACCTGGGGGGGGAATCCGTTCAAGCCGGTGGAACCGGGAAAGGACGCGACCGAACTCTCGCCTCGGCGTTCGTTCGCCAAATGGCACCAGCTGGTCGAGGGGACCTCGGAGCCCTGGTCGGCGCCAGAGCGAACGACGGCGCGATTGATCGGCGAGTCGGTCGCGGACGTGATTCAGCAATTTCGCGCCGTGCGCATGCTGATCGTGCAGGATCAACTCAATCGGGTGCGCGGCCAGGTGCATGCCTCCGATCAGCCCACCGCGATCGCCGGCTGCGACGGCGACGTCCTGATCATGAACGATGCGTTCGAGCGGCTGTTGCCTGAAACCGCGCCTCCGCCGCGAACGCTCGACGACATCGCGTGCCTGTTGAAGCCCGCCGTTGAGGCAGGCCTGCGTCTAAAAGAATTGGTTGAAACCCACCGCCCCTGGCGTGGTGAGGTCAGTCTGGAGTGCGTCGGGCAGCCTCCATTGCCGTTCCTTGTGCGGGCCGATCCGGTGCTGTCTGCGCCGGGCGAAGTGCTTGGCTTCGTCCTGTTGCTGACCGACACCCGCCAGCGTCAGCGAGCGGACGCAGCACGCCGTCGCTTCCAGTCCGATGCGATGGAGCCGCGCAAGGCGATGGCGGTGCCGCTGGAGTCGGAGGAAGATCTGCTCTATCGCAAACTGTTTTCGCGCCTCGTGCACAACGCTCAGCTCGCGGCGCTAGAGATCACCGACGGCGTTGATTTGGAGCGCGTGCCGGACATGCTCGATGGCGTGCAGGCATCGGTCTCCCGCACCGCCGAGCTGCTCGAGCACCTGATTTGGTACGAGCGCCGCCCCGGACGTCGGCGCCACTGAGTTTGAGCTTTTTCTAAACCTCGGTGCTGCTGTGGCGTCCGATTCCGGCACAATACCGCGCAATCGATTCGCAACCGTTGTCAATACAAGCTACGGCCCAAGCACGGGTCGCTTGGCCTAGAATTGCGCGGATGAACCCGGCCCATGTGACGCACAAAATAATGCAAGACAGATATCGCCCTGCCACCCACCCCTACCCCCTCCTCAGCCGCATCGACAGCCCGGCCGACCTGCGCGACCTGAGCAGTGCCGAACTCGGCCAACTGGCGGACGAGCTGCGCGCGTTTTTGATCGACAGCGTCGCGCGCACCGGTGGTCACCTCGCGGCCGGGCTTGGTGTCGTGGAGCTCACCATCGGCCTGCACCACGTCTTCGACACCCCGCACGATCGCATCGTCTGGGACGTTGGCCACCAGGCCTATCCGCACAAGATCCTCACCGGCCGGCGCGAGCGTATGCACCGCATGCGCCAGAAGGGCGGCCTGTCCGGTTTTCCCAAGCGCAGCGAAAGCGACTACGACACCTTCGGCGTCGGCCACTCCAGCACCTCGATTAGCGCCGCGCTCGGCATGGCCATCGCCGCCAAGCTCAAGGGCGAGCGCCGGCAAGTCATCGCCGTCATCGGCGACGGCGCGCTCGGTGCCGGCATGGCCTTTGAGGCCCTCAATCACGGCGGCCCGCTCGACCCCGACCTGCTGGTCATCCTCAACGACAACGACATGTCTATCAGCCCCCCGGTGGGCGCCATCAGCAGCCACCTCGCCAAACTGCTCTCCGGGCGCTTCTACACCCGCATGCGCGAAGGCAGCAAGAGCGCGCTCGCCGGGATGCCGCAGTTGCGCCAACTCGCCGGGCGCTGGGAAGAGCACATGAAGGGCATGGTCATGCCCAGCACCTACTTTGAAGAGCTCGGCTTCAACTACATCGGCCCCATCGACGGCCACGACATCGACGCCGTCGTCGCCACGCTCAAGAACATGAAAAAGATGCCCGGCCCACGGCTGCTGCACCTGGTCACGCAAAAGGGCCACGGCTTCAAGCCCGCCGAGCACGCCCCCACCACCTACCACGGCGTTACCCCGTTCGACCGCGCCACCGGCGCCCTGCACAAAAGCAACGCCCCCAAGGTCAAGGGCAAGAGCTACACCCAAATCTTCGGCGACTGGCTGTGCGACACCGCCGCCAATGACCCGCGCCTGCTCGGCATCACCCCCGCCATGCGCGAAGGCTCCGGTCTGGTCGAATTCGCCAACCGCTATCCCGAGCGCTACTTCGACGTCGGCATCGCCGAACAGCACGCCGTCACGCTCGCCGCCGGCATGGCCTGCGAAGGCATGAAACCCGTGGTCGCCATCTACTCGACCTTCCTGCAACGTGCCTACGACCAACTGGTGCACGACGTCTGCCTGCAAGGACTCGACGTCACCTTTGCCGTCGACCGTGCCGGCCTGGTCGGCGCCGACGGCGCCACCCATGCCGGCAGCTTCGACCTCAGCTACGCCCGTCCGCTGCCCAACCTCGTCATCGCCGCCCCCGCCGACGAAAACGAATGCCGGCAGCTCCTCACCACCGCCTACCAACACCCCGGTCCCGCCCTGGTGCGCTACCCGCGCGGCACCGGCCCCGGTGTCGCCATCGACAAACAGGCCAAGCCACTGCCCATCGGCCAGGGCGAACTGCGCCGTCAGGGCCAAGACATCGCCCTGCTCGCCTTCGGCAGCCGGGTGGCCGCCGCCGAACAGGTCGGCGAACGGCTCGGCCTCACCGTCGCCAACATGCGCTTCATCAAGCCGCTGGACGAGCTGCTGATCCTGCAGCTGGCCGACCGTCACCGGCTGCTCGTCACCATCGAAGAGAATGCCATCGCCGGCGGCGCCGGCTCGGCAGTCTCCGAACTGCTGGCCGAGCATGGCGTCAACGTGCACTGCTTGCACCTGGGTCTGCCCGATGTCTGCCAGGAACAGGCCGAACATGGCGAACAGCTCGCTGCTTGCGGGCTCGATGCCGCCGGGATCGAGGCGAGTGTGCGTGTGGAGATGGCGCGGCTCAGTTCGGAAAGCGCCGCGAGTCTCGGTGCCGACCGGGGCCGGTTCAACAAAATCGGTATGCAGTGATGATGCGCCGAGCCGTCGTCGCCGTGTCGGGCGCGGCGGTGATGTTCGCTTTGAGTCTGCCCTGGTGGTTGGGTCTGCACGCGGAGCATCGATACAAGGATGCGGTTGCGGGACTCTCCGCTGCGGGCTATCGCATCGTCCAGACCACCTATCGACGCGACTGGCTGGAATCAACGGCGTTGCTGGTGATCGCGCCGCCGGTTGGCGATACCGCTGAACCGCCGCGATTACAGATTGCCAGCCGCATCGGGCATGGCCCGGGCGCCGACGGCCTGCTGCGATGGCCGCCCGCACTGGTCACGGCGCGAAGCAGGGTCACGGTCGTTGGCGGGCCCCGCCAGCTGCCGCCGCTGCTCGCGCACACTGCGCTCGAAGCGGGCGGAGCCTTGGCCGCGACGCTGCGCCTGCCGGGTATCACCTACTCCGGCCGTGCGGGCAGGCTGCACTTGGTCGACGGTTACGGCGAACTGCGGCTCAGTCACGATGGCGATGGGTGGCGGGGTCGCGGCGAGCTGCCGCTCCTGGATGCGACCGATGTCGCCGGTCGGACCTTGCTGTTGCAAGGTCTGGGCTGGCAATTCGATCTGGATGCGGTCACCACGGGTATTCCGCTCGGTGAGGCCAAATTGACCCTGAAGGCGTTGCGGCTGGATGCAAGCATGGACCGACCGCCCATTGATATCGCTGGCGCGCACATGCATCTGGAGGCGGCCGTTGATGCGAGTCACGCACATGCCAACGTGGAGATTCGAATCGATCAGCTCAGGCTCAGCGGCTCGGCCTTTGCCCCATCGCGGTTACAACTGGCGCTGACCGGCATCGATGCGCCGTCACTGACGGCGTTGCTCACCGGGCTGCGGCAACTCGATGCGCGCGATCTACCCGAGTCCATGCGTGGTCTGGCGATCGGTACGCTGCTGACCCAGTCGTTGCCCGCACTGCTATCCGCGACACCGCGCCTCGAACTAACGAGCCTGGAGTTGACAACGCCGTTCGGCGCGGTAACGGCCAAGGCCCATCTGACATTGTCCGATGGCATGGAGCCTGGTGTTGGGTCCAATGCGCTGCCGGGCGCTGGTCTCGTTGTCGTGCAGCCATTGATGTGGCTGCAGCGCCTGTCTGGCGAGGCCCAGGCGTCCGCTCCGCAGGCGTTGGTGCTCCAATTGTTGGTCGATGATCAGCGGCGACGCGTTCAACGCGAGTTGCAACATCGTGGGGAACGCACTGAACCGCTGCCGACGCGACTCGAAGAGGAAGTGGAGGCGGCGGCCCAAGCGTCTCTGTCGTCTCTGATCCGTGGCCATTGGCTGGTGTCGGACCGCGGTCGACTGTATGCGTCGGCGGTGCTCGACGGGGGGCTGCTCATCCTGAACGGGAGGCCACTGCCAATCAATGGCTTGGCGGGGTCCTGACCGCGGCCCCAAGTGCTGGCGAAATGACCACCCAGGCCCGCTATTCCCTCTGAATCCGCGCCGCCAGTCCGTCGTCGTCGCATTCTGACATTCCCGACGAATAGTGCCACAGGAGACTCCCCCATGCTTCGCGTCGAACCGATCTCTGCCTTTGACGACAACTACATCTGGTTGCTGCGGGAGGGAGACGGTGTCCGGG
This sequence comes from uncultured Gammaproteobacteria bacterium, assembly GCA_963698775.1. Lineage (GTDB taxonomy): Bacteria > Pseudomonadota > Gammaproteobacteria > Chromatiales > Chromatiaceae > Thiohalocapsa. The sequence continues at coordinate 29,816 of CAVOSE010000034.1, forward strand.
TGGCCGTGGTCGATCCTGGCGATGCCGATCCGGTGATTTCGCGCCTGGGTTCGGAAGGGCTAGAACTGGCCGCGATCCTGATCACGCATCATCACCAGGACCACATCGGTGGCGTTGCCGATCTGCTCAGTCAATGGCCGGATGCGTTGGTCACCGCGCCCGAGGATCGGCGCATCGGCCTCGCCACCCGCGTCGTCGGTGAGGGTGATCAGGTCTCGATTCCCGGGTTTGAGACGCGGTTCGACGTGATCGAAGTGCCGGGGCACACCGCGACCCACATTGCCTATCTCGCCGACGGCGCGCTGTTCTGCGGCGATACGCTGTTTGCCGCCGGTTGCGGCCGGGTCTTCGACGGTACCTTCGAACAATTGGCCGCGTCGCTGCGGCGCATCAGCGCGCTTCCGCCACGGACGCTGTGCTACTGCGCGCACGAATACACGTTGGCCAACCTGGGCTTTGCCGCCTGGGTCGAGCCGGACAGCGCCGCGCTGGCGCAACGTACCGCGCAGGCCAAGCGTCTGCGCGACACCGGCCTGCCCACGGTGCCGTCGGAACTGGCCCTGGAATTGGCGACCAATCCCTTTCTACGTACCGCTGAACCCGACGTAATCGCTGCGGCCGAGCGGTTCGCCGGAGGGAACCGTAGGGATCAGACCGCGGTGTTTACCGCGCTTCGACGCTGGAAGGATGAGCGCTACGATTGAACGCTGCGTTTGTCGTTAGCCCTTGGTCTCGGGTCTGGCGATCGCTTGAAGATCCCGCACTAGGATAGGCGCATGCCTCGACTTGCATACGCTTCTAGCCGTGTTTATGCACAATTGGTTCGATCTTCGTCATGAGCCCAATGCCCAAAGAGCCCTCGTTGGGTCCCCTGCCGCTGGATCGACGTCTGCCCGATGATGCCTGGGCCTGGGTCGATCGCCATGTCCTCACGGTATCGAAGGTGCGTCTGCCCGTTGCGGATGCCGCCGGTCGGGTGCTTGCGGTAACGGTCCGCGCGAAGAGCGACGTGCCCGCAGCCCCGCTGGCCGCTGGTGATGGTTATGCCGTCGTCGCAGCCTCCACCGTCGGCGCCAGCGCCTATAACCCGCTGACGCTGAGGGGCCGCGAGCCTGGTGCCGCTGGCGGGCACCGGGCCGCGCTTAAACCTGTTGACGCGGAGCTGGTGCTGCGCGGGCAGGTGCTGCCGCTGGGTGCCGATGCGGTCTTGTCGCTGGAGGATGCCGAACTGGGCGCCGATGGCATTGAGGTCTATGCAACGGTCGCGTCCGGTGAGCACGTCAGCCCGGTAGGCGACGAATACGTAGACGGTGAAGCCGTGCTTCACCCAGGCACGCCGCTGCGCCCCCAGGATCTTGCGATGCTGCGTCTGCTTGGCTGCGCCTCGATCGACGTGGTGCGCCCACCGCGAGTGGGGCTGGTGTCGAGTCGGGCCGCGGCGGACGATGTCAACGGCGACATGCTGCGTGCGTTGATTGGGCGCGACGGCGGCGAGGTCGTCTTCCACGACTACGCCGGCGGCGACCCGGAGCGACTCGGCCAATGCTTGGCGGCGGATGCCTTGGACCTGGTGGTCTGTATTGGCGGCACCGGTCTCGGCAGCAACGATCTGTCGCCGGCCGTGCTGGCGGGCGTAGGCCGCGTGGATATCCGCGGCGTTGCCATCGCACCCGGCGATACATTGACCTTGGGGTACATCGGGACGATGCCGGTCTGTTTACTACCTGGGCCACCGTTGGCCTGCTTCTGTGCTTACGAACTATTGCTTGGAAGGCTGGTGCGAAGGCTCGCGGGCCGTCACCCGGAGTGGCCCCATCCGGTCGTGGAAGCCACCTTGGCGCGCAAGATTGCGTCGCCATTGGGAAGCTTGCAGCTGTGTCGGGTGCGTCTGCGCGATGGGCTTGTCGAGCCCCTGGATCTGACCGGTGATCGGCGGCTGCGTAGCGCCGTCGACGCGGACGGCTGCGTGCTCGTGCCGCTGCAGTCTGAGGGCTACCCGGAGGGCGAGCGGGTGCGGGTGTTTCTATTTTGACAGCCGGGGGAGAGCGCATGATCGACGCCCGCAGTATGGCGGACAAACGCAACGCCGCACGCCAACGGCAGTTCTTGGATGTGGCCACCGCGGAGGAGGCGGCGAGCCGATTTCAGGCCGTGCTGCGGCTAGCGCCTATCGGCGTCGAGGTGGTTCCGCTGGCGGCACTGTTGGGTCGGGTGCTCGGCGAGGACGTGGTCGCGCCGGTGGACGTGCCCGGCTTCGATCGCGCCAATGTCGACGGCTTTGCGGTGCGCGCCGACGACATCGCCGGCGCCACCGATGCCGCGCCGGCGGTGCTGCAACTGACCGGCGAGGTGCTGACCCCCGGTGTCGAACCGAGCCTCACCGTGCAACCGGGGCAGGCGACGCTGATCGCCACCGGCGGCATGCTGCCCCGCGGTGCCGATGCCGTCGTATTGGTGGAGGATTCCGACCTTGCGGACGATAACCCGGCGGCGGTTCGAGCAAATGAACCAAACGGCGATGGCGTGCAGGCCGTTGCAATTCGCTGCCCGGTGGCGTCCGGCGCCTTTGTGTCTTTCGCCGGCACCGATGTCGGCCGTGGTGAGACCGTGCTGCGCGCCGGTCAGTTGCTCAGCTCCCGCGAGATCGGCGTGCTGGCGGCGCTGGGGCTGGCCGAGGTGCCGGTCTATCGGCGTCCGCGGGTGGCTGTGATCTCCACTGGCGATGAGATCGTTGCGCCCGGCGAGCCCCTGACGGCCGGCGGCGTTTACGACTCCAACGGCGCCATCGTCGCCGCCGCGGTGGAGGAACTCGGCTGTGAGGCGGTCCGGCTCGGCGCCGTAGCGGATTCCGGGGCGGCGTTGAGTGCGGTGCTGGAACGCGCGCTGGATTGCGATGCCGTGATCCTGTCCGGCGGCACCTCGAAGGGCGCCGGCGATCTGTCCTACGAGGTGGTCAGCGGGTTGACCGACCCCGGCATCGTCGTGCACGGCGTTGCCATCAAGCCGGGCAAGCCGCTGTGCCTGGCCGCGACCGGCGGCAAGCCGGTGGTGATCCTGCCGGGCTTTCCGACCTCGGCCATCTTCACCTTTCATCAATTCGTCGCGCCGGTGCTGAGCCGGCTCGCCGGCCGCTCCGGCGCCGCGAACCGGCACAGCATCGACGCCAAGTTGGCATTGCGCGCCAACTCCGAGCGCGGTCGCACCGAATTCCTGCTGGTGGGCCTGATGCCCAACGACGATGGCCTGGCCGCCTATCCCAGCGGCAAGGGGTCCGGTGCCGTCACGGCCTTTAGTCAAGCGGACGGCTATGTGGTGATTCCGGCCCAGACCGAACGGCTGGCGGCCGGTACCCCGGTGCAGGTGCATCTGATCGCCGAGCACTTGGAGCCCGCGGATCTGGTCACCATCGGCAGCCATTGTGTCGGACTCGACTACCTGCTCGGTCGGCTGCAGGCCGAGGGCTACAGCACCAAGTCCCTGCATGTGGGCAGCCAAGGGGGACTCGCCGCCGCCCGCCGCGGCGAATGCGATCTCGGCGGCATCCACCTGATGCATCCGGACACCGGCCTCTACAACCAGGACTATGTAACCGACGCGCTGCAACTGATCACCGGCTATCGCCGCATGCAGGGCGTCGTGTTCCGACCGGATGATCCGCGCTTCAGCAACCGCGAGACGGCGCGGGATGCGGTCGCCGCGGCGCTGGCCGATCGCGACTGCGTGATGGTGAACCGCAATGCCGGCAGCGGCACGCGCATCCTGATCGATGGCCTGCTCGGCGAGGCTCGCCCCACCGGCTATGCGATTCAGACCAAATCGCACAATGCCGTCGCCAGCGCCGTTGCCCAGGGCCGGGCGGATTGGGGCCTGGCCATCGACACCGTCGCGCGCCTGTACGGGCTCGGCTTCCTGCCGTTGCAGGAGGAGCATTACGATTTCGTGGTGCCGCGCTCGCGTCTGCAACGCCCCGCGCTGCGCCGGCTGTTGGAGATGCTCGACGAGGATGACACGCGAGCCGGCTTGAGCGACTTGGGGTTTCGGCTCGATGCCCGATGAGATGCGCGACCGCTGAATTGCACGCGTCGGTCTGCGCTGGGAGCGCCGGTTTTTCAACCGGCGCCTGTTGCGGGTGCGTCGTCACCGGCGGATTGCGCCGCAATGGCCCGAACAATCTCACCGCCAACGGGTCACTGGCTAGGTGACCCGCTCGGAGGGCCGGACTCGGGCTCGGTCCCGGTGTCGAAGATGTCCGTTGCCGCGGCCGCGATTGCCGCGCGTCGCAGCCAGAGCCGTAGCAGGGCAGGCTCGGCACATTGCTCGATGCGCGCCTGTACAACAGCTTCGGCGGGCAACCCGCGACCGTCGAGCACGGCGAGCACCGCGCCGCGCAAGCCGATGAGTTCGCCTTCCGCCATACCCTCGGCTTTGCCCTCAGCCTTACCTTCGGCTTTGCCCTGGCCACGCACCTCGTCCAGATTGGCGTAGCCGCGGCGCTGCAACAGGTTGCGCAGGGCCACGCCCTCCGCCGCGTCGCTGTCGTACAGGGCCTCCACCGGGATGGCGTTGCGTAGGATGCCAGGGGCCTCCAGCAACTCACCGGGATAGGCCGTGCGCGTGGGCTCGTCCGGTCGATGCAGTTCTACCCGGCGCGGACCGGTGAGCCGTACCACCCAGATGTGCCGGGTGCCGGCCGCCAGCAGTTCCTCGATCTTCAAGGCCAAATCGGCCTCGTCCTGACCGGTATCGGCGTATTCCACCGCGAGCGGCGGCGCGCCGGCGACCCAGCCGGGCGCATCCGGCACGTTGCCGACGGCGACATCCGGGGCGCGTAGGGTGCCGGGATCCGGCGTGAAGCCGGTGTCGACGCCGGCGGAGGTCACGTCCGGATCGGTCCCCAGCGCGAGGCCGCCGATCAGGTTGGCCTTGGAGCCTCGGCCGCCGGTGGGAAGACACTCCACCGGATGGCCGTTGGACAGTTCATAGGGATCGCCGGAGCGGAGTTGATCGGCGCGGAACGGGCCGCGCACATGACGCATATTGGGTTTTTTCATCGCGATGCTCCATCGACATCGAACACCATGTCCGTTCTACCCCGGTCGGGTGCCAGCGTCCAGTATGCGATGCTCGGCTGCCCGGAGCCCAACATTACCCATCACAATGCTAGCGAGGCGCCGCCTCAGACCGACGATTCGTGATCATCGGTATCGGTATCGAAATCGGTATCGGTATCGAAACGAGCGGCAAGCGACCCGACCCCGACCCCGACCCCGAGGACCCTTGCCGGTCCTAGGCTGAGTCGAAACTTGACTCATCTGCAAGCATTCGGCGCCCTCAAGCAATCTCGCCCTCGAGCAATCTAGATCAATGCGCAGGTCAGTATCGCTGCGGCTGAGGGTTTAGGGCCGGCAGGTGCGCCTGGCGGACGCGGGCGGCGACGAGACTGCGCAGGGTGCCGGTCGCGGGGCGCAGGGCTTGGCGGAAGTCCCGCTTCCAGCGCACGAAATCGATGTCTTGGCGGTTGTAGAGGGCCGAGTCCAGCTGTTGCATCAGCCGCAGCACGTGCTCGCGGTCGGCGCCGGGGCGCAGGTCGACGATGCGGTCCGCCATGCGTGGCAGGGGCTCGCGGGCTTGCGCCTGGAGGTTGCGGCAGGCTTGCTGTTGGAACGCCAGGCACCAGGCGGCGGGATCGACCGCGCTGTCCGCGGCGCGCGCGCATTGGTAGACGCGGGCGCTGCGGGGCTTGAGACCGGCCAGCAACGCGCCGGTACGGCGCAGCAATGGGGTTGGATTGAGCAAGCGTGCCGCTGCTGTTAACGCGCGTCCTGTGCTGACGCCCGCACCCGCCGCGGCCCGGGCCAGCCGGCTACGCAGGCGCGGCAGCATTGCCGCCGAGCCCGATGCCCGCTCTCTCTCGCCGTCAGTTGATGTCTGGCCGCGCAGCCAGACACCGCCCCAATAGCCGATCAGCAGCAATAGCACGCCCGCCAGCGGCAGCCAAAAGACCCGCCAATCGTCGTCGTCATGCGCGGCCTTGCGGCTGAAGCCGAAGGGGCCAGATTCGCCGGTGACGGAGAAGGTGCGGATCGGGACCGACGAGGCCTCGCGGCTGGCGGTATCGACGTTCCACCAGCCGAGGCGAAGCTCTGGCAGTTGCAGCCGTCCGCCGCGATGCGGTACCAGCGTGAAGTACTCGATACGTTTGCCGATCAGCGTGCTGCCGTTGGAGGCGAGCCGTGTGTCGGTCATGGTCTGCTCGCGATAGACGCGGAAGTCGTCCGAACGCAGCATCGACTCCAGCGACGGCAGTTGATCGCCGGTGGCGCCTTGGGCCTCCAACTCCAGGGTCAGGGTCACCGGCCGGCCGCGCTCCACCTCGCCGGTGCTGTCGAGGTCCGCCTTGATCTGCAAGCTCTGCAACGGTAGCCAGGGGCGTACGGCGGCCATCGGCGGGCGCACCTGGAGCCGTAGCGGTTCAGCGGCGACGGCCTCGAACGGGACGCCGCCGGCCAGCGTGCCGGTGACCTTGATCGGACCCACCTCCAGGTCGCCGTCGCGCAGCGGCGTCATGGCCATGACGAACTCATTGACGATGTCGCGACTATTGCCGCTGCCACGGGTGCTGGTCTTGGGGCCTTCGACCTTCTCGAACAGCACCTCGTCGATGGCAGTAAGGTCCGGCGACGCCGTGGCCAGGTTGCCGCTGCTGATGACGCGCAGCCGGACCAAGACATTTTGCTGCACGTAGGGCCGGTCTTCCGTCAACTGGACCTCGAGCCGAGGACCGGCGGTGGCCATGCCGCGGGGCTGTCCGTACTGGCTGTATTGTGGCGGTGCAAACTGGCCGCCCTGATACTGGCCGCCCTGATACTGGCTGCTCGGATATTGGCTACTCGGATATTGCCCGCCAGGGGATTGGCGGCTCGGAAGCTGGCCAGTTGGATACTGAGCGTTTGGATACTGGCCGGTTGGCACCTGGGTGCCGGTATATTGACCCGGTCCAGGCGCGCCGAACGGCTGTTGCGCATACCCCGCCGGCGGTTGCCCCGGCGGGACCTGCGCCTGCGGATATTGCGCCGGGGGCCACTGGGCTTGCGGCCATTGGGTTTGGGGAGGTTGGCCAGGGGACCAGGGCACCGCCGGATAGCTCCCCGGCTGGATCTGTTCTGGTTGCGTCTGTCCGCTGGCTGGTGCGCTGGCTGGTGCGCTGGCCGCCGGGGCTTGTGCACCGGGCGGCGCGGCTTGATAGGGGGCGGGCTGCCATGGCGGCGCGCCGCGCGCGTTGTTCTGATCCATGGGTCGGAACTGCCAGGGCTGATACTGCGGCTGCGCCAGTGCGGCGCCGAACGCTGCCAGCAGTAGCCAGAAGACGAGCGTCGCTGCGCCGAGGTCTGGCCCATGTCGCCGGAACTTGGCCCATGCCACTTGGCGCTTCTTCCGGCTGAGTGCTACCACGGCCTGCTCTCCTGCAACTGGCCGCCGGACTCACGCATCTGGCGCACCTCCTCAATGATGAACTGGTTGCGCATCAACAACGACGGGTCACCTTCGATCTGTTCCAGGCGCTGCTCCATGATGGCCATGCCGGGCCCAATCGCCTGTTCACCGCCCAAGGCGGGCGTGTCGCTGAGCCCCAACTCGGGGTCGAGGCCAGACCAGGGCAGTGCGCCTTGCTGGTCGAACCGCTCCACCGCCTCCGACTCCGCGGCGGCATCGCTCAGGTCCGCCTCGCCCTGATCTGGCTGCAGGTCTGGCTTCAGATCCGGCGGTGGCGGTGGGCCGCCCGCTCGTCGCTGCTGCTCTGAATCCGGCGGCGTCTCGGGCTCGGCGTCGCCGCGCCGATCCTGTTCCCAGTCCTGCTCGGTTTCCTGCTCGGGCTGCTGTTCGGCTGTTGGGCCGGGTGGTTCGCGTTCGCCGCCGGCGATCTCCTCGGGCTGGTCGCCGCCAGCACCGGCCTGCTCCCGTTCGAGATCCGGTTCGGGAGGCTCGGCCTTGCCCTCGGCGTCCTCCTTCGGCAGTTCGCCGCCTTCCTCGGCGTTGTCGCGTTGCTCGGTATCCTGACCACTGTCGGCGTCGTCGCGGGGCTCGCGGTCGCCGCCGGCAGTCTCGTCCTGGCTTGCCTGCTCACCCTCCGCGGTCTCGCTGTCGCTGTCGTCGCGCTGCTCCTTGCCGGCTGCGTCGGTGGGCTCGCGCTGCTGGTCGCCGCCTTCGGTGTCTTCCGGCTGTTGATCGCCAGTGGCACCGCCGGTGTTTTCTCCGGTCTCGTCGTCGCCTTGGGCCTCGCTTGCTTCGCCCGTATCCCCGCCAGCATCGGCCTGCTGTTGTGCGTCACCCTGACCATCTTGCTGTTCGGCGTCCTGTTCCTTGCCCGCGTCGGACTCCTGCTCCTGCTCTGCGCCCTCGCCGGACTCCTGCTGTTGGTCCTGCTCGCCGCCCTGTTGTTGCTGATCGCCCTGTTCGCCCTGTTCGCCTTCTTGTTGCTGCTCTCCGGCCTGCTCGCCCTGTTGCTCCTGCTCGCCTTCCTGCTCACCCTCCTGGTCGCCTTGTTGTTCCTGCTGCTCTTGCTGTTCCTCGCCTTGTTGCTGCTCGTCTTGTTCCTGCTCGCCCTGTTCCTGCTCGGGCTGCTGTTCGCCCTGTTGCTCTTGCTGCTCGCTACTTTGCGACGACTGCTGCTCCTCGGACTGCTCCTCCGCTGCCTGATCTTGTTCGTCCTGTTCAGACTCAGGTTCAGATTCGGGCTCGGATTCCGATTCCGGTTCCGGCGTTGCTTGCGGCTCCTCCTCGTCCTGCTCGAACGCCTGTTGCTCTTGCTTGGCGAGCAGGCCGCGCGCGAGGGCGAGATTGTGATGGGCGTCGTCGTGATCCGGGTCGGCGTTCAACACCTGCTCATAGGCGTCGATGGCGCCGACCAGGTCGCCCTGTTTGAAACGGGCGTTGCCGAGGTTGTAGCCGGCCCGTGTGGTCTGCTCGGATGTCTGCAGGGCTTGGGCAAACGCGGCTTCCGCCTCGGCGAAACGCTCGCCGCGATAGAGCGCGACACCACGTCGGAAGGCGTTGGAGAAGCCCTCGGCGGCGGCGTCAAAGTCGCCGGCCTCGAAACGAGCCAGCGCTTGCTGTTCGCTGTTGCTGAACCAATCGGCATAGGCCGTGGCCATGGCGATCGATACCAGCGCACCAGCCGCGATCATGGCGCGAGCGATCATGTGCCTGCCCCTGGTCGGTCGACCGGCCGATTCGTCGGTCGCGCTGCCTGACCCGGTGGTTGATTTGGTGGGATGCCTTTCGCAGAACCCACCGCGGAAGCTGGAGGACGGGGCCGGCCCTTGAAACGCGGCAACAACAGCGCGGCGAGCAACAGCAAGGGCAGGTAGAAGCGCTCGTTCCAGACGCGGGTACGCTCGTCGCCGGCCTTGGCCTGCGAACGGCTGACGGCGGAGGCATCGAGGATGGCCTGGGTATCGTCGTCGCGATAGTCGGCGAGCTGGTAGAGACCGTCGCCGGCCTCGGCCAGTGCGCGCAGTTGCTCCTGGTTCAGGCGTGAGCGCACCGGCTGGCCGGTTGGGTCGATCAGCGGTCGGCCGCGCGGACCGGGCACATCGCCGCCGCCGTCGCTGCCGATGCCGAGCACATGCAAGCGGATACCGCGCTCCGCCAAGCCTTGCACGCGCGCTGCCAGCTCCGGCTCGTCGAAGTCACCGTCGCTGATCAGCAGCAGCGAGCGGGCGCTGTCCTCGGGCAGCGCGTCGAGCAGGACCTCGGCGCGGTCCAGCGCCTGATGCAGTCGGCTGCCCTGGAGTCGGGCGAGGCCGGTGGACAGCGCCGGCAGCGCCAGCAGGATGGTGCGGCTGTCCTCGGTGACCGGTGAGATCACGTGCGGCACCGAGGCAAAGGCGATCAGGCCGAGCCGCAGGCGCCGGTTTTGCATGATCAGGTCTTGTATCTCCTGGCGCGCCCGGCCGATCCGGCTGGGTGCGACGTCCGCGGTCTCCATAGAGCGAGAGATGTCGAGCAGGACCAGCAGGTTGTCGCCGGGCTGAAAGAGTCGAACATCCTCGTAGCTCCAGCGCGGCCCGGCCATGGCCGTCAGCAGCAACAGCCACAGACCGGCCCAGGCGAAATAGCGCCCCCAGCGCTCGGAGGCCTTCAGCGAGCGGCTGCCGCTCAGGTAGGGCAACAGATGCGGGTCGGCATAGCGATGTACTGGTCCCTTGGCGGCGCGGGCAGCGGTGCGCCATAGCCACCAGGCCACTGGCGGCAGCGCCAGCAGACCCCAGAACCAGGCGGGTTGGGCAAAATGGAAGCCGGTCTCAGGCATTGGCGGTACCCCGTGCAAAGCGCCGCCGGCCTTCGGGGAACAGGCCCAGGCCAAGCAGGGCAAGCATTGCCAGGCCCAAGGGCCAGCGGTACAGCGGTTCCGGCAAGAACGCGGTGCGGGTCTCGGTCTCGGTCTTTTCGAGTTCACCGATTCGCAGCGAGATCTCCTCCAGCGCGCTGGTGTCGGTGGCGCGGAAATAGGCGCCGCCCGTGATGTCGGCGATGCGCTGCAGGGTGTCCTCGTCCATGGTCAGGTCATCCCAGTATTCGATCTTGCCCTCGTGCCGGATCGGGATACGCTCCTGCTTGCTACCGACGCCGATAACGTAGATGCGCACATCCGCGAGGCGTGCCAGCCCGGCGGCCTCCAGCGGCTGGAAGTTGCCGGCGGTGTTGTCGCCATCGGCGATCAGGATCATGACGCGGGAACCCTTGGGCCGATCGCGCAGCCGCTTGACGCCCAGCGCGATGGCATCCCCCAGGGCGGTGCTGCCGCCGGCGATGCCCGGTTCGATGTCTTCCAGCAACTGATGAACGGCATTGCGGTCGATGGTGAGTGGGGACAGCACATAGGCGCCGCTGCCGAACAGCGTCAGCCCAATGCGGTCGCCAGCGCGTTGGTCGATAAAGCGGCCCATGACGCCCTTGACCACTTGCATTCGGTTCACCTGTCGACCCTCGACGGTGAAATCGAGGGCGTCCATGGAGTGAGAGGCATCCACCGCGAGCATCAGGTCGTAGCCGGGGCTGGAGACCTCGGTGTGGGGCACCAGCCATTGCGGGCGCATCAGCGCCAGGATCAGCCCCAGCCAAAGCAGCAACAGCAGCAGCTTGTGCAGCCAGCCGGCGAGCTGGCGGCGCGGACTGCGGGCCTGATAGGCCGCCCGCAGTTCGTCGAGGTGCGGGTGCATCAGCGTCACGCGCTGGCCTTCGAGCGGTTCTTCCCGCGCTCTATCGGACTGCTCGCGCCACAGCAAGGGTAGGACTAGCGGCAACGGCAGCAGTAGGCCGAACCAGGGCCAATGGAATTCGAACAGGGGGAAGCCGAGCCATTCCATGATTGCGTGCTCCTGTCAGCGGCTTGCCGTGTCGCCAAGGCTGGTCGATGCGGCGCGACCAGGCCATCTCAAACCCGAAAACCGCCCCTTGAGCCATGCCACGACGCGCCGACCTCGGGACCCGGAATCCACCCGGACGGGCTTTGCCTGACCGGCGACCACCCATTCCATCGCGGCGTCGATGAGCCGAAGCAGCGCGTTCAGTTCGGCCTCGGTGCGTGCCGGTGGTGCGTACGGCGCTGCTAGCAACAGCCGTCCCTGGTCGCGCCAGTCGAAGCCCTTCGGGTCATGTTCGGCGAGCCAGCCGAGCCAGTCCGCGCCATGCAGTCCGGCGCAGGCGTTGCGGCCATGGCGCGCCATGGCGATGCGCCGCAGCAGTTCCGACAACTCCGAAGCTGTGTCCTTGACCGATGCATCGGTGGCCTCGCGGCGCAACTGGCGCAGTTCGCGACCGGCGTCCCAGCGCCAACTGCCGAGGGTGATCAGCGGGATCGGCACCCGCAGGCGCCAAACCAGATCGAACCGCCACAGTGCCAACGCCAACACTGCCAGCGCCGCCAGCAACAGCCACCAGCCCGGTGCCAGCGGCCACCAGGGGTTGCCAAGGACGGCATCGATGTCGCGGAGTTGGGTGGCTTCGGGGAACATGAGTGAAAGTTTGAAGGGTTGAAGGGTGAAGGGTGAAGTGGATAGAGATCGGTGGTCAGTTGCAGTTTGGCGGGCTGTTCAAATGTCTTTCTTCATCTTCATCTTCGTCTTTATTTCTAACTTCTAACTTTTTACTTCAGACAGCTCTGCGGCGGGCGCGTTGTTCTAGGCTGTGGATCAGGCTGAGGTGGATCTCGCGGTCGGTGCGGATCGGCATCAGGATGATGTTGAGTCGGTTGGCGACGGCGGTCACCACTTCGCGACGGCGTTCCCAGGCGGCGCGATAGGCGCGTTGGGCGCCGACGTCGTCGGTGTCGATCTCGATCAGCGTGCCGTCGCTGCCGGTGAAGGTGGTCGCGCCCATGGAGGGGATCTCCCAGTCCGCCGGGTCGTCCACCGGCAGCAGCACCACGGCGTTGCGTTGCACCAGGTTGCCGAGCACCCGTTCCAGATCGCGCACGTCGCGATTCAGGTCGGCGATGATGAACACCAGCGAGCCGGTGGGCAGGCCGCGGGTGGCGCGTTGCAGCGCGCCGGCGAGGCAGTCCACCGATGCAAGTGTCTCAGACGCCGGCTGCGTCAGCGTGCGCAATAGCTGCCAGAGGGCGCGACGACCGCGGGCGGGACGAAAGTGTTGCAGCCCGACCTCCGGATCGCCGAACGCCATGCCGCCGACGCGATCCTGCAAGCGGCTGGCGGCCCAGCCGATCAGGGCCGCGGCGCGGGCCGCCTGCACGGTCTTGAAGGTGCCGCGGGTGCCGAACACCATATGCGGGCCGCGATCGACACAGAGCACGACGCTGCGTTCGCGCTCCTCGCGAAACACCTTCAGATGCGGCTCGTTGGTGCGGGCGGTGACCTTCCAGTCCATGTAACGGATGTCGTCGCCCTCGCGGTACTCGCGCACCTCCTCGAAGTTCACGCCGGCACCGCGAAACACCGACGCATACAGCCCGGCGAAGGTGGAGTTGACCAGGTGATGCGACGGCATGCCCAGGGTGTGGGCCTGGTGCCGCAGCTCCAGCAGGTCGTCGAGGCGGGGGTAGAGACTCACGGGTAGCGACTCACTGGGAGCCCGCCGTCACGGGATCGCGACCAGGTTCAGCAGCCGGTTGATGAACTCGTCGGTGGTGATGCCCTCGGCCTCGGCCTCGAAGGTCAGCAGCAGCCGATGACGCAGGATCTCCGGGGCGACCAGCTGGATGTGATGGGGTGCGACGAAGTCGTCGCCGTCGAGCCAGGCGCGGGCGCGGGCGCAGCGGGCCAGCGCGATGCTGGCGCGGGGCGAGGCGCCGAAGCGGCACCAGCGGGCGAGGTCGTCGTCGTAGAGCTTCGGATTGCGGGTCGCCTGCACCAGATCGACGATATAGCTGTGTAGCTTCGGGTCCAGGTACAGGCCGGCGACATCGCGGCGCATCGCGAACAGCTCGGCCTGGGTCAAGGGCTTGGCCGGCGGCGCATAGCTGTGTTGCTGCTGCTGGCCGTCCAGCTCCAAGATCTTCAGCTCCTCGTCGCGGGTCGGGTAGGTGACCACCGCCTGCATCAAGAAGCGGTCGAGCTGCGCCTCGGGCAGGTGATAGGTGCCTTCCTGCTCCACCGGGTTCTGCGTCGCCAGCACCATGAACAGCTTGGGCAGCGGATAGGTGCGTTGGCCGACCGTGATCTGGTGTTCGCCCATGGCCTCCAGCAGCGCCGACTGCACCTTGGCCGGGGCGCGGTTGACCTCGTCCGCCAGCAGCACGTTATGGAACAGCGGGCCCTGGCGGAATTCGAACTCGCCCTTTTCGTGGCGATAGATGTCGGTGCCGATCAGGTCCGACGGCAGCAGGTCGGGCGTGAACTGGATGCGGTGGAAGTCGCCCTCGACCGCTTCGGCCAGCGCCTTCACGGCGGTGGTCTTGGCCAGGCCGGGCATGCCCTCCACCAGCAGGTGGCCGTCGCTCAGCAGGCACACCAGCATGCTATCGATGAACTTTTGCTGGCCGATGATGCGAGACGCAATGTGCTCGCGAACCGATGCTAGATCTGCGGGAGTCATATTCGGATACTGCGCTGCGTCCCTGGTTGTTGGCGTGTGTCGTCGTGTCCTCGATGCCTGCCTTCCCGGCGGCTCGTTATGCCACACAATCCTGAGGCTTAAACGGGGTCCGCGCAAGTGCCGCTGCTGCTTATGGGGATATCACCTAAGGTTTTCCTAAATATCAGAATATTCGGATGCTTGGTGCCCGTGTCCGGGCGGCCAAAGCGGGCGAGCAGACCGGGTGGATGCGTTGAACTTGTCGGTCAGAAAACGACCTTGAGTGTCGTAGTCCCTGCTGGGCTGCCGACATCTGGCGATTCGGCGACACCGGGTGCGCTGACCTTCTAGCGAGGCTTAGCATCTTCATTTTCACCACGAAACACGCGAAAAGCGCGAAAATTTCAGAACTATTGATCGAATCGTTTTTTCCTTCGCGCATTTTCGAGCTTTTCGTAGTTCGTTTCTGTCCGCGCTGATGTCCAGGTTGTGTCTGAATTGTCACTTGGTCTTCGAGCGACGAGTCGTGATCGCCGATTTTTCGACGACCTGGCTGCCTGACACGGGCCTGTTAGGGGCGCTCCCCGAGGGGTAGTTCCAGCCGCTCGGATCGGTCTCCGCGTTCTAGGTCCAACACCAGTGCGATCGGGTTGCGTATCCGCGGTAGGAAGGCGCTACCGTTGGTGCGCCCGCCCGGGGCGAGTTCGACGTCCTTCAGGCGACGCAGCGCGAACTCCGCGCGCGTCCGGGCCGCGCTTTGAGCTGACGACGCCTTCATGGCCCCGGACAGGATGCCGACGACGGCGCCACCGTAGGGGATCACTTGCCCGGCGGCGATACCGGCGGAGCGCCGGGCGACATCGGTCGCCACCTCCGTGGCTGCGTCCGGCGGCGTTGCGAGTTGTTCATAATCCGCGGCGGAATCCAGGTAGCGTCCCTCCGGCGTCAACAACTTAACGTTACGGATCATGACCGGTTCCCGACCGCCGTTGTCGATGGCCAGCAAGTACTCCAGCCAGCCTGGGTCTTGCGCAAGTGAGCCGGCATCCTCATTGCCAACCGTGCCGATAAAGCGGACGCTCAGGCCGTCCGACTGGACCCTGGGTTGCGCTGACGCGTCAACGTTGGAGCGAGTCGGTGCGGACGTGCTTGTAGATTGGCTGGTACTACAGCCAATAACGGCAATGCACATCAAAAGGACGGCGATACGGCGGACCAGCGCTGGCCGGTGCATGAGCGAGGATAGGTGCAAGCACTGCATTGCGGAAATCTCCTAGAGCAACGACGAATCGGGTGATGCCGATGGCGGCGGATACCAGGCTGATCCGAAGCAATCGGTGCGTCGCGTATCCTCCGTTCAAGCTCGTGCGTGAACATGTGGATCGGGGGCGATCAATTGGATCATAGCTCGGTTCGGACGAAGGCGATGCGTCGTGGCCCAAGACGGGCTGGGCATCGGTGGCATCCCGACGTCCAACGCAGCGTGCCGTCCAGTTGTTTGCGTCTGCTGTGCTTGTGCCCGGTCGGCTCCGCGTTTAGCCTAGCGGCGCTTGATCCTGTTCGCGCAGGCACAGCCCCTCACCTGACGAACGTTCGCGTCATGGTCATTCAGAACAACGACACTTGGAGTCAACGATTATGACGTCGCCCAAAGCAGACCGAATCCACCGCTGGCGTTTTCAACAACTCGGCGGTTTCGACCAGGTCCGCATCGAATCGGGCGAGGACATCCGCCACCTGCCGGAGTTGGACCAGAAACTCTGGGCGGCCCTGAGTTGCCCGACCCAGGGTGTCGAATTCGACGAACATACACTGGCGTTGCTGGACACCGACGGCGATGGCCGCATCCGCGTGCCGGAGATATTGGCGGCGGTGGACTGGACCTGTCGGGTGCTGAAGGACCCGAGCGACCTGCTGGCGGGCGAGGCGGTGCTGCCGCTGTCTGCCATCAATCCGGACACGGAAGAGGGCGACAAGGTCTTGCGCTCAGCTCGTGGCATTCTTGAGAATCTCGGCAAGCCCGATGCCGATCGGATCGGCGCCGAGGACACCGCCGATACCAAGAAGATCTTCGCCACCGCACGTTTCAACGGCGATGGTGTGGTGCCCCCGGCGGCGGCCGAGGATGAGTCACTGGGCAAGGCGATCGAGGATATCATCGGCTGCGTCGGCGCCGTCCCCGACCGCAGCGGGGCGGATGGGCTGACGGCCGAGCTGTGCGAGCAGTTCTTCGAGCAGGCGCGTGCCTATGTCGAGTGGCATGCCGAGGCCGAGGCCGACGCTGGCCAGGTCTTGCCGATGGGCGCCGATACCGAGGCGGCGGCCAACGCCTTCCGCGCCGTCAAGGCGAAGATCGACGACTTTTTCACCCGCACCGCGTTGGCCGGATTCGATCCGCTTGCGGCGGCGCCGCTGAACCCGGCGGAGGCCGACTATATCGCCATCGCGCAGACCGAGCTGTCGGCGGCCACCGCTGAGCTGGCCAAGTTCCCGCTGGCGCGTGCTGCCGCGGAGCGCTCGTTGCCGTTGGCTGCCGGCACCAATCCCGCCTGGGCCGAGCCTTTGGCCCAGTTCCGCGTCAAGGCCGTGGTGCCGTTGCTTGGCGAGCGCGACGAGTTGAGCTTCGACCAATGGCAAGATCTGAGCGTCCGCTTTGCCGCCCATGATGCGTGGATGGACCGTATGCGAGGTGTGCCTGTGCATGGCCTCGGCATCGAGCGCGTCAAGGCGCTGCTAGCGGACGATAGCGAGGGACGCATCGTCGCGCTGATCGTCGAGGACGAGAAACTGAAGGACGCGGCCGATGCCATCTCTTCGGTCGATCGCCTGATCTACTACCACCAGCACCTGTATCGACTGCTCCACAATTTTGTCTCGCTACAGGACTTCTACACCCCGGAGCAAACGGCGATCTTCCAGGCCGGAACGCTTTACCTGGACGGGCGCAGTTGCCAGCTCTGCGTCGAGGTGACCGACGTCGCTAAGCACGCCGTGATGGCCGCGTTGAGCGGAACCTATCTCGCCTACTGCGACTGTACCGCACGCGCCGGTGGCGACAAGAAGACCATCGTCGCCGCCTTCACGGACGGCGACAGCGACAACCTGATGGTCGGGCGCAACGGTGTCTTCTACGACCGCAAGGGTCGGGACTGGGACGCCACCATTACGCGCATCATCGATCAGCCCATCAGCGTGCGTCAGGCCTTCTGGGGACCCTACAAGCGCATCGCCCGGATGATTGCCGAGCAGATCGCCAAGTTCGCCGGCGATCGGGACAAGGCGATAGAGGCGAAGTCGACGCAGGGCGTCGCCGACCTAGGAACAACGGCCGATGCGGGCAAGGCCGCGGCACCGGCAGCCCCATTCGACATCGGCAAATTCGCCGGTATCTTCGCCGCCGCAGGTCTGGCCATCGGCGCGATCGGCACCGTCTTGGCGGCCGTGCTCAGCGGATTCCTCGGCCTCATTTGGTGGCAAATGCCGTTGGCGATTCTGGGCATCATCCTGGCGATCTCGGGTCCGTCGATGTTGATCGCCTATCTCAAACTCCGGGGGCGCAACCTCGGGCCAATCCTCGATGCCAACGGCTGGGCCGTGAACACCCTGGCCAAGATCAACGTTCCGTTCGGTACCACGCTGACGCAAGTGGCGACGCTGCCGAAGGGCGCCCAACGCTCGCGCCGCGACCCGTTTGCCCAGAAAGGCCAGCCCTGGGGGCTGTATCTGTTCTTGTTGATCCTGATCGCCGCCCTCGCCGGCGCATGGCGTCAAGGTTGGCTCGATCCCTGGTTGGCGCAGCTGTCGTTGCCGACGATGACCGAGCAGAGCAGCGAGCCGCAGTCCGAGGTACCTTCCAAGGTCGACGAGTCTGTGGCGCCGGCCGATGCAGCGACCGAGAAAGCCGTCGAAGCCGGACCCGCGGCCGCGGCCACAGCAGAACCCGAACCCGCGCAGGCGCGGGCGGCACCGACCGAAGCGGAGGTGGTATCCGCGGAGCCCAGCGGCGCCGATGCCGATCCAGTGATTGCGGCGTCGAGCGACACCGATGCCCCGACTGCGGAGCCAATCGACGCCGAATCATCCGACGAAAACACCGCCGGTTCGACTGATGACGCGGACGGCAATGATGAGTCCCAGCGCTAAGCGCGGCGACTAAAACCGGTCAGGCGATTGCCCTCGGGCTCAGTCGGCGCGCGGAGCAGGGCAGGCATTCCCCAGGGTTGGGGCACTGCCCGGTCGGAAATCGCTGTCAGAGAAAGTCCGGCGGCGCGGCCACATGCCAATCGGTTGCTTGTTGCAACCGGTGCGCGACATTCAGCAGCTGCCCTTCCTGGAAATAGTTGCCGATGATCTGCAGGCCCACCGGCAAGCCGCCGGCGGGTCCGATGGGGATCGATAGCCCCGGCAGCCCGGCGAGGTTGGTGGCGATGGTGTAGATGTCATTGAGGTACATGGCCACCGGGTCGTCTGTCTTGGCGCCGAGTGCGAAGGCGGTGGTCGGGGCGGTGGGCCCCATGATGACATCGACCTGTTCGAAGGCGCGGCGGAAGTCGTCGCTGATCAGATGGCGGATCTGCTGCGCCTTGAGGTAGTAGGCGTCGTAGTAACCGGCGGACAGCGCGTAGGTGCCGATCATGATCCGGCGCTGCACCTCGGGGCCGAAGCCTTCGGCGCGGCTGCGCTTGTAGAGGTCTTCGAGGTCGCGCGGCTCGGTGCAGCGGTGGCCGTAGCGCACACCGTCGAAGCGGGCGAGGTTGGACGAGCACTCGGCGGGGGCTACGACGTAGTAGACCGGTACCGACAGCGGCGCGTTCGGTAGGCTGATGTCGCTGACGGTGGCACCGAGACGCTCGTACTCCTTAATCGCCGCGTCCACCGATGCGGCGACCGCAGGGTCGAGACCTTCGCCGAAGTATTCCTTGGGCAGGCCGATCTTCAGGCCGGCGATGTCGGCGTCGAGCCCGGTGCTGTAATCGGGCACCGGCTGGTCGGCGCTGGTGGAGTCGCGCGGGTCGAAACCGGACATGGCGCCGAGCAGCGCGGCGGCGTCTTCAGCGGAGCGGGCCATGACGCCGGCCTGGTCGAGACTGGACGCGAACGCGATCATGCCCCAGCGTGAGCACCGCCCATAGGTTGGCTTGATGCCGGTGATGCCGCAGAAGGCGGCGGGCTGGCGGATGGAACCGCCGGTGTCGGTGCCGGTGGCGGCGGCACACAGCCGGGCCGCGACCGCCGCGGCCGAGCCGCCGGAGGAGCCGCCGGGCACGCGGGTCTGGTCCCAGGGGTTCTTGACCGGGCCGTAGTAGCTGGTCTCGTTGCTCGACCCCATCGCGAACTCGTCCATGTTGGTCTTGCCGAGCATGACGATGCCGGCCTGGCTCAGTTTCTCAACGACGGTGGCATCGTAGGGTGCCGTGAACGTGTCGAGCATCCGCGAGCCGCAGCTGGTCTTGATGCCGTTGGTGCAGAAGATGTCCTTGTGCGCGATGGGAATGCCGGTGAGGGGGGCGGTCTCACCTGCGGCGAGACGCGCGTCGGCCGCATCGGCGGCGGCCAGCGCCGGTTCTGCCGCGACCGTGATGAAGCTGTTCAAACGTGGGTCGAGTAGAGCGATACGCTCCAGGTAGTGCTGGGATAGTTCGCGGCTTGAGAACTTCCGCGCCCGCAATCCGGCGGCAAGCTCGGCGATGGTTTGGTCGTGCATGGAGATGGAGATGGAACTGGAGATGTGTCGGTGGCGAGAAACGAGTGCCTTCCGGACTCACGTTCGTCTTACGGCGCTTAGGGTTGGGCCCCGCCTTATCGAGGCGGGGCCTTGGCATCAGGTTGCCGGTATGCAATCAGTCGCTTATTCGATGACCTTTGGTACCAGGAAGAGTCCATCCTGGGTGGCCGGCGCAAGCCCCTGAAACCGGGTGCGCTGGTCGGGCTCCGTGACCTGGTCCGGGCGCAGGCGCTGGGTCATGTGCAGGGGATGGGCCATGGGCTCGACACCGGCCGTGTCGACGGCATCCATTTGCGCGACCAAGTCAAGGATGCTGCTGAGTTCGCTGGCGTAATGGTCGAGCGCGTCGTCGTCGACCGCCAGCCGCGCCAAATGCGCGATCTTGGCAACATCGGTGTTGTCCAGTGCCATGAGCGATGATCCTGCTGCTGTGTCGTCAAACCCGAAACGCTACCACAATCACCCGCGAACGCGTAATGCCGCCTTGCCCATTACCCGAGGCATTGTTAGATTAGCGTGCTCGATTCTCTCAGGGACCGTGGTTATGGGCTCTGCGCCGATGCGCGGCGCTGCCGGCTCCGCTTGACGCCTGTACTTGCCGCCCGGCCCCAGCTCCGCTGCCCGGTGCCATGCGAAGATCCGGTGTGATTGCGCCCGCGTGAGCGCGTGGCGGGGTAGTCGGTGTACATGGTTTCCTGATACGTGCACGGCCATTTATGCCGTCCCTGCGCCGACGTTTCGCACGTCCCGCGACGTCGGCGCCCTCCGACGTGCCTGTGCCGCTGTTCGACGTACTGCGATCTCGCGTGGGCCGTGCTGAATTTTTTGCAGCCGTATTGATGTTTTTGCAAGGGTAAGACGCCGATGTTCTTCAGACGCATCCGAGGGATGTTCTCCAACGACTTGTCGATCGATCTCGGCACCGCTAACACGTTGATCTACACCCGTGGGCAGGGCATCGTCCTTAACGAACCCTCGGTTGTGGCCATCCGCACCGACGGCGAGACCGGGCGCAAATCGGTGGCGGCCGTCGGCGATGAAGCAAAGATGATGCTTGGGCGCACGCCGAAGAACATCACCGCAATCCGTCCGATGAAAGACGGTGTCATCGCTGATTTCACTGTGACCGAGAAGATGTTGCAGCATTTCCTGCACAAGGTGCATGAGGCGCGCATCATGACGCCAAGCCCCCGGGTGCTGGTCTGTGTGCCCTGTGGCTCGACCCAGGTCGAGCGGCGGGCCATCAAGGAGTCCGCCGCCGGAGCCGGCGCCCGCGAGGTGTACCTGATTGACGAGCCCATGGCCGCGGCCATCGGTGCCGGGCTGCCGGTGCACGAGGCGCGTGGTTCCATGGTGCTTGACATCGGCGGCGGCACTTCCGAGGTCGCGGTGATCTCGCTGAACGGTATCGTTTTCTCTAATTCGGTGCGCATCGGCGGCGATACCTTCGACGACTCCATTGTCAGCTATGTGCGCAGGAACTACGGCACCTTTATCGGCGAGGCGACCGCCGAGCGCATTAAGCATGCCATCGGCTCTGCCTTTCCCGGCAGTGAGGTCAGGGAGATAGAGGTGAAGGGTCGCAATCTCGCGGAGGGCATGCCGCGCAGTTTCACCCTCAACAGTAATGAGATCCTGGAGGCGCTCCAGGAGCCATTGGCAGGCATCGTCACGGCGGTCAAGCAGGCGCTGGAGCAGACGCCGCCTGAACTGGGTGCGGATGTGGCCGAGCGCGGCATCGTGCTGACCGGCGGCGGCGCGTTGTTGCGAGACATCGACCGTCTGATCGCGGAGGAGACGGGTCTGCCGGTGGTGATTGCCGAGGACCCGCTCACCTGTGTCGCCCGCGGCGGCGGCAGGGCGTTGGAGATGATCGACGAACGCGGTCGGGATCTGTTCTCCAGCGAATAGTCAGATCCGCCTGCCGACATCGACGGGCCATAATCGGGAGGTGAAGAGCCATCAAGCCGCTGTTCGTCACCGGACCCGCACCTGCAATCAGGCTGTTGATCGCGGTCGCCTTGTCGTTGGCATTGTTGATTGCCGACGGCCGTTACCGACACCTCGATTTTCTGCGCTCGACACTGTCGGTGGCACTGTATCCTATCCACTATGTGGCCGCTTTGCCCCACCGCCTGAGCCGCGCCGTCGACGGGCGGCTGGCGACTGAAGCCGATTTGCGGGAACGCAACGCCCTGTTGGAGCACGCTAACCTGACCCTGAGGGGCCGCATGCAGACCTTCGAGGCGTTGGCGGCGGAGAATCGGCGGTTGCGCGATCTGCTGGGCTCGTCGTTCAAACTGCGCGACCGGGTGCTGGTGGCAAAACTACTGGAGGTCGATCTGGACCCCTATCGCCAGCAGGTGCTGGTGGACAAGGGGTCGTCTTCCGGTCTGTTCGTTGGTCAGCCGGTACTCGACGCCGACGCGGTGATGGGGCAGGTGGTGCGCACCAGCCCGCTGACCGCGACCGTGCTGCTCATCACCGATGCCGCGCATTCGCTGCCCGTTCAGATCAATCGTAACGGACTGCGCAGTGTCGCCACCGGCAGCGGCCTGATCAATCGACTGACCCTGCTGCATGTGCCGAAGAACGCCGATGTGCGCATCGGCGATCTGCTGGTGACATCTGGTTTAGGTGGGGTGTTTCCGCCCGGCTATCCGGTGGCGCGCATCACCGAGGTGCGCGACGACCCAGGCAGTCACTTCGCTACCGTGTTCGCCGAACCGACCGCCCGCCTCGATCGAAGCCACGAGGTGTTGTTGGTGTGGACGCTCGGCGCGCCGACGATCGCGGACCCCCGCGCAGACGCTGTTTCCGACGCTCAAGTCGCCGCTCGGCCCGCCGCGCGCGCCGAACGCCCTATCCTCGATACTGCGGATGCTCGCCGATGAGCGGAGAGATATCCAGCGGCGGCATCCTGGTGATTCTCGGCTCGCTGGGCGTCGCCTTGTTCCTGACCATCCTGCCTATGCCTGACTGGGCTGCAGACTACCGCCCGCAGTGGGTTGTGCTGACGCTGGTGTTCTGGACCATGAGCTTGCCGCGGCGCGTCGGGGTGTTTTGGGGCTTTGGCGCTGGCATCGTGCTGGACGTGATCTCGGGCTCGGTGCTCGGACAGCATGCATTGAGTCTTTCCATCGTCTGTTTTCTGGCGGTCGAACTGCACCAACGTATCCTGCCGTTTCCGCCGTGGCAGCAGGCCCTCTCCGTATGGCTGCTGTTGTTGGTGGAACGCCTGTTGTCGCTGTGGATACTCGGTGCCACGGGCCAGCCGACACCATTGCTGGGTTATTGGATGCCCACCTTCGTGGGCGCGTTGATCTGGCCCTGGATGTTTGTCTTGCTGCGGGGGTTGCGTGAACGGTTTGGCATTTGATGGCTGCGCGGGGTGTTCCGCGAGCGGTCCCGTCTTTGTAGCGGAGCCGGGAGTGTCCTTACCGTTGAGGCTTGGCTCGTGCTGAACGTCGACTTTGAGGATCACGGTAGCGAGCGCGCGCTGTTCATACGCCGTGCACTGCTGTCGTCGTTCCTGGTGGTGACCTGTCTGGCGCTGGTAGGCGCCCGACTCTTCAACCTGCAGGTCGTCAAGCATGATCACTTCGCGACCCTGTCGGAAGACAACCGTATCAAGATCCAGCCGCTGCCGCCGAGTCGGGGCCTGATCTATGACGTCAATGGCGTGTTGTTGGCCGACAATTTGCCGTCCTACGCGTTGGAGATCACGCCGGAGAATGTCGACGGGCTGGATGCGACGATCGATGCGCTGGCGCAGATCGTGCCCATCACTGACGACGACCGGGAGCGTTTTGCTCGCATGCTGCCCAAGCGCCGGCGCTTC
The DNA here is from genome assembly GCA_963698775.1 of uncultured Gammaproteobacteria bacterium. GTDB lineage: Bacteria > Pseudomonadota > Gammaproteobacteria > Chromatiales > Chromatiaceae > Thiohalocapsa. The sequence continues at coordinate 53,416 of CAVOSE010000034.1, forward strand.
GAGGGTGTGCCGATCCGGCTGGATCTGAACGAGCGCGAACGCGCCCGCATTGCCGTGCATGGACATCGTTTTCCCGGCGTCGACATTCACGCGGAGATGCTCCGATACTACCCGGAAGGTGTCGCCACCGCCCACGTGCTTGGCTACGTTGGCCGCATCAACGAGCACGAAATGGAGCGCATTGATGTCTCCGACTATGCCGGCACCAGCCATATTGGCAAGCTCGGCGTCGAGAAGGCGCACGAGGAATGGTTGCACGGACACGTCGGCCACGAACAGGCCGTGGTCAATGCCCGTGGCCGGGTGTTGGAGCGGCGCGAAGAGAAGCCGCCGGTACCAGGGCGTGACCTGCACCTGTTCCTGGACATCAATCTGCAACAGGACGCCATCGCCGCCCTCGGCGAACATCGCGGTGCCTTGGTCGCCATCGACCCGCAAACCGGCGGCGTGTTGGCCCTGGCGAGCACGCCCACCTACGACCCCAACCCCTTTGTCGCCGGCATTAGTCATGCGGGCTACGCGGCACTGCGTGACGACATCGACAAGCCCCTGTACAACCGTGCCGTGCGTGGCCAGTATCCGCCCGGCTCTACGGTCAAACCCTTCGTCGCCCTTGCCGGGCTGGCGCTCGGCGAGATCAGCCCGTTCGACCGCTCCTTCTGCGGTGGCTACTTTCAGCTTCCCGGGCATACCCATCGTTACCGCTGTTGGCGCCGCGGCGGCCATGGCGCCGTGGCCATGGAGGCTGCCATCGTGCAGTCGTGCGATGTGTATTTTTATCGGCTCGCCAATGATCTGGGCATCGACCGGTTGAATGGATTCCTGTCGGAGTTCGGCTTCGGTGCACGCACCGGCGCCGATATTTCCGGCGAGCAGGGCGGGCTGCTGCCGTCGCCGGAGTGGAAGCAACGCGTGCGCAAGCAGGTCTGGTATCCGGGGGAGACGCTAATCGTTGGCATTGGCCAGGGCTCGTTCCTGGCCACGCCTTTGCAACTGGCCGCGGCGACCGCGGCAATGGCCAATCATGGCCACTACATCGTGCCGCGTCTGGTCAAGGCCACCCGCGCGGGGGTTGGAAAACCGTTGGAGCCGACCGAAGCCGAGACGCATCAGGTGCCGGTGGACGACCCGCGTCAATGGCAGGACGTCGTCGACGCCATGACAGAGGTGGTCGAAGGAGGTCGCGGCACCGCGCGGCGCATCGAGAGTGATGTCTACCGTATCGCCGGCAAGACCGGAACCGCGCAAGTGTTCACGGTGGGGCAAAACGAGTCCTACAACGAGTCCCAGGTGGCGGAGCGTATGCGCGACCACGCGTTGTTCGTCGCCTTCGCGCCCGTCGAGGATCCGCGCATCGCGGTGGCCGTGATCGTCGAGAATGGCGGGCATGGTGGCTCCGTAGCGGCTCCGATCGCCCGTGCCGTGATGGACAGTTACCTGCTCGGTGAGCGTGTGCCGGCGCCCATGGAAGCGGCTGTGCGTGGGCTGCGGCCGGAGTCGGACGAGGCGCCTGGTGGATCCCGCTGAACGCGTGCTGTGGATTGCCTGGTCGGCGTCGTCGCCGCCGCGGGGCGAGCAACGACCAGACGTCATCGGGCGTGCTTGCTGGCTTGCCAAGGTAACGGCCCATGCTTGGTGCTGAATTGAACCAGGGTCCGAATGCGGCATCCGCCAATTTGCTGACGCGTCTGCATCTGGATTTGCCTTTGTTGCTCGGATTGCTGAGCTTGTGTGGCTTTGGTCTGACGGTGCTGTTCAGCGCCACTGACCAGTCGTCCGGCCAGGTTGAGCGCCAGGTCTTGCGTCTCGGACTCGCCTTCGCGGTGATGGTCGCCGTGGCGCAGGTGCCGCCGCGACTGCTGCGGCGCTGGGCCCTGCCTCTGTTCGGTCTGGGCGTGCTGCTACTACTGGCGGTGCTCCTGGTGGGGGACGTGGGTAAGGGTGCACAACGTTGGCTCGATCTCGGCATCGTGCGCTTTCAGCCGTCGGAGATCCTCAAGCTCGCGGTGCCGATGGCGTTGGCCTGGTTTCTGTCGTTGCGCCAGTTGCCGCCCGGTACCCTGCGGGTGCTGGTCGCGGCGTTGATGATGGCGGTGCCGGTGCTGCTGATCGCGAAACAGCCGGACCTCGGCACCTCCCTGCTGGTAGCCAGCGCGGGCGTCATGGTGCTGTTCCTGGCGGGCCTGAGCTGGCGTCTAATTGCGTTGTTGGCGGCTCTGGCCGGGGCCGCGGCGCCGATTCTCTGGATGCTGATGCGCGACTATCAGCGCCAACGCGTGCTGACCTTCCTCGATCCGGGGTCCGACCCACTCGGCGCCGGTTACCATACCATTCAGGCCCAGATCGCGATTGGCTCCGGCGGCACCTACGGCAAGGGCTGGCTTAATGGCACCCAGTCGCACTTGGAGTTTCTCCCCGAGCGGTCCACCGACTTCATCTTTGCGGTCATCGGCGAGGAGTTCGGTCTCGTGGGCATCTTGATGCTGCTCGCGCTTTATCTGTTCATCATTGGGCGGGGGCTGTACATCGCGTCTCAGGCGCGCGACAGCTTTAGCCGGCTGTTGGCCGGTTCGCTGACCATGGTGTTCTTCGTCTATCTGTTCGTAAACACCGGCATGGTGATCGGTTTGTTGCCGGTGGTGGGGGTGCCCTTGCCGTTGGTCAGCTACGGCGGCACGTCGTTGGTGACCATCATGGCCGGCTTCGGCATCATCATGTCGATTCATACGTATGGGAAAATGCTTCAGATGTAATCGGTTCCGTCCTATACTCCAAGTGTTGCATTAATCGATGGCGCACCGAAGAAGTTTGGGTGAAGCCGTTTTCGACCAACACTTCACGCTGACACCGATGACGCCATGCACCTACTCCGCCGATTTACCGTCGCCGCCCTAGTTCTGTTAGCGATGATCCAAATCCCGGCCCGCGTCGCCGCCGCGCCGGCTTCGTATGACGACGGCAGGACAGCCTTCGTCGCCGAGATGGCGGACAAGCACGGCTTCACGCGGGCGGAGCTGGGTGCGCTGATGACCGAGGCGCGTTATCAGCAGCGCATTATCGACGCGATAAACCGCCCCTATGAGGCGAAGCCCTGGAAGGCCTATCAACCCATCTTCGTCACCCCCGAGCGGATTCGGGGCGGTGTCGCGTTTTGGCGCGACAACGCGGCGCTGCTGGCGCGGGCCCAGGCTGCCTATGGTGTACCGCCGGAGATCATCGTCGCGATCATCGGCGTCGAGACCAACTACGGCGGCAACCTGGGGAGCCATCGCGTAATCGACGCCCTGAGCACGCTCGGGTTCTCGTATCCCAAACGGGCCGATTTTTTTCGCGCCGAGCTGGAGGAGTTCTTGTTGCTGACCCGCGATGAACAAGTGGATGCGCGGACGGCTAAGGGCTCCTATGCCGGTGCCGTTGGCAAGCCCCAGTTCATCCCGTCCAGCTATCGTGCCTATGCGGTGGACTTCGACGATGACGGTCGCCGTGATCTGTGGGCCAGCAATGCCGATGTGGTCGGCAGCGTCGGCAACTACTTGGCGCAGCATGGGTGGCGTCGGGGCCAGCCGGTCGCTGCCGAGGCCGAACTGGCGCAAGGGCGGCCGATCGGCATTGCCATCGCCAAAAAACGCCCGGCGGTGCCCGAGACCACCCTGACGCAGCTCGCCGCTGCCGGTGTGGTGACACTGCCTGGGGACGGCGCGCGAAGTGGCCCCGCAGTCGTGCTAGATGGCATCGACGACGACACCCGCGCCGCGCTGATCGAGCTCGATGGCCGTGAGTCTGAGTACTGGCTCGGTTTCGACAATTTCTACGCCATTACCCGCTACAACCACAGCAACCTGTATGCGATGGCCGTCTATCAACTGAGCCGGGAAATCGCTCGGCAATACCGCGTGGCGGAGGGGGGGTGACATGCAGCCGGTCGATCGATGCCGTGGCCTTGCGCCAGCCTTACTGGTGCTGGCGTCTGTTTTGCCACTGTTGCTCGGCGGTTGTGGCGGAGCGCCCAAGCATGGCGAAACCATTACCACCAGCGACGGGCCACCGGATGCCGTACCAAGGGTCGAACCGAAGGCGCGCTATGGCAATATGAAGTCCTACGTCGTCTACGGTAAGACCTACTATCCCAAGCAGAGCAGCCGTGGCCACGTCGAGCGTGGTATTGCGTCGTGGTATGGCCCCAAGTTTCACGGCCGCAAGACCTCTAGCGGTGAGCCCTACGACATGCACCAAATGACCGCGGCGCACAAGACCCTGCCGCTGCCAACCTATGCGCTGGTTAAGAACCTCGAAAACGGCCGCAGCGCCATCGTCAAGGTCAATGATCGCGGTCCGTTCGTTGGCGACCGCATCATCGACCTGTCCTACGCCGCAGCCAAGAAACTCGGTGTTGATCAGAAGGGCACCGCGCGGGTCGAAGTGGTGTCCATCGATCCGCGTGATCACGACGGCAAGGTGCCCAAGTATCGGCGGGTCGCGGCGCAGAGCCAGCAGCGCTACAAGCCCCGCCCCAGCCCAAACTCGCGCCCAAGTCGTCGAGAACCGCGCAAACCATTGCCGCAGCGACGGCACCGAAGCCGCGCTCCGAGCCAACTGCCCCGCTGTCACCGCAGTCGCCGCCGCAGGCGCTCGGCAGATCCTCATCCCCGCCGAGCACGACCACGGCGACCGCTTTGACGCCGCCGGCCGTTGCATCCGTAGCGCCGACAACGACTATAGCGGCGGTTCCGGCGGTTGCATCCGGCCTTGGTACGCCGCTCTATCTTCAGGTCGGCGCCTTCGGGACGAGGGACAACGCCGAACAGTTGCGGCGGCGCCTCACCGGACTGCTGCAGGACCCGGTGCAGGTACGCGAGGCGAGCCATGGCGGTGCCGCCAGCCAACCGCAGCTCTATAAGGTCCAGGTCGGGCCGGTGGCGTCGCGTTCCGATGCCGATGACTTGGCGCGCAGATTGGCCTTGCTGGGCATTGCCCGGCCGCTCGTCGTCAGCGACTGAGACTGGCACGGCTTCGGTATTGGGTTGATACTACATCGGTCACAGCATACTCAAACCTCAAAGAGGGTGGGCCGGTGTTTACACATCATAGTCTTGGGCATCGGCTCGCAGAGCTGATGATCTTTGCGTTTCTGATGCCGAGCGATGGGATGGCGGTACCGAGAACTGAAGACGACGTGGAGCGCTATTTGCGCGAGGAGTCGGTGCAAAGCGAGACGGCAAGCGTGGATCCACCGGCCTTACGTTGTTCGGTACACCATTACCTGAGCGTTCAGGAAATGAAGGGCTACCTACACAAGGCCGGCGACAACACGCATTACGTCGTTACGCCCAAGGGCGTTTTGTACACCCTTGCCCGGTGTGACGAAGTCGATCGACTTCGGCGCTGGAATCCTGGGGGTTGATCGACCACACGTCGCCGTTGCTTGCCGTCGCGCGGCCCGGATGCCAAAGCCTTGGGCAGGGGGTAGAATGTGCGGCGTCGTCCGCCCGTGCGCGGACAGCCATTCTGTCCGGTGCATCGCCTTACCATGATCCCACGCATTTTCCCCGTCGCCGCCACCATCCTGTCGACTCTCTGCCTGTGTCTGTGCTTTGCTCTGCTGGGCGCAGTCCCCGCGGTCCAAGCGCAACAGGTGCCGATTCCGGACCCACCGCAACTCGGTGCGAAGGGCTATCTGCTGGTCGACCACGACAGCGACGAGATCCTTGCGGAGAGCAATGCCGACGAGCGCCTGGAGCCCGCCAGCCTCACCAAGATCATGACCGCCTACGTGGTCTTCCGCGAACTCGCCGAGGGCAACCTGTCGCTGGATGACGAGGTGTTGATCAGCGAAAAGGCCTGGCGTACCGGTGGCTCCAAGATGTTCGTCGAGGTCGGCAAACGGGTGTCGCTGGGGGATCTGCTGCACGGCATGATCATCCAGTCCGGCAACGATGCCAGCGTCGCCCTGGCCGAGCATATTGCCGGCACCGAGGCAACCTTCGCCGAGTTGATGAACAGCCACGCCAAACGGCTGGGTATGAATAGCACCCATTTCGTCAACGCCACCGGCCTGCCGGACCCGGAACACTATACGACGCCGCGGGACATCACTAAAGTCACCGCGGCGACCATTCGTGAGTTTCCCGAATACTACGCCTGGTATGCGCTGCCGGAATTCACCTTCAACGGTATCAAGCAGGGCAACCGCAACCGGCTGCTGGAACAGGACCCGGCCGTCGACGGCGTCAAGACCGGCCACACGGAGGCCGCGGGTTATTGCCTGGTGGCCTCCGCGGTGCGCGACGGGCAGCGGCTCACCTCGGTGGTCATGGGCACCGACAGCGAGTCCGCCCGAGCCCGCGACAGCCTGGCGCTGCTCAACTACGGCTATCGTTTTTTCGAGACCCACAACGCCTTCCCCGGCGGTCAGCCGGTCGAGATGCTGCGCATCTGGGCCGGCGATACCACAGAGTTGCCGGTGGGGCCGGCGCGGGACCTGTACGTGACCATCCCGCGTGGCAAGTACGGTGAACTCAGCGCTGAGTTGGAGCCGGCCGGCAACATCAATGCGCCGGTGGCCTGGGGCGATGTGGTCGGTGAGATCGTCTTCCGGCTCGGCGACACCGAGATCAAGCGCGAGCCTGCGGTGGCCCTGGAAGACGTCGCGCAGGGCGGCATTTTTCGGCGCGGTATCGACGCGGTGTTGCAGCTGTTTTGACCACCAACCCGAGCAGCCTGCGCCGATGAGCCCACAAGACCCCGGCGGCGACCCGCACAATGCGGTGTATCTGAACGGCCGCTTTGTTCCGCTGGAGCAGGCGAGCCTGTCGGTCATGGATCGCGGCTTCCTTTTCGGCGACGGTGTCTACGAGGTGATTCCCGCCTATGGCGCTGTGCCACGCCGCGAGGCCGCGCATCTGCGCCGGCTCGGCAACAGCCTGAGCGGCATTCGCTTGCTGCCGCCGCTGACCGATGAGGCCTGGTCAGCCGTGTTCCGTCGCTTGCTGTCCCCCACGCTGCGGGCAGCGCCGGACGCCGATCAGAGCATCTATGTGCAGGTCACGCGCGGCGCCGCGCCGGTGCGTGATCACCGCTTTCCGGCTGTCGTCGAGCCCACCGTGCTGGCCATGGTCAAACCGCTGAAGGCCCGCTCCCCCTCGGTGGCCGATCGGGGCGTAGCCGCCGTTTTGCGCGACGACATCCGCTGGGGGCGCTGCGACATCAAGTCCGTTGCCCTGTTGGCCGCCGTCTTGCTGCGCCAGGATGCCCACGAGGCCGACGCCGAGGAGGCGATTTTGGTGCGTGACGGTCAGGCCGTTGAGGGCTCTACCAGCAACCTGTTCATCGTTCATGACGGCCGGCTGATCACGCCGCCGACCAGCCGCTTTTTGCTCGCCGGCATCACGCGCGAGATCACGCTGGAACTGGCTCGGGACGCCGGTATCGACTGCGAAGAACGCGCGATTTCCCTGGACTTGCTGCAACGTGCCGACGAGGTCTGGCTCACCAGTTCCACCCGCGAGGTGATGCCGGTCACATGCCTGGATGGGACGATCGTCGGCGACGGTGTTCCCGGCCCACTGTGGCGACGCCTGGACGCGCTGTACCAGGATTACAAGACCCAACTGCGAGAACGCCGAGCCTAAGCCCATGCCTGAACCCGATAAAGACCCGACCAACATAGAGCCCACCAACGGTGCCGCACAGGAACCGCCAGAGACGCTGCTGGAGTTTCCCTGCACCTTCCCGATCAAGGCCATGGGCCGGTCCGATTCCGGGCTGGAGGCCGCGGTGTTGGAGATCCTGGCACGCCATGCGCCTGGCTTCGACGCCGACGCGTTGGAGGCACGCCCGAGCAGCGGCGGCAAGTGGCTGGCGGTGACGGTCCGCGTCGAGGCCACCAGCAAGGCGCAGCTCGATGCCATTTACCAAGAGCTCACCGCCCACGAACTCGTGGTCTATGCCCTCTGATGCCGTTGTTGCTGACGGCGTCGCTCTTGACGGCGGCTCGGGCGCCGAGGTGCTGCAGGTAAGCCAGCTCGGCCTCCGCGACTACGCGCAGACCTGGCGTGCCATGCGCGACTATACCGACCGCCGCGGCCCCGATACCGTCGACGCCCTCTGGCTGGTGCAACACCCCGCGGTGTTCACGCTGGGCCAAGCCGGCCGGCCGGAGCATGTGTTGAATCCCGGCGACATCCCGGTGCTGCAAAGCGACCGCGGAGGCCAGGTGACCTACCACGGTCCCGGGCAGGTCGTCGCCTATCTGCTGTTGGATCTCCGGCGTGCCGGCATCGGAATTAAGCGCCTAGTGCATCTGCTGGAGCAGGCCGTGATCGATGTGCTGGCGCCTTACGGCATTCGCGCCGCCGCTCGTCCGGACGCACCGGGGGTGTACGTGGACGGGGCAAAAATCGCGTCCATTGGTCTGCGGGTGCGGCACGGCTGCTGCTACCACGGCATCGCCCTCAATGTTGATCTCGACCTGGAGCCGTTCCGGCGCATCAATCCCTGCGGCTACGCCGGATTGCAGGTGACGCGGCTTGTCGATCTGGCAACTGGCGTCGCTCCCGACCAGGTCGCCGACCAGTTGGCCGATGCCATCGCCGGCAGTTTGGGGCTTCGTACCGCTGGAGCTGGAATCGAGCCCAGGTCGCAGGCGGTAACGTAGGGCCGCGCGCTCTCCTGCCTGCCGCTGATCAACAGGTTGCGCTTAGGACGCAACGAATGTCGTCCGCCTCTCCCACATTCGGCCACCCACAACGGCATCGACCTGCCCGTTATCCCGCCCCGATGGTGTCCGCGTATCACGGCCCGGCCGGCGGCCATTGCACGCTGAGTTGCAGGAAGGCACGGCGGTCGAAGACGTTGCCGGGTTTTTCGAACACGAAATCGGGTCGGAATTCGTTGTAGCGACTGGCGGTCAGGTTTTGCAGGATGAACGCGAGTTCAGCGCGGGTGCCGCCCCAATCGACGGCCTTGGCCAGCTTGGCATCGAGCCGCGTGTAGGCGTCTACCTCGCCGCCCTCGCCGAGCCAGCGCATGTCGCTCATGTGATAAAGCACGGCGCTGGCTTGCCAGCCGGGATGGAAGGTGCGACTCAGTTGCAGGGCCAGCGTATGGCGCGGGGTGGCGTCGTCGAAGGATTGTCGGCCGTAGGGCTCACCGTTGGCGTCAACATTGGTGTACTCCCAACCGTCGGTCTGTGCATAGGCGTAGGAGCCGAATAGCAGGGTGTCGCGGTCGGGCTCGAATCGCACTTGCAGCTCCAGGCCGCGGGTGGTCCAGCGACCGCCCTTGTCGCCGAAGATCTGGGCATTGGTCGGATCGCGCAGCGCCGCCCATTCGTCGCGCATCTCCTCCTGGAAGAGGGTCAGGTCGTAGCTCAGGTTCCATGCCGGCCACCGTGCTAGATAGCCCAGTTCGTAGCTGGTCAACTGCTCGGGCGCGAGACCGGGCCCGGTGGATCGAACCAGATGACGCACGTAGGTGCCGTCGGACAGCACCACCGGATAGTCGGCGAGTTGTTCGCCGATATTAAACACGCGAAGGTTGCGGCTGATGCTTGCGCGCAACGCCTGATGCTCCCGGAAGCGCCAGTTCACACCCAACCGCGGCGAGGTCGTGGGATCGGCGATCTCGTAGAACCCGGTCAGGACGTTGAGATTGACGAACAGATGCTCAACCGGCTCCCATTCGGCGCTGGCCAAGGCACGTCCGCTCCAGGTCGTCACCTCGCCGCCGTGGCGGGCCAGATATAGATCGGACCGCACGATGTCGTAGCGAGCGCCGACACCCCAAACGAAGCGCCAGTCGTCACCGGAGGCGAGCCTGTGCTCGTAGTCCAGATCGAAACGGTCGGCGTCGGTATCCTGCGAGCCCAGAGTGGCCGACAATCCGGGTGCGAACTCGACCTGGTAGCTGTCGTCTTGCGTCGTGCCATGATGCACCAGGGCTAGGCGATGCCCAGCCCCATCCGGGGTTGCGCGGCGCCAGGTCAGCGCCTGATAGTCCTGTTTCAGGCGGAAGTCACGAAACGGCTCCAGCAACGAACCGACACCGTCGGCACCCGCCTCGCCATCGCCATAGCCGAGCTCGATATCCAGTTCGCCATGGGCGCCGAGATCTATCGTTCCTTGCATCCGCAGGTTGTTGATGCGCTTGTGATCGTCGATATCCTCGAAGCCATCGTCCTGGCTGTATTCGAAGGTCGCCACCGCATCCATTTCGCCGATCCGGCCGCCGATGCGTGCAACGCCGATGGCGGTATCCAGCGAACCCCCGGTGGCCCGCAGATAGGTGCCGGCCAGCGTGAACGGTTTGCGGGTGATGATATTGATGCTGCCAAACATGGCGTTGCTGCCCAGCGCCGGCGCGTTTGGACTGCGGACCACCTCGATGCGCTCGATATCTTCCAGCGCGACGCCGATGAGATTCCAATCCACGGACGAGTTGGTCGGCAAATAGACCGAATTACCGTTGACCATCACCTCCATGCGCCGCTCGACGCTGTCACTGACCCCATGGCGCGTGACCGTCCGTAAAGCGCCGGTGGCATGGGCGACCTGAAAGCCAGGTACCAGCCGCAACAGGTCGGGGATGGTCAACGCGGTGGAGGCGCGAATGAGGTTGCGATCGATGACCGTCACCGAGGCGGGTGTATCCAGGATGTCCCCAGGGAGTCGCGTCGCCATCGAGACGGTCGGAATGGGCGTGAAGAAATCCATCTCGTTCGGCAATTCGCTGGCATGCAGCATGCCATGCACCAGCAATGAGGCACAGGCGAGGCCGCTCTTGCGGCCAAGCGTCGTCGGATGAGTGAACCGCCCGCGAGCAGGTCTCGCGGCATCGCGCGGCCAATACGTGGATCGGATCAATTTGCCGTTTTTCGAGTCGACTAAGACAATTGCGACGCTCATGATAAAGCGCGCATGCCGTCGCCGACAAGTCCATCGACACCAGACGCCGATCGTTCAATTTCGATCGGCGTGCGCTGACGCGTCAGCTCATCGCCTATAAATGCGGCTTGACCCTCGCGCGGGCGGGCCGTTTTGGATCCAAGGAGCGATTAGACGATTGGCGGAAATCGCCTCAGGTGCTTGCCGGCACCGGAGCTATCACGCGCCCTTTGCCTATGGAAAAACGGGTGCGCTTGCGCGACTGATTCAGCTCCGCATTGAGCTCAAGCAACGCGTCTTGCAGGGCCTCTTCGATGACTGGATGGTAGAAGGGCATTTCCAGTGCACGCTCCACGGTCAGGCGCATGTCGATGGCCCAGGCCAGCAAATGGGCTAGATGCTCACAGCGCGGGCCGACCATACTGGCGCCGAGGATGCGGCGGCTGCGCCGGTCCGCATAGACGCGCAGCACGCCGCGGTTCTGCCCCATGATCAATGCCCGTCCCGACCGGGCCGAAGCGTTGTCTTGCGACGGCGACCCGGCTCGGCTCGAGTTGGTCCCATTTCTGGCCCACCCAGGCGATGTTCGGGTCGCAAAAGAGGATCGCCATCGGCGTGCGCTTGGCCAGGCGCCGCTGTTTTCGGTGTACGGCGTTGAAACCAGCGATTCGGCCCTGTTCGGCGGCGACTTGCAGATTGGCGATGCCGCCGGTTGCGTCGCCGGCCAGATAGACCGGCAAGCGCCCCACACGCAGCGTTTGTGGATCATGTTGCGGAACGCCGCGAGCGTCGAGCGGCACGTTCAGGCGCTCCAGGTGCAGCGGCGCGAGATGCGGGTAACGGCCGACGGCGACGAACAGTTTCTCCACCTCGACCTCGCGCTCGCCGGAGCGCACGCGGAAGCCGCCGTCGATGCGCTCGATTTTCGGTTCCTGCCCGAGCCAGAGCGGAAACTCGCGCTGCAGGATGTCGATCGCGGCGCGGTTGACCTCCGGATCAGTCAGTCGCGACAGGTCCTCGCCATGGTCGACGCCGGTGACGGCGATGCCGAGCCGATGCAATGCTTGGCCGATCTCGGCGCCGATCGGGCCCAGACCTAGAACGGCGACCGACGCGGGCAGCCGCTCCTGATCGAACAGGGTGTCGACGGTAAGGATGCCGTCACCGAACTGCTGCTGCCAGCCGGCGGGCACCAGCGAGCGTGCGCCGGTGGCAACGATGATCCGATCGGCATGGATTTCACGGTCGCCGACACGCAAGCGGTTGGCGTCTAGGAATTCGGCATAGCCGTCGATCAAATGTTCGTCGTCCATCTCGTCGGTGGTGTTGGCCAGCACCAAATCGACAAAGGTGTCGCGCAAGTCCCGCACATGTTCCAGCGCCGAGGCCTGGTCGAGTTTCAGCGCGTCGCCGCCCTGGATGCCATAGCGGTCGAACCGCTGGCGCATCTGGTAATGATCGGCCAGGTGAATCGCAATCTTCGACGGCATGCAGCCGATGCGGGCGCAGGTGGTGCCGAGCGGGCCGCCGTTGATCAAGACCCAGTCGTCTGTGAGCTTGCGAACTTCCTTGATGGCGTTGAGCCCGGCATGCCCGGCGCCGATGATCGCGACCTCGACTGATTGCTTCATCTTCGTTTTCCTCGTCGTTGCAAATCCTGTCTCGATCCCGACACTCGGTGGCGGCCGCACTCGATTGCTTGAGGACGCCGCATCTTCACAGATGAGTCAGGCTTCTTGTTGTCGTTGCCATCAACAGCCGTCGTCCTCGACTTCAGCGGCACCGGTGTCCGGATCCCGCACCGGCTCACCGTCGGCGTCAGTCTTGCGGACGCGGATAAACATCATGTGTTCCACACGATCGAATTCCTCGCTCATCGCCCGCTCGATATCCCTGCCGCTCAGCCCGTCGTAGATATAGATCCTGCCCTTCTCCTCCTGGGCGATCTCCGATGGCGTGGGCTCGAGCAAGCGGCGCAACTCGATGGCCGCGATGTCATCGTCACCGGCGCATGCCTGGCCCGCCGACACTGCTGACAACGCGGCGACCAGCGCTAGGCTAGTACCCCAGGGCCGAGCGTGGCGCGGATGATGCACTAGGGCGTCAGAGTCTGTTCGATTCACCGTGCACCTCGTCTATCCTGCTGTTCGTGCGCTGCCGTGACAGTGCGGATTTGGCGTTTGCACGCTCCAAAGGATAGGAGCGCAATGCCGGCCAGGCTATAGCGCATGCGAGCTAATTCGTTCAGGCTAATCATTTCGGGTTAACTCGAACGAATGCGCGCGCCCTCGAACCGGTTTGCACCTATCGCTATACTGTTGATCATGAACAGTCGAAGGGAGCAGGCGGATTGAAAGTGCTCATTGCCGACGATCACGCCCTGGTGCGGACAGGGCTGATCGATGCATTGACCGGGCTCACCCCGGAACTTGATCCGATCGAGGCGACCGATGCATCCGAGGTCATGCAGCGGCTGGTCGACATCCCCGGGCTGGATCTCATCCTGCTCGACTTGTTCATGCCCGGAGCCAATGGCTTCCAATTACTGAGCAAAGTCTGCAGCGCCGCGGTGACGGTTCCGGTGGTGGTCCTGTCCGCCAGCGAATCCGCCGAACACGTGCGCAAGGCACTCGATTCCGGCGCCGCCGGCTTCGTGCCGAAATCCGCCGATCGCGAGCTGATGCTCTCCGCGTTACGGCTAGTGCTGGCCGGGGGCATCTACGTCCCAGCCGAGGTGATGCAGTCGGCGGACTGGTCGTCGGCGGCCGCCGGCGCTCCGCCGAGCAGCGAACGCGCCGCTCTAACCGCGCGTCAGCAAGACGTGCTGCGTCTGCTCGGCCGCGGCCTGTCGAACAAGCAGATCGCAAGGGCGCTCACGCTGTCGGAGAACACCGTCAAGGCACACGTGGCCAGCGTGTTGCGGCAGCTCGGCGCCAACAACCGCACCGAAGCTGTGGTGCGTGCGCAGGAACAAGGCTTCGATTTCCAGGCAGAGTAATCGCTGCCGCGACGCAGACCGAGGTGCTCGCCTATGAATTTCGCTGAGAGCGACCGCAGCGGCAGCAGGATGCGGCGCATCCTCGGTGACCTCGCGGCAAGCGCCAAGCGCCGAGGTCAGGCCGAACTCTTGCTGCTCGGACTCGGAAGCCGGTATGAGGAACTCTCACCGCGCAACCGCTTCGAGCCCCGCTTCCATCTGCGCGTCTCCGCGCATTTGCACTGACCCGCGTTGGTGTGGTCGCGCGCACGCTTCCGGCCTGTGGATTGTGCCTCGCGGTGCTGCTCGCAAGCGGCGTGCTGCCGGTCGCCGCAGGCTCGGTGGACCTGCTGCTCAGCGGCCCCGAGCGCCTGTACGCCCGCGTCGCCGATAGTTTGCAGGCGCAACTCGAGGCCGAGGGCACGCCCGCGACGATCACGCTGCGCCGCGCAATGCTGGACCAACCGCCATCGACGGCGGCCACCGATCTGACTGTCGCCGTCGGCGTGGCAGCGTGCGAGCGCGCGCTCGCCGCGGCATCGCGTTCGCCATTGCTCTGCACCTTGGTGCCCAAGGCGGGGTTCGAGGGCCTCATCGGCGGCAGGCGTCCAGCGGACGTCTCGGCGATCTACCTCGATCAACCCGTCGCGCGGCAACTCTCCCTCGCCCACATCTTGGCACCTAACGCTAGCCGGGTCGGATTGCTTGCCGGACCAACGTTTCGCGAGCAGCGCGCGGCAGCGACGCGGAATGCTCGCACCACCGACTTGACGCTGGACATCGAGATCGCCAACAACGAGCGCGCCGCGGCCCGTGCCATCCAGCGCCTGGTGGCGCGCAACGACCTGATCCTGCCGGTCTACGATCCCGCCGTGCTGACGCCATCCAGCGCCAAATGGCTGTTGCACCTGGCCTACCAGAAGCAGCGCCCGGTGGTTGGCTTTTCCCGCGCCTATGTCGACGCCGGCGCGGTGGCAGCGGTATTCACCGAGCCGGAACAGATCGGTCGGCAGACCGGCCAGGCGGTGGTGCGCTTCTTTCACGGCAACCGTCGCCGGCTGCCGGCACCGAGTTATCCGAGCGCGTTCCGGGTCGCGGTCAACCGCCCGGTGGCCTCGGCGCTCGGTCTCGCCCCGCCGAGCGATGCCGCGCTTGCGCAAATGATCATCGGCCGAAGCGAGACGTCGGGAGCAATCTTGCCATGAGCCGCAGAACGCGCACACGCCCGCGAAGACTCGCACGGGAACTCGTACAAGCACTGGGACGACGATGGACCGCATGGCGTTTCGGCGTGCGTGCCCGTCTCGTGGCGCTAGCGGTGATTCCGGTGCTGGTCATCGCCCTGTCGAGCGGCGCCTACTTGGTGCACGTGCGACTGACCGATGCCAGACAGGCATTGCAAGAGCGCGGCGATATCATCGCCGCCAATCTGGCCATGGCGGCAGAGCTCGCCTTGTTGACCCGCGACCTGCCGCAATTGCAGGTGCTATGCGAGGCGACGCTGCGTCAACCGGACGTCATCTGGGCGGCCGTGCGCGATGCTGCGCAACAGCGCTTGATCCAATGCGGTCGACCGACGCCCCACGATGCCGATGGCGGTTGCTATGAGGCACCGATGGGCACGGTCGGGGTGGAGGTGACGGACTTCGCCCCCGTGGAGGCGATCCGCACCGATTCCAGGCCGCTGGGCTGGGCCGAGGTGCACCTGTCCTCGGCGCAGGTCCTCGCGCGACAGCAGCGCATCCTGCGTACGAGCTTTCTCATCATCGGCGGCGGCCTGTTGCTCAGTCTATTCGGCGCATTGCGGATCGGCGCCAGCATCAGTCGACCGCTGCTGGCGCTGAGCGAGGCCATGACCCGTTATCGGGACGGTGAGCAGGGCGCACGCCTCAACACCCCAGCGCGGGGCGAGATCGGCCAGTTGGCGCGAGACTTCAATCGCATGGCCGACGCGTTGGCGCGGTCGCAATCGCGCCTGCGCGAGCAGGTCGATGCCGCGACCGAGGAATTGCATCGCACGATCAGCGAGCTCACGACCAAGAACGGGGAACTGATCGCCGCGCGCCAAGAGGCGCTGCAGGCGGGCCAGGCGAAGCAGGAGTTCCTCGCCCGCATGAGCCACGAGATCCGCACCCCGCTCAACGCGATTGTTGGCTTCAGCCGTCTGCTGCGCCAGGAGACCGATGCCGCGTCCCGCGACGAATGCACCCGCATCGTCGATCGCGCCGCCGCTCAGCTGTTGTGCGTCATCGACGACGTGCTTAACTTCACCAAGCTGGAATCCGGCCACCTGGAGTTGGAGCGGCTGCCGTTCGACCCGCGCGACTGCCTTGAGGACGTGGTGGCGATGCTGGCCCCGGCGGCACGCGAGAAAGGTCTGGAACTGGCGCTGGTGATGCACCGGGACATTCCGCCCCTGGTGCAGGGCGACGTGCATCGCATCACGCAGCTACTGATGAACCTGCTCGGCAACGCCATCAAGTTCACGGCTACCGGCTACGTCTTGGTCGAGGCCAGTTTTGGCAACGCCACGGGCGCCGGTCGGCTTTCCATCGCCGTTACCGACAGCGGTGTCGGGCTCAGTGCGGATGCGCGCACGCGGCTGTTCCAGCCCTTCGTGCAGGCCGACAGCTCGGTCACCCGCCGCTATGGCGGCACCGGCCTTGGGCTGGTCATCTCAGCACGCCTGGTCCGTCTCATGGAGGGCACAATTGGCGTCGACAGCGAGCCGGGGCGCGGTAGCCGCTTCCACTTCGCGGTGCCGTGCCCGGCCGTCGAGGCAGCACCGCCGCCCGCCATCGCGGAACCCCTATTGCACGGGCGCAAGGTGCTGATCTACGACCGCCAACCCATCCAACTGCGCGCGCTGCGTACAGCACTGCTCGGCTGGTCGGTGCAGGTCTATAACGTCTCGCGGATGGAACGGCTCATGATGCTGCTGAGTAGCAATGTGGAGGACCATGCCCCGTTCGACCTGCTGCTGCTAGGCCTCGATGCTGACGAGTCGGCGACACCCGCGTTCGAGCAGCTATTGAGCCGAATTCGGACGCATTTCGCAGGAGCGGTACTGGTGCTGTTCGGCGCCGAGTCCTGGCAGCTGACGGCAGGACCGGAGCCGGCGGACAAGATCGCCTGGGCAAGCAAGCCGATCCGTCGCGCGGCGCTGCGTCGCGCCCTATGCGATCTGCTTGGGCGCGCGCCTCAAGACGCGACGGCCGCCGCGGATGATCTTGACGTGGTACCCGGCTACCCTGGCCGGCGGGTGCTGGTGGTGGAGGACAACGCCTTCAACCGCCAGCTGCTGCAGCGCTTGCTGAGCTTGCGCGCCATCGCTGTGGTGGAGGCGGCCAATGGCGCCGAGGCAATCGCCGCCGCACGCCGCGCCCGCTTTGACCTGATCCTAATGGACATCCACATGCCGGACCTGGACGGGCTCGAGACCGCTCGCCGCATCAGGGCGGGCGCTGCGAGCGCCGGCTGCCCCTGCCCACCCATGATTGCGCTCAGCGCCGACGTCTTCGCCGAGGAACACACGCCGAAGCCGGACTGGCCGTTCGACGCTCTGTTGCGCAAGCCCATCGACGAGGCGGCATTGGATCGGGCCATCCGGATCGCGCTGGACACAGCGGCGACAGCGATCGAGGCCGCCGAGCCGAGTTCGCCCGCCGCTGAATTGCCGCGCCGGTGCGACGACCTCGAAGGTCGGCTGGCGCAGGAAATCGAGCATCTGCTCGGCCAGATCGCGGCCGCCCTCGATGCGGGCGATCGCGCCGCGATCCGCGATTGGGCTCATCAGCTCAAGGGACTGAGTGGCGTCTTCGCACGCGATGACCTCGCCGCCGCTGTCCGCGACTTAGAGAACGGTGCCCAGTCGGACTCGCTGACGACCTTGCACGAATATCTGCTCCACCTACAACGGTTACGCCGCTGACCCGCCGCTGCCATCAGATGTCTGCACGTGGGGCGCGGATGCAGCTACCCGCAGCTACCCGCAGCGCCTCGCCGGTGCCTCGCCCGTTCCGACCCCAGTTTTTATGTCTATTTGAACGCCCTCCTGTTCTTCGTCGCTCGTGGTTCAACTGCCGGATTTGGCGATCAGGTGATCCAGGGAGAGGCGCCCCGGCCCGCGGGCCATCAGATACAGCAGCACGGCGGTCCAGGCCCCATGTGTCGGATAGGCGCCGGGGTAGACCAAGAACTGGATCGCCGCGGTCATGACCAGCAAGCCCAGGGCGGCGAAGCGTGTGGCCAGGCCCAGCAGCAGTAAGAGCGGCAATACGTGCTCGCCGAGGGCCGCGAGCCAGGCGCCCAGCTCCGGTGCAAGCAGGGGCAGGCGGTATTCTTGTTGGAATAATACCGTCGCCGACTCTGACAGCCGCGGCCAGCCGAGCTGAATGTTACCCGCCACCAGATCGACGGCGAGGCCCTCGATCTTGGTCTGGCCGGATCTCCAGAATACGGCGGCGATGGAAAAGCGCCCGAGCAGCGCGATCAGGTCCTGCGGCATGCGGGCCATGACCCGGTTGCCGGCCCTGACCAGCATCACCGGGGCGAGACGAAGGGAGCCGCGGCGGGTCGGATGGGCCGTTACGATCGTGTGCATGATGCAAGGTCTCCGGGTGGGTGCCAGGCTGCGAAGCCGCCGTCATGGATGAGCAGTGCCAGCGCCTGGACTAGTTCGAAATCAGCGGCCGTGGCGGTGGTGACAGCAGCTGCCTCGCCGAGGGCCGTCCCCGCGGCGAGGGCGGCCAAGAAGCGGGCGATCGCCGTCGACACCGGCACGACCTGGACCTCGTCGTCGCCGTCGCGCAGCACCAGGGCCGCCTCGGCTCGGCTGAGGTCCAGGTCCTCGATCCGGCCCTGGCCCTGATGCACCGCCCACAGCGAGACGATGGCGTGCGCGGATGCGAGCACGCTGCACGCGGGATGCAGCACGACCCGGGTCGCGGGCAGCCGTTGCAGACCGGTGAGATGTCGGGCGAGATCGTCCGCCGTCAGCGGTTGTGCATCGGCGGCGTGATAGGCCCTGACCCGTGCCCGTTCCAGGCGTGCCATATCCGGCAGGTAGTGCAGCCCGGCCGCGGGCAGGAAGGCCGCGATGAAGTCCGGAAACGCGTCGCCGTAGTCGGTTAGGATCGGCGAGCGGGGCGGGTGCTCGGCGACGAAACAGCGTGCCATGGCCTCGAAAAAGGCATCGCCCACCAGCGCGCGGGTGACCGGAAGGCCCTCCGCCAGCGCCTCTGTCAGGGACACCGCGACGTTGTTGCTCGTTATAGAATGCCCCTGCGTGGCTCGACCAGGCGAGGTGTTCGGAAAACCAGGTGGGTTCGAAGCGCTGCAACAAGACGGCCAGCCGATCGAGATGCAGCTGGTCGAGAGGTGCGGGGCCGCCAATGGACAGCCCCACGCTGTGGATCGACAGCGGGAAACGTTCGCGAATTTGGCTCAGGTACCGGCGGGGACGTACTTCCAGGCGTCGCCTTGATGGTCGACCTTTGAGGTGCCGGCGCAACTGGTACCGGGACCGGCTGCGCAGTCGTTCTTGCCCTTGAGGGCGACGCCGTAACATCTCTCCTTGGTGGCCCCTTCGCCGGCGATGGCGCTGTTGCCGAGGGTCATTGCGGCGCCCAAGGCCAGGGCAAGTGCGGCGGCGGTGGTGGTCTGGATGGCACGGGATTGAGACATGATGATTTCTCCAAGAAGTGTCGTAACGGGAGGTTGATGTGGAAACCGAACGACCAGCACGGTGGCGGAGTCGCTTCCGGCCTGAGGGCCAGGCCTTAGGTCAGATTCAGGTTCAGATGCAGGCGTTAACCCGGCTGGACCCGATGCGGCGCCCTCGGTCATCCAGTCGCCTCGGCGCCGCTATCGGTTACAGCCAAGGGAAAAGATTTTTTCGGCGGCCTGATCTGCGGGTGGCTGTAACCTTTGATGCCCCGGCAGCGACTGACTCGGTATGGATGCCGGGGCGATGACGATACCCAGTCCGCCCGCGGACGATTTCGAGGCCAAGCTTCTTCCACTGTGGACGCGGGCTCAGGCCGGGGACGAGGCCGCCTATCGGCAGGCCCTGGTCTGCATTGCCGAGCGCCTGCGGGGCTTCCTGCGGCGGCGCATGCAGTCGCTGCCCGACGAGCTGGAAGATCTGGTGCAGGAGACCCTGCTCGCAATCCATCTGCAACGCGGTACCTATGACGCGGCCGTTCCCGTCAGCCGCTGGGCGCTGGCGATTGCGCGGCATAAGCTGATCGATCTGTGGCGCCGCCGCGGTCGTCGCGAGGCCCTGCACGAGCCGCTCGATGAGCTGGCGGAGCGCGATCAGCCCGCGGTGCACGAGGAGCCGTCGGCGCAGCGAGACCTGGAGACGCTTCTGGCCGAGTTGCCGGACGCGCAAAAACAGGCGATTTCTTTGATCAAGCTGGAGGGATTGTCGGTGGCGGAGGCGTCACAACGTACCGGCGTATCGGCCTCGGCCCTGAAGGTACAGGTCCACCGAGGCCTCAAGCGGCTTGCCGAACTGGTGAGGAAGACAGTGTGAAGACCAACGACTTGATCGATCTCTTGGCCACCGGCGCTGGTCCGGCCCCGCGCTGGGTTGAGGCGCGCCGTCTGCTGCCGATGATGGCACTGGGGGTCATCGCGAGCGCGGTCGGTGCGCTGGCGATCCTGGGCCCGATCCCGGCGGAGCTGTTCGCGACCCCGGCGCCTTGGGTCAAGTTCGCCTATGCCGGCGGTTTGGCGGCGGCGGCGGCCTGGCTCGTCGCGCGATTGGGTCGGCCTGTTCCGCGCACCGGCGCGCCGCTGCGTGGTCTGCTGCTGGTGCTGGGTGCAATGGGAGCGCTCGCCCTGCTCACCTTGCTTGCCAGTCCTGCGGGTGAGCGTCTGGCCCTAGTGCTCGGTCATTCCTGGTCGCGCTGTCCGGTCAACGTGCTGGCGCTGTCTCTGCCGGCCCTGGCCGGGGCGCTCTGGGCCCTGCGGGGGCTGGCGCCGACACGACCACGGGCCGCCGGCCTCGCGGCGGGCTTGCTGGGCGGCTCCCTCGGCGCGCTCGGTTACAGCCTGTCCTGTACCGAGCTGGCGCCGGCCTTCGTCGCCGTCTGGTACAGCCTCGGTATCGGCCTGGCCGGCGCGCTCGGTGCCCTTCTCGGGCCGCGGGTGTTGCGTTGGTAGCAATGACCGGCTGAGCGAAGAGCCGACTTTAGTCGGCGTACCCAGGGGCTTTCGGCGTTGTTGATTCACAGAATCGCGGACCGCTTGGCGGCGAAATAGGCGTTGACCAGCGCGATCGGCAATTGCCGCGGCAGCAGGTCGAGCACGCGGGCGCCCATGTGCTGGAGGCGCTCGTGTTGCTGGCGCCGGTCCGCAAGATAGGCGTGGGTGCCGTGGAAGCGCAGCGCGTCGCGGTGGTCGGTGATGGGCTTGGCCAGCGTCTGGTCCAGGATCGATTCGCGCAGATCCGCCACCAGCACCAGATGGCGGCGGCGCAGCACCTGCACCGCGCGCAGCAGCTCCGGGTGGTCCTCGTCGCGACTGTTGGTAACGAATACCACCAGGGCGCGGCGTGGCTGGCGCTGGATCAGCTCACGGGCGGCGGCGAGCGGGTCGGCGGCCTCCAGCCCTGCCTCCAGGTCATACATCGCCGCCAGCAGGCGGTTGACCGTGTCCGGCTCCTTGCGCGGCGCGAACCAGCGCCGTGGTCCACCGTAGGTCATCAGGCCGACCGCGTCGCCCTGGCGCACCGCGACATAGGCCAGTAACAACAGCGCGTTCAGGGCCTCGTCCAGGTGGCCGCGGCCCTGATCGTCGAGATGGCGCATGCGCCGACCGCAGTCGAGTAGGAACAGCAGGCGCTGATCGCGCTCGTCCTGGTATTCGCGGGCGATCAGCTTGCGGGTGCGCGAGGTGGCCTTCCAGTCGATCTGACGCAGCGTGTCGCCGCGGCGATATTCCCGCAGCTGGTGAAACTCGGCGCCGCTGCCGCGGCGCTGCAGTCGGCGCACGCCGATCTGCGCGAGCTGATCGCTGGCGGCCAGCAGGGTGTAGCGGCTGATCTCGGCGAAGTTGGGGTAGACGCGGACGGCAAACGGCAGGTCCAGCCGCCGACGTCGGGTCCACAGTCGGGCCGGCGAGTGCAGGCGCAGATCGCAGCCGGTGAAGGCATGGGGGCCGCGACGGGGCGGGCGCACCCGGTAACGCAGCCGTATCCGCTGCAGCGGGTTGAGCGTCAAGGTCTGAGGCAGGTCGCGCGTCTCGAAGGCGACGGGATGCAGGTCATGGCAGTCCAGCCGCAGCGCGCGCCGATGCAGGTTGGTTAGGCTCAGCTCCACCGGGCTCCAGACCCCCTGCGGCAGGATGCCCGCAACCTGACGCAGCGCCTGCGGTGCTCGGGTTGATAGCAGCAGCACCAGATCGGCGGTCGCGACCGCACCCAGCAGCAGCCCGAGGCCCTGCCAAAGGCCGACCGCGGCGGGCCACCAGGCGGCGAGCAGGCCGATTCCCGTCCACAGGCCCAGCGCTGCCAAAAGCGGGGCAGCCGGCCTCATTAGGATCGCGGTGCGGCGACGTTGGCCAGCAACTCCGCCAGCACGTCGTCGGCGCGGTAGCCCTCGATTTCGAGATCGGCGCCGAGCTTGATGCGATGGCGCAGCACGGCGTGGGCGACGGCCTTGACGTCGCTGGGCGTGACGAAGCCGTTGCCGCAGAGCAGCGCGTGGGCGCGCGCCGCGCGCACCAACGCGATGCTGGCGCGGGGACCAGCGCCGCTGTCGATGCCCTGCCATTCGCGGGTGGCTCGCACCATGCGCACCGCATAGTCGAGGATGCTGTCGTCGATGGTCAGCCGAGCGGCCACCGATTGGATGTCCAGCACGTCCGCGGGCTCCAGCACCCGTTCGACCCGCGACAGGTCCAGCCCGTCGCCGATGGCGCCGCCGGTGATCTGGCGGACCAGGGCCAGCTCGTCGTCGGCCTTGGGGTAGTCGATGAAGGCCTTGATCAGAAAGCGGTCGAGCTGCGCCTGGGGCAGCGGGTAGGTCCCCTCCTGTTCGATTGGGTTCTGCGTCGCCATCACCAGGAACGGCGGCTCCAACGTCAGTGCCTTGCCCTCGATGGTGACCTGCTGCTCCTGCATCGCCTCCAGCATGGCCGCCTGGGTCTTGGCCGGCGCGCGGTTGATCTCGTCGCCGAGCAGGACGTTGCAGAAGACCGGGCCGCGACGAATGTGGAACTGTTCGCTCTTCATGTCGAAGATCGCGTGCCCGGTGACATCGCCGGGCATCAGGTCCGGCGTGAACTGGATGCGCGAATAGCGCCCGCCCATGCCCTGAGCCATGGCACGCACCAGCAGCGTCTTGCCGACACCGGGCAGTCCCTCCAGCAGAACGTGTCCGGCCGCGGCCATGGCGACGATCAGTTCGCGGATCACCACCGCCTGGCCCAGCACGGTCTGGTTGATCTGCTGTTCCAGCGCCTGTAATCGGCTGCTGGCAGCGGCGAGGCGTTCGGGGTTCAACGGCCGGGGGTCGGTCATGGTGGCAGATGCGGGTGTTGCGTCGTGGTGGGGCTCAAAGCGCTGACCAGAGCCGCTGTAGTAGGCGGCTCTGTGCCATGAAATCTTGCGCGCTGTGATGGCGTTGGTAGAGGGCATCGTATACCTGCCCAGCGGATGTGTCGGCGCCGAGCTGCTCGCTGATCCAGCGTGCGCGGACGGCCGGCTCCATGTCGTGCAGCAGTGGATGGCGACGCAGCCAGGCCTTTTCGATGCGCTTGCGCGTCGCCTCCATCAGCAGACCGCCGCGGCCTTGACGCCACATCAGTGCGGCGGCGGCCTCGAGGTGATCGGAGAGATCACGCCTCACTCGCGCCGGCGTCGGCAGCAGGGGCCCGATCGTGCCGCCCAGATGCCATATCAGGACTGCTATAAGTAGTGTGCCGGCGATGATGGCCTGCGGTGCTGCATTCCACAATAACGTCCCTAGATCCGGCGCGGCATGGTCGTGGATCAGCCAGACCTTGTTCACGTCGGCGCTCAGCAGGGCCAAGGCCAGTGCGTGGTCGTGATGCGCGATGTCCGCGTTGGTCAGAAAGATGTTGTCGCTCGTGACGGTGAGCAGCCCGTCGCCGATGCGGTATTGGAGCAGCCTTGGCAGGCCGTCAGCGCGCGCGCTAGCGATCGCCTGCTGTGTGGCGTCTTCGAGAAAGAAGCCGGCGACGAAGCCGACCTCAACGGGCTCCGGATAGGCGACGAATTCGATCTCTGCGACGGCCTCGCCATCGTCGGCGTCGACGTTGGCGCGGAGCAGAACACCGACCTCTGCCAGGAAGTCATTCGCGCGCGGCATCTCACCGGGCGCCAACACCTGCGTTGCTTCGATCAGGAGCTGGCCACCGTCTTCTAGCCACTGCCGCAGGAGTTCGCGACGCCTGGTGTTGAGCGCATCCATGCCGTTGACGACGAGCATGTCGCCAGGGGGTGGAAGGTCTCGCAGCAGTGCGCGTCCAGGGGCGCTTTCGACCTCGACACCGATGCGTTGCAGGAAGCGCTCCGCGGCCAGGAATGGGTTGCGCTTGGCCGCGTTCGACCACCCGGTCGGTACCTCGAGCGTGCGTCGCTCGAAGTTGCGTTCGAACCAGAGCCAGGCGGCCGCCGCGAGCGATAGGGTCAGGACGCCCAGCAACCAAGGGATGAGGTTTATGCGCGGGGCTGTCATCCCGCTTCAGTGGTCCCGACGACGGCCGGATGCGTCGCGAGCAGCTGTCCGATCTGAGCGGGGTCGGCTGCTTGGTGAGCGTAGGCGACCCGGAGCCAGAGTTGGGTCAGACCGCGCAGCCAGGCGAGTTCCGCAGGCGCCGCGGCGCGTGCCGCGGCATCGAGGCAATCCGCCTCGGTGGCGCTGTCGTGGATATCCAGGCCGCTCGCGCGCAGGTGGGCGATCTGCGCCCGATACAGCAGAGACAACGCCCCCCGGGCGTCATTGCGGGCCAGCAGGGCGTGGACGGCGGCGGTGATGTCTGCGGGCAATGGGGCCAGCGTTGTCGCGTCGTCGCTGATGCTGGTGGGTGCGGCGGGGCTAGGCTCCGGTCCGGCTTGAGAGCCGCGCTGGCCGACGCGGAGTCCGCGCAATTCCAGCCACAGGCGATAGGCCAACAGCAACAGGGCCGCGGCCGTCGCGATCCCAAGTAGCCATTTCAGGGCCGAGGCGATGGTCAGGATGAACTCGATGGGTAGTCCGTCGGTGGTGTCATCTGCCCCCCGCTCGCTTTCGGCAGCGCCACCGATGTAGACCCATGTCTCCTGTTCCCGGGTGGAACCGAAATCCTCGCCGGACAGCACGGCCTTGATGAGGGCTTGGGCCTCATCCGGGGTCGGTATCGGCGTCTCCGCACGGACCGGCTCGGCGAGGGCGGCGGTCACGAACAGCCAGGCCATCAGCGCCAGCGTGACTGCGCCGATCTTCATGCTGGCCCTGGGTCCGTGGCTGCTGCTGGGGCTGGATCTGACGGGGCAAGGCGTTGTGGATCAAGTCCGCCGCGAGTGGCCAGGCCGTGCCGAAACCGCAACTCCAGGTCCCATGCCTCCAGTTCCGTGCGTCGCCCCAGATACAGGGCGAATCCGGCGGCGACGTAGAAGGGCGCGATCACCGACATGGCAGCCAGGGTGCATAGGGTCCCGAGCCAGTAGAGCCAGGAATCATCATCGAAGATCGCGGCACGTAGGTCCATTTCAGGCAGCTGGTCGGGAATCATGAAGGCGATGAGCAGCAGGGCCGAAAACCACAGCAAGGTTTCCAGGTGCACGCAGATGATGGTGAGCCAGGAGGCGGCGCTTGCGCCGGTCCGCAGCACGCGTAAGCGCTCGCCACGATGGCGCCCGGACAGCCGCTCCAGCAATGTCACCGGCATCGTGAAGGACCGCGCCGAGCCGAGCCGGCGCCACAGCAACTGTGGCCATAGCCGCGGCGGGAAGGCCGCTCCAATCTGTCGTGCCGTGCGACCGATCGTCTCCGCATCACCGAACAGCGCCCGGCTGAGCCAGAACAGCAGCAGCGATTCGTATAGCGGTTTAAGCCACCAGATGATCAACAGCCAGAGGTCGAGGTGGGTATACAGCACCAGCAACAGCAGCCCGCCGATGGGCAGCACCGTCATCCACCACAGTGTCCACAGGGTGAGGAACCAATGCCGCGCCAGCGCAAAGCCCAGGTCGATGCTCTCCCATGGGTTGCGCGGGCGGATAGCGGCGCTCAGGTGGTCAAGATCCATGGTTGAATCGATGGTTTGGTCCATGGCCTGCCCCAGGGTTGGGAGCGCGTCCGGCGAGGCCCAGGTAGGCGGCGACCAACAGCCAACCCAGGGCGCCGACCGCATACTTGATGCTTGGCGGGATGACCGGGCTGGAGGACCAAAACGCCTCCACCACCGCCGCGAGTAGGAGCATCAGCATGGCGCCGCCCACTAGGAGCAGGGCCTCTGCCGCGTTGGTGCGTAGTGCTGCGGCACGGCTGAACCTTCCCGGTGCCAGCAAGGCCTTGGCAAGCAATAGCCCGCCGGCACCGGAGACCGCGATGGCGGTCAGCTCCAGGCTGCCGTGACCGCTGACGAAGGACCAGAATGGCGTGCCGAAGCCGAGTTGGGTCAGATGTCCGGCGACAGCACCGGTGAACAGGCCGTTGGTGGCGAGCACGAACAGGCTGCCGATACCGAAGGCGAGTCCCCAGGCGAAGGTGCGCAGGGCGATGCCAACGTTGTTGCGTACATAAAAGCCGAACATCATGAAGTCGGTGTCGGCCTGCCGCTGGGCGTTTCGGCCAAACTTGGCGTTGGTGGGGTCGTACATGGATTCGTACTCGGCCACCTGTTCCGCTTCCAACAGGCTGTAGATTAGGCCGCCATCCCAAGCACAGGCGAGCCCCATCGCCGCCATCGGGCCAAAGAACAAGGCGCAGGAAAGCCAGAACAGGCCGATATGTCGGCGCAGCGCTTGCGGAAAGCCAGCGACGGCAAATGCCAGTGCCTGCCGCGGCCAAGCGGGACGCACCTGGTAGAGTTGCCGATAACCACGCCGCACGAGTTGGTGCAGTTCGTCGATCAGGCCGGGGCTGTAGCCGCGGCTGCGCGCGAGCGCGTAGTGGCCGCTGATCTGGCGCAGCAGTCGGGGCAGGCGCTGAACCGGCACCTCCGGACCTGGGCGTCGGCGACTCTCCATCCGGGTCAGCAGGTCGCGGAACCGGTCCCAAGTCTGGGCGTTGTCGCGCTCGAACTGCTGTTGCCTCATCGCCCGCGGGCAATCCAGCTGGCAATGCCGAGCAGATCTGCGACGGCGGCTTCGCCGCGCCTATCCTGGCCGTCGCGGCGCCCGGTGGCCAGCTCCGCGAGCTCGGCGCAGCGTGCCGGGGAGAGGCGCGGGCTGCGTTCGGCGAAGTCGAGGATGGCCTGTTGCATGTCTGTGTCGAGGCGTCCCGTCAGCGCGCGGGGCGGGTGCTTGGGGATGCAGCGGTCCGTCGCGCGCCCATCCGCGTAGATCACCAGGGTGCCACCCGCGAGGTCCCCAAGGCGGCGAAAGTCCCGGTCGATGAGCATGCTGATCAGCCCCGTGGCATACAGCAGCGGCAGAAAATCCAACGCCCGCAGCAGATTGCGGATCAGCGAAGCCGATGGCCCCACCGGCGTGCCGTCGTCGTGCACCACCAACAGCCCCATGGCCTTCTTGCCAGGCGTCGCGCCGCTGCGCAGCTCAAACCAGACCGGATAAAACCACTCGACCAGAAACAGGCCCAGTAGCATCAGACCGACGCCGACGCCGGAGAATGCCGCCAAGGGTGCCAGCACCAAATAGAGCACCAGCCGCAGCAGCCAGTCGATCGCCTGGGCCGCGGCGCGGGGGATCGGGCCGGCAAGGCGCAAGGTCAGATCGACACCTTCCGGTGTCTCGAAAACGCGCAGAGTATCGATCTGGGGGGCTGGGCCAGTGTCGATGTCGGTCAGGGTGCCGATAGGGCCGCCTCCATTTGCTGCACCAGCTCAGGGTTCAGCATCACCGCGATCAGGCCGATGACAAGCATCAGCAGCAACAGTGCAATCAACGCAACGCCGATGCCGCCGACGATCTTCTCCCAGGCGCGAGTGTCGCGCGGCGGGCCGAATCTGTTCGTGCCTATGTCGCCGGGTTTAATCAGCACGAACAGGCCGAAGATTAGGTTCACCACCGGCACCAAGCCGAGCAATACCCACCAGGCGCTGAGGTCGATGTCATGCAGGCGTCGGATGACGAACAGCACCGTAATCGCCACCATCACCAGTCCCAGGAGGATGGTGATGACGCCGACGGCGGCGACAGCGAAGCCTGGCTGGTTCGCCTCGGCGCCCGTCGGCCCGAGCACGGCGGCGAGAAGTACTTGGACTAGGTTCAGCGCGACGCTGAAGAGCATGGCCCAGGCGATATAGCTGAGTCGGCCGAAGCGACCGCTCGGATCAAATGGGCTGGTCGAGTCGAGCCCGGTCGCTGCTGGAGCGGTGACATCGGCGTTCGGCGAGCGGTACGGGTTGTGGGTTTCCATCATGCTGACTCCTATCGGGTATTTTTCTGTTTGGTACGGGTTGACCGAGCGGCGAGGTGCACAACCGATGTCGCTCTCAGCGATAGAGCGGTAGTGGAAAGGTCTCGCTGATCAGGATTACCGGCACACCGGCGATAATGATGCGGTAGGTGCGGAAGACACCGTCCGAGGCAACGCTGTCGTTGGTCTGTTCCCCGTTTCGCTCGGAATCGGCGAGCGGGCGCAACTCTACGCCAACTTCCATGACCTCGCGATAGCTCTCAAGGCCGCTGTCGCGGATCAGCGCGCCGATGCCGATCTCGCGGTCGATCAGCCGCTGGCGAAAATGTGGCGGGATCAACTCCGTGCGGATCACCGAGAAGGCATGTGCGTAATGCTTGCCGCTGTCAGCCCCGCGCAGCCTCGCCCTGCGCACCATGATGCGGTCGCGGGCGGCGATGTCGATCCATGGGATCTCGGCCTCCGCCGTGATGAACTCTTGGCGCAGGGTATCGACCACCACCGGTTCCCAGAAATAGGCCTCCAGCATCTTGGTGACGGTGCCGTCGGTGACCAACAACGCCCGCAAGAACGCTGGCAAGGTGTCGATGGCGATCGGCTCGCAGCCGGCGCAGGCAATCGTGCCGCCGCGCACGAAGCCTTCGCAGCGAAACGGGTTGGGGCCGCCGTTGCCCTCGGCCCGACGGTAATAGCGCTCAACCATCAATCTACCTTCATGTCGAACAAAACACCTAGGCTCGGCTGCCCATGCTCGTCCTTGTCGGTCTGCATGTCGACCCGGAGGCCATGTCGATCGTCGGGGATGCGCAGGGCTTGCGTCATGACAGGTCAATCCTGGGGTGAAAGCCGTGTCGGAACCTGGTGGCTCCGCGCGATGGCCAACCTTGTTTGGGGGATAACCTGGTCGGCGGGTGGGGATTATGCCGGATTCTCAGGCCTGGCGGAGACCCGTCGTAGGCGGCCTTGAGTTCGTTGGGGGATCGCCCGTGGGCGGATTCCATGCGGATTCCATGAGTTGGCCGCGGCGGACATGTGAGCGCCGCGGATGCCGACAACGAATGCGCTATCCGTGTCGCGATGTTGGCCATTTTGTTGGTTACCGCGCGACATGGGCGCGACGGGCGGAGAATCCGAGTACGATTTTCTGCCACTCAGTGTGCCATAAATGATACGGTCTCGTCGCGAGATAAGCCGACCGCAAAACTTGAAATTGGGCGTAGAGCCCGCTACAAAAGGCTAGACGGATGTTGATCGGCGCTTCCGTTGTTGCCACACGACGCTGTCCGATTCTGTTAACATTCGTCGCCCAGGGTTCGGAAAAACCCTGCGCGTGTGTTATAAACCAGTTGCCGATCGGCACACTTCAACGGAGAAAACTCAATGACCAAGAACGTTAAGATTACTTCCCTGTCCGCCGCTGCTCTGCTGAGCGCCTCCCTGCTCGGCGGCTGCGCCACCGACCAGGAAGCCCGTGACATGGCCCAGGCCGCAATGGACGCCGCCAACGGCGCCCAGGCCTGCTGCGAGGCCAATGAGGAGCGCATCAACCGCATGTATCAGAAGATCATGTCCAAGTGATGCCAGCTCGTTGAGCCCTGCCGGCCTCCCACGACCCGTGGCAGGCCGGCATTTTCCGTCTGGACCCGCCTCACTTCATCCCAATCCACCACCACGCCATCGGCATTCGCGATGGACGTCGGAATAATCTCCTTCACTGACCTGCCCTTGGCAGCGTCGCTATGCGCGTTCACCTCTAAATAGAGCTGATCGCCGAGCCAGCCCACCTTGTAGGGCTGATCGACGATGGTGACCGGCGTGCCCGTCTCGACCTGGCCGAACAGTCGCTCGATATCTTCCGGATACATGCGCGTGCAGCCGTGGCTGACCTGCATACCGACACCCCAGGGCTTATTGGTGCCATGGAGCAGATAGCTCGGGTTGCTCAGCCGTAGCGCAAACATGCCGAGCGGGTTGTCCGGGCCAGCGGGTACCACGGCGGGCAAAATGTCGCCCTTGGCCGCGTGCTCCCGGCGGATCGACTCCGGCGGTGTCCACGTGGGGTCCTTGATCTTTTCGATGATGCTGTAGCTGCCGACCGGAGTCTCCCAACCCTCGCGTCCGGTACCGGCTGAAAACGTCTCGATCTCGGTCGGAGTGCGGTAGAAGTACATCCGCTTCTCGGCCAGGTTCAGTACGATGCCGTTGCGCGGCCCATTCGGCAGCACGTGCTGGGTTGGCACGAGCACGTCCTCACCGCCCCGCGGTACCCACATGTCCACATCCGGGTTGGCCTGCTCCATCTCGTCGTAACCCAGCCCATGATGGCGCCCGATGTCGAGTAGCGTGTGTTTTGAATCGGCCTTTACATAAAAGGGCACGCCGATGACACTGTCACTGGTACTCGGCAACCGGTAGACGTCGGCGCTGGTCGTCGTCGGCAGGACCGAGGCCAGCGCGCAAGCCGCGGCGGCCAGGGCCAGTTTGGCGTCGGCGCGAGGCCGCTTGTCGTTCTTCATCTTCAGCTCTCCGCAAGTTCTCGATTTCATGAGTCAAGTGAAACAATCTGCGTCCGGACAGGGGTATGCCAAGCTCTCCCATGTGCGCAACATCGGCATCGCGGCCCATGTCGACGCCGGCAAGACCACGCTGACCGAGCGTATCCTGTTCTATACCGGCGCCTCCCACAAGATCGGGGAGGTGCACGACGGCGCCGCGCACATGGACTGGATGGCCGAGGAGCAGCAGCACGGTATCACCATTACCGCTGCCGTCACTCGCGCGCCTTGGCGTGATCACCTATTGCAGGTGGTCGACACCCCTGGCCACGTGGACTTTACCATCGAAGTCGAGCGCTCCATGCGCGTGCTTGATGGGGTCATTCTGGTGCTCGACGGCGTGCGCGGGGTCGAGCCCCAAACCGAGACCGTCTGGCGCCAACGCTGTCATTTTGGGCTGCCGGTGCTGTTCTTCATCAACAAGATGGACCGCCCCGGCGCCGATTTTCTCCGCAGCCTGGCCCATATTCGCGAAAAGCTCGGGGTCGAGCCGGTCGCGGTGACCGTGCCGATCATGGCCGCGGAGCCGGGCGTGTCGATCCAGGCGGACACTCCGCAGGACGCGGTGGTGGACCTGGTGCACAAGACCCTGTTGCGCTTCGGTGGCGAGCAGGGGGAGCAGGTCTCGGTACAGCCCTGTCCAGACCCACTTTGGGGGTCGCTTGCGGAGCTGCGCGAGACCCTGCTGTTGGCCGCCGCCGAGGCGGACGAGCGCTTGGCGGACCGCGTGCTGGGCGGCGAGGAGCCCGATCCCGCCGAGCTGATCGCCGCGTTGCGCAAAGGCACGCTGGCCGGCACGCTGTTTCCCTGTTTTGGCGGCAGTGCCCTGCGCAACCTCGGCGTGCAGCCGATCATGGATGCCGCGGTGGACCTGCTGCCGGCGCCGCTGGACCGCCCAGCGGCGCTGGCGCATCGACCGGATGGCGGCGCCGAGGAGGTGGTGTTGGGCAACCAGGGTCCGCTCGCCGCGCTGGTGTTCAAGGTGCAACTCTGGGACGGGCGCCGGCATTGCTTCACCCGCGTCTACCGCAATCGGCTACAACCCGGCGACAAGGTCGCCTTCATCACCAGCGATGGGCGTACCGTCACCGAGCAGGTGGCGCGCATCTTCGACACCGACGCCGGGCGCAAGACCCGACTCGACCACGCCGAGCCTGGCCAGATCGTGCTGCTGGCGGGGCTGCGCCATGCGACCACCGGCGACACGCTCTGCGCACCCGACCACCTGCTGACCCTGGAGCGCATCGACCTGCGCCAACCGGTGCTGAGCCTGGCCATCGAGCCCGCCGCCGGCACGGATGAGGACAAGCTGTTGGAGGCGCTCGACAAGCTGGAGCAGGAAGACCCCACCCTGCAGGTCGCCGAAGACCCAGAGACCGGCCAGCGCCTGCTAAAGGGCATGGGCGAGCTGCATCTGCAGATCATCCTCGAACGCTTGGAGCGCGAGTTTCATCAACAGGTGCGCAGCGGCCGCCCGGCGGTGGCCGTGCGCGAGACCATTAGCCGTGCCGCGACCGCCGAGGCCCTGTATACGCGCCCGCCGAGCCCGGACGGCAAGCAGCCCGAACTCACCGCCCGCGTGCAGGTGCGGCTCGCGCCGCGGTCCCGCGGCGCCGGCAACGAGGTCACGGTCGCGCCACAGGTGCGCCCGGAAGCCGCCGAACTGAGCCCGGAACAGCAGGCCGGCCTGCGGCAAGGTATCGAACTCGGCCTGGCCAGCGGGCCGCAGCACGGCGCGCCGATCGAAGATGTCGCCCTCAGCCTGGTCGAGGTCGAGCTGTTCGGACCGGCATCGAGCCCGGACGCGCTCGCCGCTGCTGTCGCCCGCGCCATCGGCAAGGCGCTGGCCGAAGCCGCCCCCGCCGCGCTGCATCCGGTTATGCGCGTCGAGATCGTCGTTCCGGAAGACAACTTCGGCAGCGTACTCGGCGATCTGCAGCAGCGCCGTGCCCTGATCCAGGGCACGGCCACTGCCGGCGATACCCGCGATGGCACCGCATCCATCACCTGCGAGGTCGGGCTCGAGGCCCTGCTCGGCTACACCACGGAACTGCGCAGCCTGACCCAGGGTCGCGGCCAGTTCACGATGCAGTTCGAGCGGTTCGATATCGTTTGACGTGAGTTGCCTCTGGGGGCGACATGGGGTGGTGCGAGCCCTGTGGGAGCGATTTGCAATCGCGATGGCGACGGCAGGGTCATGGGACGGGAAAGTGTCGCCGGCCGGGTGTTTTCCGGGGCGGCTGCGTCATTCCCAACAGTGTTTGGTCACGAATTTCTATAATTCGCCCACCTCGCTACCGGCGATCTATCCCACCTTGGGGCAGCCCCTAGCGGGTGTTCGCGAGGTCTGCAATCGACCCAAAGCGGAAGAAATCGACCTGAAGGGCGCTTCATTGTGTTTTTGCCACACCGAGCATGACAGTAGCTCTATCGAGAACGGCCTCCTGCGATCAGGGTCCGTATTGGTCCGAAGTTCACGGAGTGATGTGCCAGCCCTGGCTGCGATCTTTCGACCCGGTATGCCGCAATATTTTGGCGTCGATGGGCAGCATAGGCTGAAAACCGTGATGGCCGGCGTTCGTGATGCGCTGGCCGACTCCCGCGGCGTTAGCGCGAGAAGCCTTCGGCTGCCTGGTGTCGTTCCGGACCTGCAGCGTTCACCGGAAACTCCCAAGTGATCCTGCCGCTGCGAATCAGCGGGCGCTGCGGGGTCCCGGGCAGCGTACCGTTGCGAATCAGCTCGATGAGGTCCGCGCTCACCCGGGGGTTGGACGTGAAGTAGGAGTGGCCGAAGAAGTCGGTGCGTTTGCCTTCGAAGACGATGATGTCGACGTTGCCCAGGGTCGCGAAGTAGTCCTGCGTGGTCTCCGAGATTCTGTCGGGCGTCAGCTCGCCGACGCGCTCCCTACTGCGGAACAGCAGCTTGGACAGCAGCAGCGCGCGATCCTTGGGTGAGGCGTAGATCGTGAGCCGGCCGCTGAGGAACTTGGGCAGGTCGGCGGATCGCCAGCGCGTCGTGAGATCCGGATCGGAGGCGAAGATCTCCAACTGGGCGCGGGCCACCTGGGCGTCGATGTCCGGTGACATCAGCACTAGATGCTTGAGCTTCATGGTCTCGCTGGGGTTATCGCCGGCGGCGATGGCCTCGATGCTGAGCTCGCGCACGGCGTTGAGCAGCAGCGCGCTGCCGCGGCTGTGGGCCAGCAGGTGCACGCCCTCGACGCCCGGCGTGTGCGCCAGGGTGCGGATGGTGCGCTTCAGGTGGCCGATCGAGTAGGTCGCCGATTCCGTGGTGCTGGTAAACGAGATCAGCGGGTTGCCGGTGCTGGAAGCGGGCCAGGTGAAGAAGGCGCAGACGTGCGCGCGGCCGAGGAAATGGCACAGCTCGGCGGCGGTGAAGGCGGCGGTCGCGAAGGTCTCGTTGAAGCCGTGCACATAGAGCACGACCTCCTTGGTCGGCGCCAGCGCGAGACGGCGCTGGACCTCCGCCTGGAGCGCGGCATCGGCGCGCCGGTGCGCGTCCATCACCGCCGGATCGCGCCGCAGACCGCTTACGGTGCGCTCGACGCGATACGGCCCCTCGGGATACCGGCCCAGCTCGTCGACGACGCCCAGCTCCATGCCGATGCGCAGGTCGCGTCGATTGGCAAGGCTATGACGACGCAGCTCATCCCAGGTCATCGATGGCCGCAGGAGGATGTCCGCCGAGCCGAAGCGCGTGGTCCGCGCGCGTTCCTCTCCGTAGGGCAGCTCGGCGTCGTCGCTGGTGCCGGGCGCCCGGTCGGTGACGTAGAGCAGGTCGATGTCGTCTGTGCGCCGCTGCGGCGGCACCTGCTCGAAGATGGTCCGTGCCGTCGGCAGATGAAAGGTCGCGGGCGTCGGCATCAGCTCCCGGACCTTGGTGGCGCAGCCGAGCTGCACGGACGCTGTCAGCACGCAGAGCAGCAGGAGGCCCGGGCGACGTGCTGCCAACCCGGCGCTCGGGGCCAATGCACTCAGGCGCACAGTCGAGTCCGCAGCGTTTCGGATGGATTTTCCCCGAACACGGAGCGGTACTCCGCGGCAAAACGGCCGCTCAGGCGATAGCCGAGGGACAGGGAGAGCGTCTTCACCAGCCTCAAGTCGCCGTCGGACGCCAACAGCCGCTCCCGGGCCTTCGTCAACCGGGCCAAGCGCACATACCGGTACGGCGGTATGCCGATCACATCGACGAAACACTTGTGCAGCCAGCGCTGACTGACGCCCGCCGCCGCGCACATCTCGGCGAGGCTGGGCGCCGGGTCGGTCTTGGTCAGCGCCGTGGCGGCGCGCACCACGCGCAGCGCATCCAGCCGAAACGGGCTCGCATCGGGGGCGCTGCGCAGCGCGGGCAGCAGTTGTGCCGCGAGCAGCGACACCAGATCATTCTCCACCGCTGTCGGCATCGAAAACTCGCCCAGCGATGTCCGCGCCCCCCCGGGCGATCTGGAGGCGTTGATGAGCGCACGGCGGAGACACCAGTCCGGGTCCTGTTCGGGCAGCAGAACGCAGTCCTGCAGATGAACGTCTTCCGGCCCGATTCCGGCCAGCGCCGCGCAGGCCTGGGCCATACGACGCTTGCGGACTGCGACGGCCAGATTCCTGCGGTCCTTCCCCGCCGTCATGTAGCCGTCGCGCCCCGCCGCCAGCGTCAACTCCCAGGTACGGGCCTCGCGTCCGTTGATCACGAATGCGGCTTGCGGGTTCATGGCCATGAAGAGGATCAACCAGTCCTCATGCGGCACAGAATGCACCCGTAGCTCCGGCGCCACTTTGTAGGCCATCAGCACGACATCGCGTCCGAGCACCCTGCGTGAGACATAGGCGGCATGTCCCGCTCCCAGCTGGACGCTCTCGGACTCCTGCAGCGGCAAACCGGAGACGAACTCCGGCCGCCGCTCGTCGACCCGCATCGCGCCAAACTGTGCCGACGCTTCGCGCGAACCGCGCGCGAGGCCCGCGGGGACGAGCAGTTGCGAGAGTTGGCTCGGTTGAATCTGGCTCATGGGATAGCCTGGAGGCTCGACATCGGTCTATCCTATGGCAAGAATCGGTCCGAAACCACCGGCGTCAAACCCCAGTGCAAGAATTGATCCTCGATTCTTGAACAGATGGGGTCCGACCTCTGCGTGAAGCGCCGCGGTGCGGCAGTTGTCCAGGCCATTGTGTCCGCTACCCGATCACAGGCATCGCCATGCGTCTTTCGATCATTGCCATCGCTGCACTCACCTGCCTCGTGTCCAGCTGCAGCCGGGACACCGACGACGCCGATGGAACGCAGCATCGGGAGCACACCGGCAAGAGACTGATATCAATCAGGATTCCGCACACACCGTTCACGGGCTTACTGCCCGTCTACGTTGCAGAAGAGCAGGGCATGCTCGAGGCGAACGGCCTCGCGGTACGCTGGATCGATGTCCGCGATCCGGGACAGGGCGCCAAGCTGGTGGCGGCGGGTAAAGCGGATCTCATTCTGTCCACCTTTGCCAACCTGATACCGATCGAGGCGCGACGACCAGGTACCTTGCGTTTCCTGTTCCCGACCAGCGAAACCAGCGCGGACCCGGGCAGCTATGTGCTCGTCAGACCGGATTCGCCCGTCAGAACCCTCGGCGATCTGCGCGGGCGCACCCTCGGCACCTACAGCGGCCCGAGCCAAAAGGCCTACGCGCTGATCGTGCTCGAGCGGCTCGGTTACCGGGTCCCGCAAGACGTGCGACTCATCCAGGTCTCGACCTCCGCGCAGGTGCAGGGCCTGTTCGGCGGCGCGTACGACGCCCTATTCACGGTGGAGCCCTACGGCTCGATTGCGCTCGAAAACGGCGCGAGGGCCGTTGCGACCGGTGTCCGCACGGCCATCATCAGCGATCCATTCTGGCTCGGCTCCGCGGCCATCCCCACGGAGGTCGCGAAGGCGCGCCCGACGCTCGTGCCGAAGCTGCTGCGCGCGTTGGACGAAGCGGTTCGCTACATCGAAACGCATGATACCGAGTCGCGCGCGGTGCTAGCCCGCCGCACCGGGGCGGATGCGGCAGTCGCCGAGCGATCGGCCCTGTACCATTGGGTCGCCTACCCGAACGCGAGCGAGCTGGAGCAAATCCAAGCCGCGGTCGACCTGCTGTACCAGGAGCAGATGATCGAGGCGCCGGTCGCCGTGCGAACGCTGTTCGCCGGCATCGATCAGGACTGACGCGGATGCGAAGCCCTTGCGGCAGAGAGACCTCGGGGGCGAGCGCGCGCTGCCTGCTCCGCGCCGAGAATCTGTCTTTGCGTATCGGCGCCGACGCGGATGCCCGCCCGATCGTGGCGGGCGTCGACCTGACCTTGCACGCGGGAGAGATGGTCGGGCTGCTGGGGCCGAATGGGTGTGGGAAGACGTCGCTGCTGCGAATGCTCGCGGGCATCCTGCGGCCAACGGGGGGCGCCGTGCGTCGCGCGGGCGCCGATGTTTCCGTCGGCATGATCAGTCAGCACGTCGCGGCCAATTTGTTGCCGTGGCTCACCGGCGCGGACAACGTGGCGCTGCCTGGTCGCGTCGCGGGGCGCAGCCCCCGCCGGCGTCGCCGCGAGGCCGCGCAGACGCTGGACGCCCTGGGACTGGGCCATCTGGCCGATCGCTATCCGCACCAGCTCAGCGGCGGCCAGCAGCAGCTGCTCGCGCTGGCGCGTTGGCTCGCCAATCCGCCGAACGTGCTCTTGATCGACGAAGGCTGGTCGATGCTCGATTTCGTCCAACGGGAGCGCGTCTATAGCTATCTACGTGACTTTTGTGCACAGGGGCAGCGCTGCGTCTGCCTGGTCAGTCACAATGTTGGCGAGCTCGCCGGTGTCGTGGACCGCGGCTGTCTCATCAGCGGGCC
Organism: uncultured Gammaproteobacteria bacterium; assembly: GCA_963698775.1. Classification (GTDB taxonomy): domain Bacteria; phylum Pseudomonadota; class Gammaproteobacteria; order Chromatiales; family Chromatiaceae; genus Thiohalocapsa. Next base: position 91,261 of record CAVOSE010000034.1, read on the forward strand.
GCCGGCGACCATCGCCGATGAGATCGACCTGACCCAGCACGCGACCTGTGCACACCGGGTAGAGGCCCTATGGGAATCCGCACGACGCATCTTCGCGATAGCCTAATCGGCCTGCTGCTGATCGGGCTAGTCCTTGCCATTTGGGAGGCGGTGGTCAGGATTGGGTGGGTGTCGCCGTTGGCCCTGCCACTGCCGACCGGCGTGATTCAGAGCGCCGCGGAGCTGGCGCTGACCGCTGAGTTCTGGCGCAACTGGGGCCGAACGCTCGGCGTCTGGATCGCGGCCTTCGCCGCCGGCACCGGGGCCGGCCTCGCGCTCGGCTTTGCCGCCGGCGTCAGTGCGCGGGCCTGGCGCATGCTGCTGCCGCTGCTGGGCTATTTGCGCGCGATCCCCCCGATCGCCCTGTTCCCGGTCGCCCTGGTGGCGATCGGCCCGGGCGGTCTGTCCATCGGCGTCGTCGCCGGCCTCGCCTCGGCGCTGTACGTGTTTCCGGGCACCGCCGAGGCCGCGCGCCAGAGCGCGACGCGGTATCGGGAGCTCGCGCTGATCCTGTCCGCGAGCCAGCCGGCCTTCCTGCGCCACTTCGTCGCACCGGGTGCCGCCGTCCAGGCCCTCGCCTCGAGCCGTGTCTCCGCCACCGTGGCCTTCGCGGTCTGCATCGCCGGGGAGATGCTCATCGGCGGGCGCACGGGGGTCGGTGCGGCGGTGCTGGATCTCTCCGAGCGCTACCGGCTGGAAGAGGCCTATGCGTACATCCTCGCGATGGGCTTCGTGGGCCTCTCGATCGATCTCGTCTTCGCCAGCATTACCCGGCTGCAAATCGTCGAGAGCGCGGCGATGTGGGGGCCGGACGAACCCTAGTCGGGGCGTTTGCCCGCCCTGGGCCAACCCGGGAATCGAGCTGGGAACAGCGCCGGGTCGATGGCCCCGAGCGAAAGAATTGCGTCCTTATTCGAGTAACCCCCCGGAGCCGACGACCCCCGCGATCGCTCGCCGCACCGAGTGCGTTGACCGACCCCATCGCGCACATCGCCGACCGTCAGGCACGCAGCCTGCCGCTGCCGCTGTTCGGCTAGGCCGCCGCATGCCGCTTGCGGGCCTCCCAGCCCTCGCAGGCGAGGCCGACGTAGATGGGGATTGGCCGCTGCCCGGTGTGGTAGCGCACGACGCTGCTCCGAGATAGGCCGAGGGCCTCGGCCGCCGCGGTGAGCGTGAGCCGATGGCGTTGCAGCCAGGCATTGAATGCCTCGGTGGGCATCGCCTTGCCGGTCTGCTCCCGCGCTAGGCGGATTAGGGTCTCGATGGCGAGTCCTTGGTCCAGGCTCGGCCAGTCGACGCCGTGGCTCCAGTCGTCGACGACGACGCTGCAAAAGACGTCGGGGTCGCGCAGCGCGGCATAGGCCGGTGATCGCGCGATGAGTTCGGAGAGATCGACCTGCAGCGACTCGCCATCGGAGAGCTGGACTTCGAGACGGTGCGGTCGGGTTCGGCCCGGAGGAGACGGTGAGGCTGGGAATCGCTCA